>CAYRUF010000124.1:0-2565 GCA_964427375.1 uncultured Desulfatibacillum sp. | reverse complement strand
GTGTACGAATTATTAGCATATGTCGGCCAATTTGGCTTATAATCCTCGACCTCGTTACCCCATTGAGTCCATTTGCGGCGGTTCCCTCTGGCAAATAGTTCGAGATAAGGCCCGGGGCTGCATGATTCAATTATTTCATAAAGCTCGTCAGGTTTCCTGGAGTGTTCGCGCTTCCTTGCCTTTATGATATTGACCTGCTTACGGCCTGGTTTGAAGGTTCGCAGCCGCCCTTTGATTCCGAATAAAACCATTTCAGTCGTATTTCGGAAATAAAAGCCAACTCCCCGGCCATCCGGGCCGCCGTCCTTCCGGATCTTATGCCAGATGATATTTGTTTTGTAAGTGAAGCCCCAGGCTTTTAAAACCTCAAGCCCCTGCTGCAGAAGGGCATTCGGGACCCAAAGGTATAGATGGGCCTCTTCGGCCGTTACCTTTTTTACCGGTAGCTCTTCGATTTCTTTGAAAGTGAGGGTCTCGTATCGGCTAAGCCGCTTATGTTCTGGTGCTATTTTCCCGGTCCGATTCGAGAACCGCCAGGGCGGGTCTGCCAGGATCGTGCCGAACTTCCCTTTTACTTCGGATGTAAAGTCCTCATTGATGAGGCTCTTGCCTTCCATTTTAATCCTCGATGTAGAGCTTTTTGCAGATGCCGATCACCAAGACCGGGCAGTCTATCGGCAGCAACGTTTTATGGATCGCTGCGCATGCTAATGCGGCAGGCCTGACGGTCGTTACCAGCAACGAACGAGGATTTCGACGCATCGCCGGGTTAAAGGTGCGGAATTGGATTTCGCAATGTGCATCGGCGATCGACGCAACCGCTCTCTGAAATGTGCTCCTTCCGGCCCTCTCATTCAAACCTCCTTGCATCGAGTACATCCAGCGATGAACCGATATGGCTTTGATTTTCTTCACTCTCCGGAAAAGCTTATCCACGCCTCAACCGGACGGGGTTTCCAACGCTTGCCGTAGGCGAGGTTGTCGATGATCGGGAAAACCGCCCTGGCCAGACGCGAGCGGCGGATCGTCCAGCGCGCCAGTCGGTGCAGGCCGCGGTTGGGCCGGCTGTAAGGGCAGACCCCCATGCAGATCGAGCAGTCGGTGCCCACCTTGGACCAGTAGTCGAAGCAGGTCTCCGCGTTCATCTTCCACTTCGCGACTCCGTTCACTACGGTCTTGTCACCGGCGGGGATGGAGCGCGAGGGGCAGGAGTCGGCGCACTTGAGGCAGCGCCGGCAAAACCCCTCTACGCCGAGGTCGACCGGCGCGTCGGTTTCAAGAGGCATGTCGGTAGTCACCGCAAACAGGCGCACCCTTGGTCCGAACCCGTCGGAGATCAAGTAGCCGAAGCGGCCGAGCTCGCCTAAGCCCGCATCGATCGCAAGCGGCACCATGTTGAGGTCGTAATGCCGGCTGTGCTGGGCGGCGGCCCGGTAACCCATGCCGGCAAACCAGCGCGCCAAGGTGGTGGTGATAAAAGCGCCCTTGCTGTAGTTAAAGGCGCTCTCGAAAAGCGCCGGGGTGTGGGGGCCGGCCGCCACGTTTCCATGGGCCATCTCGGTGGCCACGACCACCGCGTAGGGCAGCGGCTCGGGGATTTCGCAACCCCAGTCTTCCCAGTTGCCGTAGAAGATCTCGCCCCTGTGGGAATAGGCCCAGGCTGGGTTGACCCGGCAGATCCCCACGAGGTCGGCGCCGATGCGCCGGGCAAATCCCTTGACGATCATGGCCGCGCGGGCAGGATCAATTTTTTCGAGCGTAGAACCGGCAGGCGGTGTAGTTTCGGCCAGCTGCCCGAATACCGGCGGCATGTCAAAGCAGGCCCCGATCATGGCGACGTTCGGCCGGTAGCCGTCGTCGATTGCGCCCACCCGGCCTACTATTCCGCCCTTAGAGCGGCGATCGGCATCCTGCGCTTCTCTTTCCGGGTGCTCGTCATAGTAACGCCGGTAGACCTCGGATCCAGGCGGTAGCGATCGGTTTCGGGCGAAAACCAAGTCGCGTTCGTCAAAGCGCAAGATCTCGCCGACAGCATACCCCACCCCGCCTTGGAGGGCTTTCGGGTTTGGAGCGCTCGGTATCAGAAAAAGCAGGCTCAAGAAAACGATCAGCCCCAAAAAGGTCCCGATGATCGGCCGTGCAGCAGGCAGCAGGATGCCGGCAATACCCATTGCCGCCAGAAGGCCGCATGCGCAGAGCCCGGCTTTGGGGGCGCGCGGCTCCTTCTCGCGATAGGACTCCCAGGTGAAATAACCGGCTGCCGCCAGCAGTAAGGCATTCAATCCGAAAAGAAACACCCCCCAATCCATAGCCGCTCCTGAAGGAAACGATCGGTCATCGAAAGACACAGATCGACTTTTACCTTCGAAAATGTGAATAACGCAATAGGGAGCAGCGCCCCAAAATCCGCGATTGGTTTGGTATGATGGGATCCGCTGATTGCTGCCGAGTCGACCATCAGCGCGGGCCGGCGTGAATGCGTTAACCGGGGTGTCTGCCCAGGCCTCGTTTCAGCGAGGAGGGGTTTCCTCCTTATTCGCCGCCCATCTTCAGCGGCTCGATGCA
>CAYRUF010000123.1:0-2723 GCA_964427375.1 uncultured Desulfatibacillum sp. | reverse complement strand
GTGCGCCACGTTTCTCTATAAACTACTTTCCTGTAAGTAGATGAAAAGAGAGATATTTGTTCTTTAACAAATAGATAACTAAGATAGTACACTCAGGAATGAGGAGAGGCAAAGATTTTCCGAAACTGAGTCGTTAATACTCCTGTGGGCTTTAGGAATCTACTCCGAAAAGTCTGATGCCAGGTGAAGTCGCATGAAAATGAAGTCTGAGATGGCGATGAATTATGATGCGGATGTCGTTTGAGGCTGGCATGGTGAAGGATGACCCCAAGGGTCTGACAAACTTGCGAATGTAAGGCTGGAGATCGACCGTTAGAAATGAATAACGGGATGTAGCATAAGCTATCAGGTGGTAGAGGATGAGTAAAATTTGTCATGGTCGAAAGTCCTCAGCAGAATCATTACTTTACAGTAAGTATGGCCTCTGCTCGAATCCCCACAGCCATAGCAAGCACCTAAACCAGTTCGAGAGTACTATCTTGGAACGTGGGATTATCAGGAACTGCCGAAAGGTAGAAACTATGACAGTCTGTCCAACGAAACCTTTCTTTCCTGTAAGAAGGGAAATAAGTGGACTTAATCCTGGTAACACAGATGCCGTAGTAGTGTTGAAGCCTCTGTAATGGAGGTGGAGCGAAGGGCATTAGTCGTTCTTTGACAATTCTATAAGTTAGTTTCATAGGAAATCTGATATGATTAAAGAGTTTTACTATCTATTCCCCTGGGAATGGAGGTAAAAGGCTATGAATACGTTTTAGAGAAGAAACTTATTACGATTGGGTTGAAATACAAAAAGAACTCAATAAAAAATCTGCGTTAGAATATGGTTTTAGAAGTATTCTGGAATATGTAGCAGATGATAGAAACCTGATGATGGCGCATCGAAAGATCAAAGCCAATCATGGAAGTAAAACCAAAGGGATGGACAAACAAAACGTCATAGATTTCAAGAACATGGTAACTGAGGAATACCTGAGTGAAATCAAATTGGAACTACTGGATTACAAAAGTGGTCTAATACGTAGAAAAGAAATCCCCAAACCCAATGGTGGAGTAAGACCTTTGGGAATATCTTGCTACAAAGACAAGATTATCGAAGAAGCCATAAAACAGGTAATCGAACCAATAGTAGAAGCAAAGTTTCATCCTGATTCCTATGGTTTCAGACCAGGAAGAAGCGCACAAGAAGCAATTCAGATGTCCCAAACACTCGTAAGAGCAGGTTATACTTATGCCTGTGAATTTGACATCAAGAAATGCTTTGACAATATCAAGCATCGCCTCATCCGAAAGAAACTATGGGCACTGGGAATAAGAGATACCAGACTCCTAACAATCATAAGCAAGAGACTCAGAGCGAACATCTATGATCCCAAAACAAAGACAGTCTCCCAGTCAACACTTGGAACAGTCCAAGGTGGAGTATTATCACCCCTTCTAGCGAATGTTGTTCTCAACAGCCTAGACTGGTGGATAGCATCGCAATGGGAAAGATTTGATTTTGGAATAGAAGAAAACGATTATAAGAACTATGCTTCATTCCATGCGGCAATGAATTATAGACTAAATAAGACAAGACTCAAATCAGGCAGGATTGTTAGATATGCAGATGACTTTGTTATCTTCTGTAAGACAGAAATGGAAGCCAAGGCTTGGTATTTTGCAGTAAAAGATTGGATGAAATGCAATCTGAAGCTGGAAATATCAGAAGAAAAAAGCAGGATAGTAGACCTTACCAAAGATTCCATTGACTTTCTGGGTTTTGAACTCAAAGCCAACAAGGAAGGTAAGAAATGTGTGAAGAGTGTTGATAGGAGTAACAGAGGCTCTTATAAATATACAAAAACCTCCGTTACTACAAAAAACTTAAACAAAATTATACAAACACTCAAAACGAAAATCAAGATAATTCTCAAAACATCAGACAAAAAGGCAAAGGCCGTACTTATCACGCTCTTGAACATCACTATCCTAGGCTACCATAACTATTGGAGAATTGCCTCAGAATCAAGTATCAATTTCTACAACATATACCAGAGAACCAAGTTATCGTGGTGGAAACTTAGAAGACAGGCAGATAGTAAAACCCACATATCACCCGCATTCAGAAAGTTATATAAAGAATATGTAGATTCCGCCTTTAGTATAGACGGGAACACAATATATCCAATATGGGGATGCCGTCATACAACATTAAACCCAAAGAAAAGGGATTACAATTGGTATGAAGACAGTCCCAGTATCCCAGAAAACATCTCTAGTCAAATGAAAATCATGTGCTGTAATCCCATAATCCACAGAAGTGTAGAATATAATGATAATCGCTTATCCAAATATTCTATGCAACTTGGAAAAGATTACATTACAGGTAAATTTGTAATGGCTCAGGATGTCCATTGTCATCATAAGACAATGGTCTCTAAAGGCGGTAAAGATAACTTCGACAATCTAGTTATCCTATCTAAGGTTACTCATGGATGGGTACATCAAGTAAATCCTGAAATACCCTACATGACAAAGGTACAAATGGATAGGCTAAATGATTTGAGAGAGAAATGCGGAAGAGAACCCCTGAAGAATAAGAAGAAATCACTGAAATCGGAAAACTAATTTTATGGAATTGTTGCAAAGAACGATGGAAAGCCGTATGTCATGAAAGTGACCCGTACGGTTTGGATGAGGGGAAAAGACAGAGATAACATCAAAGTTTTACCTATTCATAT
>CAYRUF010000122.1:0-2783 GCA_964427375.1 uncultured Desulfatibacillum sp. | reverse complement strand
AGGTCGCGGTTCACGGCTCGGGCTGCGCCGATGCGGGCCGAGACAACCCGGGCCTGTTGATGATCGGTGCTATAGAGCCACTGCGTGATCGCCGAAATGAGGCCACCGGATGATCGCCGAAATCGAGCCATCCGGTGATCGGCGAAATAGGGCCAGTTGGTGATCGGCGAAATGAGGCCACCCATCCGCATTTTTTAGTGTGTGTTCCAAAAGCATCTCGGACCCGAACCGTTAATCGGGTAAGCTTTCCGGCAATGACCCCATTTACCGGAAGGAGCTTGCCCATGGCCAATCGGAGGTTTGAGATGCACGAATACCGACACGTTATTCATCGTATGCGTTTAGGCGAAAGCGACCGGGCCATCGCCAAAACTGGCCTGATGGGCCGGTTGAAGTGTGCGCGGCTGCGCGAGGTTGCCATCCGCAACGGGTGGCTGGGCGATGGGCCGCTGCCCGAGGACCGGCAGCTTTCTGAGGTCTTTCAGGCGGCTGTGCAAACCAACCCCACGCGCCAGTCGTTGAGCGTGGTTCACGAAGAGCGGATCAAGCAGTGGGTGGCGCAGAACATCTGGGGCACCACCATTTACCGGGCGCTGGTGGAGCAGTTCGGCTTTACCGGCAGCTACTCCTCGGTTCGCCGTCTGGTGCAGAAGCTGCGGGGGAATACTCCCCAAGCCACCTGCATTCTGGAGTTTGCCCCCGGGGAGGCGGCGCAGGTGGATTTTGGCAAAGGCCCCCGGATCACCGATGCGTTCACCGGGGCGGTGGTGGCCACCTGGATTTTTGTGATGACGCTTTGCTTCAGCCGGCACATGTACGCGGAGATCGTCGCCGACCAGAAACTTGCCACCTGGCTGTCCTGCCACCGGCGGGCCTTTGAGTTCTTCAACGGAGTTCCGAAAAAGCTCATCATCGACAACCCCAAGTGTGCTATCACGCGCGCCTGTTTTAGGGATCCCGAGGTGCAGCGTTCCTACGGGGAACTGGCCGAGGGCTACGGGTTTTTGATCTCTCCCTGTCCGCCGGCCGATCCCCAGAAGAAGGGCCGGGTGGAGTCCGGGGTCAAGTACGTGAAGAAGGGCTTTGTGCCCCTTCGCCACTTCCGCTCGCTGACCGACGGCAACCGGCAGTTGATGGGCTGGCTGATGGAGACCGCGGGCAACCGCACCCACGGCAGCCTGCAGGAGAAGCCCCTGACGGTGTTTGCCGCAACCGAAAAGGCCCTTTTGCAGCGGCTTCCGGATGTGCCGGTGGAGCCGGCGGTGTGGGCCTCGGCGAAGCTGCATGGGGACTGTCATGTGCGCTATGAGAAGTGCCTGTACTCGGCGCCGTTCCAGCTGGTGCACCGGCTGCTGTGGCTGAAGGCGACCGATCAGACGGTGAAGATCTACCATGAGTTTGAGCTGGTGGCCGTGCATCGCCGGCTCCGGAAGCCTGGCGCTCGATCCACAGTTGAAGAGCACCTACCGCCGGAGGCGATTGCCTACCGGATGCAGGACCCGCAGTGGTGTCTGCATCAGGCCGAAGCGGTCGGCGGCGATTGTCATCGGCTCATCCGGCATCTTTTTGCCGACCGTGTGCTGGACAACCTGCGCGCGGCCCAGGGGATCATCGGGCTGGGTAAAAAGTATGGTGCCGCCCGGCTGGAGAGTGCCTGTTCGCGGGCGTTGTTCTTCGACAACCCGCGCTATCGAACGGTCAAGGGCATTCTGGAAAAGGGCCTGGATCAGATGCCGGTTGCCGAGGAGCTTCATCTGTCCTCCACCTACACCAGCGCTGCGCGCTTCCTGCGGCCGGCCGCTGAGTTGACGCTCAATTGAGCGAAGGAGGTCAACGATGAACCCCATGCCCGAGATCATCCCCATGCTCAAGCAATTGCGACTGTCCGGAATCCTGGACTCCTTGGAGACGCGCAACCGGCAGGCGATCGATGAGAAGTTCTCCTACATGGACTTTTTGGCGACCGTCATCACCGATGAGATCGCCCGCCGCAGCCAGAAACGACTGGCCTCCGCGCTGCGCCGGGCGAACTTCCGCAACCAGAAGACGCTGGAGGAGTTTGACTTCAGCTTCAACCCCAACCTGAATCGGCAGCTGATTATGGAGCTGGCCTCCTGCCGGTTCATCGAGGAGAAGGTCTGTGTGCTGATCGTGGGTCCCTGCGGCACCGGTAAAAGCCACATCGCCCAGGCGCTGGGGCATTGCGCCATCCGCGCCGGCCACGATGTGCTGTTCACCACCGTCTCCCGGATGCTCGGACAACTGCACGCCGCCCGGGCCATCAACGGTTTTGATCGCAGCTTCGCGAAGCTTGCCGCGGTGGATCTCTTGATCATCGACGACTTCGGCTTAAAACCGCTCAAGGGCAGCCAGGATGAGGACTTCCACGACGTGATCGCCGAACGCTACGAGCGCAAAAGCACCATCGTCACCTCCAACCTGGACATCCCGGAGTGGGCCGATGCCTTCCCCAATCGCATCCTGGGGGCGGCCACCATCGATCGGCTGCGCCATGGCGCCTACAAGGTCGTGCTGGACGGTAAAAGCTACCGCTGCACAAAACCGGTTCCCAAAAACACAAAAAACAGCGGTCAAAAAGCAGAAAAAACAACCCCGAAAGGAGGTGAAAACTCGTAGTTCGCAGAGCCGTCCGAAGTCGCTTTTGGAACACTTTTAAGTGGCTCCATTACGGCGATCATCGGTGGCTCGATTAGACCGATCATTGACAGGGCCTTCAAGTCTTCAATGAATCGCCGGTAATCCGGCGCGACCATCAGGGAAGA
>CAYRUF010000121.1:0-2906 GCA_964427375.1 uncultured Desulfatibacillum sp. | reverse complement strand
CCTACAGGGTCACACCAAACCTGAAACATCATCGCTTGACACCGAGTAATACACGGCATAGAGTTAAAGAGAAGCCATGTATTACACGAATATCCATGAAGCTTAAAGGGGAAGATGGTCAGTTCACGCAGATCTCTGACCAGCGCCGCGAGGTAAGGTCTATCCGTTTAACCGAGCGCTGCTGGTCGCTGCTGGGTGATGTTGCATCACAGCGCGGGATAACCCGTGCTGACTTGCTAGAAAAACTGGCTGAGGATGGGTTTTTCGCTTCACATGATCGGTCGGATAGCAAGACACTAGCCGATCTGGGAGAGGAGTTGTTAAGAGATCCAATCGTGACACGCAACGGGAAAGACACTGGTGCTGTCCGTCGCGTAATCACTGCACTCTTGGAGCGGGCCAGGTGAGCAGGAGCCGCCTCTACTGTTCCTGCTGTCGCAGGTCTCTTTCTTGGCGGGCCTTCGACCCGCTTCTTTGGGAAGGACTAAGCTATCAAGTATGCAGTGAATGTGTTGAGCGGGCAGTAAGAAGGGGAGATATGACAACGCCAACCGTATTTGATACCGAAATTCGGGTTCAGAAAGCGCTACAAGAGCGGGAAGGTGGAGAGACAGAAGTAGAAACCCCGCTTGGCTATATCGACCTGCTAACGTCCTCTCATGTAGTAGAAATCAAGCACGTAATCGACTGGAAGGATGGGCTTAAGGTTTTGTTGTTAGCCAAATACTTCCCTGACCGCAAGCCAAGGATTCACCTATTTGGTAGCTACGCCACCGCCACCAGGGCGCTAGTCGAGCAGGCTCTCGGAGAGCTGGGTATCGAGACATCTTGGGAACAAGACCCATCCTGAGAGGAGCTGCGCTGCTAACGGATATCTCTCAGACTGCACTCACGAACACCTCACACCACCGTCAAGGGCTTGAGCGCGGTAGCGGACTGAGCGCAAGCGAGGGAGCATAAGGAGCGCGTCCCTTGACGGCTACCATCCACTGCTACGCTATCTGGCTGCCTTCCCCCCTCCCAGGGGGGGAGGCATGCCTTGCGGCGAGCAGTTCTTTGCTCGGAATCTAAAGAAAAACAGCCCGTTAGGGCTGTCCGCTTTGCTGATTTCACTACTTTTGGAGATCTTGAACTCTCTGAACTGTCGCTATCCCATAACTGCATCTAGGGCTAGCAAACAGGAATCGTCATTTCATTGGCCTCTAGGACAGCCTATAGTCCGTGTTTGTACCCTTGAATGGGGTTACATAGCCTCGACAGGTTATCGAGCCTTCTAGTGGCTTCTAGGCCGATTTCAGAAGCTTTGGGTAGGACGGATATTTCCTGACTGTGCTAAACGTTGCTGGGCATTGCTCAGAGCAATTGAAACAGATATTGGCAAAAATTGCAGGGAACCTCAGGGTTCTGGCAGTTTTTATAAGTGCTAAGCAACATCAGCGAGATTTGCAGTGACGCCCAATTTCTCGTAGTTTGCATGAGCATGCAGAACTGAAGTGAATAGCTTCCGTTGGACTATCACCCCTTCTACTGAGCCTCCTCACCTCACGTTGAGCAGTTATCTTGCGACAGAAATAGGCTTATAGAAAGCATGGTTGCCAACAGCAATCCAGATTTGTAGAGGGATTCGCTAATAGGAATTAGGCAATGCTTAAACTATTGTCAATAAGCTTCTAACGATTAGCCTACTATAGAATTCTTCTATTCCGCTTCAAGTATATGTTTTAGGCTTTTAGATATCCCTGTCTGACAAGGCTCTTATTCTCAATAAGACAGCTATTTAAATATAAGAACAGAAGCAGAAGGCTGGAGAGTGTATGGATAAAGGGTTTCAGAAAAAAATTTAATACTCCAGAGTTATAAAACCTTACTCCGGAGTTATAAATAACTGTAGAGTACTTTTTTTATAACTCCAGAGTACAATATGGGGAAGAGCGGGGTTTATATTCCTAACAGCTTGCTCGTAAGAAAACTTAGTGCTAATGGCTCTAGTCTAGACTCTGATATTGAATCGGACGTAGTTGAGTTAGCTGTTAGCAACAGACGGATAAGGTCTACGCTAAAAGCAGGAACATTCTTTCAAGGTATGGCTAACGGATTCCTGATAGCAGCACAGAAAGGCTTGACTCAACAAGAGTATCGGGTCTTGTTTGGCTGTATTGCCAACATGACCTATGGCAACTGGATCGATGTACCTCAACGAATCATTGCTGATGAGATAGGAGTTGCTCAGTCAGCAGTTGGAAGAGCAATGAAAAGCCTATCTGAGAAAGGGCTTTTGATTAAGGGAACGGCTCCATCAGGTAGAAAGGCATATAGGGTGAACGCTGCAATTGCTTGGATGGGACGAACCAATAGTAAGGCTGAGTACCATCAGGTCTATAAGAATGACGCGGCTTTGCTTGAGAATCCAGCTGCCATCATAGAAATCGACATCAAACAAAATTGACAGCCCGTTAGGGCTGATTTTCCTTTCTTTTCCCCTTCACCCTCCAGAGAAGGGATACCGCATGAGAACCTGACCGTCAAGGGCAAGTCCCTACGGGATTCGCTACGCTCACCCTTGACAGTCAGAACCCCATGCAGACGAACCAATTGACAGGAGGGTGAAGGGGGGGAATGGCTCACCCTGTTTATTGAGGGATAGTCATGAGCCTCCAAACAATTCCATTACCGAACCAGGTCAGACCGTCAAAGCGAGAGTTGACTCACATCAGCGATATCCTGTGTTCACTCGATTGTGTAAGTTATCTGAATCTTGAGCCTTGCATCGAACCACAGATTGAGGGGCGAAGTTGTCCAGCGCTAGACACTCTGACTCTTAGATCTAGCCTCCCCCCCTCCGCAAATCAGCCCTACAGGGTCACACCAAACCTGAAACATCATCGCTTGACACCGAGTAATACACG
>CAYRUF010000120.1:0-3121 GCA_964427375.1 uncultured Desulfatibacillum sp. | reverse complement strand
TTATTAAATCCCGTTCATTTTCAGCGCTTGTATAGTCTCTCGTTTGGCTGGAGGCAAACGATTTTGTTTTATGGTTTGAATAACGTCCTGTCATAATGGATGGGGTTATGATTCCCATGATAGGGTTCAGCGGGGAACATACTCCAGATGCATGGCGAAGTAGATGCACATGGCGATGAAGCAGGCCACCGGCGGGGTCAAGAACCATCCCGTGAAGATCCCGTAGAGCGTCTTGCGTTTGATGGTTTGGGCCCCTTTGATGATGCCGATGCCCAGCACCGCCCCGATCACGGCCTGGGACGTCGAGACCGGCACTCCGAGAACGGTGTAGAAGTGCACCGTGATCCCTTCGGCCAGCACCACCACCAGCGCCGAAAACGGATCCAGCCGCACCAGCTTGCGTCCCACCGTCTCCATGACCTCCCGGCTGTAGGTCACGACTCCGAATGCGATGCTGAGCCCCCCGATCAGCGCCGCCGAAAAAACCGTCAGGGTCCCCGCCCCGACGAAGACGGCCGTGACGTTGGCGACGTTGTTGGCGCCCAGCGCGTAGGCGGCGTAAGAACCGGCCACCACCAGGGCCGCCCGCAGCAGCATATCGGCCTGGAACAGACTGACCGGCAGCCGATTGTAAACCTGTGCCAATATCTTATAGAGCACCAGCGCCACCAGCACCGCGCCGGTAGGGGTTCCGAACCAGCAGGCCAGCACTTTGCCCAGGCCGGTGATGTTGACCTCTTGATTGAAAAAACCGATCCCCAGAATCGCTCCCACCGCCGCCTGGGACGTGGATACCGGCAGCCCGAAGGCCGTCATGATCGTCATGGTCAAACCGGCCGCCACCGTGATCACCACCGCCTGCTCCAGGTCGATGGACGTCAGGCCGCTGAGTGTTTCGATCCCAGCCTGCCCCTCCAGGAGGGCGCCGACCAATATGAAGACGGCGCACAGGGCCGCCGCCGTCCAATAGCGCACCATGCGCGAGGCCACCGCCGATCCGAAGCAGTTGGCGGCGTCGTTGGCGCCCAGCGACCAGCCCAGAAACACCCCGCCCAGCAGTGAGAGCATCAGACCCGCCTCTTCAACGTCAGGATGTTCACGCGCTTGGAGACCCGGTCGGCCTGATCCGAGACCTCCCCCATGGCGATGATCAGCTCTTTCAATTGCAGCTTGTGCACGAGATCCATGTCCGACTCGAACACCTTGAGCATGAGGCTGCGCTCGATGTGGTCGCAGTGGCTCTCGTTGCGGTCGATCGTGCTCATCAGCGCCCGGATTCCCTGGCGGTTTTTCAGCATCAGGTCGATCTGCTTGATCATCAGCTCGCAGCTCTCCACCGAGATCCGGATCAGGTCCTTGACATCGAGCATGATGATGTCCGGGATCTTCAGCTTCTGGGTGCGGATCAGGTGCAGGATCAGCTCGAAGATGCGCGGAATCACCTCCACCTGCTCGATCAGGCTCATGACGTCCTCGCGGGACTCGGGGATCAGCGCGCGGCTGTACATCAGGTAATTGATCTCGTCGCGGATCTCGTCGGCCTTGGACTCGAACTTGTGGGTCTGCTCGATCAGAAAGCCGAACTGGCCGCAAAGCCCCTCGTCCAGGCAGGTGTCCATCGCCTTGACAAAGTGCTCCTGGGTCCGGCTCAGGTTCTCCAGGTACTGGGAGATTAAGGCCTCGAGCTGCTGCTCTTTCCTGAAAAGAAATTTGAACATGGATGACTCCGTGCAGAAGGGGCTTGCCGCTGCCGCTGGGAATGCCGTCCGGCCTCCCAATTCCGGTCGTCTGAAATCACCGGGGTATTTCGGACGCAATCTGTATGATAGACGGGCAATAAGTCAATCAACTATTTCTTATCACAAGAATGACTTTTTATCATGACCGGGCCGACGATTGACAGCGGCCGTCGGGTTGTCTACATGGAGGCGAAAAACCGAGGAAGAATGAACACATGGGAGCAGGCATGAAGATACTGATTGGCTACGATGGTTCGGAGGAATCCAAGAAGGCGCTCGACATCGTCAAGCAATACGCCAAAATTCTATCGGCGGAGGCCTATGTGTTGACCGTGGTCGAAGGCGGGCCGCATGCGGTGCGGGAAGTATACCAGAAGGCTGAGGACGATCTGACGTTCGCCAAGAATTCGATCACGGCGGAGAACATCCGGTGCACCGCCAAGCTCTCCGCCCAAGGATTGGAGCCCGGGGAGGATCTGCTTCAATTCGCCGGGGAAAACGCGATCGACCTGATCATCATCGGCATCCAGAAGCGCTCCAAGATGGGCAAGCTCCTCTTCGGCTCCAACGCCCAATATGTGATCCTCAACGCCGACTGCCCGGTGCTGACCGTGAAATAAAACCAGCAACAAAACAGACGGAGCCGTAAAGGATGGAGCGAGAAAAACGCCGAATGGCCTTACGATCCTCAACCGGAGCGTTCTTGAAGGCGGTGTCGTTGGGGATTTTACTTTTGCTGGCGGGGGTTGCTGATGGCCCTCTGTCCGCGGAGGACGCCGCGGATGAAGCAGCCTGGGAGAGGGTCTCAACGTCTGCGGCGGAAAATATCGAATCCTACGAGCAGGCCCTGCAGGCCTGGAAAACCCCAGAAGACATCCATGCGTGGATCGCCTCCCATTTCTCATATGACCCGCGCCGATCCATGCGCCTCTCCGAAACACAGGTGGCTCAACAGGGACCGCCCGCCATCTTTACACCGTCTCAGTTCTTTTCCATCAAATCGGGTACGTGTGTCGACCTGTCGCGCTTTGCAGTTGAAACCATGAAAATCATCAGCCCGCAGTATGATGCCAAGTACCTCTTGATCGAGTTCGATCCCCTATCGATCAATGGGAATGTGCGGCGGCGGCATTGGCTGGCGAGCTTCAAACGGGATGGCCGGACCTACTTTTTCGCCGACTCGAACCGTCCTGGACGGATCCTCGGACCATTCATTGGGCCTGAAGAATTCATTCGGGAATATGAGCGATACCGAGGACGGAGGATTGTGGCCTTCCGGGAGGCGGAGTCCTATCAGAGAGAACAACGCATTCGAACACGGAAGCAGCAGGCACCCCAACAGCGCTGATAATGGCCTGGAGCTCATCGGCGACCCGGTGCGG
>CAYRUF010000119.1:0-3169 GCA_964427375.1 uncultured Desulfatibacillum sp. | reverse complement strand
GAGAGCGTCATCCAGCAGGTGGAGAACGCCATCCTGCAGGGCGGCCTTGCGGCCGGCGACCGGCTGCCCTCCGAGCGCGAGCTGCAGGGGATGCTGGACGTCAGCCGCAACACGCTGCGGGAATCGCTGCGGGTTCTGGAGCAGAAGGGGCTGGTCGAGATCCGCAAGGGCCAGCGCGGGGGCATTTTCGTCAAACCGCTCAACGCGGACTGCATGGCCGAGAGCCTGGGCCTCTTCGTGCAGTCCCAGCGGATCACCATGGAGCAGATCGCCGAGTTCCGGCAGGACCTCGAGGGGCTGGTCACCCGGCGCGCCGCCCGGCAGGCCGATCCCGGCCGGATGGGCGAGGTCGATCGGTTGCTTGCCCGGGCCGAAGCCTTGGCGGAAGAAGGGACGGCCCAGTGGGACGCGTTCATGCAGGCGGACCGGGATATCCACCTGGCGCTGGCCCGGCTGGCCGGCAACCCCCTGCATGGTTTTTTCCTCGAAACCGTTCATACCAATCTGCACCGCTACCACATCCGTGCCTACCTGCCGCGGGACGAGGAAACCATCCGGACGACGCTGGCCGAACTGAAGGCCATCGTTCAGGCCGTATCCCGGGGGGAAGCCGAGCGCGCGGAGGCGCTGGCGCGGGAGCACGTGCGCCGCGCGACCGAGACGATGCGGCGGGCCGCAGCCCGGAAGGCGGGGAACGCAACTCCCCGGCGGCCGGCGCTGGCGCAGGCGAGGGCCAAATCCAAAAATCCAACACCAAAACATCTCGATCGGAGTCAACCATGACCGTCATCACGATGGACCGCCTCACCCCAGTCCGCGGCCCGGCCGCCGTCCCTGCAACCGGCCCGAGCGACCGCGTCCGGCTCGGCATCGAGCGCAACCGGAACACCCGCCCCGAAGTCCACCCCTTTCGGGCGGTCGCGGTCACGCGCAGCTACCGGGAAACCGAGGGCGAGCCGATCGCCGTCCGGCGCGGCCAGATGCTCTACCGCGTGCTGGCCGAGCAGCCCGTGACGATTCAAAAAGACGAGCTGATCGTCGGCATGAAGACCCTCACGCCGCGGGGCTCTCCCGTCTATCCGGAGATCAACTGCGCGTGGATCGAACGCGACCTGGATCGTCTGGCGACCCGCCGGGACACGCCGTTTTATGTCAGCGACGCGACCAAACGCATCCTGAGGGAGGAGGTGTTCCCCTACTGGCGCAACCGCCAGATCGCCGACCGCATCCACGCGGCCGTGCCGCCCGAAATCTGGAGAGCGGACGAGCGCGGCGTGATCTACAACTACTTCCGTTCGCGCACGATCGGGCATTTCCAGGCAGCCTACGACAAGGTGCTCGCACAGGGGCTGGAGGGCATCATCGCCGACGTCGAGCGAACGATCGAACGGCTGGAGGTCCGTGGCGCGGATGATCTCGGCCGAAGGCCGTTTCTGGAGTCGGTGATTCTGGCCTGCCGGGGCGCGATGCTCTTTGCCGGCCGCTATGCCGCCGAAGCCCGCCGGCTGGCGGCGGCGGAAGCCGATCCCGTCCGCCGGGCCGAGCTGGAGCAGATCGCGGCGACCCTGGCGCAGGTCCCGGCCCGGCCGGCGCGGAGCTTCCGCGAGGCTCTGCAGTCGTTCTGGATCACCCACCTGGTGCTCAACCTGGAGACGAGCGGCCACGCCTTCGGCCCGGGACGCTTCGACCAGTATCTGTACCCCTACTACCGGCGCAGCATCGACTCCGGGGAGATGACCCGGGAGCAGGCCCAGGAGCTGCTCGACTGCCTGTGGGTCAAGTTCGACGAGATCACGCTTGCCAAGGACTCGGGCGAGTCCCAGACATCGAGCTCCTACCCGGATTTCCAGAACCTGAACATCGGCGGCCTGACGCGCGGCGGCCGCGACGCGGTGAACGAGCTGTCCTTCATGTGTCTGGATGCGCTCGAGCACACGCTCCTGCCGCAGCCGGGCCTCTCGGCCCAGATCGCCTCCGTCACCCAGCCGAAGTTTCTGCTGCGCTGCTGCGAGGTGCTGCGGCTCGGGACCGGGATGCCGGCCATGTTCAACTCGGATGTCATGGTGCTCGGCATGGTCAACCGCGGCAAGACCCTGAGCGACGCCCGCGCCAGCAGTCTGAACGGGTGCGTCGCGGCTTTCTGCGACGGCAAGGACCGCATGGCCTCGAGCGGCTATCTCAATCTGGCCAAGGCCCTGGAGCTGGCCCTCAACGACGGGGTCGACCGCATGACCGGCGAGCCGCTCGGCCCGCGCACCGGCGACCCGCGAGCCTTCGCGGGCTTCGAGGACGTGATGGCGGCCTTCACCGCCCAGGTGGAGCACTTCGTGGCCATGAAGGTGCGCTACGACAACCTGGTGCGGGGCATCTACGCCGAGCACTGCCCGGTGCCGTTCACCTCGGCCCTGATCGACGACTGCATCGCGACCGCCACCGACTACCACGCGGGCGGTTCGCACTACAAGATCGCCACCCTGAGCGGGGTCGCGGTCGGCACGGTGGCCGATGCGCTTTCCGCCATCCGCACCCATGTCTTCGAGCGCGGCGCCTTCGGCATGGCCGAGCTCATCGACGCGCTGGACCGGAACTGGGAGGGCTGCGAGATCATGCGCCAGACCCTGGCCAACAAGACCCCGCGCTACGGCAACGACGACGACCGTGCCGACGAGCTGGCCGTTCGAGTCCAGGACATCTACTGCACGGCCGTGGAGCGCCACACCGACATCCAGGGGGCGAAGTACTGGGTGGATCTGCTGCCGACGACGAGCCACATCGCGCTCGGCGAGGTGACGGGCGCCACGCCGGACGGCCGCCGGGCCGGCAGCTGGCTGTCCGAGGGAGTCAGCCCGGTGCAGGGCTGGGACCGCAAGGGGCCGACGGCCGCGACCCGTTCGGTCGCCAAGCTGGACCACGCCCGCACCAACGGCACGCTGCTCAACGTCAAAATCAACCCCCAGACCGTGAAGAACGACCGCGACCTGCACAAGCTGGCGGCGCTGATCCGCGGCTATTTCAGCCAGGGCGGCCATCACATGCAGTTCAACATCGTCGACCGCGAGCTGCTGCTGGATGCCATGGACCACCCCGAACGGCACCGCAATCTGCTGATCCGGGTGGCGGGCTATTCGGACTATTTCACCCTGCTGAGCCGCGAGATACAGCAGGAGAT
>CAYRUF010000118.1:0-3615 GCA_964427375.1 uncultured Desulfatibacillum sp. | reverse complement strand
ATTACTCAACCCCTAACCAATTGCAATTATTTGGTTAACGTTGGGACAGCAGTGAACCCCTGAGGGGCTTGTGATTAAGAAGACCAAGTTCCGTAAGAGTCGTCTCGTACCCTTACATGAAACGGCGGTGGCCGGGATTAATCGTTATCTTAAACATCGACGCCCTTATGCCCCTTACGATGATCACGTATTTGTTTCCTTGAAACGAATGCCGCTGCTTCCTATGAATGTTTATAGCACATTCAAAACTGTGGCCAAAAAGATTGGCTTGAAGCGAAAACCTGGCGCACCCCGGCCCAGCCCTCATTCGTTTCGACACACTTTCGCTGTAAAAGCTTTGCAAAGCTGCACCGGCAGCCGCGATCAAATCACAAAACACATGTTAGCGCTTTCCACCTATCTCGGCCACAGCAAAATTTGGCATACCTACTGGTATCTGGAAGCAGTGCCGGATCTAATGAAAGACATCGCACAACGATGTGAAACCTTTTTCAAAGGGGCAAATCCATGACACTGATTGCTTCCCATATAACAGCTTTTCTGCAGCAGCATTTGCCTGCAGAACGCGGCGCCACCGAAAACACATGTGAGTCTTATGCCTATGCTTTTCAACTTTTCTTTAAATATGCCAGCAACTGCCTCAAAGTTGCACCCTCCAAGTTGCATTTAGAGCAGCTTGATGCACCGCTGATTGTAAATTTTTTGGATTATCTGGAAACCAAGCGCAGAAATGGCGCAAATTCAAGAAATAGTCGACTGGCCGCTATCAAATCGTTTATGCACTTTATGGAGTACCGCGTGCCAACGGCGTTAGAGCACATCAACCGCATTATGGCTATTCCACCTAAAAAAGCAGAGACGCGTCTTATAAAACACCTCACGGTTGACGAGATGCAGGCTATCCTGAATGCGCCTGATCCAACTGCTCGATATGGCATTCGGGATCGAGCCATGCTTTATCTCTGCTTCGCCGGAGGATTGCGGGTCTCCGAGCTGGTCGGACTGCGAGTGGATAATCTAAATCTTCAACCGCCTGCAAGCATTATCGTCCACGGTAAGGGGCGAAAGCAGCGCTGCCTCCCTTTGTGGAAAGAAACGACAACCGTCCTACGATCCTGGTTAGCGGTTAGAGGTACAACCACCGTGCCGGAGCTGTTTTTTAATGCCCAGGGCAAACCTATGACTCGGTCCGGCTTCGAATACATTTTGGGTAAACATACCCGCACTGCGGTTAAATGTTGTCCGTCTTTAGCAGGAAAGCGTATCTCGCCACATGTGTTGCGCCATACTTGCGCCTTAACCGTTCTGGAGGCCACCAAGGATTTACGAAAAGTCTCTCTCTGGCTTGGACACGCGAATATGCAAACAACGGAAATATACACTCGTGTTGATCCTTTGATAAAGCTTGAGGCGCTAGAATCCGTTGTCCCTCCAAAACTGCGCTCCGGTCGTTTTAAGGCAACCGATGAATTAATCGCTGCCCTTGAAACGGCCACTATTATGCGGAGTAAAAAGAAACCAATATGACATATTGCGGGGTCTGCGTGTTGCGGACTCCGCATAACAATATTCTCTGCATAATGGCCGCAATCTAATCGGTATTTTTGACCTGAGAGCACTCGTATAAGTATGTCCCTGAGCGCTTCAGGCTCGCTGTAGCGAGACTTTTCCTCTTTGGTCATGGGTTCCCCCCCCCTTCCTTGCTCGAAAATGAAAGCCCCCGCCGGCACGAAAAACCGACAGGGGCTTCGATTGTTTTAGATTGAGTTATAAGTTCGCTGGCTTAACCTCCGAGCCTGTGAAGCGTTTCAGTCGTAATACATCAGCCAAATTACCGAAAGCGGTGCCTTGCCGCACTTTGGGCAATGCTTTAGGTGCTCAGGTCGATCGATTGGCAGAAACGGCTTTCCGCATTTCGGGCATGCGTAGACCGACCGGTTCTCGCCTCGGAATTCGTCCCAGACGTGGCCGAGCGGTTCTGCCGGCCTTTCATCGTTTCGCCAGCTGATTTTCACAAAATGTTCGCACTCAACACAATATCCAGTCAGTTTCATGAATGTGAATCCGCCACCGAAACCGACATTCTCCTGAAAGTCGCAGGTCAGTTCGGTACAGCTGATTTTGTATGCTGTGCCGGCATGAACACCGGCTACTCCGAGAATTGCAAATCCGACAAGCATCAACCAGATTCGGAACTTTTTCATGGAACACCTCCTCGATTTCGATTGTTATTGTTGTCAGCGAAACGCGATTATTGCTTGACCATGGCCAGGATCTGACCGCCGACTCTCTCCAGACGGTAGGCCGCTTCCACCGTCAATTCAGGAGACCTGGCAGAGCCCGTGTAGGCCTGGATCACGTTCCACATGGTCTCACCCGTTTCCTGCGCGAATGACGCCTTGACCATCTCCCCCTCCGCCAGGGTCAGACCGAACCGCTTGTTGAAAGATTCGATGGTCTGGATAGGATTGGACACCGGCGTATTGACGGAGATGAACATCTGAGCCTGCTGGCGGATTGAACTCTCGGCCACCATTTGAATCGTCTCCGGCAGAGCCTCGAATGCCCGACGCGAGATGTGCTTGAATCTGGACTGGCCGGCAGAAACCGGCACGACCAGACCGTTGGTGCAGATAAGGCGAAGGTAGAAACACTCGATGCAAAGGGCCTGGAAGCCGATTTCGCTGTTGCCAATCGAAAAGCCCGGCACCAGGGTGTCTTTCAGCGCCACCTCGAATACCCTGGCACGTTCCAACATCTTTACCACCATCATGCCGTCGTCGAGCATGTATTGGATTTCCTGCTCGGGCCGGTATCCAAGGTCCAGCATCTTCGAGAGGATTTCTCGATTATCGATGGCGGTGTAGCGGTCGGTAAAGACGGCTCGGACATCCTTCTGGCCGTTGAAGCGGAGGAAGAAAGTCTCGCGCTGTTTGCGTTCCTCTTTCAGCCAGTGGTTCAGATTCTCGGCCTGGAGGTCGGCTGGACATCGTTCCAGGTAGGTGAATGGGACCCGAAGCCGGTTGGCCAGAAGTCGCTGCCCTTGAGGCAGGACCTCCACTCCTACGCCTCCGATCCACATCTCGTTCAGGCTTTCAAACTCGATCTCGTTCAAGGACACGGTTTCATCGAAGTTGCCGGCAGACATGGTTTCAACTTGTTCGATAAGATTTCCAAGGGTTGTCGTCGCTTTCATTTTACATTCTCCTTTTCATGGCAATTTGTTGCGGTTTGGTCAGTTTGTTTCGAGGATTCGAACTCTCCGAAAACGCGTTTCCTGCATTCAGGACAGATTGAATGGGTGATAGCGGGTCGATCTTGCGGCAGTTGAGTCACCTCCTTTTCTCCCAGATGCTTTCCACACCAGGCACAGGTGATTGTGAGATTCACGGATGACCTCCTTTCAGAAACGAAAAAGGCCCTCCCACGCGCAGTGAGAAGGCCTTGGCTGGAGAATCTTGGTTGGATGGGAATGGTGCTTGTCTGTCACCAGGCTTTGCAAGCATCCTGGTAGGGGCAATCGGCGCACATCCAGGACGGCTGGGGGAGAAAGACCTTGTTCTCGATTCCGGCGAGGACGGCAGAGGCGAGCTTTGCGAACCGGCGCCGCTGATC
>CAYRUF010000117.1:0-3668 GCA_964427375.1 uncultured Desulfatibacillum sp. | reverse complement strand
ACATGAGTTGCTGATCCTCAAATTTAATCTCGGGCAAGGCAGACACTTGACTATAAATTTCTTTTTTGCTAAACTTCACTTTCAGTGGCCTCCTTCGGAATGGGATTCCGATATGTTGGATATCTTATCTTATCCCGTTAGGAGGCCACTTGTCAATATTATATGTATTCTGTTTTTAGAGCAGTTTTATGCAACTACAGGGTCTCCTGCCTGTCGCTTCCCCAAGGTGCAAGATTTCCAGAAAACAGCCGTTGTAATCCAAGGCAATCGCCCAAAGGGCTGTTTTGGATGCATAGCCGGGCTTGGAGACAATCCCTTTTTGCCGTCCATATTCGAGGAGTTTATCAAGCATCGGTTCGCTCCCTTCAGCTCACTTTGAGGACCCGCTCGTCCTCGTAAGGCGGCACTTCCATCACGCCATTACTAACGGTTGCCCGGAACAGACTGATTTTGGGCTCATCATCGGGAGTCCCAGGTCTGGAAAGATCGAAAACATCGTAAAGCATAAGGCCGATGCCCATGTCGAGGGCCACGGGTTTTGGGCATTCCTGAGGATCCTCCACGAGCTCGAAGAACGCAGGAAATTCCCGACATCCGAAGCAGGGTTGGAAGAAACACTTTCCCTGCAAGGCGCGCCGCTCGAATTGCTCTTCAAATGCCTTCAATCTTGCCTCCTGCCCGGGCCAGGGAACTATGTGGGCGTGGATGCGGTAGCGGACATCCTTAAGGGCCATGGTCTGGCGCTGTGTTCGCCCTTTCATGTCTGTCCCAAGTTGATCCTTCCCGCCATCAGCCCATAGCGGTTCCGGCTCCTCATCGCCCCCCATCCATTTGCCGATTTTGACGACCGGCGCCTTGTCCTTGACTTCGTTCCGCCTCAAGGCGATGAAACGTGGCAGCTTCAACACCTCAACTTTTTCCACCTGCCAGCGGAACTGCGCTTTGGTGGGGTCCCGGCTGGGTTTGGAAAAGATGGCGTCGAAGATGCCACGCGCCGCCGAGGGGGTGATGACGGGGTAGCTGAACCGCTCAACCTTCATCTCCGGCCGCGTGAAACAGGCCAAATCGCCCCACGTTTCCAACACAAATGTCTTCGATTTCATCCTGCCTCCTTTCGTGAAATATTCATGCAATCAGGCACTGGGTTTCCTTGGGGGGCCGCAGGCCCGTCTCCAGGTCATAGTGTTTCGGCTCAAGATAGATGTACCACTCTTCGCCACAATCTGCCGCTAATGCCGATACCGGTTCCAAATACGGCAATACGGGGTCATTCTGCCTGGGCTTAAAAAGGCTCACCGAATGGGGCCTTGCCCGATGAATCCATCCTCGCCCCGGCTTGCCCCACTTGGCTTCATTTTTCAGGCGCTCATATTCATCCTTGCAATATGGCAGAAGCACGTTAATGGCCGGTTTTTCGATGACATGAAAGCGGCGCGAAGTTTCGGCAAAATCAATATTCTTGATCGCCTCTTGCAGTTCCTCATTCAGTGAATCTAATGGCCTGACCCCATAGAGGTCTCTGTAATATTTCTCGAATAAGGCCGTATCGCTCAAATCCATCGCTTCTGCGCCATATTGAGCAAAAATCATCCGGGCCACCGCCGCGGCCCTTTCGTAACCGTGATCCGGATACCCCTCCTCTTCAGGATGAAATACGGTCATTGTCCCTTCAGCCATCCGGCCATGCCGATTGCACCGGCCCGCCGCCTGAGCGATCGAATCCAACGGCCCCCAGGCCCTCCACACGGCCGGAAAATCCAGGTCCACTCCAGCCTCGACGCACTGGGTCGCCACCAGAAGGCAGGGCTTGCTGTGCTTCAACGCGGCGCGTATCTCATCCAGCCTATCTTTCCTGTGCAGACCGCACATGGAAGTAGAGAGATGAAAAAGGCCCTTGGCTTCTGCTTTCTTGAGGAGATCATGCAGGTGCAAGGCATGCTTCTTAAGATTGACAACGCACATGGCCTGTCCATTAGGGGCATTCAGCATTGCATCAGTCAAATTCTCCCACGGAAGCTTCTCCAACCCCTCCTGGCCCTTCTCTGGCCAATGACAGCGGAATCGTGGAGCTATCTTGAAAAGGTCCATTGCTTTTGGGATTATTTCTTTAGGGGTCCAGCCCGATAAAGCCATTGTTCTTACCTTCTCATCCAACACATTGAAAGCGGGCTGGGTGGCCGTTGAAAACAGAACGGTGCTTCCGAAGCGGGCGCTGAGCTGGGAAAGTGTGGCCAAAGCCGGGATCGCCAGGCCGAGGGGGAGCGTCTGAACCTCGTCGAAAAGCAAAACGCTCTTGGCCAGCCGGTGGAGCTTCCGGCATGGCGGCCCCTGCGAAGCAAAGATGGATTCCAGCATTTGGACGCTGGTAGTAATAATAATCGGGGCGTCCCAATTCTCCGACAAATACCGCCTTTTCTTCCCATCCTCACCGTCTGTTTCATCCGCTTGAGGACGGGTACCGGCCAAACTGTGGTGTTCAAGAACAAACCGGTCCAGCTTCCCCGCATCCATCATACTCGTGAAAGCTTTCCGGTATTCAGAAACCGTCTGTTCAAGAATATTGAGGTAGGGGAGCACGCAGATAATCCGTCGAAGACCGTGCTTTTCAGCATGCCGAAGGGCGAAGGCCAGCATTGCAAGCGTTTTACCGGACCCTGTTGGAGCGGTCAGTGTGAAAAGTCCGGGATCATCTTCTGCTGCATCCAGGCATGCCTTCCCAACATCCCGCCGCATCTTGGCGACCTCGGACGATTGTTCATGGCCATAAAGCCCTTTGACATATAGGATTAGGGCTTGCAGTGCTTCAGTCGGCTTGAGCTCGAGGCCCGGCGGCCTGAAATTCGGCACTCCTGGGACTTCCGATTCATAAAAGGCCTCTGTGGCTGAGTAATCCGCGTCCACAAGGGCTGAATAAAGCATCCGAACATTCAGCATCTGGGCGGCTGGTTCAGCAGATAAAGCCTTAAAATCTAGAATGGATGGTGGAAGTTCCTTTGCGTCGGGCAGGACTACCCCATCTGCTTGCAGACGCTGAAGCAGAATCCGCAGATCCGATTCAGAGAGGCGCAGACCAAACGGATGATTGGCTTGAAGTTTGGCCGGGTTCAGGCGCGCCAGGGCATCTCTTGTTCCTTGTTGAAGGCCGATATGGTGTCCCTGCACCGCCAATGCCGCTCCAATAGCCCTTTCTCTGTACTGGGTAAGCAATAGCCAGGCACCCAAAGACCAATGATCAATCCCCGTCTCTTTGCCTTCCAAGCGCCGCTGGAACAAATCGCCATATTTTCCAAGATCATGGACCATTCCTGCCAATTTTGCTTCGAAGGATGCCTCAAAATGCTTAGCGAATTCTTCGGCTAAATCAGCCACATTCGCTTGATGCTGTTGAATATTTTCTGGCTGGCCACCACCATGAGCTGAATGAGCCAAGTATGATGTACGATTCGTGTCATCGATCTTCATGCTGCCTCCTGAAAATGGTACCACGACGATAGGTGGCTCAATATCTTTATCATTTTACCCTTTTATAACTGAAAATCATAGCTCTTACGCTATTGCTTCCAGCAACAGATTCCCAGTTTCACCCTACAGTATGGACACCAATAAGGACATTATGTCAATAGGCGTACACTTTTACGAGGAGGAGAGGCGTGTACTTTTACGAGGGA
>CAYRUF010000116.1:0-3697 GCA_964427375.1 uncultured Desulfatibacillum sp. | reverse complement strand
AGGCGTCTTCCTTCCCGGCCTTTTTTCGACGAAAAGCCGGCTGCTGCGGCTTCAAGCGGATTTGGGCGCGGGCCGGGCCGCAGGCGTCGAATGCGCAGCCGGCGTTTTTCAGATGATGAACTACTCGGGGTCGTCAGGCCACTGAGATTTTCTGGAGGACCATGCTTGCCATTTCCATCATGAACGGGCTCGTGATCGGGGTCATCTACGCCTTGGCCGCCCTGGGGGTGTCTCTGGTGGTCGGCATCATGAACGTGGTCAACTTCGCCCACGGCGAATTGTACATTCTGGCCGGCTACTTCAGCTATCTCTTCGCCTCCGCGCTGGGGTTGAACGTCCTTGCGGCCATGCTGATCGCCCTCGCACTGGTTTTCCTGCTGGGGATCCTGATCGAGGTCGCCCTCATCCGCCCGACTTACGGCAACGACATGTACTCGCTCATCCTGACCTTCATCCTTTCGATCGTCCTGCAGAACGCCTATCTGCTGGTCTTCGGGCCCTACCCCAACAAGCCGCCTCTATGGGTGAAAGGGGCCACCGATGTATTCGGGCTCTTTTTATACGGCAACCAGCGCCTGGCGGCCCTCCTGGCCGGGGCCGCCGTAATCGCGGCCGTCTTCTTCGTCGTCAAGAAAACCTGGTTCGGCCGCATCATTCGGGCCACCAGCCAGGACCGGGAGATGGCCGAGCTGAACGGAGTGGACACCACCCGGCTCAACATGCTGAGCTTCGGATTGGGCTGCGCCCTGGCCGCCGCGGCCGGCGTGATCCTGACGCCGGTGTTCCCGGTGACGCCCACGGCCGGCGTGCCGGTCGCCTTGACCGCCTTTGTGGTCGTGGTGCTGGGGGGCATGGGGTCCATGTGGGGCTGCGTGGTGGGGGGGTTGATGGTGGGCCTGGTGGAAAACCTGGGCGCCGCCTTCATTTCCACGGGCTACAAGAACGTATTCGGTTTCATCATCTTGATTCTGGTGCTGCTGATCCGGCCGTCCGGCCTTTTTGGGCGCGCCAGGGCCTGAGGAAAAGGGTTCCGCGCCATGATGGGCAAGAGACAGGCTCTGTTTTCAGCTTTGATTCTGGCAGCAATGGCCGTGCTGCCGCTGGGACTCGGCATCTACCCGCAGCACGTGCTCATCGTCAGTTTGTTCTACGTGATGATGGCCTCCAGCTGGAACCTGCTGGCCGGCTACACCGGACAGGTCTCCTTCGGCCATGCGGCCATGGCGGGGGTCGGGGCCTACGCCTCCGGCATCCTGGCCGCCAAGGCGGGGATCAACCCCTGGATCGGAATCGGCGTCGGAACCGTTCTGGCGGCGCTGATCGGCCTCGGACTGGGGGTCTTGTGCCTGAAAATGGGCGGTATCTATCTATCGCTCACCACCTTGGCCTTTTCCCAGATCCTGCATATCATCATCGTCAACGAGTACGATCTCACGCGCGGCACCATGGGGCTCCAAGTGCCGGCGCTCATGGCCGAATACGACAAACTTTCGTACTATTACATTATGCTGGCGGCCGCGGTCCTGATTCTGGCGGTTTTGCATCGCATGATTCATTCCAACCTGGGGCTTAATTTCCGGGCGGTGCAAAACGATGAGCTGGCCGCCAAGTCCGTGGGCGTCCAGGTGCTCTACGTGCGGGTGCTGGCCTTCACCGTGGCAAGCGCCATGGCGGGGTTCGCCGGCGGCCTTTACGGCCACTACCTGCTGCTGATCACGCCGGAGATACCCTCGCTCGATTTGCAGTTCTACGTTCTCGCCATGACCGTGATCGGCGGCATGGGTTCCTTTATCGGTCCGATCGTCGGTGCATTCGCCCTGAACATTCTCGCCGAAAAAATCCGCGACTACGGCGAGTACCATGTGCTGGTGTTCGGGCTCATCGCCCTGGTGGTGGCCCGCTTTGCCCCGAACGGGCTGCTCGGTCTGTGGAAACGCCTCCGGCCGATCCAGGGAATAAGGCAGAAATCGTTCCCACGCTCTTGAACCATTTTTCGCCACCCCGTTGCGATATTGATCGGTGGCAAGCAACTCTGCTGCTTAGGGATCCAGACGATGGCGTTGTTGGAAGGTCGCCAAATCAGCAAATCCTTCGGAGGCATTCAGGCGCTGAGCCAAGTCGATTTTTCCGTCGAAGCGGGCACCATCGTTGCGCTGATCGGGCCCAACGGGGCGGGCAAGACCACCTTGTTCAACGCGGTAGCCGGCGCCTTCAAACCCTCATCGGGCCAGGTCGTATTCGACGGCCGCAACATCACCGGCCTGCCGGCCAACGCCGTCTGCCGCTTGGGGATGGCCCGCACCTTCCAGGTCACGCGACCGTTCGGCAGTATGACCTGCCTGGAAAACGCCATGGTGGCCGCCGTGAACCGGCATCCGGCCAAGCCGCGCTCCTTCATCGAAGCCCTCGCCCGGGAAAAATTGGCGTTGGTCGGCCTGGCCGATATGGAGGGCTTCGAGGCCCGTCATCTCAACGTCATTAAGAAGAAGCGTCTCGAAATGGCCCGGGCGCTGGCCACCGAACCCAAGCTGCTCATGCTCGATGAGGTCCTGGGCGGGCTCAACACCCAGGAGATCCAGCAGGCGGTCGCATTCATCCGCAGCCTGCGGGACCGATTGGGGCTTTCCGTGCTGTGGATCGAGCATGTCATGGGGGCGGTCATGCAGGCGGCCGAACGCGTGATCGTGCTGGACCAGGGCCGCGTTCTGATGACCGGAACCCCGCATGAAGTGGTCAATGACCCGCGGGTCATTCAGGCCTATCTGGGAGACTGACCATGCCGGAACTGCTGGAAGTGGCTCATTTGGATCTGTTCCGCGGGGAAACCCAGGTGCTGTGGGATGTTTCGCTCTCAATGGCCCCGGGGGAGCGTGTGGCCATCCTCGGCAGCAACGGTGCCGGCAAATCCTCTTTCCTGGCGGGCGTGACCGCGGCGATTCCTCCGGCGCGCGGCGACATCCGCTTCAGCGGTCAATCGCTGGCCGGTAAACGGCCCCACGAGGTGACCGCCCTCGGTATCGCGCTGGTGCCCGAAGGCCGGCGGGTTTACAAGGACATGTCGGTCCGGGAGAACCTAGAGATGGGCGCCTTCCCCAAAGCGGCCCGCAGCCGGCTCAAACAAAGCCTGGAGCATGTGATTCACCTTTTTCCGATCCTGGGCCAACGCCGGGACCAGCCCGCAGGAACTCTGTCGGGAGGCGAGCAGCAAATGCTGGCCATCGGCCGGGCGTTGATGAGCCGCCCCAAGCTGCTGCTGGTCGACGAACTTTCGCTGGGCCTTGCCCCCATGATCACCAAATCGATCTACCGCACCCTGTCCGAATTGGGGTCCGACATCACCATCCTGCTCGTGGAGCAGAACGTCGAACAGGCGCTCAATTTCTCGCAACGCGCCTATATCCTCGAAATCGGCCGAATCACCCGCTCCGGCCGGTCTGCCGATCTTCTGGAGGATGCGGACATCCGCCGGGCCTATTTAGGCATGTAACATCGGCAATCCGGTCTCCTCATGCCGCCATCCGCCTTCCCGCACCTTCACCCCCGCCGAAAATTTTCGGTTGTGTCGATCTTCCTTTTGCCGATAAAATGACAGGTCGAATATCGGCTTCCTCAGAGGTGGGAGATGCATTGGCTCATACCGGCCCAAATCGCTGCCTTGACCGGCACGTTGCTGCTGGCGCTTGTTTTCTATTATCTT
>CAYRUF010000115.1:0-3938 GCA_964427375.1 uncultured Desulfatibacillum sp. | reverse complement strand
CCCTTTCTCATCTGTCTGGCATCATTGCCGGCCATTGTTCAAATGGACCTTCTCTCTTTTGATTCATCCAGGGCCTTTCTTAAGGTGTTGGCCAGGTCATGGAACAATACCGGCTTCAAAAGAAAACCCAGTATACCAGCCGAACGGGCTTTCTCCTCATTAATCTGATCGCTGAATCCCGTGCAGAGCACTACCGGCAAACCTGGTCGAATCTCCATGATTTTCTTGGCCAGATTAAATCCGTTCATCTGTGGCATGGTCATGTCTGTAAGAATCAGCTCGTACTTCATCGGATTCGAACGCAGGGCCTCGATTGCTTCGATAGGACTTGCTCGGGTATCAACTAGGTAGCCGAGCAGTCCCAGCATTCTTTGGTACATCTCCAAAAGGTGCAATTCATCGTCAACCACTAATATTCGTTCGATACCTATGGGCAGTTTCTGCTCCGCTTTTTCCTCTTTCTTAACCGCCCCGTCAGATCTTGGGAAAAATACATGAAACGCGGTTCCCTTTCCGACTTCGCTGTAAACCTTGACGATTCCTCCATGGGATCGGACAATTCCGTGGACCACCGCCAACCCCAGTCCGGTTCCTTTATCCGGACCCTTCGTGGTGAAATAGGGATCAAAAATCCGTGGCAGCACCTCTTGGGCGATACCGTGGCCGGTATCGGATACGGTGATTCTCAGGTAATTACCAGGTTCCGCTTCTGGGTCTATAAGTTTATCCTTCTCGGAGAGTTGTATATTGTCAAGTTCGACTCGGAGCACTCCGCCGTCTTTTTCCATCGCTTGAGCGGCATTGGTGCAAAGATTCATCAAAACCTGCTGCACCTGGGTGGGATCGGCCAATATGGTTCCAGCATCCGGGTTGATGTAGTGCTTGAGTTGGATCGAAGAGGGGATTGAAGCGCGCAGGAATTCAATGGTCTCTTTGACCACCGGCTTTAAGCTCATGAGAATTTTCTGCTGCTCGCCCTGCCGGCTGAAAGCCAAAATCTGCCGCACCAGATCCCTGGCCCGTTTGGATGCGACAAGGATTTGGTCTACTTCATCTATGCTGGAGAAAGATATGTCGGTCATCTTCAATATTTCGGCGTTGCCAATGATGACGCTCAGAATATTGTTGAAATCGTGAGCAATCCCTCCTGCTAAAGAGCCGATGGCTTCCATCTTTTGAGCTTGACGCAATTGAGCCTCAAGTTTTTCGCGTTGATCGTCAGCCTGCCTGCGCTCTGTGATGTCGATAGTAAACCCGGCGAGCATGGGCGGTTTTCCGACTTGTTGAATCGGAAATTTCGTAGTCTCAAAGGTTCTGCCGTTTAAATCTTCAACGACTTTGATCGATCGTCCCCCTTTCAGGACCGACAGATCATCCGCTATCATTCCCTGGGCAAGCTCTGCCGGAAAAAGTTCCTCCATTGTCTTGCCGAGAATTTCTTCGATCGGTCTACCAAGCATCTGTTCGTAATTGCGGCTCAACCGGATGGGTCGGATTTTTTCGTCTTTGAAAAACACATACACGGGACAGTGTTCCATAAACGCATTGAAAATATCCTCGCTTTCACGAAGCGCTTCTTCCACTCGTTTGCGCTCGGTGATGTCGCGAAAAACTCCAAAAAGTTGAGTATCTCCCCGATACTGAATGGGAACGCCAGTGGACTCGACATACACCGACCTCCCGTCAAGGGTCAAAATGCGGTGCTGGCGGGGAGGGGCAATGCAATTTTCACTCTTCCCCTTTTTGATTCGCTCGGCGGATACATCTCGATCATCGGGATGCACTAGATCCAAATAGCGCTTTCCAATCAGTTCGGTGGCCTGATTCGCCCGGAATAGTTTGGTGGCGGCCGGATTGGCATAGACAACAGACTCACCCGAACGAACCAGAATGGCATCTAATGAAGACTCGACGATTTGGCGGTGCCTTTCTTCGCTCTCACGAAGCGCGGTTTCCGCTTGCTTGCGCTCGGTGATGTCGGTGATAAATCCCTCTATTGCCAACAGTTCCCCGCTGCTGGAAAAAACCCCTTGCCCTTTCTCCAGCACCCACTTTTCATCCCCGCCGGCCGTGCGAATCCGATAGGTCAGATTGAATTGCGAGCGTCGTTCAAGGCTGCCTTCTACCTGCTCCCGAACCATCTTCAGATCGTCCGGATGGATCAATTCAGCATAGCTTTTGAGGCGGTTTTCAAGCAGGTGATCGGCTGGAAACCCGGTCAAATCCAAGCAACCGTCGCTTACGAATTTCATCGTCCAAAAATCGTCATTGAGGCAGCGGTAGGCCATCCCCGGGAGGTTCGCCATCAGGGTCGACAGCCGACGTTCGCTCTCGGCCAGTAGCTCTTGAGCCTGCACACGGTCGGTGATATCGACGCAGGCCCCGATCCTTTTTGATGGGATCCTGCCGGACTCGGCTTCTCGGAATATGGTGCGTCCGCGCCACAGAATCCATCGCACCTGTCCGTCCGGCCGGACGACGCGGTGTTCAGAGTAAAATGAGCCGTCGCCGTTAGGATCCAGGCCGCGACGGCCAATTTCCAAAACACGCTCGATATCATCTTTATGAACGACCTTATAGGCCTCCTCATTGGTTATCTCTGTTCCCGGCTGAACCCCTAGAATTTCGCACAACTCGGGCGACCAGTGGACCTTATTGGCCTCCAGGTCTGTCATATAGGTGCCTATTTGGGCGGCCTCAATCGTGATGCGCATGCGCTCTTCGCTTTCCCGCAGCTTCTCCTCGGCATGCTTGCGCTCGCTGATGTCGCTGAAAATGCCTAAATGCTGGATTTTTCCCTGAATCTGAATCGGCACGCCGGTAGATTCCACATGTAGGATCTTCCCGTCCGCGGCGATCATTCGGTGTTCACGGCGAGGAGCGATCCATTTTTCATTTTTGCTTTTTTTAATCCGTTCAGCCGATTCAGCTCGATCCTCCGGATGAACCAAATCCAAATAGCGTTTTCCGACCAAATCTCCCGGCTGTTTCACCCGAAATAATTGGAGCGCAGCCGAATTGGCATAAATTATTTCTTCACCCGACCAGATCAGAATCGCATCCGTCAAAGACTCAATAAGTTGAGTGTATTTATCCTCACTCTCGCGCAGCGCATTCTCAAATTGCTCGCGCTCGGTAATATCGCGAGTGATGGAAAGAATGACGTCTTCCTGATTTAACTTCAGAATACGAGCGGACATCAATCCGACGCCAATCTGGCCATTTTTTCGTCGGAATCTGGCCTCTAAATTCTCGACGTACCCCTCGCTCTGCAGGGCTTTGACCAATCTTGATCTATCTTCCGGATCATACCAAATGTTAAGATCGATGGAGCTTTTACCGATGGCGTCTTCTCGGGTGTAGCCGGTTAATTTCGTAAAACCTTCATTGATATCGATATACTTTCCATCCGAAAGCCTATTGATGTTTATCGAGTCGGGACTTGTGTGGAATGCTAACCGAAATTTCTCCTCGCTTTGACGATGCGCTTCTTCGATCTGCCTGCGCTCAGTGATGTCATGGATAATGGAGTAAAGAAGCGTTTGGCCTTTCACAGTCAGCGGTCCACTGTAAACTTCAACGTCCCGGATCGAGCCGTCAGCTCGGCGGTGTTTAAAAAAGAAGTTTCTGCGCTTTTCTACTCGGGCTAACTGCATCTGGGCGAAGACTTCTTCCCTGGTTAGCGTATTGATTTCATCGATCCTGAGTTTCTTGAGTTGCTTCCTGCTCCATCCGTAATAAGCGCATGCAGCAGGATTGGCGTCCTTGATTGCTGCGGTCTCCGGATCGATGAGGAGCATGACGGCATGATTATTCTCAAACAGGCTTCGATAAACCGTCTCGTCTTCATTCCGCCGCAACCATAAATTTTCGGCCTTGAGGTCTTCAATCTGCTGCCGCAACTGGTTTATTTCATTCTGCATATCTCTAAACTCCGA
>CAYRUF010000114.1:0-4068 GCA_964427375.1 uncultured Desulfatibacillum sp. | reverse complement strand
ACTACTGCTTCTAGGAGAACTTCTTCCGCATGTTTTTTCTTAAAACGTAATACTTAACACTTTTTCCGGAGAAAAAAATGAACAAGATCGAACGTGTGGATCGGGTTTTGAAAGGCGAGGAGGTGGACTACCCGCCGATCTCCCTCTGGTACCACTTCGGCGTACAGCACGGCGGCGGCGAGCCGTTCGCCCGCATCACGCTGGATTTCTTCAGGCACTATGACTTTGATTTTCTCAAGGTCATGAACGACTATTACTACCCGGTGCCTCCGGGGCTCGATACGGTGCGCACCCGGCAGGACCTCCAAAAGTTCACGACCTTCGACGTGGAGCGCTGCGAATGGCGCGAGCAGTTCAAGGCCCTGCGCATCATCTCCCGGGAGCTCAAGGGCCGCGCCTACTTCGTGGATACGGTGTTCGACCCCTGGCAGAGCATCCGGCGCAGCGTTGCCGGCGAGAACATGGAGCATCTCGCCCAAACCGAACCCGACGCCCTGCACGCTGCGCTGGCGGCCGTATCCGACAACCTCATCGCCTACGCCCGAAAGTCGTTGGAAATCGGGGCCGCCGGGATCTTCATGTCCGTGCCGGCGGCCAGGGAGCTCGTCAGCCACGACCTCTTCCTCACCTTCGTCAAGCCCTATGCGCAAAGGGTGTTTGCCGCCGTTTCCGGGCAGGGACGGATGAATACCGCCCACATTCACGGCGAGAACCTCTACATGGACGAATGCCTGGATTTCCCCGTGAACGTTTTCAGCTGGTGGGATCGCGGCCCCCACGGGCCGTCCCTGGACAGCGTCAGACAGCGCTTTTCCGGCTGCGTCATGGGCGGGATCGACCAGACCCTCCTCACGCGGCGCTCGCCGGCCTTTCTCAAGAACCACGTGGCCGAGGGGCTCGCTCTCGGCGGCGGCCGGCGGTTCTTCATGGCCAACGGCTGCAGCATCGACACCTGGGTGAGCCCGGACATCGTGCGCGCCGTGGTGGCGGCCGCGCGGGCCGGGCAGAAGCAATCCGACATCTCACTGTTGTAAGCGCAGAGGAATTATGACCCCGTCCGTGACACAGGCAGAAATGATCGCAAAGGTACGCGCGGCCATCAAGGACCGCGCCACATGGTTTGCCCTGCTCTATCGGAGCTTCCAGGAAGCCTTCCCGCCGCCGGAGGTCGAGCGGCTGGCGCGCAAGGCCATCTTCGAGTTCGGCCGCATGAAGGCCCGCAACGACCCTCCGGATTTCAGCGCGCGCGCCTGGGTGGACAAGCACGTCTCGAAAGGGTCGGCCCTGGTTTTCGACTCGGACGTCGAGATCAACGAGGGCGGCGCGGTGCAGCGCATGAAATTCTGCGCACTGGTCGAGGCCTGGCGGGAAATGGGCTGCACGCCGGAGGAGATTGATCTGTTCTGCGACATCGCCATGGAGGGCGACCGCGGCCGGGCCGACGCCCACGGCGTCCGCATGGAGCTCGAGGAGCGCATCGCCCGCGGCAACCCCTACTGCCAACTCAAGATATTCGACCGCTGATGTCAGAACGGACCGGCAATATCTACCTCTGCGGCATGATCGGCTCCGGCAAGACCACGATCGGCCGGCGCCTGGCGGAAGAGCTCGAATGGCCGTTCATCGACCTGGACCGGGAGATGGACCGGATCTTGGGCTATTCGTTTCACCGGCTGGTCCAGGAAAAGGGCTGGGTGGCTTTCCGCGAGCTGGAGTACGCGATCTGCAAACGCTTCGCGCGCCGCGAAAAATCCTTGATATGCCTGGGGGGCGGCACGGTGCGCTATGAATGGAACATGGACGTTCTGCGCGGCACGGGTTTCTTCGTGCTGCTGACGGCCTCCCTGGACGAACTGGTGCGCCGGGTGCGCGACGAACAGCGGCCGCGGGTGAACATCGGCACCTCGCTCGAGGAGGACCTGCGGGCCATTTGGGAGCAGTCCGAGCAAAAATACCGGCGCGCCGCGGACGCGGTCTTGGATACGGATGGGAAAAGCATCGAAACGGCCGTGGCGGAATTGCATTCCCTCGTCCGCCGTCATCTGTCCGCTTGAACGACCGGCGGCGGAACCCCCGCGGTGGACGTGGTCGCGATGGAGCGCCTGCAAGAACCCGGCTCAGCTGCGCTCAAGATCCCTCGCGGCTGGTTCAAGGGCGAATGAGGGGCTCGCCCGCCCGGACGCCGGATGGCCCGAGAAAGTGAATTGACGATGGAAATCATGGCCGCTCTGCGGGGGAAGTTGACATGTTCCGCTCTGCTCGCCGGCCTCGCATTATGGTCCGGGTGCGAAGCAGGCGGGCTTCCTCTCGACAAGATAAAGCTCCCGTCCGGCTTTCATGCTTCCATCTATGCCGAGGTCCCGAATGCACGGTCCATGACGCTCGGCCCGCAAGGAACGGTTTTCGTCGGCAACCGCGCCGGGGACAAGGTGTATGCCGTTGTCGACGCCGACCGGGACGGAAAAGCCGAAACCGTCTATACCATTGCTTCCGGATTGGACACTCCCAACGGCGTCGCCTTCCGAGACGGCGCGCTCTATGTCGCTGAGATCGGCCGAATTCTGCGCTTCGATCAAATCGAAAAGACCCTCCGCCATCCGCCGCAGCCGGTGGTGGTGAACGACCAGTTTCCGAAGGACAAATCCCACGGATGGAAGTTCATCGCGTTCGGCCCCGATGGAAAGCTGTACGTGCCGGTGGGCGCGCCGTGCAACATCTGCGCGCGCGGTGATCCGATCTATGCATCCATCACCCGCCTCAACCCCGATGGGACCGGCCGGGAAATTTTCGCGCACGGCGTCCGCAATACCGTCGGCTTCGATTGGCACCCCCGAACGGGGGAGTTGTGGTTTACCGACAACGGCCGCGACTGGATGGGGGATGACCTGCCGGCCGACGAACTCAATCACGCTCCTCGGACGGGCATGCATTTCGGCTTCCCCTACGTTCATCAGGGCGATGTTCCGGATCCCGAATACGGCCGGGGCAAAGCGCCCGCGGAATTCACGCCGCCGGTGCGCAAGCTGGGTCCGCATGTAGCGGCGCTGGGCATGCGGTTTTATACCGGCAAGATGTTTCCCGAAGAATACCGCGGACACATCTTCATCGCCGAGCACGGATCCTGGAATCGCAGCGCGCCCATCGGCTATCGGATCACCCTGGTCCGATTGAGCGGCAGCCAGGCGGTCAGCTACGAGACGTTTGCGGAGGGTTGGCTGCAGGGTCGTCAGGCCTGGGGGAGGCCGGTGGATGTTCTCGTGATGCCCGACGGTGCGCTCCTGGTCTCGGATGACGAGGCAGGGGTGATCTATCGAATCACCTATTTGAGACCGCAATAGAAGAAGGGGGCCATGTTATGGGATACGACATCCGGAACGCTTTTCAGAATCTGGCCCGGTACAACGAGCGCGCCAATCGGGAGATGTTCGCCATCCTGTCGCAGCTCACAGATAAAGCCCGCAGGCGGGAGGTCGGCTCGTGGTTCGGATCGATTCATGGGGTTCTGAACCACATCATCATTACCGATCTGAACTGGCTCAAGCGCTACCGGGCGCTTTCGCCCGAATCCCCCGTTTTGACCGATCCGCAGCTGGATCCGCCCAACCTCTCGTGGAGCCACGATCTCCACGAGGATTTCGAAAGCCTGCGGCAAACCCGCGTGTTCGTCGACGCGAAAATCCGCGCCTGGTTTGCGGAGTTCCCCATCTCGCGCTGCGGCGAGGAATTTCAATACCATGATTCACGTGGCACCCTCCGCCGCGCCACGGCCGGCGCCGCCTTCGAGTTCCTGTTCCTGCATCAGACCCACCACCGGGGGCAGATCTCGCAGATTCTGGACGGCCTGGGGCTGCCCAACAACTTCGCGGACAACGGCGCCTACCTCGAAGGGCCGGCAGAATGAGCGGGCAGGTACCGCTTCGATTTCAGCACCCCGCCGGTATCGCCGGCCCTGCACATTGCCCTGATTGTGATGGACTTCTGAACTAATCTGCAATTCTCTGAATCGATACCTTTGATCTGCTAAACCAACCCTGGCTATGGCCCGAGCCGGGATTGGACTTAGGCACG
>CAYRUF010000113.1:0-4118 GCA_964427375.1 uncultured Desulfatibacillum sp. | reverse complement strand
GCTCTTCGAGCTTCTCCTCGAGCTCCTCGATCCGTTCCTTGAGCGACTGGATCTCTTTTAAAACGGCCGCGTTGTCGGCCAGTGCACGGCCGCTGAGGCCGGTTATGAACAGCAGTGCGATCAGAACTACCCAGCATTTTTTCATGGTCATCTCCCGTTTTTTCGGTTGTCGAAGAGTTGCAATTGTGGGAGAGGCTTTCAGCCTCGATCGTCGCGGCTGGAAAGCCGCTCCCACAAAATCTATTTCCCCCATTCGCAGAAATCCTCCTATTTCTTGGTCTGCCACTCGTGGAAGTACACCCAAATGACCCCGCCGATTTCGACCGCTTTTTCCTTGCCCTCCTTCTTCAGCTTGGAATCGGCCGTAGTCAGGGCCGCAAAGCCCCACCAGCCGGCCTGGGGCGCGGCATAGGTGAATACGCCGTTGCGGTCGGACTTGACGACTTGGGTGACCATGTACTCGTTCGGGGCCTCAGCCTTGTTATCCTTGTTGTAGAACTCGACCTCCACCTCGGCGTAGGGCATTTTCTTGCCGTCCAGCATGACGATCCCCTGGAAGACGTTGCCGGCATAGAGGCCGAAGGGGCGGGTCAGCGGGACGATCTCGATCTTATGCCCGACTTCCTTGTCCCAGCCCTCTTCATCTCCGAAGGCGGGTACGACGACCTTGGTGTAGTGCACGATGAAGCAGTCTTCGGCCGGTTCCCAGTAGGGCTCCGGCTCCATGTGGAAGATGTATACGCCGGGCTTTTTGACGTTGAACTGCGAGGTCCAGGCGGCCTTGCCCATCACCTGGGCCGGCTTCAGCGTGCCGAGAAGGTCCTCTTTCGAGCCGCCGGCCATCACGCCGAAGGCCTTGGGCTTGGCCATGTCCATGCCCACCATCTCCATCGGGTGGGAGAACGAGATCTGGAGATCCAGCGTTTTGGGATCGGTTTTGGACACCGTGGCCTGCGAGGGGATCAGCATCCCGAAATGGGCGAAAGCCGATCCAGCCATTGCCAAAATCGCTGCCATTACCAACACCATTAAATGCCCTCTTTTCATCTTTTCCTCCTGTTTTGATTTTTTCGGCGAATCCCAAAAAAAAAGCCACGGGTTTCCGGCGCCTCCATGACGCCCAACCTTCGTGGCTGAAATTTGTCTAATTTTTTAAGCGGGCTAAAGATGCGGGCTCCGGCCCGCTGTTGGTCGAACTCCTAAAACAAAACGTTCCGCAAAGTCAAGACAAAAAACCAGAAAACCGTCGCCCGCTCCGCCGAACCGTCTTGACTTGGTTCAGGAAAGCTTCTAATGATTAATGACTACATCAGCGCTTAGAGCTTCCGTGCATGGCCAGGCCACCAGATAACGATCCGGGCAAGAAACCTTTTATTGCGATCTCCCGCAAGGCCCTCGCCGGCTGGGTGGTCGTCGTTTTCATCATCTCCGGCTGGATGTTCGGCGTGGGGGTGATGGTCGGACGAGGCACGGCGCCAATCGCGTTTGATCTCGACCAACTCAAGCGCACGCTGGAGTCTCTGCAGAAATCGGCGCAGCCGGCACCCAAAAACGGCCCCCGGCCCCAGCCTTCGGAAATGAAGAACAAGACCGATCTCGGTTTCTACGAATCCCTGCCGAAGAGAAAGGAGGAGGCCGAGATCCCGAACCTTCAGCCGCCGCCGGCCGCCCGGCCCGAACCCGCGGCGCCCAAGCCGGCAGGAGCGCCGGCAACCGCCAAGGCGGAAAAGCCGGCTGCGCCGCCGGCACCTGCGGCTGCGTCTCAACCGGCGCCCGCTCCGCCGCCCGCTCCGCCGACAGCCGGCCGGCCGCTAACCGTTCAGGTCGCGGCGGTGAAGAGCGAAGAGGAAGCGCGGCAGCTTGCGGAAAAGCTGCGCCAGCGGGGATATGCCTCCTACATCGAACCCACCGCCATCCCGGACAAGGGCACATGGTACCGGGTGCGGATGGGGGAATTCCCCTCCAAGGAATTTGCCCGCAGCACCATGGAGCGGCTTCAAAAAGACGGATTTTCGCCCAATGTGGTGCCGAAATAAGCAAAAAAGGTTTAAGGTTTAAAGTTGAAAGTTTAAAGCAGGGAAAAATGCACGGGTATTTTTTCTCCTTAAACCTTAAACTTTAAACTCCACATCATATGAATAGATAACCGTCTTTAAGGAAATTGGTCGCAGCAATGAAAATCACTAAAGAACAAATCTTGCATGTCGCTAACCTAGCCCGCCTGGACATCGACGAGTCGGCCGTCGAGAGGTTCGCCGGTCAAATCGGAGACATTCTGGCGTATGTGGATCAGCTCAGGCAGGTCGACACGGCGGGGGTCCGGCCCACGTCGCATGCGCTGGCCTTGACCAACGCATTCCGCGATGATGTCGAAGCTCGGCATCTGCCGCGGGAGATCTCGCTTGCCAACGCTCCTCAGCAGGAGGACGGCAATTTCCTGGTGCCGAAGGTGGTGGGGTAGTACGCATAGGGCAAAGGGCATAGCGCAAAGGGTCAAATACATAATCCATCCTGTCTTTCGCTTTTTGCCCTATGCTCTATGCACTCTGCCCTGTGCCATATACATTCCGAAATGCCCCGGATACTAAGAGCGGCCCTTATTAATTTCACAAAAAGAAAGCCTGGTACGTGGAATTATACAACCTCACCATTACCGAGGCCCACCGGTTTCTGAAAAACCGGGACATCACCTCAACGGAACTGACCCAGGCGGTGCTGGACCGGATTGCGGCGGTGGATGGCCGGATCGACGCGTTCCTGACCATTACCGCCGAGGACGCCCTTGCGCAGGCGGCCGCGGCCGACCGGTCGATCGCCGCCGGCACCTGCGGCCCGCTGACCGGCATTCCGGTTGCGCTCAAGGATGTCATCTGCACCCGGGGAGTGCGGACCACCTGCGGCTCGAGAATTCTGGCCCCGTTCATCCCGCCCTACGATGCGACCGTCGTCGTCCGCCTCAAGCAGGCCGGCGCGGTGATCGTCGGCAAGCTCAATATGGACGAGTTCGCCATGGGCTCTTCCACGGAAAACTCGGGGTTCAAAATTACCCGCAACCCTTGGGATCTCGCCCGTATCCCCGGAGGGTCCAGCGGCGGTTCGGCGGCCGCGGTGGCGGCGGGCATGTGCCTGGGTGCGCTGGGGTCGGACACCGGCGGCTCGATCCGGCAGCCGGCCTCGCACTGCGGCGTGGTCGGAATCAAACCGACTTACGGACGCGTGTCGCGCTACGGCCTCGTGGCCTACGCCTCATCGCTCGACCAGATCGGGCCGCTCACCCGCAGCGTGGCCGACGCGGGGATTTTGTTGAACGGAATCGCCGGCCACGATCCGGCCGATTCCACATCGGTGCCTCTCGACGTGCCGGACTACACGGCCGCGCTCGGAAGGAGCATGAAGGGCGTCCGGATCGGGATTCCTCGGGAGTACGCCGCGTCGGAAGGCCTCGATCCGGAAGTGCTCGCGGCGGTGGAAGGCGCGGTCGGCACCCTGAAATCCCTGGGGGCCGAGTGCGTGGACATTACGCTGCCGCATACGAAATTTGCCGTGGCGGTCTACTACGTGATCGCGCCCTGCGAGGCGAGCTCCAACCTCGCCCGGTATGACGGCGTGAAATACGGCTTCAGGGCCGATGACGGCGAAGACCTCATCCACATGTATCGCCGGACGCGCTCGCAGGGGTTCGGTGCCGAGGTCCAGCGCCGGATCATCATCGGCACCTATTGCCTGTCGGCCGGATATTACGACGCCTATTACGGCAAGGCGTCGCAGGTGCGCACCCTCATCGTCGAGGACTTCAAGAAGGCCTTCTCCGTCTGCGATGTCATCGCCTGCCCGACGGCGCCCACTCCCGCCTTCCGCATCGGGGAGAAGATCGACGACCCCCTCACCATGTATCTTTCGGACATCTTCACCATTTCGGCCAACCTGGCGGGGATCCCCGCCCTGTCGGTCCCTTGCGGCTTCTCCGCCGCCGGGCTTCCCATCGGGCTCCAGCTGCTGGGGACGCATTTCGGCGAGGAAACCATTCTAAGGGTGGCGCATCAGTTCGAGGAAGCGACCGAGTTTCATAAAAAAAGACCGGAAGTATGAGGTTTAAAGTTTAAGGTTTAAGGTTTAAG
>CAYRUF010000112.1:0-4831 GCA_964427375.1 uncultured Desulfatibacillum sp. | reverse complement strand
CTGGAAGGAGATGCCATCGACCGCAGCGACCTCGCCGAATCGCTTCGCCAATTCGCCGACTTCAATTATCGCCGATGGACTTGGATCTGTGGTCATGGCAAAAAAAATCCTTCTGCCACCAAACCAAAGGAGCGTATCGTGGCCCAATCATCCGGCAAACCTGCCGTCCCGTCCGTTTAGGCAGCCGGATCCGGAATGGTAGTGCGCCGGCGATAAAGTATACCTGAATCGGTCATGCCATTCACCGCCGCGGCCCGTCAGGGAATCAGCCTTCCTTCTTCTCTTCTTTCACGCAGGGGTGTCCGCCGTCTTTGCCGTGGCACTGCTCGATCTGCTCCGGAGAGCAGGCGGTTGGTTTGTCCCTCAGTTTTTCTGGCTTTTGGCAGCAATCGTTGCACATTTCCTTCGCCTTTCGTTGTGGGGATAGTTCCGAGTTGGACACCGACTTCCAGCATGCGGTTTCATAGGGTTGTAGCACCTCGGTCATTTCGGACAGCTCTTTGGCGATCCGGAGCAAGGCATCCTTTTCCACGGTGTAGTGCGTCCAGTAGCCTCTTTTCTCGCCCCGAACCAGCCCCGCCCCCCTCAACAACTTTAGATGCTGAGATAAGGCGGATTCCGAAAGCCCGAGCGTCCGGGCCAGAGCACCCACGCACAGGTCGTTTTTTAACAAAATTTTAATAAGATCCAGACGATTGGAATCGCCGAGCGCTTTTAAGCATGTTACGAGATCCATATTTCACCATACAGAATTAATTTAGAATAAGCTTAAATATTTTTACAATTTTTATAAATGATTTGTCAACAGGCACACTGCCGGCAACAGTATGGCGCATGACCATAAGGGCGAAAAAAGTTCAAGGCCGGCCGCAGAATCCGGAAAGGAGCGGCTACCGGTGGAAGCGATCATCCGCCACTTTGGTGCGCATGGCCGCAGCGGCTTTTTCCAACCAGCCGGTGCGCGCACCCGGGGCGCAATCGAATTCCGGTGCGTGGGGTTTGATGTCCAAGAGGGGTGCCGTCAAGAACATCGATGTTCTCGACCTGCAGATCGGCTCCCTCGATCCGGACCAGCCGGACGAGGGACAGGCCGATCGGGTTGGGCCGGTTCGGCGCGCGGGCCGCAAACAGGCCGCGCGGTTCGGTATCCAGATAAGGCGTGACCGAGAGCGAATAAGCCCGCGATCGATGACTAATCCTCCCAGGGAGTCAGGCTCTCGCAGCCGTTTTCGGTGACCAGCACGGTCTGTTCGAACTGGGCCGAGAGCGAACCGTCTCGGGTGACCGCGGTCCATTCGTCCTCGAGAATCCGCAGTTCCTTGCGGCCGAGGTTGATCATGGGCTCGATGGTAAAAATCATGCCCGGTATCAGCGCGAGCCCCTGACCCTTGCGGCCGAAATGCGGCACCTGCGGGGGTTCGTGGAAATCGAAGCCGATCCCGTGCCCGACGAACTCGCGCACCACCGAGCACCCCTGCGATTCCGCATGGGTCTGAATGGCCCAGCCGATGTCGCCGACCGTTTGGCCGGCCCTGACCATGTCCATGCCGCGCCGCAGGCACTCGCGGGCGACGCCCACGATCTTGCGCGCGTCCGGCCCGGGGGTTCCCACGAAGTAGGTCTTGTTGGCATCAGCGTAGTAGCCGTTCAGAATGGAGGTGACGTCGACGTTCACGATGTCGCCGTCCCGGAGCACGCGCTCACCCGGAATGCCGTGGCAGATGACCTCGTTGACCGAAACGCAGACGCTCTTGGGATACCCGCGGTAGTTGAGGGGTGCCGGCACCGCTCCGTTTTGCACCGTGAACTCGTGCACCCAGGTATTGATGTCGTCGGTGGTGATGCCGGGCCGGATGCGCGGGGCGACCAGGGCCAGCGTATCCACCACCAGCCGGCCGGCGCGGCGGATCCCCTCGACATCCTCGGGGGTCTTGACCCGAATCCGGTATTTGCGGGCATAGAGGGTTTCCAGATCGACGGTCGGCGCAGCGCCCTCTTTGCCCATGCAACATTTCTTGTATTTCAATCCGCTGCCACAGGGGCAGGGGTCGTTTCGCCCGACTTTGGCTGGTTTCAAATTCATTCGTATCGGTTTGATGGGGCCCTCGCCTCCAAAGCAAGCGTTTTTTCCGTTAACCGGACCGGATGGTAATTTTAGCACCAACAGCTTGTTCCAGTCCCACGAACTCGCAATCACCTAATACATTTAGGCGGCCGATTCAACATTAATGGACTCAGGTTGTCATACACCTCGAGGGTTTTGTAAGAAGTCCAAGATCAGGACGCGCGAATCTCGTGTCGCGAGGCGACCCCGCAATACGCCTCAGCGGCCGCGGGATGAAGCGCAACGCCGAGGCTGAGCCTTCTGCAAAGCCGTCAGTCGGCATGCAGGACCACGGTGAACGCGTTGAATGCCACCCACACCCGGTCTCCGGGCCGGAGGCCCAACCGTTTCAGGCTTTGCGCCGTCACGATGGAGCAGATTTCGGTTCCGTCGGCGATGCGGGCCACGATCTCGGACGTCACCCGGCCGGCGGCGATCCGCTCGACGGTTCCCGAAAGCACGTTGTCCGCCGAACACTCCGGATCGTTCGCGCAGCGGTGGACGGTCACCCACGGCGCCTTCACCTCGGCCGCCACCAGGATCCCCGGCTTCAGCCCGAGACGCTTCAAGCTGTCATGCGTGATGACGGTGCGGATGCGGTAGCCGCCCGGCGTCGCGATCTCGACCTGGGCCTGGACGTCGCCGGTGCGGAGGGTTTCAATTTTCCCGAAAAAGGCATTGCGGGCGCTGGTCTTGCGCCGGTTTTCCCGATCGACAAAGAACGCCTCGGCCCGGCGCATGTCTTCCTCGGAAAAATTCACGTAGGCGGCGGCCAGGTTGGGCGTCGAATGGCCGAGGATCTTCTGCACGACCGGCAGCGGGACGTTGCCCTGCATCAGCTCCACGGCCCGGGACCGGCGGATGACCTCGGGAGCGCCCAGCTCGCGCGGCAGGCCGACGGCTTCGGCCTGCTCGTAAAATTTGCGGCGCACATGGGCCGGGTCCAGCTCGAGGACGCGCCGCTCCTCATCCCGCGGTCCCAGCGACGCAAAGATGCGTTGAATCTCGGCCGACACCGCCTCCGGAATCTGGACGTCGCGGCAGGTGGAGCCGCTTCCTTTGCGGAATCGCACCGTGCGCTTCTTGGGATCGAAATCATGCGCCGGCTGCAATCGCAGCACCTCGTTGAGCCGTGCGCCCGTGTAGCGGATCAACAGAAAAATCAGGAAAACCCGGCGGCGGGAGTGGGTTAGATCCGGACGGCGGTCGGAACCCGCCCACGCGCGCAATGCTTTTTCGATCCGGTCCAGCTGCAGCGCGTCCAGGCAGCGCTCCGAACCCGGCCCCGGCCGGACGCGGCCCTGATTCTGGGCTGTGGAATGAGGATCAGATGGGTTCATGGGTAAAAGACTCCGTCCTTTCTGATCAGGCACGGAACCGGGCGACACCGTATGATGGACAAAAAGGCTTGACCCGCCCGGGCCCTTGCAGTATATATGTAACACGAATAATATATTTTTCGTGTCTATTTTGCAACCGCTTTGTTCGAGGTGCCTCATGAACCAACCGGCTGCCCCCCATCCCATTCCTGAAAGCCTGCCCCAGCCTCTGGGGCCCGCCCTGCGCTTCGACCGGGTCGAGCTGGCCGGGGCCTTCGGGGATCTGGGCACACTGCTGCCGATCGTGGTCGGCATGATTTTGATCAACCGGCTGAGCCCTTCGACCGTATTTCTCTCTTTCGGGCTGTTTTATCTTATCACCGGGTATTATTACCGGCTGCCGGTGCCGGTGCAGCCCCTTAAAGCCGTGGGGGCGATCGCCATCGCCTACCCGGCGGTGATCACCGAACCGGTGATCGGCGCCTCCGGCATCATCTTCGGCGCCCTGCTGCTGTTGTTCGCGCTGACCGGCATCGTTGACAAGCTCGCCAAGCTGTTCACCCAGCCCGTGGTCCGCGGCATCCAGCTTTCCCTCGGACTCGTCTTTTTGAAAAAGGGCATCGAGCTGATCGTCTCTCCGCAGGTGTTTCTCAATGGCGCAGCCGGCCGATTCGCCGAATACCAGATCAATCTCATCATCGGAATCGTTGTCTTCGTTTTGGTCCTGGCGCTTCTCGACAACAAGAAGTTCCCGGCGGCGCTCGTTGCCCTGGCCGCAGGCATCGTTTCGGGTTTTGCGCTGGGCGGATTCAATGGGGCGTCGTTTTCCATCGGCCCCACGGCCATTCAGCTCATCTCACCCTCTCTGCCGGATTTCTGGACGGCCTTCATCATGCTGATCCTGCCGCAGATCCCGCTCACCATCGGCAACGCCTGCGTCGGAACGGCGGATACCTGCAGCGCCCTTTTCCCGCAGAGCCCGTTGCTCGCCAAGAGCAAGGCCGGCAAATTCGCTCTGACCATGGGGATCGCGAACTTCCCGGCCGGGTTCTTCGGTGCCGTGCCCATGTGCCACGGCACCGGCGGCCTCGCCGCTCATTACCGCTTCGGCGCACGGACCGGCGGGGCGCCCGTCATGATCGGCGCTCTGTTCGTCGTCATGGCGCTGGCCTTCGGCGAACTCGGCTTCGCGGTCCTGGCCATGATCCCGAACTCGGTGCTGGGGGTTCTGCTGGTGTTCGCGGGGCTGGAGCTCTGCCCCCTGGTCCGAAGCCTCAAGGGCAACGAGGAATACTTCGTGGCGCTGCTGATCACCGGCATCGCCCTGGCCGTCCCCAACATGGCCTGGGCCTTCGGCGTCGGGATTGCAGCGGATCTGTTCATCCGCAAAATGCGGATAAAAATATGA
>CAYRUF010000111.1:0-5060 GCA_964427375.1 uncultured Desulfatibacillum sp. | reverse complement strand
TCGGCCCTAGCCCATCAGCTAACCTCGTCGGCGTCGATGAGGAAAACCTTCGGAGTTGAACGGAGGTCTTTCCTCCACCAATTCAATTCCGGAGGTGAAGCGCATGCCTTATTTCCATTCCAGTAAATCCTTTCAATCTTTCTACGTCCTGCCCGCCTCTTCCGAAACCTGATCAAACGGTTGCGCCCCCACCGGCGACGCTTTCGTCGAAAGGGCATGACCCGGCGGCAGCTCCTTTAGGCTGCTGCGTCTGACGTATTGAAGATTCCATCACCGCCGCGCATCCAGCGGTGGATGTCTCTATACCCACTGCAACACCGGCAGAGGAGGTTCAGCATGGCCAGAGAAACCTATTACAAAATTGGAGTTCTTATCCTCGCGCTGAGCGCCATCACTTGGATGTTTTTGTCGAATTCGTGGGGCGCGGAGTCCAAAGAAAAAAGAAACCGCGAAAAACCCGCTGACCGAATAATCGACCGCGACCGGGACGGTTTTCCAAAGAACCTGGACTGCAACGACCGCAACGCCTCCATCTACCCCGGCGCCCCGGAAATCCCCGACGACGGGATCGACCAGGATTGCAACGGCGTAGATCAGGTAACCACGGGCACAGGCACAGGCAACGGAAGCGGCGAAGCAAACCCTCATGCCAGCCTTGCGTGGGACGGCAGCCCCGGGGCGTGCCTGTCCTGCCACAAGGGGCAGGCCAAGGAAATGTACGCCTCGGCCCATTATCAGTGGCAGGGCGAGGCGACCTACCGCACCAGCGGCCCGCTCATGCAGGGCAAGATTTCAAACGCCGTCAACAGCTACTGCGTGAACATCCTGGGCAACTGGGCAGACTGCGGCAGCTGCCACGTCGGTCTGGGCGCCCAGCCGGTGGCGACCTCATCCCCGACCGACGAGCAACTCAAGAACATCGACTGCCTGGTCTGCCACCAGAAGGACTACAAACGCCTCAAGGTCAACGGCACCTTCGCGCCGGACACGGCCAATATGACGATCACCCTAAGCAAGGCCGTTCAGACCGTGCACCTGCCGGAGCGGTCGAACTGCCTTGCCTGCCATGCCAAGGCCGGCGGCGGCGATGCGGTCAAGCGCGGCGATCTCGCCCTGGCCACGGCCAACACCGGCGACGTGCAGTTCGACCGGCACATGTCCGTGGCCGGGGCCGACATGAAGTGCCAGGAGTGCCATGTCACCGAGAACCATCGCATCGCCGGCCGGGGCTCGGACCTGCGGCAGACCGACCTGGATGTCGAGATGGCCTGCACCAGCTGCCATACGAACAAGACCGCCACCGGCGGACACGGCACGGAGGATATCAACCGGCACGTGGCGCGGGTGGCCTGCCAGACCTGCCACATCCCCACCTATGCCAAGAACGCGGCCGACACGGCGGCGGATGAAGCCACCGAAATCCACCGGACCTGGCTCAGTTCGCACGCCACGGCAGTCCCGTACCACCCGGCCGGCACCAGGGCCAACAACCTGACCCCGAAATACCGGTTCTGGAACCGCTACAGCTATAATTACGTTCTCCGGGAGCCCGCCCAGATGGACCCCCAGACCGGCGCCTACCCCACTTCCAGACCCGACGGCGCGGTGGGCGATACGTCGCCCGACAACAAGCTCTATCCGTTCAAGTACAAGACCGCCGAGCAGCCCATGCGAAACAGCACCAGGGAGCTGATCGCGCTGGACACGAATGTGTTTTTCCGCAGCGCGGACGCTCAGAACCGGGCGACGCTGGCGGTCAAGGCCGGGCTCAAGAACATGGGCTACCCCGAGACGGATACGTTCAGCTGGGTCAAGACGGACACCTTCCAGCTGCTGAACCACCAGGTCAGCCCCCCATCCCAGGCATTGACCTGCGCGGCCTGTCATGAATCGACCACGCGCATGAACCTGAAAGGCGAGCTGGGATATGGATTGAAGGCCTCCGAAACGGCTCTCTGCGGCCAGTGCCACGGGAGCAAGAAAAATCCCGGGTTTAAATCCGTCCACGATAAGCATGTGAAAGATAAAAAATACGACTGCTCCAATTGCCATGGCTTCACGAGACCGGAAAGAGGCCTCCGGTAGTTGCAGGAGGCTGACGGTTGAAAGCGCCATTTAAATACTAAGGGAGGAATTATGATCTCAAATGAAAAGCGAGCAACTCGACCGGAGGGAATCTCCCGACGTCAATTCCTGAAATTCTGCGGTGCGGTGGCGGGCGCCCTGGGGTTGGAGGCCACTTTCGGCTCGAAGATTTTCGAGGCGTTTGCCGCCGGGCCCAGGCCGTCGGTACTTTGGCTGCATATGGCCGAATGCACCGGCTGCACCGAGGCGGTGCTGCGGACCTCAAGCCCCGGATTCGCCGACCTGATCTTCGACACTATTTCTCTCGACTACCACGAAACGCTCATGGCGGCGGCCGGATCCACGGTGGACGGCATTTTGACCTCTTCGGCGGAAAACAACCGCGGCCAGTTTTTCTGCGTGGTGGAGGGGGCGATCCCCACCGCCGACGGCGGTGTCTACGGAATGATCGGCGGCCGCACCATGCTGGACATCGCCCAGGAAATCTGCCCCCAGGCCAAAGCCATTATCGCCCTGGGCAACTGCGCCTCCTACGGCGGCCTGCCCGCGGCTTGGCCCAACCCGACCGGCGCCATGGGCGTCGGGGACGCCTTGGGATCCGGGCTCGCAGTCCCGGTCGTCAACCTGCCCGGCTGCCCGCCGAATCCGGTCACTTTTGTCGGCACGCTCGCCAACTATCTTCTCTTCGGCAAACTGCCGGAGGTGGACGGCGACGGCCGGCCCAAGTTCGCCTACGGCAAGGAGGTCCACGGCCAGTGCCCCTACCGCGAGGACAAGTCGCGCTGCCTGTTCGAGGGGGGCTGCAAAGGCAAGAAAACCCGCAACAACTGCCCCTCGGTCAAGTTCAACGACGGCACCAGCTTTCCGATGCAGGCCGGACATCCCTGCATCGGATGCAGCGAGCCGGATTTCTGGGACACCATGACGCCCTTTTACCAGAAGTCCTGACGGAATTGGAAAGCGCTGCACAAGGTCATGAGCCGCAAAGAAGCAACCCCAACCGAATTCATCCAGAAAGGATGTGGATATGCCTGACAAGAATGAAGCTCGTGTTAAAAAAACAAAGCCGCCCAAACAGAAACCGCCTATCACCGACCCGCCGCCGGACTCCGGCACCGGCAGCAGCCGGGTGGTGATCGACCCGGTCACCCGCATCGAAGGGCATCTGCGCATCGAAGTGGAGATCCGCAACGGCGAGGTGGCTGCGGCCTGGAGCAGCGGCATGCTTTTCCGGGGGATCGAGGCCATCCTCAAGGGCCGCAACCCGGAGGACGCCTGGCTCTTCACCCAGCGGCTGTGCGGAGTGTGCACCTATGTGCACGGGTCCTCGTCGGTGCGCTGCGTCGAAAACGCCCTCGGCATCAGCGTGCCCGCCAACGCGCGCACGATCCGCAATCTTCAGATGGGGGCCCAGTTCCTCCATGACCACATCGTGCACTTCTACCACCTGCATGCGCTGGACTGGATCGACATCACCGCCGCTCTCAACGCAAACCCGGCCGAGGCTGCCGCCCTCGCCAAAGAGGTGTCGCCTGCTGCGCCGGCCATCGATTTCGCCGCGGTCCAAAGCCGCTTGAAGAACTTCGTCGCCGGCGGCCAGCTCGGCATCTTCGCCGGGGCCTACTGGCCGCACGAGGCCTACCTGCTCAAGCCGGAGGAAAATCTCCTCCTGGCCGCCCATTATCTCGAGGCGCTCAAGCTTCAGGTCAAAGCCGGTCGCATGCATGCCATCTTCGGCGGCAAAAACCCGCATCCGCAGAGTTTGAAGGTCGGCGGGGTGACCTGCCGCGACGACGTCACGAGCGCCCGCATCGGCGAGTTCCGCGCGCTGCTCCAGGAAACCCAGAACTTCATCGACACCGTCTATGTGCCGGACGCGGTTCTCCTGGCCCAGGCCTACCCGGAATGGGCCGGCTTGGGCGGCAGCGGCAATTTTCTCGCATTCGGCGAGTTTCCCCAATCGACGGCCGAGCCGGCCAGCCTGTATTTTCCACAAGGGATCATTTTCAACCGCGGAGGGGCTGCGGCCCTCAATCTGGGGGACATTTCAGAGCACGTGAAGCACAGCTGGTACAGCGGCGAGACCGCCCGGCACCCATCCAGCGGCGAAACGGTGCCCAATTTCACCGGTCTCGACACCGTGAACCGCTACAGCTGGCTGAAAGCGCCGCGCTATACCGGTGAAGCCTTCGAGGTGGGCCCCCTGGCCCGGGTCATGGTGGCGTATAAAAACAATCACCCGGAGGTCAAGTCGGCGGTCGACGGATTCCTGGAAAACGCCGAGTTGTCGTTCGACCAGATGTACTCGACCGTCGGCCGGACGGCCGCTCGGGCGCTGGAGTCCGCCGTGATCGCCCGGGCCATGGGGTCCTGGCTCAATGCGCTCCAAGCCGGCGGCGGCCTGCAGCAGTCCTGGTCGATGAAAGCAAGCGCCAGCGGCTGCGGGCTGAACGAAGCTCCCCGCGGAGCCTTGGGACACTGGATCCAGATTCAGAACGGTACGATCGGAAACTACCAGATGGTGATCCCCTCCACCTGGAACTTCGGGCCGCGCTGCGCGGCCGACAAGCCCGGACCGGTTGAATCCGCCCTGGTGGGGACGCCGGTCGCCGACCCGGCGCGGCCAGTGGAGGTGCTGCGCACGGTGCGCTCGTTCGACCCGTGCATCGCCTGCGCCGTGCATGTCATCGACCCGCGCCAGGACAAGGTCTATGTGGTGCGCGCGGCGTGACCCTCAAGAGGGCCGCCGCATGCCTCCATGCAAATTGGCAAGGAGGATCTTTTTGTTGAACTTTTTTTAAATCGCTTGACAAGTACCACCAAGTAGGATAGGCAAGAAATCAGCCTAATCTCAGTCTTTGTGAGAACGGGGGATCCAATTCATTGGGGCGCATCGCCAGTCGGCGAAGGGTAATCCTCTTCGGCCCTAGCCCATCAGCTAACCTCGTCGGCGTCGATGAGGAAAACCTTCGGAA
>CAYRUF010000110.1:0-5112 GCA_964427375.1 uncultured Desulfatibacillum sp. | reverse complement strand
TTAATTTACCAGCTGAAACTTAAATAAATAACCGAAATACAGATAATATTCAGTATCTTATACAGCAAATATGGCCGTGATTTCAAGTCCAAGCTTTGGCGCCAAAATTCAACAAAATCGCCGGGATAAAAATGCATGGCCTTATGATGTGACTGTGGAAACCTCCGGGGGGGGCGAATGCTGCCAGAGGTTTTTAAAGGCGCATTTTATTGAGGGGGGCTGTCTTTCATGCCAAGGCGGTAACCGTGTCGGCGATACGAAAGGTAAACCTGTACAGAGTCCCTGTGAGTGACGCTTGATAGCGCAGTCGGTTTCGACAAAATGTTATTATATAAAATTATATCAATTATTTACCATTAGACAGGTAGAAGAAAATCCAATTATTAAGGATTTTTCACTTGACATCTATTGTTAAATAAATATAAGACCAAAATCAAATAAAAATCATACCAAAATAAAAACATGGTTTTTCATGAGCCGCACGCAATTTAAGTGACAAAACGTTATGCCCAAACTATCTCTTCATAGGAGCGAGAAAAGTTATGAATCAGGAACCTTATTGGAATGTTAGACACGAAACCATGGACAGGGAACAACTCGAGCGCCTGCAGGTTCATAAACTCAAGGAACGCATCCAATGGGCCGAAGCCAAAGTTCCCTGGCATCGAGAGCGTTTTCGCCGAGCCGGGATTACCACGGATAAGATTAAAACCCTTGACGATCTTAAGAGAATTCCCTTCATGACGCGGAATGACTTGGTGAATGAACAATTGAAACAGCCCCCTTTTGGTCCATTGATAGCCGCAGACAAAAACAAGGCTGTGCGTTTCCACATGACTTCAGGGACATCGGGTAGTACGCCCATTCGAGTTTTAGATGGTGTGAAAGATTGGGAATGGATAGCAGAGTCCTGGTGTTATGCCTTCTGGGGATTTGGTATCAGACCTGAAGACAGGGTTTTTTTTGCATTCAGCTACGGTTTATTTATTGGTTTTTGGGGAGCGCATTACGCCTGTGAAAAAATTGGTTGCCTTGTATTACCCGGCGGCAACATGACTACGGAGGCGAGAGTCAAGATGATCTTCGATATGGAGGCCAGTGTAGTGTGCTCCACACCCACTTATGCCATGCGCATGGCGCAGGAGGCCCAGAAATTGGGGCTGGATCTTGCTAATGGCCCGGTAAAGAAGATCATTCTTTCCGGTGAGCCTGCTGGTTCCATTCCCGCCACAAAAAAATTTATCGGAGAACAGTGGGGAGCGGCAACCGGTGACACGGCGGGTATGACGGAATTGGGCACAATCATGATCTTTGAATGCGACCATCAGCCTGGGGGAACACATATTATTGAGGATCACTTTATCGAGGAGGTTATTGATCCGGAAACTGATGCAGCTGTCCCTTACGGGGAAATGGGTGAACGGGTCGTGACTTCTTTTGGCCGAGGCTTTTTCCCTATCCTCCGGTACCGCACTCGCGATTTAGTGGTAAGGGTTCCCGGTTCCAATTGTACGTGCGGCCGGACTTGGGACATATATGAAAAGGGTATCAGGGGCAGAGTCGATGATATGAAGCTCGTGAGGGGAACCAACGTTTATCCCAGCGCAATTGAGGAGATTGTCCGAGAGTACCGAGAAATCGATGAGTTCCAGATCCATTTATACACGGCAGAGGGTATCCGTGATGAAATCGAAATTCTTGTAGAATTGCCGGGAAACATGGAAAAAGAGAATCTCCTAAAAAGCATGAAGACAAAATTATCCGAAGCTCATGAGGGGCTAAGGATCGAAGTAAAGGAGGTCGCACAAGGCAGCCTTCCACGTTTCGAACTCAAGGCCAAACGCATTAAGGACGACCGAATCGTTATTGGCGGATCAGGAGAGAGAAGGGAGGATCTGAGGTGAAAAACTGGATGGGTATTGAGCTCACTGGGGCCGAAAAAGATCTCGTGGGCATTTACAACAATCTATTGGAAATCTTGAAGGAACGCAAGGAAGAGTTAAAGCCTTACGAGGTATGCAACGCTAAAAAGGCACTGGGCGCTCTTTGGCAGATTGTCAATGGGTTAGATCTCGACCCAGGCCAACTGTACGATGTGGGTGTATAACCGGCAACGACCGAGGAAACTGAGTGGGAGGCTTCTCGGCTGCAATACAGCCTCCGGTTTCGACGACAACACTATCACCATATGCGTTTCTTGTAGGGTCCACCTAACGGCAAATATTTAGATCAGTGAAAAGGAGAAAAACATGAAACGCCAACAACGACTATTAATGGGGCTTGTTTTTTTTGTGATTTTTCTGGTTACCACGACGATGACACCTGCTGCAATGGCGAAGACCAAGCTGACACTTTCGAGTTGGGTTCCACCAACCCACTTTATTGTAAAGGATATTATTGAACCCTGGGCGGCGGGTGTGGAAAAGGCCACCATGGGTCGGGTCGGAATCGAAATTCTGCCCAAGGCGGTTGGCAGCCCCGCACAACACTTTGAGCTTGCAGTAAAAGGCGTAGCGGACATCACCTGGGGCAATTTCAGCTATGAACCGGAACGCTTCAAGTCTATCTGGTTTCCGGAATTCCCATATGCTGGAGAAAGCGCCACCGCTTCATCGGTAGCACTGTGGCGGACGCAGCGAAAATTCTTGGCAGACAACGTCGCGTACAAGGGTGTTGTGATGTTGGCGCTTGGGACGTTAGGCCCCGGAAGCCTCCATCATGGCAGTCATCCAGTGATTGGACCAGAAGATATAAAAGGTCAAAAAGTTCGTATGGGAGGCCCCATCCAAAAGCGCCTACTTGAAGGCCTTGAAGCCATCCCCATCGCCGCACCCGCTACCAAAGCTTATGAGTTGTTGCAAAGCGGCGTGATTGACGGTTCGCTTCATTCAATTGAGTCGATTGTCAACTTCCGGCTCGAGGACCAGCTCAAATACCATACGAAAATATCCGAAGGCCTTTATGGCGCGGCGTTCTTTATTGTGATTAATGAAAAAACCTGGAATCGGTTGTCGGAAGTGGACCAAAAAGCAATCATGGAGGTATCAGGCGAAAAGCTGTCGCGCCAGTTTGGCGCTATATTTGATACCCAGAACAAAGATGCCGAGGTCAAGCTGCGCGCTGCAGGCCACGTGTTCAGCACGCCCTCGAAAGCCCTGTTGGAGAAAATCGGTGAGGTACGCAGCGCGATGCTCACCGAATGGTTCGAACAGGCACCCTCGTTCGGGGTAAGCAACCCCAAGGAAATGATTGAGTTCTACGAAAATGAGTACAAGGCTGCGGCAGCGAATTAATTTGCCGTCAAGTCGATAGGAGTATGCAATCTCATGAACGTTCAATACCCGCGACTGGAAAAGTGCTTTGGTTGGAGCATGACTTTATTTCTCTCCATCATGGTTGCTCTGACTTTTTTTGACGTTCTTGGACGGAAATTATTCAACATGCCGATTTACGGGGCGCACGACATAACAGAGCACCTGATGGCCATAATCATTTTCTGTGGTCTGCCTCTACTCACCTCACGACGGGCGCATCTCACGGTCGATCTGATAAATAGTCGATTAATTAGCCGCTACATGCCATGGTGGACCAGGCTTGTCGATATTTTGATTGCCATCGTGCTTGCGGTGATTTCGCTTCAGTACGCCATAGCCGCCCACGAGGCGGTTGCCATCCAAGAGGTCAGTCAGGAACTCGTTATTCCACGCAGTGGGATGTATGTCATGATTTCAATAACATCCGGATTAGCAGCTCTGGCATCACTGAGAGCCATGAACCGAATCAATGGCTCAGGTGATTCGCCAAAGGAGATGCAGCCATGACTATCGGCCTGATCGCATTGGCGGCGGTTTTGATTTTAGCCCTGTTGCGTGTGCCATTGGGATTTGCGCTGTTCAGCGTTTCATTTGCTGGAATTGCCTATATTAAGGGACTGGATGTGGCGCGCATTTTGGTGCCGCTCACACTTTCAGAAGCGTCTTTTTCATACGAGTTGGCGGTCGTGCCGATGTTTATCCTGATGGGCAACCTGCTCTCGAGAACCGACATATCCGAAGATCTGTTTCGTGCGGCCAACGCATTTCTGGGGAATATTCGAGGTGGTCTCGCACTGGCGACCATGGCGACCTGTGCTGGTTTCGCCGCAGTTTGCGGATCCAGCTATGCGACCGCTGCCACCATGGCCAAAGTGGCCTACCCCAGCATGAAAAATTACGGTTACTCAGAGTCTTTGGCTACGGCAGTCATTGCCATTGGAGGCACACTAGGTATTCTCATTCCACCATCCATCATAATGATTATTTATGGGATATTGACTCAGACCAACGTTGGCGATCTGTTTATCGCCGGCGTTATGCCCGGATTGCTCGCAGTATTCTTGTACATGACAGTCATCTATGTTGTTGCCAGTATATGGCCGAACGAGGCGCCGCGCGGTGAAAAAGCTAGCGCCAAAGAACGCAAAAAGTCATTGTTGGGCGTGTGGCCGTTCATCCTCCTTTTCATAGTTATTTTAGGCGGGCTTTACCTGAGAGTTTTTACGGCAACAGAAGCGGGAGGAATCGGCGCCGGATCTTCACTCATTATTTCGCTACTAACACGCCGCCTTACATGGGAACGTTTTTATGACTCATTCGTCGAAACGGTAAACACGTCGGTTACACTCTATATGGTGCTTTTCGGAGCCATGCTGCTTTCCAATCTGATTTCCTACTCTGGCTTCGCAGAGGATATTTTATCGCTCGTTGTGAATGCAGGGCTTTCAGGCTTCTGGTTGATTATGGTCATCATGCTGGTGTTTTTCGTTTTAGGCTGCGTGATGGAATCGATGACAATCATCTTCATCTTTGTTCCCTTGTTTACGCCGATATTGGTGGCTAACGGTTTCAATTTAGTATGGTTTGGCGTCCTCGTCGTCGTTGCCACTGAAATCGGGATGGTCACGCCGCCGATTGGCATGAACGTATTTGTGCTCAAAGCGGCGATCCCTGAGATTGAGGTCGGGAAGATTTTTCGGGGATTGGTGCCGTTCACGGCCGTGGCCATCATGCAAATCCCTATCCTTGTCCTTTTTCCATGGATTGCTCTGTTTCTCGTCAACTTGAGGCAGTAATT
>CAYRUF010000109.1:0-5222 GCA_964427375.1 uncultured Desulfatibacillum sp. | reverse complement strand
AATTTATTGGATAGATCAGCAAAGCGAAGGAGGCGTGTATGACGATAGGGCGCATTACTGCGATAGGGTTGGCGGCGCTCCTGCTGGCGGGCTGCGCCGGCGCCAGCAAAATGAATGCCGTCCAGCTTGGAATGACCCGGGACCAGGTCGTCGACGCCATCGGCAGCCCCAGCAGCACGAGCGAGATGGGCAACACGCAATATTTGAAGTACCAGCTCTGCAGCGACTGGATTTTCACGGACCGCTATTATGTCCGGCTGACCGACGGCAAGGTGGATGCCTACGGACGGGTGGGGGATTTCAATCTGGGCTACTGAAGCCTTCAGCTTCGGCGGCCGGCGCTCCGGCGACGACGGTCCAGGGCCGGATCAGGCTTTCAGGCCGGCGAATCGCAATACGCGCTGGACGTACTGCCGGGTTTCGCTGTAGGGGACGTCCCCGTTGAACTGCTCCACGGCGCCGGGGCCGGCATTGTAGGCCGCCAGCGCGCGTTTCAAATCGCCGCCGAAGCGGTCCAGCATCTGCCGCAGGTAGCGCGCGCCGCCGTCGATGTTCTGCTGGATGTCAAACGGGTTGGTCACGCCGAGTTCCCGGGCGGTCTCCGGCATGAGCTGCATCAACCCCCTGGCCCCTGCCGGCGACACGGCATCGACCTGGAAATTGGACTCGGCCCGGATGACGCCGCGGATCAGCTCCGGCGAAAGGTTGTACTTGGCGGCGGCCAGCTGGACCGACTTCTCCACGGGGTGCCCCGAGCTGCTTTCGGCCCGAAACGCCTGCAGCGTGCTGCGCGCCGATCGGCTCCCACGTTGGTTTTGCTGCCCCGCGGCGGATCGAATGGATTCAGACGCCGGGGCGCGCTGCGCGGTTTGGGGTTCCTCTTGCGTTTCGGTTGAACGCGGACCGATCGCGGTGCGGTTGGCGGCCGGGGCCATGCGCGGAACGCGCGCGGTCTGGGTTTTCAGCACCGGATTCTTGAAATAGGCCGCGATTTTCATTCCGGCCGCGGTATCTTCGGACGACGGGGGGGGTTGGTCCTTCAGCACCTGCTGAAATGAGGCCAGCCCTTTGCGCGCGCTGCCGGCCACTCGCGATCCCGCCGCCGCGGCAAAGCGCGGCTCCAAATAGTCCCGAACCGTCAGGGGTTTCTCAAACGCCATGGCTGCTCCGACTGGTCAGTGAAGTTCATGAGACGAGAGGCGGGGGTGCCGAGCGGCTTTTGGCATGGCTCAAACTCGCATCGGCTTGCCCACCGGAGCAACCAGGGAAGCAATTCCCATTCCAGCCGTTCCAACCAAACCTGAGATGCCGTTCTCGAAAGAAATAATCATTATAAATTACATAATGTTGACGACTTCTTGACGTTTGGAAACGCATGCCGGCGCCGATTTTGAATGACTGTCTTAAGCGGCAGAATTTACCGGCGGGGTTCAATTTTTTGGCTGTTTGCAGAATCCGCCGGCATGTAATAGGAAGTCAGGAACCAGGGTTGGGATTCGGGGTTCAGGGAATCCGTGCGGTTAAGAGCGATTATTTTCAGCCGCCACCCTTCCGGGCGAATCAGGCCAGCGGCGTTAAGGACCCCGGCCGCTGCTTTTCTCCTGAACCCCGACCCCCGAACCCTCGCTGCCTGGACAGGTGCAACGCCATATCGTTGAGAAAGGAACAGGGATGGAAGAGAAAGAACCCGTCGAGCTCCGCCTGCGCCGGGATGCGTTGAACATATTCCATGCGGCTCTGGCGGCCGTCGATCCCGAGGAAGCCGTACGGCGCCATCTGCGGTTCGAAGCCGGAACGCTGTCGGTCGGCAGCCACCGCTATGAACTGAACGCCTGCGAACGGATTCTGGTGGTAGGCGCCGGCAAAGCCGTGGCCCCCATGGCCAAGGCCCTGGAGGACCTGCTGGGCGATCGCATCAGCGCCGGGATGCTGGTGGTCAAGGACGGTCACGGGCTGCCGCTTAAAAGAATCCGCATTCAGGAAGCCGGGCATCCGGTGCCCGATGAACGCGGCGTCGCGGGCACCCTGGAAATCCTGAAGCTGTTGGAAAGCGCCGGGACACGCGACCTGGTGATCTGCCTGATTTCCGGAGGGGGTTCGGCCCTGCTGATCGCCCCTTCGGAGGGAATCAGCCTCGCCGACAAGCAGGCCGCCACCCGGAATCTCCTGGCTTGCGGCGCCACCATCCACGAGATGAACACGATCCGCAAGCATTTGTCCCGAGCCAAGGGCGGACAGCTGGCCCGGGCGGCTCATCCGGCCGCGACGCTGAGCCTCATCCTCTCGGACGTCGTGGGCGACGATCTCGACGTCATCGGATCCGGGCCCACCGTCGCCGACCGCAGCGTATTTCAGGACGCCATCGACATCCTGCAGCGCTACGAGATCTGGGATCGGACGCCGGCTTCCGTGCGCGGGCGCTTGGCCCAGGGGGCCGAGGGCATCCTATCGGAGACCCCCAAACCGGGCGACCCGGCCTTGCATGGCAGCGCGCAGGTTCTGGTCGGCTCCTGCCTGAGGGCGCTTGACGCCGCCGCCCAAGCCGCGGCCGGTTTAGGCTATCAACCCCTCATCCTTTCCTCCAAGATCGAGGGCGAAGCCCGCGAAGTGGCCAAGGCATTCGCCGCCATGGGCAAGGAAATCCTGGGTTCGGACCATCCTGTAAAGCCTCCGGCCTGCCTGCTGATGGGCGGCGAAACCACGGTGACGCTGCAGGGCGAAGGCCGCGGCGGGCGCAACCAGGAATTCGTTTTGGCGGGCGCGATCGCGCTCGACGGAGCCGAGCGGATCGTTTTCCTGGCCGGCGGCACCGACGGCACCGACGGCCCGACCGATGCGGCCGGCGCCCTGGCGGACGGGCGCACGATCGCCCGGGCCAGGGCGCTGGGCATGAACCCGTTTGCCTTCTTGAGGCGCAGCGATTCATACCATTTTTTTCAACCGCTCGACGACCTGATCGTCACCGGCCCCACCCGGACCAACGTAATGGATGTGTACATGATTTTAGTCGGAGCATGAGCGGCTGAGGGGGCGAGGGGTCGCAGAAAAAGGGTCAGGGTTCAGGGTTCGGGGTTCAGGTGATAAAGGCGAAGATAATGATCGGACGCATGGTGTTGGGAGGGTTGCTGTCGATCTTGCTTCTCAGCGGCTGCGCGCTCCTGCCGCGCGGCGACTGGCCGCCCGAGATAGGGGGTGTTCCGCCCCGGCGCGAAATCGCGTCGGTCCCTTTTTTTCCCCAAGACGAATACCAGTGCGGGCCGGCGGCCCTGGCCATGGCGCTCGCCTGGAGCGGCCTGGACGTCCAGCCGGCGGATCTGACCGAGAAGGTCTACACGGCCTCGCTGCAGGGCAGCCTGCAGCCGGCCATGATCGCCGGCGCCCGGCGATCCGGCCGCCTGGCTTACGTGATTTCCGGCGCCGACGCCCTGATCCGCGAGATCGCGGCCGGACACCCGGTGATCGTCCTGCAGAATCTCGGCCTTTCATGGGCGCCGCTCTGGCACTACGCGGTGGCGATCGGCTACGACATTCCGGCCGATGAAATCATCCTGCACACCGGCCGCAGCCCGCGGGAGCGGACCTCGATGGGCCTGTTTCAGGCCACCTGGACGCGCGCGGGGAGCTGGGGGCTTCTGGTCTTGAAGCCCGGTGATCTGCCGGCCACGGCCACAGAAGCCGGCCTGGTGGAGGCGGCGCTCGGGTTGGAGAAGGCCCGCCAGCTTCCAGCGGCCGTTCAAAGCTACCACGCCGTGCTTTCGCGCTGGCCGCAGAACCTGCCGGCCATGATGGGCCTGGGCAACAGCTATTATGCGCTGGGAGATCTGGAAAGCTCCGAGAGCGCCTTCCGCCGGGCGGCTGAAACCCACCCGGGCAACGGAGCGGCCTACAACAACCTCGCCCATGTGCTTCTATCGCTCGGCCGCCGCGAAGAAGCCCTCGCCGCCGCCCGGCAGGCGGTTTCCCTGGGCGGGCCGCACCGGGATCTTTTCAAAAAAACGCTCGAAGAAGTTGAAGCCGCTGCACCTTAGTCCGGCCGCTTCATGTTGCTCCAGCAACCGGATGGGCCGGAAGCGGCCGTGTCATCTGTCGGCGCAGCCGGATTTCGGCGGGAGCGTGCCGCAACCGTTCTTTGGCCGGACGGTTGCCGCGCCCAAAAAACGGCCATATTCTTTCCGCAACGAAACCGGTTTGAATCCAGAGGTTGCCGATACCATGCCTGCCACCCACCCGGCGGCGCCGCGCCCATTCGACGAAAACTCGGCCCTGCGGACTATTTTCGAGGGCACCGCCGCTGTGACCGGCGGACGCTTTTTCGACGCTCTCGTGATCAATCTGGCAAAGGTCCTGAACACCCACAGCGCCTGGGTCACGGAATACCTTGAAGGCAGCCGCCAGCTGCGCGCGCTGGCCTATTGGTCCGAAGGCCGCCTGAGCCGGGATTTTCTGATCGATATCGCCGGAACCCCCTGCGAGGCCGTCATCCGGCAATCCGGCCTGGTGCACTACCCCGATCACGTGATCCGGTTGTACCCCGAGAACCCCGACCTGCAGGCGATCCGGGCTGCCAGCTACCTGGGGGCGCCGCTTCTCGACCGCGACGGCCGCGTGATCGGCAACCTGGCCGTACTGGATACGCGCCCGATGCCGGAAGACCCCCGCGCCCGAACGATCTTTCAGATCTTCGCGGACCGGGCGTCGGCCGAACTCCAGCGGCTCCAGGCCGAGGCCCAGCGCCGCGAAACCGAAGAAAAGTACCGGCGCATCATCCAGACGACCGATGAGGGCTTCATCCTGATGAACCGCGAGTTCATCGTAACCGATACCAATCAGGCCTTCTGCCGCATGGTCGGCTCCAGCCGGGAGGAGATCGTGGGCCGGTCCCCGCTGCGCTTCGTCGACGAGGATTTCCGCCAATTCCTGATGATGAACCGCGACGATCTCTTTGCCGGCGGTTTGACCGAGCTCGAGGGGACGGTCACGACGCTCGACCGCCGCCGGATCCCGGTGCTCATCCACGGCAACCGCCTGCGGAACGACCGCGGCGAGGCCGTCGGAACCATGCTGTTTTTGACCGACCTCACTCAGCAGAAGCGATCCCTGTCGCTGGCCGCGGAGGTTCAACGCGGCCTTCTCCCCCAGGAGGCGCCGCGAATCGAGGGATTGGACGTCGCCGGCCGCACGCTGAGCTGCGATGAAATCGGCGGGGATTATTTTGACTTCCT
>CAYRUF010000108.1:0-5232 GCA_964427375.1 uncultured Desulfatibacillum sp. | reverse complement strand
AGAATAACCCGTGAAGTTCACGGGCCGATGACGGGAAAATGATCAAAAAATCATCTTCGCCGAATGGACGTTATCGGTTTACAGGCAGCCGCCGGCCTTGGTATAAGCGAGTTGAAAAGAGATAGCCGGTCCACGGCGGGATTAGAACTTAATCAAGGAGAAAAAAACATGTTCAGGATTCGTATGGTACTGGTTCTAATCTTGGTGGTTGCGCTCGGATGTGCGGGTTCCCAGCCGGTTCAGCTGCAGCTCCCTCCGGGGGCGCGCATTGGGATCTTGAACGTCCTGGAACAGGAGATGACCCACGTCCATGTGGGGTCTTTGCGGGTCGACAGCTTCACCAACGTTTACCCGGTCGATTGGAACCTGCCGGCCTACCTGAATCGGACGATCGAAAACGATCTCCGAGCCCACGGCAGCTATACGCTGATTCCGCTTGCGGTCAACCCAGACGCGTCCTGGAGCCAGTCGATCTCGAGAAACATCGCCAGTACCGTCAATGCGTGGATGCCGAGGGGGCTCAGAGCCTATCTTGAACAGGTTGTCGAAGAAAACCGTCTGGATGCGGTCATCTCGGTCAGCAGCTACAACTCGGGCATGTGGGATGGGGATGCCTGCTTCAAGATCGGCAAGAACGATGGAATCTCCACCCAAGGCTATGGGCTTTTTACGCGGACGAGAGCGCTCTCGCGGCTCTCCGGCCTGCTGCCCATCGGCCAGAATCAAGCATCCCCGTACGCCGACATCTTCGTCGCCGTTTTCGAACCCCGGCCGCCGGCCCTGGCCGCCTATGCGGCAGCTCCCTGCAGCGAAGAAACGTTGGCGGACTTCCCCTGGGGGAGCGACCTTCAGTTTCTCGGGCCGGCCGTGATCAAGCAGGTCAGGCCCTACGTGGAGCGGCTGGGCGCGGAATCAGCCCGGACGGCCCTTGGAAAAGCGGGGCTGATCCCTTGATCCGGGGCTGAAGGCGCAGCCGCTCATGCCCGCTTTGGAGATTTCTGCAAAACAGCGTTCGACCGTCAAGCCGGCGGCAAGCTCTCCGCGCGGCTGCCCAGATGTCTCGCCAGGAAACCCTCCATCCGGCGGTAGAACTCAAAGCGGTTCTCCTCGTTGTGGAAGCCGTGGCCTTCGTTTTCTTTCACGATGTACTCGACATCGACCCCCCGCTGGCGGAGGGCCTGCACGATCTGGTCGGATTCGGCCTTCTTCACCCGAGGATCATTGGCGCCCTGAGCCACCAGCAGCGGCGCCTGGATCCGAGCGGCGTGAAAGACCGGGGACACCTGCCTTAAAAGAGCCTCGTCCTTCACCGGATCGCCGACCATCTCGTACATCATTTGGCGCCCCAGCTCCCAGTAAGGCGGAAGCGTTTCCAGCAGCGTGAAGATGTTCGACACGCCGACGTAGTCGATCCCGCAGGCATAAAGCTCCGGGGTGAAGGCCAGCCCGGCCAGGGCGGCGTAGCCGCCGTAGGAGGCGCCGTAGATGCCGATGCGCTTCGGATCGGCGATGCCCTGCCGGATGAGCCACTGCACGCCGTCGCTGATGTCGTCCTGCATCTTGCCGCCCCACTGCTTGAACCCGGCCTGCCAGAAGGCTTTGCCGTAGCCGGTCGAGCCGCGGAAGTTGATCTGCAGAACCCCGACTCCCCGATTGGCCAGGAACTGAGTCTCGGGGTCGAAACCCCAGACGTCGCGGGCCCAGGGCCCCCCGTGCGGATTCACGACGATGGGCAGGTTGGCGGGCGTCACGCCCTTCGGCAGCGTCAGGTAGCCGTGAATCGTCAGGCCGTCGCGGGAGGTGAAGCGGATCGGCTGCACGTCGGCCATTTCCGCTTCGTTCAGCCAGGGGCTCAGCTCCGCCAGCTTGTCCAGCCGCCCGCTGGAAGGTTCGTAGAGGTAGCAGGCGCCTTGGGATTTGTCGCTGAAGGTCCGCACGATCATGCGGCGCTCATCACGGCTCATCCCCGTGACCGCGACCCGCCGGCCGGGGAGACGGGCTTCCAGGTCTTCCTGCAGCCGGCGGCGCTGCGGGTCGAAGAACCGGTAGTGAGGCTTGTCGGTCGTGAAAGCGACCCCCGTGATGACCCTGCGCGCCTTGGAGCGCAAAAGACCGGACACATCCACCTCCGGGTGTTCGAAGACCAGATCCGACAACCGGCCGGCGCTCACATCGTAGAGATAGATGGCCGTCTGGTCGCGTCCGAGATTGGAGGCGACGTAGAGCCTCTGGTTGTCGAAAGTGAAAAAAAGCGGCTCGAGGGTGTTCTTGAAATCGGTGGTCGCCACGGTCCGGAAGGGGTCTTTTTCGGTCTCGCGGTAGAGCAGGCTGGACTGCACGCCGTCGGTGGTGACGGCCACCCGCAGCCGGCCGTCGTTGTCGGCCAGCCAGCCGGAGACGTTGCCCGGGTTTTCGGCGATCAGCTCCATCGCGCCCGTGTATATGTTGATGCGGTAAACATCGAACACCTTGGGATCGCGACGGTTGAGGCGGATCAGCATCTCGGCGTCGTTGTCCTCGAGCGGGTCCACGATGCCGGCCCGCACTCCCTCGAAGGGCGTCAGTTCCGTGAAGCCGGACCCATCGATGTCGACCGCATACAAGCGGAAGTTCTCGTCGCCGCCGGTGTCCTGGACGAACACGATGCGGTGGTGGTTGGCCCAGGCAAAGCCGGCGATGTCCCGTTCGCGGGCGCCGGTCAGGCGGGTCTCGGCGGGTTCGCCCGCCTTTCGGACATACACGTTCATCCGGTTTTCCCAGGGTCTCATGTAGGCGATGTGCTCGCCGTCCGGAGAAATCGTGTAGTTGGCGGTTTCCGGGTTTCTGAAAAAATCCGTCATGGGAATCAGACGGGGCTGAACCGGCGCCGCGCTCGCGCCTGCGGAAAGCCCGGGCAGCGTGAGCCAGACCGCCAGCGTCCAACCGGCGGTCAACTTTTTCATGATCATCGCAAGCCTCCTGCAAGTTTAGGATTTCGTAAAAATCCGATCAAGGCGCTTTGCGCCGTCCTATCGGTAATGAAGTTTCGCACCGGTGGGAGCGGCTTTCCAGCCGCGATTCCCTGGCAGCCGGCTTTTCGCGGCTGGTAAGCCGCTTTCACCGAAAAAATTTCCACTTCCTCGGAAGCCATCAGAACTGAAACGTCATTTTCGGGAAGATGTGCAGTATCAGTCCGATGAAGCCGAATCCTGCCGGAAACCAATATAAGAGGGCCTGCCCGATTTCATCGAACCGTGCCTGTGCCTGAAAGGCTTGATGCCGCCTGGATCTTCTTCCCATATCCACCCCTCCTACCGAGGTGCATGCTTGGATTGAGTGATTTTAGAAAACGCTGCGACCGGTTTGATCCGGTCGGCAAGACTTCGACGCTTGCCGGTGATGCCGGGCTGGAAGAGCAGCACCGCGATGACCGGCAGAACCAGGCCCAGGATCGTGGTGACGATCATCAGCATTCCGAGCTCGTCATAGCGGCCGCGTTCGACCACGAAGAGCCGGTTGAGGTATTTGGTGCCGAGCTGGCTGGCCGACAAGGCCAGGTTGGTAAAGGCGGCCATCACCGCAAAGTAGGTGGCCTTCTGGGTGCGCGGAGCCTCCTTGGCGATCCAGGCGAGCATCGGGATCATGGCCACCTGGCCCAGGGGCGAATCCGCCATGGTGTCGATGAGGACGATGGTGCGGGCGCCGAAGCCCAAGTGCGCAGCGGTCCATTCGTGCAGCCCATAGAACATGCCGAGAAACGGCAGCGCCATCAACGTTCCATAAAGCGAAAGAAACACCACCAGGTATGGCACCGGCCGCCGGCTCATCCAGCCGCGCAGGGCGAGCATGCCCCCGATCGCCACCAGGGAAGCAACCTGTCGGAGAGTCCCCATGAAGGCCTCGTCGAATCCGAGCCGCTCCATCTGCCACCAGCCCGCACCGGCACCGGGCCCGGGCATGGCCCGGAACACAAAAATGATGACGGCGATGGAAATAATCGCGCGGCGCCGCTCCGGCTCCAGATCGGATAGGAGCCGGCGCATCAGAAAAACGATCACCGCCAGCGAGCCAATGAAGATGATCTCTTCGTTGTAAGGCACATGCCCGAGCCCCAGCAGCAGGGACAGAACCACGAAGGCCCCCCCTGCTCCTAAAATGTGGGCATTCAGCGCAGGCACCTCCGCCGGGGAGGCTTCCTCCGGCCTTGCGACGGGCGTCTGCCGCCGGCGGCGCAACCCGGCCGCCACCCGCACCCCCAGCACGGAGATCACCGGGATGGCCAGAGAGGCCCCGTACATGGCTTCATAGGACAGCTTATGGGCCAGCCATCCTCCGGCGCCGGCCACCAGGGCCCCGCCGCCGACGATCGCCATGCGGCCCAGGGTCTGCATGGTCACGTGCATCTTCTGCTGTTCCGAATCGGTAGGCGGGGCGCCGTCCGCCCTTCGAACCGGTACGGCTTCGACCGTCATCGCGTCGGCCACCACGTCCTGGAGCACGAACCCGATCGGCGCCAGTAACGCGGACGCGACGTACCAGACCTCCAGCGGCAGAATCGCCGCCATCCGCTCGGCGTGCCCGGTCAACCCGACCATGATGAGCAGACTGGCCGCCATCAGCGCGGCGCCTAGATAGACGAACAGCGCCTTGCGCTGCCAGAAGCGATCGACCAAATGGCCGAGCGGCATTTTCATGGCCCACGGCAGCCCGGCCCAGAAGCCGAGGCTGGCCAGCGCGGCCGCCGAGAGCCCGAGCTTTTCCTTGACGAAGAAGGCTTCGATAATGCCGGTGAAGCCCGACACGCCGGCGGCAAAGTACACCATCAGCGGCGGCACGTAACTCCAGCGCAGGTCGCCAATCAGATCAACGACGCCGGCCCCGAGCCGCTTGACCTGAATGCGGACCTTTTCGAATGTCGAAATCATTTCCGGTTCCTCGTTGGATTGCAAACCACTCCAAAACCAAAACGCTGCATTTGCTGCGCGGTGAGATTAATGCGGCCGGTTAACGGCAAGATGACGCCAAAATGATTAAAATGTCATCAAATGGAAAATCGCTTCGTATTGACTCGTTTTCAGAGCGTTGGTATGGAATGCCGATTCACCGTGGTCAAAGGAGGCGAGGATATGGGATGGCGGAAGCGAATTCTAAACCCCATGATGCTGGCGGCGGGAATGTTCTTCCAACTAACTTCAAAATTTATGAATGATTTCAAATAGCAATTTTCAGTTAGTCTGGGGATAAATCCCCGCC
>CAYRUF010000107.1:0-5254 GCA_964427375.1 uncultured Desulfatibacillum sp. | reverse complement strand
TACTAAACACCAAACACTAACTACTAAACACCAAACACCAAATACCAACCCACTAATCCAAATGGACAAAATAGTCATCCAGGGCGGCCGGCGGTTAGAGGGCCGCGTGCGCATCAGCGGATCGAAGAACGCCGCCCTGCCGATTCTCTTCTCGTCCCTTCTCACCGAAGGGGTCAATACCTATTCGAACGTCCCCCGGCTGAAAGATATCGACAGCACCCTGTTGCTGCTTTCCCGGCTCGGCGTGCGCGTAGACGCCGGCGGAGGCACCGTTCGGATCGATGCCGGCGGCCTCGCCTGCCATGAAGCCCCGTATGATTTGGTGCGCAAAATGCGGGCTTCCGTCCTGGTCCTGGGCCCGTTGGTCGCCCGGCTGAAGCGCGCGCGGGTGTCGCTTCCCGGTGGATGTGCGATCGGCGCGCGTCCGATCAACCTGCATCTGAAGGGATTGGCTGCGCTGGGGGCCGAAATCGCGCTCGAACACGGGTACGTCACGGCTGCCGCCAAGCGGTTGAAGGGGACTGAGATTTATTTCGACATCGTTACGGTCACGGGAACGGAGAACATCATGATGGCGGCGGCTCTGGCCGAAGGCACGACCGTCTTGCGCAATGCCGCGCGCGAACCGGAGGTGGTGGCGTTGGCTGACGTTCTCAACCGAATGGGTGCGGATATTGCCGGCGCCGGGACTCCGGAGATTACCATCCGTGGCGTGGACTCGCTCCGGCCGGTTTCAGCCGAAATCATCCCGGACCGGATCGAAACGGGCACCTTCCTAGTAGCCGGCGCTCTCACGGCCGGCCGGATCACCATAACCGACTGCGAGCCGCAGCATGCCGGCGCCACCCTGGACAAGCTGCGGGAAGCCGGCGCATGGATCGACGTCCAGGATCGGACCCTCACCATCCAAGGGCCCGAACGCATCGCCAGTGTCGACATCAAGACTCAGCCCTATCCCGGGTTTGCAACCGATATGCAGGCGCAGTTCATGGTGCTGATGAGCGTCGCCGACGGGGTCAGCGTCATCTCCGAGAGCATTTTCGAGAACCGCTTCATCCATGTGAGCGAGCTGCGGCGATTGGGCGCCGATATCCGGGTATCCGGAAGCACCGCCACGGTCCGAGGCGTGCCGCGGCTTTCGGGCGCTCCGGTGATGGCGACCGACCTGCGCGCCAGCGCCTGCCTGGTGCTGGCCGGCCTGGTGGCAGACAACACCACCGAGGTTCACCGGGTGTATCATCTGGACCGCGGCTATGAGTCGCTGGAGGAGAAGTTCGCCGCGTTGGGCGCGGCCATCCGCCGGGTCCAGTGACGGCAGCGCTCCAAGCCTGTTGATACGCCGGCATCCCATGCTCTATAATTGCCGGCCATGCAGGCTGCGAGGTTCTACCAACGCCCGGTCATTCCGCTGACCGTCGCTCTCATGGCGGGCATCGCCCTGGGCGGAGCGGCTCCGGGGTATAGCGCCTGGGCGTTGGTTCTCGCATCGGCGTGCGGCCTCGGCGCGGCGCGCTGCCTGGTCCGGCGCCAGCCGGCCGCCATCTCTCCGCTGGTGCTCTTCGTCTCCCTCGGCTATCTCTCCCTGCAGGCCTGGGTTGATCCGCGTTTCCCGGACAACCACGTGAGCCGCTGGGCCGATTCCGGCCCCTGGCGAATCATCGGCGTGGTGGATGCCCGACCGTTGGAATTTGAAAGCCGGACCCGGTTCGTGCTGCGGACCGAGCAACTCCACAGCGGCTCGGACATCCAACCGGTAACCGGTCTTCTGCGGGTGACGGCGACGGGTGAAACCCTCGAGCTGCAACAGGGCGACCGCATCGCCCTGCACGGCCGGATCCGTTCCATCCGCAATTTCAACAACCCCGGCGGGTTTGATTTCAGGCGCAGCATGGCCTACCGGGAGATCTGGGCCGGCGCCACCGTCGCGGGCGCGGAGCTGGTTCTGATCGAAAGGGAAGCTGGGCGCGGCATGTTCGGAGCAATCGACCGGATGCGCTCCGGCATTGCCGGGCTGATCGATGAGGCCGGCTTGGGGCCGGAGGCGGCGGTGCTCAAGGCCCTGGTGATGGGCGACCAATCGGGGATCGCGCCGGACACCCGCCAGGCGTTCATGCGCACCGGAACCAGCCACATTCTGGCGATCTCGGGTTTGCATATCACGATCGTCGCCTCCATTGCCTTTGCGCTGTTCCGATGGCTCTTGGGTTGGATGCCCATCGCGCTTCGGCAGGCATGGACGCACAAGGGCGCTGCCCTCCTGACGCTGGCGCCGATCACCCTGTATGCCCTCATCGCCGGCTTCTCGCCTTCCACCCAGCGCTCCCTCATCATGGTCGCGGCGTTCCTCCTGGCGTTCTTGGCGGAGCGCGAACCCGATCTTTTGAACACCCTGGCGCTGGCCGCGCTGGTTATTTTATGCGCTCAGCCGGCCGCCCTCTTTTCCGTTTCGTTTCAACTCTCGTTTGCGGCCGTATGGTCCATTGTCTGGGTGTTTGAACGCGTGCCGATGAGGCGTGCGGCCGCTCCATCGGACATCGATGGGCGGGTGGTGCTGATTCGGCGCCGCCTGCTGACGTTTTTCGGGGTTTCTCTGGCTGCCACGTGGGGAACCCTGCCGCTGGGGATGTTCTACTTCAACAACGTGTCTTTCGTCGGCCTGCTGGCCAACTGCATCGCCATCCCGCTGATGGGGTATCTGGCCGTCGCGATGGGCTTGATGGGCACGCTGCTCGCGGCGCTGAGCACCCCGGCGGCGGTGGCATGTTATCAGATCGGCGGTTTTATACTTTCTCAATCCATGGCGGTCATGGAATGGATGGCGAAATGGCCTTATGCCGCGGTTCGGACGGTGAGCCCTTCCATTTTGGAGATCATCCTGTTCTACCTGGCGAGCTGGGCCGCCTTTCATCTTTTCACCGGCCGAGGTTGCACCCGATCGAGTTCGAGCGCCAGGGTGAATGCCGGCCCCGCATGCGGTCCAAGCGCGGAGCCGGCAGCACCCAGCCGGCTCGGCTGCTTGCGATTCCCAATGATTCGAAGCCTCGGCCGGGGCCGGAATCCGGTGTGGGCCGTTTTGATCTTGAGCCTGACCGCTGCGGGTTTGGATGCGGGCTATTGGGTGTACCAGCGCTTCTGGCGGCAGGATCTGCGGGTGACCATGATCGACGTGGGGCAGGGCAGCGCGGTGCTGCTGGAGCTCCCCGGCGGTGCAACCGCCCTGGTGGATGGCGGCGGGTTTGCGGATTCGGCGGCGTTCGACGTCGGAGGACGCGTGGTGGCGCCCCTGCTGTGGCACCGGAAAATCGCCACCATCGACACCCTGATTCTGACGCATCCCAACAGCGACCACGCGAACGGGCTGGTCTTCATCGCCGAGAACTTCCATGTGCGCACGTTGTGGACCAACGGTGAATCCCGGCCGATTAAGGGATATGAGGCGCTGATGCAAACGGCGGCGCGGCGCGGGATTGCGTCGCCCCGTTTTGCCGAGATTCCGCGAGAATCGTTGGCCGGCGGAGTGCGGGTGGAGGTGATGTATCCGCCGGTCGATTTTCTGGACCTTCGCCGGCGAGACCCCTGGCGGCGGGACGAGAATAACAACAGCCTGGTGGCCCGGGTGTCGTTGGGCGAGGTCTCTGTCCTGATCCCGGGGGACATCATGCGGCCGGCGGAAAAGGAACTCGTCGCTCTGGCCGGCAATCGACTAAAAAGCACGGTGCTCATCGCGCCGCATCACGGCAGCCGGTCGTCAAGCTCCGAGGAATTCATCCGGGCCGTGTCGCCGCGAGCCGTGCTCATCTCATGCGCCGGCCGGGCCGGATCCGGGATTCCCCATCCACAAGTCCTGGACCGGTATGAGTCCTTAAGCGAAGGAGTATACCGCACGGATCGACACGGCGCCGTGCAGTTCACAACGGATGGGCATGAAGTAACCATCACGCCTTTCTTGAAACCGGATTAATGCCGGCCCCCAACGGTTTGCCGGTTGGAGCGGCGCACAAAAAAAAAGCCTGCGGCGGAGCCGCAGGCCTTTCTTCCAGCTCGGTTTGAATCAGAAGTCGATCTGCCATTTGGCGCCGGCATACCATTGATAGCCCTCGTCCTCACCGGCGGCGTTGTCCATGAAGTCCTGGTACCCGGCTTCCGGAACGATATAGACGCCGGGAGCCAAGGTAACCACCGCCTGCAGATAGCCCTGCCAGAAGTCGTCGTTGTTTGAGCCGGGCGAATCCGGATCGTCGTTGCGGTAGCCGAAGCCGGCTTCGAATTTTAAATTGTTGGTGGCACTAAACCCGAGGACAAGTCCCAGCATGTAGCTCGTAGCGTCATTTACATCATCGCCGCCGCTCTTCAGAGAGGCCGAGCTGGACGCGGCGGCGTTGTACAGTCCGTTTTTCCAGTTGGCGTTGTTCCAGTTCTGGCCGTAGGAGCCGTCGGCCGCCAGGTAGAAGGCGCCCAGGTTCACCTGGGCATTAAGGCCGATGACGTAGGAGTAGATGTCGAGGTCATCCTGCAACGTGCTGGCGCCTTGGGAAACCTTATAGTAGTTGAACCCGCCAAACGGGATCAGCTTGAAGGAGTTCATCTTCAGCGTGTAGCGGGCCTCGATCTTGGGAATGTTCCAGTCCAGGTCGCTGCCCGCGGGGGTGATGTCCGCAGCGCCGGAGGAGCTGTCCTTGAGCGGATTGGTCAGGAAGGCGAGCTCGAGACCCCCCAGTATCAGGGTCAGTCCGCCCGGGCGGCGGCCGTGGAAGACGCCGCTTCCTTCCATATTGTCGTCATCTTTGAACACCTGGTTGGAGATCGCATTGTAGACGGGGGAGTAGTCCTTGCCGACTTTGAGGGCGGCGTTGTCCGCAAAATTCCATATGCCGTAAGCGCGCCGGGTGCCGACGTCGGTGTCGCCGCCGTCGCTGCCCTTGAGGCCGAGCTCGATCTTGCCCGAAACCTTATCGGCCTTGACGTTGGCGCCCAGCCGTGAGTTGCTCTGAAAATTCCAATCCAACCCCCAGTCGTCGTCTTCGCCGTTCACCGGGATGTCCCCGAAGTCTGTGGATACATAAAAAGTGGACATGCGCGCACTGCCGTAGAACGACCAGTCGGCGGCCGTGGCTGGAACCGCTAACAACATGACGGCTAAAACTGAAATAAGTTTCTTCATTGGAAGGCTCCTCCTTGGTTTGATATTGGATAAAATTAGGCTTAACTATCCTAAGATTTTGCAAGAAATCAAGTTTAAATTTTGTTAGATTCA
>CAYRUF010000106.1:0-5400 GCA_964427375.1 uncultured Desulfatibacillum sp. | reverse complement strand
GCGCAAAACAAAAAGAGGGATGCCGTTTTTGAAATGCCGGAGGATATCATCCGGAGCGGACTGGCGTTGGGCCAGAAAATCGAGTCGTGCCTGGATCGTAACAAAGACATCTGCGCGACGGCGACCGTCTACGAAATTTCGCCCGAAGCCGACCCGGTGACCCGCACCTACCAAACCAAGGCTGCTTTCGAAAATGGCAGCTCTTCTCAGATGCTGCTGGGGTCGACCATCCTCGGGCGCTTCGTTTTCAAACCGCAGGGTGACCTTCAGATTCCCGCACCGGCGTTGACGATGTCTGAAAAAATGCCCGCCGTATGGCTGGTCGATCCATCCACTCAATCTGCTGTCCTGCGCCCGGTTGAGATCGCGCAATACACAACGGACAAAATCGTTATTTCGAAGGGACTTGATCCCGGCGATCGTATCGTGACGGCCGGCGTTCAATCGCTGCGCCAAGGCCAGAAGGTCAGGGCCATGGAGGAGAGCCATGAAATCCGTTAATTTGTCGGAATGGGCCGTCAAGCACGGCGCCCTGGTCGCATTCTTCATGGTCCTGGTCTCGGTTGCTGGGGGGTATGCCTATTTCCACCTCGGGCGCGATGAAGATCCGCAGTTCACGGTCAAGACCATGGTCGTGCGGGCCTATCTGCCGGGGGCGACCATTGAAGAGACGACCCTGCAGTTGACCGATCGGATCGAAAAGAAGCTGCAGGAAACCCCGTCTCTCGACTACCTCAAGAGCTACACCCTGGCGGGGGAGACGACGATCTTCGTGCACCTTCTGACCAGCACCGATAAAAAGGATGTCCCGGACATCTGGTACCAGGTGCGCAAGAAGGTCGGCGACATCAAGGCCGAACTGCCCTCGGGCACCATAGGCCCCTTTTTCAACGACGAGTTCGGGGACACCTACGGCATCATCTACGCCTTCACCTCCGATGGGTTCACGCACCGGGAGCTCAAGGACTACGTCGAATCCGTGCGGGACGAGCTGCTTCAGGTTCCCGATGTGGCCAAGGTCGTCAAGATCGGCTTCCAGGACGAAAAGGTCTACATCGAGTTTTCCTCGCATCAGCTCGCCAATCTGGGGATTAGCCGGGCATCCATTATGGCTGCCCTGCAGGAGCAAAACATCTTAACGCCCTCCGGTGTGGTCGATACCGAAAAAGAACAGGTCGCAGTCGAGGCCACCGGGAAGTTCGGCTCGGATGAAGACCTGAAGAATGTCACCGTTTACGCCGGATCGAAGAAGGTGCGTCTGGTCGACATCGCCACCATCGCCCACGCCTATTCCGACCCGCCGCAGCCGGGTTTTCGCTACAACGGGATCGACGCCATCGGCCTGGCGGTGCACATGAGAAAAGGGGGCGATATCCTGGCGCTCGAAAAGAACGTGGCCGACAAAATGGCAGCCATGCGGGCCGATATGCCCATCGGTATCGAGGCGCACCTGGTCGCCAACCAGCCCAAGGTCGTTCACGAAGCCGTGAACGAGTTTATGGAAGCCTTGATCGAGGCCGTGGCGATCGTTCTCGGCATCAGCTTTATCAGTTTAGGTCTGCGGGCCGGCACGGTGGTTGCCTTTTCCATTCCGCTCGTGCTGGCCTGTGTGTTCATCGGCATGCAGATCTGGGGGATCGATCTCCAGCGCATCTCGCTGGGCGCTTTGATCATTGCTTTAGGGCTGCTCGTTGACGACGCCATGATCACGGTCGAAAGCATGGTGTCCAAGCTTGAGCAGGGCTGGACCAAGGTCAAGGCCGCGACCTTCGCCTATACCTCCACCGCCTTCCCGATGCTGACCGGAACGATGGTCACGATCTTCGGCTTTGTGCCCATCGGCTTCGCCAAAAGCGACGCGGGCGAATATACGTTTTCCCTGTTCGCCGTGGTGGCAATGGCCCTTTTGATATCCTGGTTCGTGGCCGTTCTGTTTGCGCCGTTGATCGGGGTTAAGATCCTGAAGGAAAAACCCGAGCATCATGAACATAGCAAGAGCAAGGTGGTGAGCCGCTTTCATGACCTTCTTTTGTTCACCATGCGCCGCCCCAAGGCAACCGTCTTTTTTACCGTCGCGGTTTTTGCGCTCGCACTGGCTGCCTGGCCACTGGTTCCAAGCCAGTTCTTCCCTGCTTCGGACAGACCGGAGCTTCTGGTCAACATGACCTTGCGTCAAGGCGTTTCCGTCGATGCAACGATCGATGTCGCAAAAAGATTCGATGACTTGCTTAAGAACGATGCGGACATCGATCATTGGAGTGTATATGTCGGACGCGGCGCCATCCGGTTCTACCTTCCGCTGGATGAGCAGCTTGAGAACGACTTTTTCGCGCAGGCGGTCGTCGTGACCAAGAGCGCCGAAGCGCGCGAACGCGTGCGCGCCCGCCTTCAGAAAACGCTCGACCACCAATTTCCCGAGCTTGTGGCCGGTTTGTTTTCGCTTGAACTCGGCCCGCCGATCGGATGGCCCGTGCAGTACCGCGTGAGCGGCAAAGATCCCAGCCAGGTCAGGCACTTCGCGCAGAAAGTCGCCGAAATCATGGCGACCGCCCCTGACCTGCAAAACATCAACTTCAACTGGGGGGACCCGGCGCGCAAGCTGAAAATCGACATCCTGCAGGAAGAAGCGCGCCGCCTCGGCCTTTCCTCTGCCTCGATCGCGCAGGCGATCTACACGACCTTGTCCGGGGTCACCGCGACGCAAATCCGCGACAGCATTTACCTGATCGATGTCGTGCTCCGCGCCCAAAAACACGAGCGCGTGTCGATCGAAGATCTGCGGACACTCAGCCTTCCGCTGCCCAATGGGAAATCGGTGCCCTTAAGTGCCGTGGCAACGCTCAATTATGTCCAGGATTATCCGCTCATCTGGCGGCGGGACCGGTTGCCGACCCTGACGGTTCAGGGCAACGTGAAGGGGGACGTTCTGCCCGCGACGATCGTCAAGCAATTGCAGGGGAAGATCGAAGAACTGAACGGCTCCCTGCCAAGCGGCTACAAGATCGAGGTCGGCGGAGCCGTCGAGGAAAGCGCCAAGTCGGAGGCTTCCGTTATGGCGGTGATGCCGGTCGTGTTGCTGCTTTTCATGGCGACATTGATGATCCAGCTGGAGAATTTCAAGCATCTCGTCCTGGTCTTGAGCGTTGCGCCGCTTGGGTTGATCGGTGTGGTTTTCGCCCTGCTGATGACCGGCCAGCCGCTGGGCTTTGTGGCCCTGCTGGGCATCGTCGCACTCATCGGCATGATCGTGAGGAATTCCGTCATTCTGGTGCATCAGATAGAGGTGGAACGAGAGGAAGGGATTCCCGACTGGCAGGCCGTTGTCAATGCGTCAACCTTGCGCTTCAGGCCCATCATGCTGACGGCTTTTGCCGCCATCCTGGGCATGGTCCCCATCGCGCCGACCGTTTTCTGGGGGCCGATGGCAACCGCCATCATGGGAGGGTTGGCCGTGGCGACCGCCTTAACCCTGATTTTCCTGCCCTCGCTCTACATCTTATGGTTCGGCGTTAAAGAAGAAATGCCAGCAACGAGTGCCATGGCACCTTCGGAGGCATAAAGCAACATGAACAAGTTCGCTTCACTTTTGGTTTCGGCAGCGGTTTTTTGGGCCGGCTGCACCCTGATCCCGGAATACGCGCGGCCGGAGCCGCCAGTTCCTTCCCAGTGGCCGGCCGGGCCGGCTTACCGGGAGCAACCCACTACACCGGAAACCCCTCTTGCGGCTGATTTAGAGTGGCGGGAATACTTCCCCGATCCGCGCCTGCAGGCGCTCATCGAGACCGGGCTGCAGAACAACCGCGACCTGCGCACGGCGGCCCTGAACGTCGAGCGCGCTCGCGCCCTGTACCGGGTCCAGCAGACCGAGCTCCTGCCGGCCGTCGACGCCTCCGGGCAGATGCTCCGGGGGCGCGTTCCAGGGACCTTGAACGTGGACGATCGCTCACATACGGAGAAACTGTACCGAGCCGATGTCGGCGTCGCTTTATGGGAAATCGACTTCTTCGGCCGCATCCGCAGCCTTACCGAAAGCGCGCTGCAACAGTTCTTTGCGACCGAACAGGCGCGCCGCAGCGCTCAGATACTGCTGATCTCGGAGATCGCCAACGCCTACTTGAGGTTGGCTGCCGATCGCGACAGCCTGGCTTTATCCAAATCCACTCTGGAGACCCAGCAGGCGGCCTATAATCTGATCCGGCAGCGCTTCGAGACCGGGGTCGTGCCCGAGCTGGATCTGCGCCAGAGCCAGACGCGGGTGGACAGCGCGCGCGTGGACGTGGTGCGCTTCACGGAGCAGGTGGCCCGCGACGAAAATGCCATGGACCTGCTGATCGGGGCGGCCTACGATCGCGCCCTGCTGCCGGATGGCCTTGCGGCCGTCACTCCCATGCCGGAGCTCTCACCGGCGCTGCCGTCCGAAGTGCTGCTGCGCCGCCCGGATGTGCTTGAGGCGGAAAGCCTGCTCCAGGCGGCCAACGCCAATATCGGCGCCGCGCGGGCCGCCTTTTTCCCGAGGATCACGCTCACCGGCGCCGTCGGGACGGCGAGCGACGACCTGACCGATCTCTTCAAGTCGGGTTCGTTCGGTTGGAACTACACCCCCCAGATCACGCTGCCCATCTTCGCCCCGCGCACCTGGGCGGAGTTGAGAGTCAGCAAGGTGGACCGGGAGTTGGCCGTCACAAACTATGAGCGGACGATCCAGGCGGCTTTCCGGGATGTAGCGGACGCACTCGCGCGCTATGGGACCATCGACGGCCAGGTGCAGGCGCAGGAGTCGCTCGTGGACGCCACGCGCGCAACCTACCGGCTGTCTACAGCACGCTACGATAAGGGAATCGACATCTATCTCAATGTGCTCGACGCGCAGCGCAGCATGTATGCCGCCGAACTGGAGCTGATTGCCACCCGCTTTCTCAAGTATAACAACCAGGTCAATTTATATGCGGCCCTGGGGGGAGGCGGCGGCAGCTGATGTGCGCCGCTGGAGGATTGAGGTGTTTATCATGTGCCTGAATGGCACCTCAATGAAGGTTACCGAAAAATGACCAAAATGAAAGCAATACGTATGATCCCAAACCAGAGGTGCGGACATGGAAAGAAGATCAAATCAACGACGCATCATGAATATTCCAATTGTCTGCAGCCGCATTAGTTCATTTTGCAGCGGAGAGCTAATTGACGGCGTAATTTTAAATACCTGCCCGGACGGCTTTTACGCTGAGTTGAAGGCGCATGTGAAGGTCGGAACGATCATCGTTGTCCGGACGACTGGCTCCTTTTCGGAGGGTTACCTGGATGTTGGAGCACGTTCCCAGACTCTGGCGAAAGTTAGGTGGTCGGAACCCATCTTAGTCGACGACGAGATTCGCTACGCCACAGGGATACAATATGTGATGG
>CAYRUF010000105.1:0-5643 GCA_964427375.1 uncultured Desulfatibacillum sp. | reverse complement strand
GCTGACATAAAAATTAAAGATCGCTTCAACTGTAAAAAGAATCGCTCAATTTAGGATAAAAAAGCTGTTTGATAAAGGATGAGGTCATTATATCAATCGGAAAGGATTCGGGACTATGGACGCAAATGTTACGATGTCGGACGGCTCTGCAAAGCGCCTGAGCGAATTTTGGGCAGGCGGCCGGCTCGTTCTGGTGTTTCTGCGGCATTTCGGCTGACCGTTCTGCCGCGAGCAGGTCGCGCAGTTGCGCGATCGAAAGGCCGACTTTGACAGGATCGGCGCCCAGGTGGTCTTGGTCGGCATGGGAACACCGTTGGAATGCGCAGCGTTCCTGAAGAAATTGGCCATCCCCTTCCCCATGATCGCGGACCCGCAGCAGGCGCTCTACCGCCAGTTCCACCTCAAGCGGATGTCTCCGCTGGGAGTGCTCTCGCCGGCTGTCGCCATCAAAGGCATGGCGGCCATGGCGCGAGGCTCGGGAATCGGCAAACCGGTCGGCGACATTCTGCAGCTACCCGGGGTTTTCATTATCGACTCAAGCGGCCGGATCGTTTTCAGCCATCAGCCGGCCGGACCGGCCGATCATGCAGACCCTGATGCAATTCTGAAGGCTTTGGCCGGAACAGTGAAGACCAATCCCTGAAACTGTTTTTCTTTGCGGCCATCGCGCCCAGACAACTGACACATTCCCGTAAAAGGCTTTTAGCGGCTCCATGCGGAGTAACTTCTTGCCGGCGTTGTTTCGGATTATAGCACCCACCTCTGCCCTGCTGGCCGCTGTCCTTGTGGTCGGCGGCTGTCTGCTGCGGTTCTCGCCGCTTCCCGACCCGTCCCAACCGGTGCAAATAGGCCATTCCGCCTTCCTTCCCATAGTAGACGGGCGCGCCCGTTTCCGAGAAATCGTGTGCATGCTTGTTGATCAGCATCATTTCAGTGAAGAGCGCTGCGAGCGACTCATCTGGCGCCTGGATGATGAGCCGGAGCCTGCAGCGCCAGCTGCTCCCCTGCCGCTACCTGACCCTGCGCTTCGAATCATGATCGTCCCCGGCGCCTTCGCGGAATGCTTTCCGGAGTACGGTCTGCCGTTCGAGAAAGCCGCCGGGGATTTGAGGCGGCAGGGCCTGTCTGTAGACTTCGTTGCCGTGAGCGGGAGGTCGGGAGCGGACCACAACGCTGCCCAGATCGCCGCCGCCCTCGATCGTCTCTCAGCCGATCCCGGCGAAAAAATCGTCCTGATTGGACATTCCAAGGGCGCCGTCGACATTCTGCACTTTCTGGTCAATCATCCTCGGCAGGCCGAAAGAGTCTGCGCGTTGGTGAGCGTATCCGGGCCGATAGAAGGGTCGCCGCTGGCCGATGCGCTGGCTGGAGTCTACCGAAGCGTTTTCTCCCGGATGCCGTTTGCGGACTGCCCGCCCGGGGACCGAAAGGTCATCGACAGCCTGAGGCGCTCGGAGCGGACGAGCTGGCTCGCCTCCCACCGGCTGCCAGAGCACGTGCGATACTTTTCGCTGGCAAGCTTCGCCCGCCGGGAAGACGTCCACCCTTTGATGCTGTTCACCTACGACGCGCTGGCCGCTGCAGGAGAGCGAAACGACGGATACGTGGCCGCCACCGACCAGCTGATCCCCGGCGGCACTCTGCTGGGATGGGTCAACCTGGACCACTGGGACATCGCCCTGCCCGTGCGCGAACGGCTCAACTTCAGCGGCGTTGGCAGTCGGGCCGACGCCCGGCGGATTCTTTTTGAAGCCATGGTCCTCGCCGTATCGGAAGCCCTCCAGTTTTCCCCTTGACAGCCCCTTCAAAATTTGGGAAAATTTTCCCAATTATTGACTTTCCGAGCATTCCCGCATCGATGAAAAAAAACAAACACCAAATTCTTGCCGCGGCGGTGGCGCGGATCCTGCGGCCGCTGATTCGGATTCTGCTTCGAAACGGCGTTTCGTACGGGACGTTCGCCGATATTGCCAGAAGCCAGTTCGTCGAGGTCGCCCGCCAAGAGTTGGCGATCGAGGGCCGCAAGCCGACCATATCCCGGATGGCGGTCGTCACCGGCCTGACCCGCAAGGAGGTCCATCGAATAATGCGGCAGTCCCAGCCCGACGACCGCTCCAGCGCCGACCAATACCACCGCGCGGCGCGGGTCATCGCCGGATGGCGCCGCGACAATGATTTTTTGAACCCGCGCGGCAAACCGTCGGTACTGCCCGTCAGCGGTCCGGGGAATACCTTCCAGGAATTAGTTCGGCGCTACAGCGGCGATATTCCGCATCGCGCCATCCTCGACGAGCTGGCCGCCGAGGGAACGGTTATCACAACGGATGACGACCGGGTCCGGTTGGTTGAACGGGCGTATGTGCCCAAAGCGGACGAATCCATGAAGCTTCATATCCTGGGGGTGGATACGGCCTATCTGATCGACGCCATCGGACACAATCTCCAATCGGGAGACACGGCCCCCAAGTTTCAGCGCAAGGTGCTCTACGATAACCTCCCCGACGATGCGCTGCCCGAGTTCCGCCGCCTTTCGCGAAAATATTCGCAGAAGCTGCTTGAAAAACTGGACAGCTGGCTGGCGGCCCGCGACCGCGACGCCAATCCCAACGTCCGCGGCGACGGGCGGAATATTGCGGGGCTCGGTATTTTTTACATCGAGGCGCCTTTTTCCGGCGATGAATCCACCGCCGATCGGCGCTGAATTCAGTTGGGCGGCCGGTGTGGCGATCAACATGTTTTTGAAAAGGACAACGACCGATGCGAGGAATGCAGGCTAACAAAATCATCGCGGGTACGGCCCTCGTGATAGCTCTGGCCGTGCTCGGCGGCTGCGGGGGCGGAGGGGGCGACAGCGCGGCCGGAGGCGGTGTCGGCGGAAGCGGCGTTACGGTCGCATCGGTGGGCACAGTAACGGGCTTCGGCAGTGTGATCGTGAACGGCGTGGCCTACGCGACCGGAAACGCCGAGATCTTCGTCGAGAACGAATCGAAGGGGACGGGTGATGCGGCACTGGTTCAGCATCTTGCAGCCGGCATGGTGGTCCGCGTCGAAGGCGTGCTGAATGCGGACGGCAGCGCCGCCGCCAGCCGCGTCTTTTTCAACAGTGACTTTCAAGGACCGGTGGAGAGCGTCACCGAACTGGATCCCTATTCGTCACAACTGGTCATTCTGGGGCAGACCGTCATAATTGGCCCGTTCTGCGTTTTTCGGGGTACGACCGTCGCAGAGATTGCGGCCGGCACGGTTCTAAAAGTCAGCGGCTACTCCGACGAATCGGGTCAAATCCAGGCGACGTATGTGCAAAAAACCGGAGATGCCCTGCCGCCGAACGGCGTGGTCAAACTGCGAAGCCTGGTCCAGAGCGTCGATGCGCAGGACCGGACCTACGCGGTCAACGCGCTCACCGTCGATTTCTCGTCCGCGGACCTGAGTGGGCTGCCCGGCGGTATCCCCCAAGTCGCCCAGCTCCTCGAAGCCAGCGGAAGGCTGACGGCACCGAACCGGTTGATCGCCGAGCGCATCGAGCTGCTGGAGGAGTTCGGCTCGGGCGTCTTCGACACAGCCGAATTCGAGGGAATCATCACCCGAACCGTTGGAGCGAATGAATTCGCGATCGGCCGCTACACCGTGCACACGGACGAAAGGACCGTTTACCTTAATTTGGCCGCACGCGATCTCAATCGCGGAACCCAGGTCATCGTCCGAGGCATGTTGGCCGACCGAACCATCTTAGCTGATGAGATCAGCCTGCCCGATGCTGTCCGGATTGAATCCGACACAGGAACGGTGGACGTGCTTGGGAAACGGCTGACGCTGTCCGGCATGGAGCCCATTTCCATCCAGGCAACATCTGCCACCCGCATCATCGGCACGGCAGCCGGCCTGGACGGGATCGAACCCGGCGACCATGTGAGAATGATCGGCCGGCGCGGCAACGACGGCTCCATATTTGCGTCGAGCCTGCTGGTCACCCCGTCCAATCCGGCCGTGGAGCTGGCCGGTCCGGTGGATTCGGTCGCGCCACCCGCATTGGTTGTACTGGGCGTTACGATCGACACGGCTGCGATCCCCCCCGATCGGTTCAGGGGGTTGGGCGGCAAACCGATTTCAGCGGCGGCCTTCTTCGACCTGGTCCAACCGGGCGACCTGATTGCCGCAGAAGGAAATCTAGAGGCCGGCGCCATCACCTGGACGGCCATTAAGTTGGAAGAAAAATAAAACCCATTCCAAAGGAGGAACAACATGAAATTCACCGCACGGAACCTAACGATTTTCGCGATCCTGTCGCTGCTGTCGCTCTTGATCGGCTGCGGCGGAGGGGGCGGCAGCAGCAGCGGGAGTAGCGGAGGAACTGGGACACTTTCTGTCAGTCTAACCGATTCAACAACCGATCTATACCGTGCAGTATATGTGACCATTAACGAGGTCCAGGTTTGCAGGAATGATAACATCAACCCATCCGTCAACAACTCGTTCAATGATGTTGTATCCGACGACGACTCATCGGGCAATGGATGCAGATGGAAGACTCTCGATCCGCCAGATGGTATGGAGTTCCCAAAAACATATAATCTTCTTAAATTGGTCAATGGGGTAACTGAAGCCATAGGGAGTGGCGAGTTCTCTGCTGGCCAATACAATCAAGTTAGGTTGATTATTGGGGAACTTCCCGAATTGGAAAACAACCTTTTAGGGGAGCCTCATCCCTCTGCGAATTATGTCATTTAAAACGATGGATTGGATACGACCGAAACATTAAAAATTCCCAGCGGTTTCCAGACCGGGATAAAGCTCGTTCATCCATTTCAGGTAGCTGATGGGGAAATCAAGGAATTGGTGCTCGATTTTGATGCGGACCGATCAGTGGTCAAAGCTGGAAATAGCGGGAAGTATATCCTGAAGCCGACTATTAAAGTAATTCAAAATGAAGATAAAGTTGATGTAAATGGAACGGTAACGTATGATGCAGCAACTCCAGCACCTTTGCCTGGCGTGCAGGTTAGTGCTCAGATTTCCGATGGTCTTTCGGCTACTGTCGTACGTTCAACAATTTCATCCGGTGGCACCAATGACGAAGATAGCCTCGATGATGGCGAATACCTTCTCACTCTTTTATCGCCTGATCAATTGTATAACATTGTTGCGTACTCAGAAGGAAAATATCCTGCCTGCGCCGCTTTCAAGTATAATAAGGATAGTGCTCTTCTCCCGTTAGATCTTACGCTTTCAACTGCCGATACCGCTGCCGTAAGTGGAACAGTAAGAGTTGAGGGCGAAGTGCCGCTCGATTTTCCCCTTATAGTCACCATCTATACAATTTTAGAGTGTAATAATCCTGAAAACGAAAATTATGTTGAACTCGTAAAGGCGGTAATACAGCCTCCTGGTTCCAATTCTCCTGATCCGAATGTTTTTGGATACAAAATTGATTTACCAAAATATGAGTATCCAGTAACATATTATATTGTTGCATCTGCCGATGGCTATCTTCCTGCCACCGCTCCAGTTGATGTTCAACCAACAGATTCAGAGGTGACGATCGCCGACCCGCTGCACATCGGTCCTCAGTAATTGGAATTTCCAGGCATCCACCCATTTTATTTGTCAAGGCGAAGTCATCAATGACTTCGCCTTATTTCTTTT
>CAYRUF010000104.1:0-5828 GCA_964427375.1 uncultured Desulfatibacillum sp. | reverse complement strand
GTTAAAAGTCTAAGGACATGAGGGTAAAGCAGCATTGCACTTTAAACTTTAAACTTTAAACCCTGGCCATGCAAACGATACGTGTCGCGGCAGTTGTCTTCAACGCTCCTCGCGGCCAGATTCGTGCTAATCTCGATCGCATGGAGGGCTGGGTGGCCGCCGCGGCCGGGGAGGGCGCCGCCATCGTCTGCTTCCCGGAAATGAACATCACGGGCTACGGCGTGGATCCGGGCATCCGAGATTCCGCCGCGCCGCTGCCGGGTAAAATCGGCGCACACCTTTGCGATCTGGCCGCCCGCCATCAGGTGGTCATTCTGGCCGGCGCCGCTGAAAAAAACGAGGCGGGTGGCGTCTTCGCAAGCCATCTGGTGGCCCGCCCGGAGGGGTGGGGGGGCGTTTACCGCAAGCTGCACATCGCTCCGCCCGAAAAAAATACCTTCGATCCCGGAGCGCATATCCCGATATTCGAAGCCGGGGGAATCCGCTTCGGCATCCAGCTCTGCTACGACGCCCACTTTCCCGAGCTCTCAACGCGCATGGCGCTGGACGGCGCCGAGGTGATCTTCATGCCGCATGCCTCTCCGCGCGGTACGCCGAAGGAGAAACTCAGCTCCTGGATGCGGCATCTCCCAGCCCGCGCCTTCGACAACGGGGTCTTCGTCGTAGCCTGCAACCAAACCGGCGCCAACGGCGCCGGTCTGACATTTCCGGGAACGGCCCTGGCGATCGGCCCGGACGGACGGCCGATCGCAACCGCCGTCCGTGGCCGCGAGGGTCTTCTGATGGCCACCTTGGACGCAGGGCTCCTCGGTTCCGTCCGAGGCCACCCCATGCGCTACTTCCTGCCCCACCGCCGCCCGGATCTTTATCCCGGCCCCGAGTTACCCTGAGCGGAACGGCAACGGCGCCCGGTTCAGCGGAAGACCAGAACCGGGATCTTGGAGTGGGTCAGTACTTTTTGGGTCTCGCTCCCCAGCAAAAGCGCTCCGACACCCCGCCGGCCATGGGAGGCCATCATGATCAGGTCGCAGCCTTTCTGCTCGGCCACGCGAATGATGGCGTCGTAGGGCGAATCATGGACTTCATACACGACGCTGCAGCCGACCCCCGCCTCATGGGCGGCCTTTTCGATCACCGCCAGATATTGGTCGGCCTGCTGCTTGTTCCGCCGGCTGGCCTGCTCCAGGGCTTCCATGGGGATTTCCGTTTCGTAATAGAACGGATGCTGGCCGGGCATCACGCAAAGGCCCGTCACCTTCGCACCGATGCTTTTGGCGAAACGAATTCCCTGTTGAATCGCCGCTGCGGACAATTCCGAGCCGTCCGTGGGCAATAGAATGTGCTTGAACATGTTGGCCTCCTTCTGGTTCGGATCGGTTCAGCGATATGCCGGCGCAGAAATTTGGAAATGCGTCCGCACCTACGAAACGATGTCCCAGTTCGCGTCAAAGGTATTGTCGTGCAGGGAGTAGGCATAACCCAGCATCTTGCCGAATCCCGGGGGTTTGCCTTCCTGAACGCGCCAATAGCAGAGATAGATGGCCGGCATCGTCCGGTAATCCCCGGTCTCGGGATCATCGCTGGTGTTGAGCCAGACTTCTTTTTTTTCGATGACCCGCCACAGGGTGTGGTGCTTTTTGCTCCGGACCGTTTGGCCGACCCTCGGCAGGTGCTTTTCGCGAATGACATCATCATGAGTTTCAGGCATGCGGGCCTCCTTTCAAGCCGATCACAGCCAGCCAGGGACTCAGGGTTCGTGATAGATCGGCGGACCGAGTTGGCTCAGCGTGAAATTCCGGAAAACGCGATGACCGTCGTAGTCCAGAACCCGCAGATCGTCGGTCTGGTGCAGGTCATTCATGATGACTTCAAAGTGCTTTCCGTACTTTTTCTTGACCTCCTCCATCGCCACTTCATAAGCGATGAACTTGCCGATCCCCTTGGCTGCCAGTTTTTCAACAAAATTGGGGGCGGTCAGCGAAGTATAAGAGGTTAGAACGACGATCGGCCCCGAACCCGTGAAAAAGATACCGGATTTCATAGTGCCTCCTCCTTTCGGTTGGATGGTTGATGGCCTCCGGCTAAACCATGACGTACTTCAGGCCGGTGGCATAACAGACATGCCCTTCCACAAACCTGGGCAGCGACCATTTTACCTCGGCCAGCGCCAGCGACCGGAATCCTTCGTCCCGGGAGTATCCGCGCGAGTTGCCCGTGGCCCGGACCACCAGAATCGTCCCCGCCCGGAAGCCCGCCTGGAGCTCAGCGTGCATTCCATTGATGCAGCAGTTCCTCATCCGACCGTCAACCGTTTTGCTGGAGCCGACCGTGGTCAAATGGCTGCAGACGACGGCCGTGTCGATGGCATGACGCCGGTTTGCTCTTTTCTCCATGGCTGCCCCCCCACCTTACATAGCCGGCCTCTCCCTGGGCACGCACCCGGCAGAGATCCCGACCCGCCATCGCCCGATTTTTAGCGGACATCCTCGGGCCAGAACACCGGTTCCCCATCCGAGTTCAAGCAGTACTCACGCCACACGCATTCGGTCTTCCCGCAGGAGTGCTCGGCGGTCCCGAAACAGTCCGGATGGCCTTCCAGCCGCTGAAGGCTCCGGATCAATCGGACCAGATCGCTGAAGTCTTCGGTCATGGATCTCCCTCGCGGCTCTGGGTATTTATTAAATAATTCTGATGGGTTGTCCATAGAGAGCCCACCTCATTTCCATAAGGAAAATGCTGAGGACCGGGACTTTTTCCTGCGGGAGAGGGACAAGGGCAGAATGGTCGGTGGGATAAGCTGGGTCAGTCCTTCCAAAGGTCGAGGTCGATGATTCCGACCTTGGCCGCGTAACGGATCAGTTCCAGGCTGCTGCGCACGCCGAGTTTGCGCATGATGTTGGTGCGGTGGTTTTCGACGGTTTTGGGGCTGATGAACAACCGCTCGCCGATGCCTTTCAGGGAATGCCCTTCAGCCAGAAGTGCAAAGATTTCCTGCTCACGGGGAGTGAGGGTATCGTAGCCCGCGTCGGTCATCGATCGGGAGTCCGCTTTGATTCCAGCCAGCCGCTGCACCACTTTCTGGGACACGGCCGAGTCCAGGAAATATTCGCCTTTGAGAACCACATCGATCGCCTGCAGGAGCCGTTCAGGGGCGGAATCCTTGGTCACGAACCCGGTGGCCCCGGCCTTGAAGGCGTTCACGATGTAATCGACTTTGGAATGCATCGTCACCATCATGACGGCGGTTTTGGGCTGGCTTTTTCGCAACTGCAGCGTCACCTCGATGCCGCTCTGGTCCGGCAGCGAGATGTCCACCAGAATCAGATCCGGCTTGAGCGTACGGGCCATCTGGACCGCCAGGTCCCCCCGTCCCGCTTCGCCGACGACTTCATAGGCCGGGTTGCGGCTGATGATGGCTTTCAAACCCTCTCGAAAAAGGGTGTGGTCGTCCACGATCATAATGGTTTTCTTGTTCGCCATCGTCTCACCCCGTGTAGGGCAGCTTGATCAGGATCTTGGTGCCTTGCCCGGGCTTGGAGGCGACGATCATGACCCCGCCCAGCAGATCGGTGCGCTCCTGCAGGCTGCGCAGCCCCATGCGCTTCTCGGAGTCGATCTCGCGCGCGCGCTTCTCGACGTCGAAGCCTTTGCCGTTGTCCTCGATGCGCAGGATGATGTGGGGATAGGCGGCGGTCAATTTGACGACCGCCCGGGTCGCCTCGGCGTGTTTGTGGACGTTGTTCAACCCTTCCTGGATCATCCGGTAGAGATTGATCCGCGTGTTGAATCCCAGCTTCATTTTCTCGATGCCCACCGAATGGAAGTCGATGCGGATCAGGGTCTTCTCCGCAAAATCGTCGCAGAACATGGACAGGGCCTGGACGAGGCCCATCTCGTCGAGCCCCGGCGGCCGCAGTTCATAGGCCAGGTCCCGCACGGTGAAGATGGCTCGGTCCAGAAGCTTCGCCAGCTGGGAGACTTTCGTCCGGATCCCGGTTTCGCCGGAAGGATGCGGATCGAACAGCGTCTCCAGCGCCATTTTGATCCCGGACAGGTCCTGGCCCACGCGATCGTGCAGCTCGCGGGAGATCATCCGCCGTTCGTCTTCCTGGGTCTTCATCAACTTGCGGGTCAGGGTGCGGATCTGGGTCTCGGAGCGCTGGCGGTCTTTCAGATGATTCAGCCAGCTCTCCAGCTTGGCGGTCACCGGGTGGGCGCCGAAGAAATCCTGCGGCGGCATGTAGTAGAAGTTGTCAAACACCTCGGTTCCGATCACGGCCAGAGGGTGGGTTTCGAGAACTTCCAGCAGCACGCGCGGGTCGAACCGGCGTCGGTCGTACTGGCAGATCGCCAGGCATTGGCTGCCCGGGAAAAAGGTGTTCAGTTTGGCTTCAACCTCGACGATGCGGTCGGAGCCGGGCAGCCCCTTCAAGGCCCAGCTCATTTCGCCGGTGACCCGTAAGGCTTTGTATCGCTCGGCGACGGCCCGCTCCGTTTCCGAACGCAGCAGCGCGATCATGCGCTCGGGTTCGAACCGGCCGGCCGGCAGGTAGGTGCTGTCGCTGCTCCGAACCGTCAGCTGGCCGCGCTGCAGGTATGGAGCGGCCTCCACCCCGTCAGCATCCAGGTAAGCCAGGATCTGCTCGGCGGTATGGTCGTCGAGGAGGTAAAGAACCTTTTCATGACGCTCCAGCCCCTGGCGCATGAATGGCGACAGCAGCGCCCGGTGCTCTTCCTCGGAGGCATACAGGCAGCACAGATGGTCTCCCGCCTGCAGCCGCCACAACCGCTGCTCCAATTCACTGCTCGGGTCGCGCACGGTCGCCTCCCTCGGTTTGCGATGCTGAACTTAAACACGAGCTGCCGGAAAAAATCAATCGGCCGGGCTCGCCCGTCGATAGGTGCGCACGGAGTCGATGGAGTAGATGCCCAGCGCCGTCCAGATTAGGACGAACGTCCAGACCTGTGCCGGCGTGAAGGGCTCTCCGTAGACGAGCACCGCCAGCAGGAACATGCCGCTCGGAGCGATGTACTGCATGAGGCCCACGGTAGAGAGATTGATCCGCCGAGCGCCGAGATTGAAGAACAGCAGCGGGACCGCCGTGAACACCCCGGTGCCGATCAGCAGCATATCCAGCGATCGACTGACGTGATACAGGGCGCCGGCCGCCTGGAGTTCGAGCATGGCCAGATAAATCACGCCGGGAGCGGTCAGCAGCAGCGTCTCCACGGTAAGGCCGACCAGGGAGCCCACCGGCGCCACCTTCCGGATCAGGCCGTAAAGCCCGAACGTGAACCCGAGCGTCAGAGCGATCCAGGGTAGCTCGCCGAAGGACACCGTGCGATAGACGACAGCCGCGCAGGCCAGCAGCACGGCCAACGCCTGGGGCCGCCGCAGCCGCTCTTTCAGGAACACCATGCCGAGCAGCACGTTCACCAGCGGGTTGATGTAATAGCCGAGGCTGGCCTGCAGCATGAAGCCGGCGTTGACCGCCCAAATGTAGAGCAGCCAATTGCAGCTCACCAGGAGGGTGGTCAGGGTGAGGATCAGCAGCGTGCGCGGCGTTTGGAGCACGTCCCTGAATTCGCCCCACCGGTGCTGCACCAGCGTGAGCCCCATCAGGAAGAGAAACGACCAAACCACGCGATGGGTGACGATCTCCAGCGCCGGAACCGACTGCATGGCCTTCCAATAGACCGGGCTCAAGCCCCAGATCAGAAAGGCGGAGCCGGCGTAGAGCACTCCGGCGACGGTTTCTCGATGGGCGGCTGAGGATGGCGGGATTTCAGAGCTCATTTTCTAACGATGTTTAGAGGAGATGCGAAAT
>CAYRUF010000103.1:0-5912 GCA_964427375.1 uncultured Desulfatibacillum sp. | reverse complement strand
ATTAACATGGAGTCTTTATTATGGCGACGATTATGCCCCAAGGCGAAGATTTGAGAAAAGCGGTCAAATGGATCTCGGAGGAGCGCCAGAGCAGCCCCGAGAGAAAACTGGCGAAGCTGGTCGAGGAGGCCAGCATCAAATTCGACCTTTCGCCGGCGGACGGAGAGTTCCTGTTCAAGTTTTTCAAGGAGCAGAAGGGCAAATAAAGACGAGAGACCATTGCGGCAAGATGTCGCTCCCGCAGAAAAAAATAAAGTTGAGTTAGGGAGCGGTCGTCAGTTGGCATAAGCATTTTGACGCTATGATTCAAAAGGTTCGCCACTAAAGGCTTCCATTCGAATTTTTTTCTGGTGGGAGCGGCTTTCCAGCCGCGATGCGAGGGATATCATGACAGGGGCTTCGCACCGTCTTCGAAAAGGCCGGACCTCGATTGAAAATCAACCATATTTTATTACCACAACAGTCCTGGATCGTACGCCGCACCTGACCAATCCGGAAGCTGCCAATATTGTTCTCTCTGCCCTTAAATGGCTCGAAAAATCCAACAGAATGCTTCTTGAGGCTGCCGTCGTGATGCCGGATCATCTGCATTTCGTGGCGACGCTGAAGAATGGAGAATTGTCCCGGCTGATGCAGAGCTTGAAAGGGTATACCGCCAGACAGATCAATGCATTGCTCAACAATAAAGGCGCCTTTTGGCAGGATCAATATCACGAGCACGCCATTCGTAAAGACGAGGAATTAAACGATACGGTTCTTTACATGCTTCACAATCCGGTCAGAGCAGGTCTGGTGGAAGACTTTCACATTTATCCATTCTGGTATTGCCGCTGGGCAGTGTGAAAGGAATCGCGGCTGGAAAGCCGCTCCCACAAGAGCAAAATATTTCTGATGACTTTTGGGAGCAGGTTTCCAGCCGCCATATGTGACAAAAAATGCCGAGATAGCAGCCGGAGAGAACCAACGTCTCAAGGCGCTTCGGAAGGATTATCGGTTTTCTTTGTGTGGGAGCGGCTTTCTAGCCGCGATTTTCTTTGTCAGGCAGAGTCAGGCCATGTCCAAAATCCGAATCCTCCCCGACATCCTATCCAACCAGATCGCTGCGGGCGAGGTGGTGGAGCGGCCGGCGTCGGTGGTCAAGGAGCTGGCGGAGAATGCGCTCGACGCCGGCGCCACCCGGCTGCTGGTCGACATCGAGCAGGGCGGCCGGTCGCTGATCCGGATCGGCGACAACGGCTGCGGCATGAGCCGGGACGATGCGCTGCTGTCGATCGAGCGCCACGCCACGAGCAAGATCGCCGGCGACCAGGACCTCTTCAACATCCGCACCCTGGGTTTCCGCGGCGAGGCCCTGCCGAGCATCGCCGCCGTTTCGAAGCTCTCCCTGGTGACCCGCGAGGCGGCCTCGGATTCCGGAATCGAACTCACCATCGAAGGCGGACGGCTTCTCAACGTGGTTGAAACCGGGGCGCCCGAAGGGACCCTGGTGACCGTCCGTCAGCTGTTCTTCAACACCCCGGCCCGGCGCAAATTCCTCAAGTCCATCGCCACCGAGATGGCCCATATCGCCGACCTCCTTGCGAGCATGGCGCTCGCCTGGCCGCAGGTCCAGTTCCGCCTGACGCACAACGAGCGGGTCGTGAAAAGCTGGCCGGCCGTCGCCGACCCTTTCGAGCGTGCGGCTGATGTGCTCGGCGGCGTTCCGCGCGGCGACCTGCACGCCGTCGAGTTCAACCGGGAGGGCATCTCGGTCAGCGGATGGATCTCCCATCCGCGCGCCTTCCGCAAGTCCGCCAACGGGATCTTCATCCTCGTAAACCGCCGGTTCGTGCGCGACCGGGTCGCGCAGCACGCCCTTTTCCAGGGCTACTCCCAGCGGCTGGTGAAAGGCCAGTTCCCCCTGGCCGTGCTGTTGATCGAGGTGCCTTTCGATCAGGTGGACGTCAACGTGCACCCGGCCAAGAGCGAGGTGCGCTTCGCCCGGCCGAACGACGTGCACGAGCTCATCCGCCGGGCGGTGGCCCAGACCCTCTACGATGTCGACCGGCCGGCCTGGAAACCGGTCGGCTACCAGACGATAAATCCGGAAGTCGGCCGGGTGAGGGATGCAGAGAAAAGCTTCGGCGACTACCGGCCTGTGGGAGGGGCTTCCAGCCCCGACTATCGCGGCGAGACGCCGCTCCCACAGAAAAATGCTGTTTTTAGGCTTCAGCCTTCAGCCTTCAGCCTCGGTCTTATGGGAGAGGCTTCCAGCCTCGATCATCGCGGCAAAATGCCTGCCTGTGCATCGCACGCAGACAGTCCGCTCCCACCCACTGCTGAGGAGGCCGGCATCCAGGATCCCGCATCCCGCATCCCGCATCCGGCTACCACTGTGGGAGAGGCTTCCAGCCTCGATGATCGCGGCGGGACGCCGCTCCCACAAGTTCATGAGAAAGCTATTCTTCCGCCTTCCGCCTTCCGCCTTCCGCCTTCATCCCCCAGCCTCTCCTCTCAATCCGACCTCTGGGAAACGCGCGGCTTCGCGGGGATGCGGGTAATCGGGCAGCTGCACCACACCTATATTATATGCGAGGCCCGCGACGGGATGATCCTGATCGATCAGCATGCCGCTCATGAACGGGTGCTCTACGAGCAGCTGGCCCGGCGGGCTGAAAACCAGCGTCCGCCTTCTCAGGGCCTGCTGGTTCCCGAGACCGTGGAGCTCGGTTTCCGGGAGGCGCAGGCCCTGGAGGCCCTCATGCCCCATCTGGTGGAGCTGGGATTGGAAGTCGAACCCTTCGGCGGCGGCACGGTGGTGGTCAAGTCGGTTCCCGGGTTTCTGTCCGGCCGGGACATCCGGCCGCTGCTGACCGAGATGGTCGAGGCGGCCGCCGGAGCGGCCGGTCCGGCCGACCCGCAGGAGGTGCTGGATTTCTGCCGCCAGCGCGCGGCCTGCCACGGAGCCATCCGCGCCGGCCAGGGTCTGACCCTCGATCAGATGCAGACGCTGCTCCGACAGCTGGATGAATGCGGCAACCTTTCGCACTGCCCCCACGGCCGGCCGACGTGGATTCGATACGATATCGGGATGATTGAGAGGGAGTTTAGGCGGGTGGTATAGTTTTTTCACCAGGGCGGTACTAGAAAGTAGGGGACGGTTCGCCTACGTTGACAAAGGCACTGCGCCTCCCTAAAATGACCCGGGAATTTCAATAGGCTGACCACCAGCCAGAATCTTTGTAAAATCATCTGGGTGGCATTATGTATCTACAACAGGAAATCAAAAAAAAGTTAAAGGATGAAATCGCGGCCGGACTGGCAAGGTTTCCCGAGGTGCAGCGAGTGGTCGTGTTCGGATCGTTTGTAACGTCTGATGATCCTCGCGATCTTGACATTGCCGTCTTTCAGGACTCGGATGAAGGCTACTATTCTTTGGCCATGAAGTACAGGCGGACGCTCCGGCCGGTCGCGAAGAGAATTCCGCTGGATGTCATCCCATTACGACGACTCCCGGGTGAAGGTGCTTTCATTCAGGAAATCCAGAAGGGTGAGGTCCTGTATGAAAGATGAAACCGGCGCCTGGGTTTCTTACGCGAGTGAGAACCTCAATGTCGCCGTGTTGGCGTTTGATCATGGGCACCTCAATGCCTGCCTCCAGAACGCGCAGCAGGCAGTCGAGAAATATCTGAAGGCCATGATTGTGGAGTACAACCTGGAATTCCGACGCACCCACAGCGTCCGGGTGCTGCTCGGCCTTCTCGCTGATCGAGGCGTCGTTCTGGGCATTTCTGAAGACGAGATGGACCTGATGGATTCCATCTATGTTCCTTCCAAATATCCCGTCTATTCCGCCCTGCCCAGCGCTCTTCCGGATACTGCCATCTGCCGCGATGCTTTGAGCATTGCTCATAAGGTGAGGGATCTTACCACCCTAATTCTCTCGGCCCCTTGACCCCTCGATTTTAAAAATCTCCTTGACTTCAAAAGTTCCTCGAAATAAGATCCCTCCAATTTGACGCTGGAAAAGATTTTGGGTTATTAGGCTTTCCTGAAATCGCATCCGGCGCCACCCGCTCCGGGAAAGGAGGTAAGGGAGAATCGGGCGGAAGGCAGGAAATTATTAGGCTAACGAAAACCGGTTTTTTTAGCTCGTTAAGGAGGATTGAAACGATGAAGAAACTCATTGCGATTTTTGCGGTTCTGCTTCTGGCCGCTCCGGCCATGGCCGCCGACTGGAGCTTCTACGGCAGCCAGCGCGTGTCGACCTTCTACATCTCCGACGATTACGGCGATTTCGAAGTCAACAGCGAGAGCGACGATTGGGGCTTGGCGTGGAATTTTCAGACCAACTCCCGCTTGGGCGCCAACGTGAAGGCCGACAAGGTCAAGGGCCAGATCGAATTGGGCCTGAAGGGCACCGACGGCGGTGACATCGACGTCGGCACCCGCCGCGCTTACGGCACGTGGATGTTCGCGGACAACGCGTGGCTGAAGGTCGGCAAGGACTACTCCCCGGTCACCCGGTTCCTCTCCGGCCAGGTCTTCAACGAAGACGCCGGCCTTCTCGGCGCCGGCAACTTTTACGGCCGCCGCCCCGGCGGACTCACCCTGGGCATCGGCTCATTTGAGCTCGCCCTTCTCACCAACGCGTTGAACACCAGCACCTATGCCGGTGCCCCGAGCGTTGCCCCGACCGGCAGCGACGTTGACAACAACTTCCCGAAAGTTGAAGCAGCCTGGATGCTGAAGTTCGGGTCCTTCGACATCCGCCCCTTTGGCGGCTTCCAGTACTTCCAGGTCTCCTCGACCAGCGCCACTGAAGCTGCCTTAACGCTGACCGACGACATCGACGTTTGGTCTTATGTCATCGGCATCGACAGCATGATCAACTTAGGCGCCTTCTACATGGGTGGCCAACTCGCCTATGGTATCAACTGGACCAACGCCAACTGGTCGAACTCGCTCATCGGCGGGACCGCCGGCAGCCTTGCGATCCGGGACGGCAACGACGACGTTTTCGACACCGACAGCTGGAGCGCCATGCTGGTCGCCGGCCTGAAGTTCACCCCGACCCTGAAGTTTGAGGTCGGTGCGGGCTACCGCAGCGACGAGCCGGATGTTGACGGCGCCGATGCGGACGAGATGTGGTCGATCTACGGCCAGGCCGTCGTCACCCTGGCCCCGGGCGTGTACCTGATCCCGGAAGCCGGCTACATCGACAAAATGGACAACTTCGCCGGCGACGACGAAGGTTATCAGTGGTACGCCGGCGCCAAGTGGCAGATCGATTTCTGATCTGACGTCTTGACGCGTTCAACACCTGCCTGATTCTCCCGAAAAAAAACCCGGAGCGAAAGCTCCGGGTTTTTTTTCGGGGTGTTTAGTGTTTAGTGTTTGGTGTTTAGTTTTTAGTGTTTAGTGTTTGGTATTTGGTGGTTGGTGGAAATAGGTTTTATGGTGTTGATCGGCCGGGTTTTTCTGGCAGAGGACTTGGCCGGTCCAAAGACTTCAAGTAAGCGTTTAGGCTGGGGCCGATCTCTTCGATCATTTTGTCCAGTTTTTCGATTTGTTCTGGCCCGATTATTTTTCTGCGAGATGCTCTTCGCAACCAATATTTCGTCTCATTCAGGGAACCACGAGCCATTCGAACAAAGCGTTGGTTGTCTTTAGCCGTTCCCCTTCCTGTTCCTTCAGCTATGTTCGCGCCGATGCTGTCCGCTGACCTAACAAGCTGCTTTCCAACCGTTAGTTTAGCGAACGTTTCCCACTCGTTGACAATCGCCCATATCTCATCGGCAAACATCTCTGCAGCTTTAAAAACACGCAGTTCTTCAAACCTCATGAAAGCCATATCGCTCCCCGCAAACTTAAGACGGATAGCAAGTTTACACGAAGAACTGTCAGCTTTCTCCCGCCCAAACACCAAACAC
>CAYRUF010000102.1:0-6015 GCA_964427375.1 uncultured Desulfatibacillum sp. | reverse complement strand
GGGGGGAAGGGGGAGGGGGGAAGTTGGAGGGGGGAAGTTGGAAGGCGGAAGTTGGAAAGCGGAAGGGGGAAGGCGGAAGGGGGAAGGCGGAACGAAACGGGCGATTATCCGATCACCATCGCGTCCGCTACCAGCTCCCAGAGGTATTTCACTTCCAAATCCGCCATGCCATAATGCGCCTTGATGTTTTCGAGCTGGCCATGGCAGCTGTGGCAGGGCACGACGATCATCGCTGCGCCGGTCGCCCGGATCTGCTCCATTTTGCGGCGGCCGTAGTAGACGCGCTCGTCGTTGTAGCCGGTCGTGAGGGTGCCGCCGCCTCCGCCGCAGCAGGTTTGGTTCAAGCGGTTGGGATACAGGTCCACCCAGCGCTCGACGCACTGGCTCAGAATCCAGCGCGGTTCTTCGAAGAATCCGCGGCCGAAGCGCAGGTGGGCCTTGCGGCCGTAGTTGCAGGGGTCGTGGTAGGTGGCGAGCCCGGAAAAGCGGTGGCGGTCGAGCCGGATCCGTCCCTCGCGGATGTATTCCATGAGGAGGTCGAACACCGTCACGAAGCGATACTTCGTCAGCGCTTCCGGAAAATGAGTTTCGAACCCGGACCGGGTTGCGAGGTAGGCGTGGCCTCATTCCGGCCACAACAGCGTGTCGATCTCCAGCGCCTCCATCTGGCTCAGGATCCGGCCGGCCATGGTTTTCATGGCATCGTCGTCGCCTGTGAAATAGCCCCAACTGGTCCCCTCCCAGTTTTCGGATGAGACGGTCCAGCTCTCGCCGGCCGCGTGAAAAATCTTCCACCAGTGCTTCAGGTCTTCGGTATGCGTGTTGACCAGCTTGTTGTGGATCGTGGTCAGGATGCGGGCGCCCTTCCGGTCCACCTGGACCTGGAGCCCTTCGAACCCCGGCTCTTCGCGGATTTCTCCGGCGACGTCCTCCAGGATGAAGAGAAAGTCGTCTTTGGGCAGGCGCAGATTGTTGCCGGTTTCCAGCGCCGCCTGAAGCCCCTTGTGCAGGATGCCCGGCACCTGATCGCGGTCCCGCAGGGAGCGGATGCGGCGCACCAAGTCGGCGATGCGGACCTCCATGGGGCAGGCCTGTTCGCATTTCCCGCACATGGTGCAGATCCAGGGCCAGCGGGATGCCACCAGCTCATGTTCCAGGCCCATGGCGGCCAAGCGCACGACCTTGCGGGGATCGAATCCGTCCACGCCGGACACGGGGCAGGAGCAGGCGCAGATGCCGCACGTCATGCACGCGTCCTGCGAGAACGGTCCGTGCGGCCGATCGCCGGATATCAGAGTCGGCACGTCGGTGGGGGTCGTCATGGCAGCTCCTTTTCGGGGTTTCGGGCGGAACGGGCACGGGATTTCGGGCCGTGCAGGGTGGCGGCGAAGGCGGTCAGGATCGCCGCCGCCTCGGCCGCCATATTGGAGGCGAGCGTCTTGAAAAGCAGACGGCCGGCACCGGCGCCGCAGCGGTCGAGAAAGGCGGACGACACCTCCGCGCGCCGCTGCGCCAGGTGGTTGCCGTGGTGCGAGTGGCAGTTGTCCGCGTGGCAGGCGAGGACCAGGACGCCGTCGGCCCCCTGGCGGAAGGCCGCGAGAATGACCTCCGGGGCGATGCCGCCGGCGCAGGGCACTTCGATGATGTTCAGCGTCGCCGGCCAGCAGCTGCCGGCGTCTGCGGCCGCGCGCAGCGCCGGCGCCGCCGAGCGGCGGCAGCAGAACGCCACCAGGTGCGGGCGGTCCCCGGCCGGGCCGGCCGGACGGCCGGCGGCAATGAGGCGGTGGAGGTCCGCGTGTTCAAAACCGGCGATGCGGATGGCCTCGCGCGGGCATTCGGCAGCGCAGATGCCGCAGCGCTCGCAGGCCGCCGGCAGCACCTGGGGGCGCCCGTCGAGCGCCACGGCCCGGTAGGGGCAGACCCGCAGACAGGTGAGGCAGCGGATGCATCGGCCGGAATCGATCCGGGCGGCCGTCGACTCATCGGCGGTCGCGGCCGCCAGGCCGAACAGCGCCTCCAGGACGGCGTTGGACGCTTCGACGGCCGCGTCCGTTCCAACGAACCGCGCCGGGCCGGCGACGATGATCCCGCGGCGGTTGGTCGCCGCCGGCAGGCGATGCACATTGTCGGCCTGCGCGTATCCGGCCGGATCGGATTCGATCCCCAGGATGCGGGCCAGCCTCGCCACCTCGCCCGCGGGACGGACGGCTTCATCGACAACGACCAGGTCCGGTGCGAGCCGAAACTCTTTGCCGGTCGGATCGTCGATGAAGCGCAGGCGAACGCTGCCGTCCTCAGCCTGGAGCAGCGTGGGCTCCGAGTTCGTAAATTTGAAAAACAACACCCCCGCGGATCGGGCCTCCCGCGAGAGGGCCTCGAGCCCCTCTCCGGCCACCTTCAGGTTGCGGGTCAAAATGCAGCACTGCGCACGGCGCTCCTTTTGCATCTGCAGCGCCGCCCGCATGATGTCCTCGGCCATGGCGGGGTGGCTTTCGGTACGGAGGCCGTGCAGGAAGACCACCTGCTGCCAGGGGGCCATGCCGGCCGGCGGGCGGCAGCCTGCCTCCAGAAGCCCGGACAACGGCAGGACGCCTTCTGCCGGCTTCAAACCGTAGATATTCAGATTGGGGCAGCGTTCGTCGGATTCGGCCAGGACCACCGCCGAGACCGTCCGGCGAACGACCGTCTCCCGGCCCTCAAAAACCAGGTCGAATCGTCCGAGCTGTCCGCTGCAGGCGCTGAGGCGGACGCCGGAGAGGGTTTCCACGCGGGAAGGCTCGCCGGGATGTCCGGCCGGCGGCCGCGGGTCGTCCGCTCCATCCCGAGCAGCCAGAAGGACTTTCACGTGGGCCTGGTCCAGCCGGTCGGCGATTTCCCAGGCGCAGGCGCTGCTGCCGAGCACACAGATCCGTAAGGCCGTCATCGTCCTACCTTGGAGAAGGGGTTCATCACGCCAGGCCGGTCCGGCATGCGCCCGGCGGGGCGATGAGATGGCCGCACGGCCGGCGGGGCGGAGCCGGGGGCCCCTCGGCCAGGCTCCACGGGCGGCCGAGAAAGGCCAGCACCCGAGCTGCGGCGTCCCGGGCGTCCGCCATGCTGTCGGCGATGGTCATGGGGCCGCGCACCGCTCCGGCCGCGAAAATGCCGGCTCCGGGGTCGCGGGATGCAAAGCCGGTATCGGCCGGGGTCCACCCCATGCGGGCGGCCAGTTCACCCAAACCGGCGGGCGGCACCATTCCCGTGGACAGCACCACGAGATCGAAGACCGCTTCCGCAAGCGGATGCTGGGAGCCTTCGGTGTAGGTCAGCCGGATCCCGCCGCCGTCCGCCGGGCAGGCCTCGCTCGGGATGGCGCGGATCCAGCGCAGCTCCTGGCGGCATTGGCGGTAGAATTCTTCGAAGTCCCGGCCGAAGCTCTGAATGTCGATGTAGAAAACGGTGATCTCGGTTTGCGGCCGGAGGGCTTTGATCCGCCGGGCGGCGCGCAGAGCGGCTCCGCAGCAGAATCGCGAGCACCACAGATGGCCCAGCTTGGCATCGCGGCTGCCGACGCACTGGATGAACGCGATGCGCTGCGGAGGGCAGCCGTCCGACGGCCGGTTGAGCGCGCCGTTCCGGCGCAGCTCATGCTCCAGTTCCAGCAGGGTGACGACGTTCGGAAAAACCCCGTGGCCGTAGGCCTTGTCCTTTGGGTCGAAGGCATCGAACCCGGCGGCGAGCACCACGGCATCGGCGGAGGCGGCGACGGGCGGGGCGGCACGGCGTCCGGCGTCCGGGGTTCGGCCGCCGCCGGGGATGGCCACCTCCGAGGGCTCGATCGTAAACTCAAAGCGCTGCCGTGCCCGGCGGAATTTCTCCACCCGGCTTCCGGCATGAATCCGAATCCGGGGGTCGGACGTTGCCGCGGCGATCGCTTCGGTAACCAGGCAGGCGCCGCATTTGACGCAGCGGTCGGTTGCTTTGCAGGCGAATCGGGCGGCGTGCCCGCCGAGCGCGGGGCGGCGTTCCACGAGATCGATCCGGACGCCGAAATGCGCCAGGGTTTTGGCGGCGGTCAGCCCGCCGATGCCCGCTCCGATCACGAGAACGCGCGGTTCCGGCATCCGATTTCCGTTCGTCGTCACGCCCGGGGCGGGATGGGGTGAGTCATTTGACAATTTTCAGAATTTCCTTGAAAAGCGGCCCTTCGGCGACTTTCAGCAGTTCGAACAGCGCCGTTTCGACGCTGGTGACGGCGGCGCCGGCCGCGCACATCTTGTCGAGGCCGATCTGCTTGTTCTCCGGGGTGCGCGACGAACACGCATCGGCGACGATTTCCACGTGGTAGCCCCCGGCCAGAAGCTCCCGCGCCGTCTGGTAGACGCAGACATGCGTTTCGATGCCGGCCATCAAGACGTTGCGGGCGGCCCCGGCCTGCAGGGCGCGCAGGAACTCCGCGGAAGCGCAGCACCCGAAGCTGAATTTGCTGATGGGTTGAACGCCCGAAAGGTGGGCGGCGATTTCGGGAACCGTGGCCCCGAGGCCTTTGGGGTTCTGTTCGGTGACCAGGATCGGAACATTCAAGACGCGCGCGCCTTGGACCAGCTGTTGGGCCCGGATCAGAAGCTCCTCGCGGGCGTGCATCGCCCGCACCAGCTTTTCTTGGATGTCGACGATGACCAGCAGCGTGTCCGTGCACGTGAGCATGGCGATCCTCCTGTTGACAAGCGGCCGAATGCCATCGCTGAGTAATGGTGGGCGGGCGGCGGAACCATTCTAACGGCCCGAATCGAAGATGCAGACGCTGCGCCATCGTGAGACTTGCAGCCAGCCGTCGCGGCGCTCGGCGGTCTGACGGCGGTCTTCGGTCCGGCGTCGCTCCCGCCCGCCTTGGAGAAAATACAGGCGGCCGGCGTCGCGGCGCTTGTCTGCGCCCGAGCGTCGCTCCACCCCCGAACGTTCGATCCAGGCGTTGTTCGAGGATGAGGACGGTGCCGTCGCCACTTCAGGCATAGAACCCTTCACTGCGCCACCATCCACGCCGGCAGGCCGTGCCGTTCCGGTTCAGCCCCATCGCCGAAGCGATCCCCACCAAAAAGCAGCACCCTCATCGCGGCGAAGTGTTCGGAAAGCTAAAAGGTCCCTGATTTCATACGAGTTTATCCCGGTTCTGTCAACCCCCCCGGCATCCGGAATTAGGGCCTTGCCAGGGAACGGAAGGCTCTGATAAAGAAAAGCCATGCCGTCGCCGGATCGTCCTGAATGCCCGCATCCCCCGGAGCCGATGATCTGCCTGCGGGATGTGCACAAGTGGTACGGGGACCTGCATGTCTTGAGGGGCATCGACCTGCGCGTCGACAAGCAGGAGCGCATCGTTATCTGCGGGCCTTCCGGTTCGGGCAAATCCACCCTCATCCGCTGCATCAACCGGCTGGAAGACTATCAGCGCGGCAGCATCACCATCGACTGCATCGAGCTGAGCGAGAACCCGCACCGGCTCGCGCAGATCCGCGCCGAGGTGGGGATGGTTTTTCAGAGCTTCAACCTTTTCCCGCACCTCAGCATCCTTGAAAATCTGACGTTGGGTCCGATCTGGGTGCGCCGAATGGCCCGGCGGCAGGCCGAAGCGCTGGCCATGGTCTACCTCGAAAAGGTGCGCATCGCCGATCAGGCGCGGAAGTATCCGGGGCAGCTCTCCGGCGGCCAGCAGCAGCGTGCGGCCATTGCGCGCAGCCTGTGCATGGAGCCCAAGATCATGCTGTTCGACGAACCGACCTCTGCGATCGACCCGGAAATGAGCAAGGAGGTGCTGGATGTCATGATCGAGCTCGCCGCGGACGGGATGACCATGATCGTGGTGACCCACGAAATGGCCTTCGCCCGGCGGGTCGCGCACCGGCTGATGTTCATGGACGAGGGCCGCATCATCGAAGGGAGCGCGCCGGAGGAGATTTTTCGGAATCCGCAGCATGCGCGCACCCGCCGCTTCCTGCGGCAGATCATTCATTAACCTTGTTTGAGCGATTTTTGCATGGA
>CAYRUF010000101.1:0-6874 GCA_964427375.1 uncultured Desulfatibacillum sp. | reverse complement strand
TACGGCTGCGCCGCCGATGTCTACTCGGCTCCGGTCACCGTGGCTGCGGCGCCTCCCTCGTCCGGTGGAGGCGGCGGCGGTGGAGGGGGATGTTTCCTGTCCGTCGTTGCCTTTGATAGCTCGCAGGCATGGCTTGGACTGATATTGGTTTTCATTCTGACGGGACTGATCGCCGCTGCATTGCGACATTTGGATCGGCGTTATTAAAGGGCTCGTAATTGCCGGGACACCCCCTAAAAATCCCTCCTGGCCTCCCTTTGCCAAAGGGAGGTATCACCCCTCTTTGACAAAGAGGGGCCAGGGGAGATTTTACGAACGATGTCGATTCAATTTCGAGACGATAAAAAAGCCTGCCTTATCAAGGAGAGGAGCGTCCAAATGAAAAGAGGTATGATTCCCCCCCGCGCCGCCTTGCTTATGGTTCCTGTATTTTTTTTGGCAGGGACGCTCGCCGTTGAGGGGCCGGACATGCGAATCGTTTTGGCGGCCGAATCTGGCCCCTCGCAGCCTGCGCAGGCTTCCCCGGTTTTGCCGGCCCCACCCGGAGTCGTCAGGGGCCGCCTTCCGGCCGAGCAGCCGAGGTCAATGTCCGGGATGGCGGGAATGCCCGGCATGCGCGGCCAAACAGCCACCAAACCCGAACCGGTACCCCAGGGTTATCAAACCCAACCTGCGATGGGGCCGGGGAGCGCTCAGGGCTCCCAGATGCAACCCGTGGCACCCATGGGCGCAATGGGGGCTATGGGCCGAACAATGGACCAGGGCCTGACCATGCGGGAAGTGCTGTACATCCTATCCATTCAGGACGCATTGCAGGTGATGACCGAATTGCTGGCCATTCAAGAAAAACTGATAGCCGGTCCTAAGGGCTTGGAAAAAGAGCAGCTTCAAAAAGAACTGGCGCAGATCAAGGAGCGGGTGCGACGAATCACAGGCGATTACCGCGAAGTCATGTCGGGCCAACTTCGCGGGGAATAGCCCCTGAACGCGGAATACGAATAAACCGGTTCATCAGAGGATGTCATTCTGAAATGAGCTTTTCAACAAGGGCGGGATTATGATGTGGCGCTTCACCTGGCTTTTATGTGCCGTCATCTGGGTTTTATATGTTTCGGGTGTTTCAGCAAGCCAGCCCCTCAAGCCGCCCAAGTGCGTCGAACGGGTCTGTTTGGAGCGCATCGAGCGCTATCGAACCATTATTAAGGCGACACAGGAGGATGAATCGGGTCCGATTGTATTCTTGGAAGACGACGAGGGGTATACGTCAGCTGATTTTGGCAAATTGGAAGGATTGAATTGGGTCCGGTTGAGCTTTTGTGAATCTCCGGGGACAATAAAGACCATCCATCGAACCACCACGGTCGATAAGGGCGCCGATTATGAAATGGTCCTGGGATCATATGAAAAAAGATATGGTAAAGGTGAAAATATAGACACCCGCGGGACCATTTATGAATTCGGGCACCGATGGAAATGGTCAAGCCCCGCGATCCAATTATTCCTCATGAAGATAAGCGGCTCGAAATACCTCTCCATCGAGCTCCAGGATCTGTCTCTGGAAGAAAAGGATTTAAAATGCGCAGGCCGTGCGGGTCCTGCCGAGAAAGTCGCAGATGCAAAAACCCCTTGGCGGCCGGCCGGAGCCGGAGGTGGGGTTGACTCGAATCTGAAGGCATCCCAGTCCGGAATGGAAGACAACATGGACTTGGGCCTGACCGCCCGCGAGGTGCTTTACATCCTGTCCATGCAGGACGCCATGCAGCTGTTGACGGACATGATCCTGATCCAGGAAAAGCTGGTAGGCGGTGTCGCTCCGGCCGAAAGGGAATCGATCCGTCAAGAACTGAAGCGGATCCGAGAGGCAATCCGGAAGATCGGGTCGGATTCCCGGAGCGCGTTCTTAAGCCCGTTTCGCAGGGAATGACCGATGCTCGACGGTCTTCTATCGCTGAAAATGAGCAGCGGGCCGTCCAGGTCATTTGCCAATCTGCAAGGCGGCTTAAAAATACAAGTGGGGGGCATGATGAAGCGCAGCCATTCGTTTGCCAGGCTTTGCCAAGGCTGGTTGGTCTTACCGGTGCTGGCATCATTTTTGTTTCTACCGCCATTGCTGCAGACCGCCGATGCAGCCCTGAAAACCGGCGATGCCTTCCCCAGTATCGCCGTTTCGGATCGCCAGGGGAAGGCGGTAATGCTTCAGGACGAATTCAAGGGACGGGTGGTCATCATTCACTTCTGGGCGACCTGGTGTCCCTTCTGCATCAAGGAAATTCGGGCGCTTGAATCGATATACGGCATTTACCGGGAGAAGGGATTGGTGCCGTTCTCCGTCAACGTCGGCGAGGACAGCCAGACCATTGCTTCCTTCCTGAAAAGCGAGCCGGTTTCATACCCGATTCTGATGGACCGCAATTCGGAAGCCGCCCGGCAATGCGGCGTTACGGGTCTGCCGATGACCTTCATCTGCGATCGGAACGGGGTGATCAGGTACAAAATCATCGGCGAAATCACCAAGACCGGCATAGAGCGGCTGCTGGCGACCATGTTTCAATGACTTTTTACAAGCCCATCAACCTTGGAAAAAATGCAATGTTGCCTGCCAGGAAATCGGACCTGTTTTTTCTATTCATCGCCGCTAGCACGCTGCTCATCGGCATCGCCTTCGTGCACGCCGGGGTTCAAGCGGCGCGGAACCTGCCGCGACTTAAGGAGCAGGCGCAACTGGTCGAGAAGTACGATCTCACCGATCTCGCGCTCTGCACCGAGGCGCGTTACACCCGCCACCCGTCCCAGGCCGACCGGCACGCCCCTTTTCAGGACCACCCCGTTTCCCTGGAGCATTTTCCCACGGGCTCCGTCATCGGTCCCGTGCACCATTTAAAGTGAAAGCCATGCGCGCCTGGATCGAAAAGCAGCGAAACATGGTGGACTTCACGCTCTCGGCGCTTCTGAGGCGCAAGGGGAAAAACTTCGCCCTGCTGGCGGTCTACACCACGGTGGTGTTCGTGCTGGGGTCGGTCATGTTTTTCACCGAGGGAATGCGCCGGGAGGCTCACCTCATCCTGCACGGCTCCCCGGAAATCATCGTCCAGAAGATGGTGGCCGGCCGGCACGATCTCATCCCGACGGGTTACATCGAAAAAATTCGGCCGATCAAGGGAGTGCAGTCCGTCAAGGAGCGCCTCTGGGGCTATTATTACGACCCGGTGGTGGGCGCCAACTACACATTGCTGGTGCCGGATGACTTCTCGCTCGGCGAGGGGAGCATCGCCATCGGCAACGGGATATCCCGCAACCGTCTGGCCTTCGTGGGCGACATCCTGTCCTTCCGTGGCTATGACGGCGAGCCGTTGACGTTTCATATCGCCGAGGTTTTCTCGGCGGAGTCGGAGCTCGTTTCAACCGACTTGGTGGCGATGTCGGAAAAGGATTTCAGAGGCATGTTTTTGATGCCCCCCGAAGTGGCCACCGACCTGGTGGTCAAGGTCAGAAACCCCAGGGAACTCGTCACCATCGCGACAAAGATCGTTCAGGTGCTCCCGGATACCCGTCCGATCCTGAGGGATGAAGTCCTGAGGACCTACGACGCGGTCTTCAGCTGGCGTTCGAGCCTGATGCTGGTGATCCTGCTGGGCGCCGTGTTGAGCTTCATCATCCTCGCCTGGGACAAAGCCACCGGCATGAGCGCCGAGGAAAAGCGGGAGGTCGGCATCCTGAAAGCCGTCGGCTGGGAGACCTCGGATGTGCTGCTCATGCGCTTCTGGGAGGGTGTGGTGGTTTCCGCATCGGCCTTCGTTCTGGGAGTCCTGCTCGCGTATGGGCACGTTTTTTTCGCCTCGGCGATGCTCTTCGAGCCGGTGCTCAAGGGTTGGTCGGTCCTCTTTCCGGAGTTCAGAATATCGCCCTTCATCGCCTTCAACCAACTGGCGGCGCTTTTCTTTCTGACGGTAATCCCTTACACCGTGGCGACCATCGTCCCGTCCTGGAGGACGGCGACCATCGACCCGGATTCGGTCATGAGGATGTAGACTTGCATCTAACAAGGGGTGGCATACGATGGAACATCAAGAGGAGGGTATCATGATAAAGCGGTTCTTCGGCGGTGTCTTGATGGTGGTTTTTCTGGCGGTGGGGAGCCTCGTTTTGGCAGATCCCCTGGAAGACGTAACGTCTGCCCCCAGCTGCAAGTACTGCGGCATGGACCGGCACCAGTTCGCCCACAGCCGGATGGTCATCGAGTACGACGACGGCACCAAGGTTGGAGTCTGCAGCCTGCACTGCGCTGCCATCGACCTCTCGTTGAACATCGACAAGACACCCAAGGCCATTTGGGTGGCCGACTACAACACCCGCCAACTCATCGAAGCCGAGAAGGCAGTCTGGGTCATCGATCCCGCCAAGCCCGGCGTGATGACCCGCACGGCCAAATGGGCCTTCGCAACGAAAGAGGACGCCGAAAGATTCATTCGGGAGAACGGCGGGAACCTGACGGCCTTCGAGGATTGCCTCAAAGCCGCCTACGAGGGCATGTACGCCGACATCAAGATGATCCGGGAAAAGCGGCAGGCGAGGAAGACGAAGCCCGGGGGGCACCACCACAAGGCCCAGTAAACCGGCCGCCTGTTCTAGGTTCATCAAGATCGCCGTTCTCTTTTCCAGAGCGGAATGGCTTGAACCGGGCCATATTTGGAGGAAATGAATGCGGAATATTCAGGTGGCATGCGTTATTGCACTGTTGTTGGTTGCGGCGGCCGGAGCGTCGGCGGACCCGACCGGTTTCATCAAACCCTCGCCGAAGGACAAGTGTCCCGTGTGCGGCATGTTCGCGGCCAAGTACCCCGACTTCGTCGCCGAAATCGTCTTCAAGGACGGAACCTACGCCGTCTTCGACGGCGCCAAGGATCTGTTTAAATATTACCTGGACCTGACCCGGTACAACCCTTCCAAGAAGCCGTCCGACATCCGCTCCATCTTCGTGACGGATTATTACGCCGTGAAGGCCACGGATGCGGTCAGCGCCTTTTTTGTGGTCGGGAGCGATGTCTACGGCCCGATGGGCAGGGAGCTGATCCCCTTTGTGACCGAGAACGATGCCCAGGAGTTCATGAGGGACCATGCCGGCAAGCAGGTGCTGCGCTTCGGCGACGTCAACGCCGAGGTCCTCAAGACGCTGGATTGAAGCGGCCCGGAACGAAGAACACCATGATTCAGCTCGCGGACATCAGAAAGGTATACAACTCCGGCAGGCCCAATGAGTTCGTCGCCTTGCACGGGGTCAGTCTTGCAATCGAGCCGCAGCGGACCACGACGTTCAAGGGGCCCAGCGGATCGGGCAAGACCACCCTGCTCAGCATTCTGGGATGCATGGCCAGGCCCACCTCCGGCCGGATCGTGCTCGGAGAACGGGAAATTACGAGCCTGCCGGAGAGGTTTCTCACCGAGATCCGCCGGCGCACATTCGGGTTCATCTTCCAGCAGCACAACCTCATCAAAGGCATTACGGCTCTGGAAAACGTGATGGTCCCGGGTTATCCCTTCGTCGAGAGGCATTCGGAATTGAAGAAAAGGGCGCTGTCCCTCCTCGATCGCTTCAATCTCTCGTCCAAAGCCCACGCGAAGATCGAATGGCTCTCCGGCGGAGAGGCTCAGCGGGTGGCGATCGCTAGGGCATTGATCAACGACCCGGCCGTCGTCATCGCGGACGAACCCACCGCTCACCTGGACTCGAAACTGTCCATAGAATTCATGCAAATCATGCAGGATCTCAAGGCCAAAGCGAAAAGCATCATCATCGCCAGCCACGACCCCATCGTCTACGAATCGGCCGTGGTCGACCGGGTGGTCGAGATGCGAAACGGTGCGATCATCTGCCCGTCGGGGGAGGCATGATCTTCCACCCGGTCGTCATCGCCCTTCTGGTCGGCTCCGTCCTGACCTGCGGAATGCTTCTCTATGCAGCCTTTCATGGGGCGACAATCCTGAGAAGCTGGAACCTCAAAAGCGGAAGCAGCCTCCAGTTGAGCCTCGAGCGCAGGACGTACCTGGTTTCCACTCTAATGTCCTACGCGATGGGCTTCCAACTCCTCTCCCTTTTCCTTTTCATTTACACCGCCGATGAGTTGGCCGGGCTCATCATCGGCGCCATGTGCGCAGTGGGCAGCCTCAACGCAAACCAGTGGGGGTACCCTGCTCTGATCCTAAAAATTATGACCTTTCTTCTGGCCGGAACATGGCTGATGGTCAACTATGTGGATAACAGGGGCTACGATTACCCGCTGATAAAGAAAAAGTATGCCCTGTTGCTGGCGCTCGCACCCGTCGGCATCGCCGACATGACGGCCCAAGCCGCCTATTTTCTGAATCTCAACCCGGATGTGATCACTTCCTGCTGCGGCAGCCTTTTTACGTTCAACCCCGGCAAAATCGAGAACAGCATCGCGGTATTGCCCCAGGGTCCGACGGAAATCCTTTTTTACGGCGGAATAGGCTTGACGCTTTTCACCGGTCTTGTTTTTTATCGCACCGGAACGGCCGGGTATCTCTTCTCCTTCGCCTGTGCGGTCGCCTTGGCCACGTCGCTTCATGCCGTCATCGCCTATATATCGCCCTACTTTTACGAGCTGCCCACGCACCATTGCCCGTTCTGCATCCTCCAGAGAGAATATGGCTTCATCGGGTACCCCCTCTACCTGGCTCTGATGGCGGGAGCAGTGGCCGGTTTGGGTGTTGGAGCCACCTTGCCTTACCGGCAAATCGCCAGCCTGAATGACGTCCTTCCTAAGTTCCAGAGACGGCTGGCCATCATCGCGATGGTTTCCTTCACACTGTTTCTGGTGATAAGCATCCATGGCATGCTGACCTCGAGCTTGAGTCT
>CAYRUF010000100.1:3351-7178 GCA_964427375.1 uncultured Desulfatibacillum sp. | reverse complement strand
GGTCTTGCGCGGTTTTCGGGTAGCGTGGAGAGGGGGATGTCTCTCGGACTGGCGGAATCATTGCTTCTCTCCGGCGGCGGGATGGTCAGCCTGGTGGGGGCGGGCGGCAAGACGAGCCTGATGTATCGTCTGGCGCGCGAGCTGGCCGGGAGCGGACGGACCGTTTTGACGACCACCTCCACGCGCATCCATCCGCCGGCGGCGGACCAATGCGACTTCTGCATCCTGGCGCCGACGGCTGCCGGCATCCTGGAGCGGTCGGCTCGGGCGCTGAAGGGACACCGCCACATCACCGCCGCTGCCGGACGGAGTCCTGAATCCGGCAAACTTTTCGGCCTGGCCCCGGAGGAGATCGACCGGCTGCGCTCGTCGCGAGCGTTCGATTGGATCATCGTTGAAGCGGACGGCGCTGCCGGCCGTCCGCTGAAGGCGCCGGCCGCGCATGAACCGGTGATACCCTCCGGCTCCGGATGGGTGGTGGGGATGGTCGGCCTGCAGGCGGTCGGCCGCCCATTGAACGATCAGTGGGTCTTTCGTCCGGATCTTTTCGCACGGATCGCCGGCCTGGCGCCCGGCGCGGCCCTCACCGAGGAAGCCGTCGCAGCATGCCTGGCGCACCCATCCGGCGTGCTGAAGGGGGCGCCGGCCGGCTGCCGCCGCCTGGGGTTTTTGAACCGCGCCGACACCCCCGCGCGAAGGGCGGCCGGCCGCCGGATCGCTGATCTTCTCGGCCGGATCGACGGCGCTCCGGTCCAACGGATGATCGTCGGCCGGGTGCTGGATGATCCGCCGGTATTCGATGTGTTCGATCGGAGTTGACGCCGGGTCCGGCTCGATGGCGGCGTTAGGCGGCCGGCAGCTCCGCGGACCCGCACGCGCCGATGGAACCGTTGCCGTGCCTGAGGAGTGTATGGAATGATCGATGTTTACCGGGAGCTTCAGCTGGCCTTGAAAGCCGGGGAAACCTGCGTTCTGGCGCGGATCGTCCGTCAGATCGGCTCGGCGCCGCGGACGGTGGGAACGAAACTGCTCCTCCGGGCCGACGGGCGTCCGGTGGGGACGATCGGCGGCGGGCTTTTGGAGCATGAAGTCCTTCGCAAGGCCCATGAGGTGCTGGCCGGCGGCCGTCCGGCCCTGCTGGAGGTGCGTCTGACCGGCCAGGACGCTGCGTCCAGCGAGATGATCTGCGGCGGGAGCGTGGACGTCCTGATCGAGCCCGTGTCATCCCGGGACGCCGGCGCCGCCGCCGTGTTTCAGGCGCTGGCTGAGCTGACCGAGCAGGACCGGCGGGGGGTGCTGGTCACGGTCCTGACGGAGGATCGGCGGAGCGTGCTGCGGACGATCCTAACCGAAACGGGCCGCGTTATCGGGGACGCCCCCGAGCGGTTCCAGGCCGCCGGCGTCGATCCGCAACGGTGGACCGGCACCCGCCGGGTTGCGTTTGAGACGATGGCGCACGGCGCCGGACCGGTGGTCTTTGTGGAGCCGGTCGAACCCGAAGCCATGCTCGTGCTGTTCGGGGCCGGGCATATTTCGATGTTCGTTGCGCCGTTCGCGCGCGCGGTCGGCTTTCGGGTATGCGTGATCGACGACCGCGAAGCGTTCGCCAATCCCGGGCGGTTTCCGGACGCCGACCGGATCCTGGTCGGCCCGGTGACCGAGGCCTTCAATCGCATCCCTGTCACCCCCTCGACTTACCTGGTGATCGTAACGCGCGGGCACGTCCATGACCGGGACGCCTTGCGGGCGGCGCTGGCGACCCGGCCGGCTTACCTCGGCATGATCGGCAGCCGACGCAAGCGCGACCTGATCTATGCCGCGCTGATGGAGGAAGGGGTTGCGGTGGAAGCCCTCCGGCAGGTCCACTGCCCCATCGGGATTTCCATCGGCGCGGAGACGCCGCCGGAGATCGCGATCAGCATCGTCGCCGAGCTGATCCAGGTCCGGGCGGCCGGAGGGCTGCGGGTCCGCGTCGATGATGCGTCTTCCGAGGCGACGGGCTCGGCGCATCGGATGGAGATCGGCTCTTGAACCCCGCGCGTTTGGATGGAACGGCCTCGACCGATTCCGGGATGCGCTCGGAGTCGTTCCGCACGCTGGTGGGGCCGCTCCTGCTGCTCACCACCATTTTTTTTCTGAACTTCATGGCGCGGATCGTCCAGGCGCCCCTGATGCCGGCCATCGAGGCGGAGCTCGGGATTTCGCACGGGGCGGCCGGCTCGCTCTTCTTCACGATTTCGATCGGCTATTTCATATCGCTGATGGGGTCCGGCTTCGTTTCCGCCAGAATCAAGCACCGCGGCGTCATCGTGCTCTCCAGCCTTTCGGTCGGCCTGACCCTGCTGGTCATCGCCGCCAGCAGCAGCCTGTGGGCCATCCGCGGGAGTCTGGTGGTCCTCGGTCTGGCGGCGGGCTTGTATCTGCCCTGCGGGATCGCCACGCTCACCGATTTCGTCGGCCGTCCGCACTGGGGCAAAGCCATCGCCATCCACGAGCTGGCCCCCAACCTGAGCTTCGTGGTGGCGCCGCTCTTCGCCGAGGCGGTGTTGATCTGGTTCTCGTGGCGCGGCGTGCTGGTGCTGCTGGGGGCCGCCGCGGTCCTGATCACGCTTTTGTTCGCCAACCGGAGCCGCGCCGGCGATTTCGCGGGGGAGGCGCCCAACTTCAGGTCCTTGAGGGCCCTGGCCGGCGAGCCGTCGTTCTGGTGGATGGTGCTGCTGTTCAGCCTCGGGATCAGCAGCACGCTGGGCATCTACACCATGCTGCCGCTATATCTGGTGAACGAGCACGGTTTCGAGCGGGATTTCGCCAACACGGTCGTGGCCTTCTCCCGTCTGATCGGCCTGGTCATGGCCCTGGTCGGCGGCTGGGTGACCGACCGGTTCGGTCCCAAGCGAACGCTCGGCATCGTATTCCTGCTCACCGGCGGCTTTACGCTGCTGCTGGGCCTGTCCCCGACTCGCTGGGTGCCGGCCGTCGTTTTCCTGCAGCCGATGGTCGCCGTCTGTTTTTTTCCGGCGGGGTTTGCGGCGCTCGGCATGGTCGTGCCCCCGAGCGCCCGCAACATTGCGGTTTCCTTCACCACGCCCATGGCCTTCATGATCGGCGCGGGAGCCGTTCCGACCCTGATCGGCGTGATCGGAGACCTGCAATCCTTCGGCCTGGGGGTCTCGCTGGTCGGAGGATTGATCTTGGCCGGAGCGCTCCTGCCCCGGCTTCTGAAATTGGAAGGACCGTCGGAGCCCCCCTGAGTCCGCCTGGAGACGGATCGACATGAATCTGACCCTATTCGAATCGATGGACGCCCCGCAGCTCAAGCAATACATCCGCTTCCTTCTGTGGCATTACCGGGTGATGGATTCGTTCTGGTACCTCCACGTCGCCGAGCGGTTCGGCGACGCTACGGCCGACCGCTTGAACGAAACGGTGTGGGACCGGATCGCGGCCATGGCGGCCAAGGATCTCGTCCAACGTTTCGAGATCACCGAACGAGGGCTGAAGGGATTCGTGGCTGCCCTGCGCTACTGGCCCTGGTGCATCCTGGTGGACTACCGCATCGCCGAGAACCCCGAAGAGGTGATGATCACCGTGCCGTCCTGCCCCACCCAGGAGGCGCGAATCCGCCGGGGGCTCAAGGAATACAACTGCCGCGAAATGCACCGCCGCGAGTTCAGCAGCTTTGCACGGCAGGTCGATCCGCTCATCGAGACGCGCTGCCTCTTCGCCCCGCCCGACCCCCGGCAGGACGGGGTGATGTGCAAGTGGCGGTTTTATCTGAAACACGATTGAAGGCGGAATTCGGAAAGGGGAGGGCGGAAAGGGGAAGG
>CAYRUF010000100.1:0-3251 GCA_964427375.1 uncultured Desulfatibacillum sp. | reverse complement strand
GGCGGAAAGGGGAAGGTGGAAGGGGGAAATGCGGAAGGCGGAAAAATGACGAAACCGCAACCGCCGGGCAAAACTGGCTCATTTCCTTTTTTTCTTCCGCCTTCCGCCTTCCGCCTTCCGCCTTCCCACTTCAAATTATGCCGCTCGCATTTAAATCATTAAGCCACGGAACCGTCGCCTTCGGGTTCTTCAACATCGAAACGGACCTGCTGCTGCTCGACCGGTGTTTCTTCTTTGCTGCTGACTTCTGCCGCCAAGTGGCCGCACCGACCGATGGCGGGCCTGCGGAGACCGTGCTGCAGCCGGCTTGGGCCATTGAGGCGCAGGAAGATATCGGCGACCTCATGGGTGCCATCGCGGGTGTTCGGTATACCGGCTTCATCGGTGCGGTCTACCGGCGGTTTCCATTTCCGGAGGACCCGGCGATGTTCAAGCAGAATCCGGACGGTTGGAAAACCAGACCCATTTTGATAGAACTCCTTTCACGCTGCGCCGTTCGCTGCGATCTTCCCATCGCCATGGGGCAGCCAGCCGAGGCGGTCGCCGTCGGACCCTATCGTTTCAGCAGGGCCGGGTTTCGCCGGCTCATAGCCTACGTGTGGCGTGGCGGGTTTCCGCGCTGGCGAAACGATGTTCGGCCCGATTATGTGGTCCGCATGGCGCACGCCCTGCGGAAGAGACCAACCCGCGTTTTGGAAGGCCATTCCTTTCAGCTGGGCACCGGTCTTGGCGGCGAGCGTGAAGCGGAGAACCGCACCGTCGGAGGCAAGCTTGATTACGGCCGGAATTGACTGCGGCGCCAAGAACACCAAGGCCGTCGTCGTGAAGGATGGACGGATCTTGGGAAAAGGCCTGGCGCCGACCGGTTTCGACGCTGCCAGGGCGGTGGAAGACGCGCTCAACCAGGCCGTGCGGGAGGCCGGGATCACCCGCGCCGACATCCGACGAATCTGCGGAACCGGCTCGGGGAAGCACGCCGTGTCGATGGCCGCCGAATCCGTGAACGAGATCAAGGCCATGGCCCGGGGGGCGCTTTACTTCTTCCCCGGCGCGCGCACGGTGGCCGATGTCGGCGCCGAAGAGGGGCGGGCGGTCCGGCTCGACGACCACGGCCACCCCGCGGACTTCGCCGTCAACGAAAAGTGCGCGGCCGGGGCCGGCGCCTTCATCGAGGCCATGGCCCGGGCGCTCGAGGTGAGCGTCGATGAGCTGGGGGCGCTCAGTCTGCAGTCCGATCGGGAGATTTCCATGAATGCCCAGTGCGTGATCTTCGCCGAATCCGAAGTGGTCGGCCTGATTCATTCCAATACGGCCAAGGCGGATATCAGCAAGGCCATTCACGACGGCGTCGCCGGCCGGATCGTTTCGATCATCCGGCGGATCGGCCTTCAGGAGGATGTGGTCCTGATCGGAGGGCTGGCCCGCGGCCCGGGTTTCCTGTCCGCCATGCGGCGGCAGCTCAACGTGAGTCGGATTTGCGTGCCCGATCACCCGGAGTTCGGCGCCGCCGTGGGGGCGGCCGTGCTGGCGGCCGACGGAGCCGTTTAGGTGGAAGCGCTCATGGTCGAGGTTCAGACAGCTGAATTTTGGCGTTGGACCGAGTCGAACTGGAAAAATCCCGAGGTGGACTGGCGCGGGGCCAGGTTCGTCACGGCCGGCATCGATGTGGGCTCGGTCAGCTCCCAGGCCGTCCTGGTCGCCGACGGCCTCATCCTGGGCTACGGCAGCATGCGGACCGGCGCCGACAGTCCGAACAGCGCCCGCCGGGTGCTCGCGTTCGCGCTGGGAGCGGCCGACATGCCCGAGGAGCGCCTGGATTATCGCGTCGGAACCGGCTACGGCCGCGTCAACGTGCCCTTCGCCAACCGCACCATCACCGAGATCGCCTGCCACGCCCGCGGCGCCAGCTTCATCTTCGGCCCCGCCGTGCGCACGGTGCTGGATGTCGGCGGACAGGACATCAAGTGCATCCAGTGCGATGAGAACGGCCGGGTCATGAATTTCCTGATGAACGACAAGTGCGCGGCCGGCACCGGCCGCGGGATGGAAGTGCTGGCCGATCTGCTCGGGGTGCCCGTCACCGAAGTCGGCGAGCGTTCCTTTGACTTCGAGGGCGAAGAACCGGCGGCGGTCTCCAGCACCTGCGTGGTCTACGCCCGGTCGGAAGCGACCGCTTTGCTGCGCCAGGGCCGGACTCCGGGATATGTGCTCGCGGCCTACTGCCGGGCCATGGCGGACCGGATCTTCGCGCTGGTGGAGCGGGTCGGGGTGAAGCCCGGCTTTGCCGTGACCGGCGGCATGGCCAAGAACCGCGGCGTCATGGACCGATTGATGCGGAAGATCGGCCTCGAGCGCATGCAGACTCCATGGGACGCTCAGATCGCCGGTGCCGTCGGCGCGGCCCTGTTCGCCTACGCCCTTTGTCTTAAAGCCGATCGGAAGCCCGGATGAGGAGGAGTCGTGCCGGCGCACGACTTATTTCAAGACTTTGCGCAGGTTGATGAAATTGCTGCGGTCGAAGCCGAGGGTCTTGAAGAAGGACAGCATGTCGGTTGAGTCCCAGCGTACCGAGGTGTAGACATTATCGATGCCTCGGCTGCGGTAGAAGGCAAACGTCTCCTCGGCGAGGGCGGCGCCGATGCCCTGGCCCATCTGGTCTGGGCTGACGCCCATGGTGGCGATCCAGGCGCTCTGAGCCATCCCGAACCCCGCCGTCAAAATGTAGGTGATCATGAAACCCACCACCTTCCCGTTGATTTCGGCGACAAAGCAGGCGCTGTCCTCCCGTTCGGAGTGGTCCGCCACGACGTGTTTGAAATCGACGCTGATCGGTTTGCGGGTGATCGCCGTGTATATCCGGCCGACCTCGTCGGCGTCTTCGTTTTTCAGTCTGCGAATACGCATGTTCTCCACGGCGGCGATTTCTCCCTTCAATCGATTCGGATAATCTTGACTTTGTGTCCGACCCAGTCCGGAGGCAGATAGACCCTGCCGCTGTTGCCGCTGGCCTTTACCCGCTTCTCAATCATTTCTTCACCGAAAATTTCGAATTTCACCCGGGTGCTGGAGAGCGCCGATGGCAGGTTCGCTTCGGTGTCATCGGCCGGTTCGTTGCGATCGTCCAACAGGTTCAAGGCCGTCTTTTTTTCTTCTGTCACGTCAAGATTTCTCCTCGCCATCGGAGCTACATTAAAGCTACAATGTGATGGAGTCAAGAAAAAAGCAATGATGGAAGGCTGAGGGGGGAAGGG
>CAYRUF010000099.1:0-7221 GCA_964427375.1 uncultured Desulfatibacillum sp. | reverse complement strand
TTGGCTCAAGGCCGAGATCGCCCGGTGCATTGCTCCGTTTTCTTTTAGTACGGCACTGAAGAGCAGCACCAGCTGCAGGGCGAGCACCAGTTTCAGGTTTTCGAGGCTCAGGAAAGCGCCACGCACGCCGGCGGCGAGTTTCGCCAGGGGAAGCTGGAACAGAACGCCGAGGATGAAGGCGCTGGCGATCAGGGTGATGCTCAGGGGCACCCGGAGTCGAATCATGACGATGATGGCGGCGATGATCAGGGCGATTTTCAGAATTTCAACCATGCTCCAAGCCTTTCCGGCTGGATTCGACGGGGTATCGGATGGCGACCACCGTCAGCTCAATTTCGCCTGCCGGACGTTTCCATACCACCATGTCCCCTACTCGAGCCTCGTCCAGGGCCATTGCCAGTGGCGAAACCCAGCTGATCTTTCCTTGGGAGGCGTCTGCTTCATCCTCTCCTACGATTCCAAATGTCATGCGCCGGCCCTCGGGAGTTTCCACTTCGACCCGCGCCCCGAAATGAACCTCGTCTCTCGGCTGAGCGGTCGGATCCACCAGGACCGCCCGCCGGACCCGTTCATCGTAGTAACGCAGGTCGCGGTCGATGATGCGCATCTGCTTTTTGTCATCCGCCGCCGTCGAACCGGCCAGCGCATGGCGGCGGTTGTATAGCACGCCGAGGTGATCGACCAGCTGTTGCAGCCCGGCGGGAGTCACATAGTTCACGTGTGGGCTGTGCACTCGATCGGGAAGTTCTTCGATGATCTGATCGCCGTCCGGTTCTTTTACAAAGGCGCGGCTCATTCTATCCTCTCCAACCTCTCTATGTCTGCCACCAGCGGCTGGCTCCGGGTCGCGGCATGCTTTGGGATCGTATCGAATTCTCAACCAACATGTAAGACTTTTTTCTTGGACGATGCAGTGGAGCGCCATTTGCCGAGCGGCCATCAGCTTCCTTAAAACAGACGGCTTGTATAATCGTGAGAGGCCGGGTAAAATGCGCCAGCATCAATACCTTTCAAGACTAGGGATCCCGGCCGCCTGAAGGTGGAGACGACGGGGGCTCCAACGGAAAGGAGACTGGCATGGGCTTTCAGCTAGGCCATCGACGGGGCGTTTACATCGATATCAAGCAGGAGAATCGGGAGCAGGCGCTTTCCGCAGAAGACCTGGCGCATTTCGAGCAACTCGACCTGATGTACCGTTCCCTGTGCGCCATGCTGTATAATTATGTTCCGATGTCCGGTCACCCCGGCGGGTCGATTTCTTCGGGCCGCCTGGTGGCCGGGATCGTATTTGATGCTTTGGACTATGACCCCTCTGACCCGGATCGAGCCGATGCCGACATCATCTCATACGGCGCGGGGCACAAGACCCTCGGGCTCTATGCCATGTGGGCGCTGCGCAATGAAGTGATGCGCATCGGAGCCCCCGAGCTTCTCCCTAAGGATGAAAAACACCAGCTGCGGCTGGAGGATCTCCTCGGCTTCCGGCGCAATCCTCTGGCGAAGACCCCGCTCTTCCTCAAATTTCGGACCAAACCGTTGGACGGCCATCCGACCCCGGCCACCCCGTTTCTGCGGCTGGCCACCGGGGCATCGGGGGTCGGGGTGGCGGCATCGCTCGGCCTGGCCTTCGGCGCGATGGACTATTACGGCGCCAACGCGCCGCGCGTCCATATCGTCGAAGGGGAGGGCGGGATGACGCCCGGGCGCGTCGGCGAAGCCATGGCCGCCGCCGGGACGGCCTGTCTTCATAACGCGGTCCTGCACGTCGACTGGAACCAGGCCTCCATCGATTCGAACCGGGTTTGTCGGGACGGGGACTCCCCGGGCGAATACGTCCAGTGGAACCCGGTCGAGTTCGCCCTGCTGCACGACTGGAACGCCATCCTGGTCCCGGACGGCATGAGTTTCGAACAGGTCATCGCCGCCCAGCGCCGGGCCGGGTCCGTTTCCAATGACCAGCCCACCGCCATCGTCTATCGCACCCAGAAAGGCTGGCAGTACGGCATCGAGGGCCGTGCGTCGCACGGCGCCGGCCACAGCCTGTGCGCCGATGGTTTCTTCAAGGCGGTCGCGCCCTTCATGACCGCGACCGGAGCGGCCCTGCCGCGCTGCGAAAGCGCCAACCAGCGCTGCCGGACCGGGCGGTCCGCGGAAGTTCTCGAGGAGTGCTTCTGGGAGGCCTTGACGGTGATCCGCCGCGCGCTCGAAACCAACAAGCCCCTGGTGGCGGCGCTGGCGCAGCGGCTGCGTGCGGCGCGCCGCCGTCTGGACGAACGGTCCCGCCGCCCGCGCCCGCAGGCTCCGGCGGTTGAGGCGGTCTTCGATCTGGCGGCAACGACCCAGGGGCGCACACCGACCGAGCTGACCCTGACACCGGGGCAGCCGGCCACCCTGAGAGGCGAACTCGGCCGCGTGCTTCAGCATTACAATCGCGCCAGCCGGGGCGCCGTGCTGACGGCATCCGCCGATTTGTACGGCTCCACCAGCGTCAACACCATCGGCCAGGGTTTTGCGCCGGGCTGGTACAATGCCGCCTCGAATCCGGATTCCCGGATGCTGGTCACCGGCGGCATCTGCGAAGACGCCATGAGCGGCATCCTGGCCGGCCTTTCGACCTACGGGCGCCATCTGGGGGTTGGGTCTTCCTACGGGGCCTTCATCGCCGGCCTCGGGCACGTGGCCGCGCGCCTGCACGCCATCGGCGGTCAGGCTCGGCAGGCCGCCTTCCAGGAGCCCTATCGACCTTTCGTGCTCGTGTGTGCGCACGCGGGCGTCAAGACCGGCGAGGACGGCCCCACGCATGCCGACCCCCAGGCCCTGCAGCTCCTCCAGGGCAACTTCCCCCTCGGCACCATGATCACGCTCACGCCCTGGGACCCCCAGGAGATCTGGACCCTCGTGTCCGCGGCCCTGGCGCAGCGCCCGGCGGTGATCGCACCCTTCGTCACCCGGCCCTCGGAAACGGTGCTGGATCGAAAGGCATTGGGACTGGCCCCGGCCACTGCCGCGGCGACGGGCGTGTATCGCCTGCGCCGGGCGGAGGGCAAACGCGACGGCACGCTGGTGCTTCAGGGCAGTGACGTCGGCTATGCCTTCATCGAGCAAACGCTGCCGCTTCTCAAGGACAAGGGAATCAACCTGGATGTGTTCTATGTCGCCAGCGCGGAGCTTTTCGATCTCCTGCCCGCCGCGGAACGGGAACGGATCTATCCCGAGGTGTGCGCCCAGGAAGCCATGGGGATCACCGGGTTCACGCTCCCGACCATGGAGCGTTGGGTCTGCTCCGGCCGCGGCCGGAAGATGACCCTGCATCCCTTCCGCAAGGGCCATTTCCTCGGCAGCGGCCAGGCCGATCAGGTGCTGGCGGAAGCCGGGCTGGACGGGGAGAGTCAGTTCCGGGCCATTCGACGCTATCTGGAGAAGGTTTAGAGAAACAGCCGATACCCAAAGAAGGCGCATAAGCCGACAACGATGGTCGCCAGCAAATTCCGGGTGCAGATTCCGGCGGCCGTGGTGATGAGCGCAGCCACCAGATAGGGATTGGACGGCGACAGGTGCCAATCCCCTTTCGGCAGCAATACGGCGGGAAGGATGATGGCGGTCAGGACGGCCGGAGGAATGAATTTGAGCGAGGCTTCGATCCAGGGGGCCATCCGAATGCGGTCCGCCAGCGCCAGCAGAAAATAGCGAATGCCGAAGGTAACGGCCATCATTCCCGCGATCAGCAGGCATTCGTCGGCCGTCATCGGGGCAGCGCGCCTTTCGTCTTTTTCAGGTTCCGTTCGGCCATGAAGCCGGCGGCGATTCCCACGAACGCAGAGACGACGATCCCCAGCTTGTAGGGCAGCGCCAAGGTCAGCAGCGATGCCGCCCCGGCCGTCAAAATACAGACCGCCATGGGAATGGTTTTGACGAAGGGGATGATCATGCCGATGAAGGTGATGGGCATGGCCGCGTCCAGCCCCCATTCGGAAGCGTCCGGTATCTCTTTTCCAAGCATCATTCCGCTCCAGCACCAGAACTGCCAATTCAGATACATGGCGATCGACGAGCCGAGCTGGTACCAATGTTTTTCGGTGGAACCATCCGGTTGTTGAAACCGGCGCACCGTCACGGCGAAGGTTTCGTCCGTCAGCCAGAACGCCAGCGGGATACGCCATTTTTGGGGGAGATTTTTCAGGTACGGCAGCAGCGTGGCGCTGTAGAGCATGTGGCGCAGATTGACGATCAGCGTCGTTAGAACGATGATCGCCACCGGCGTCCGGGCCGCCACCAATCCCACCGCGATAAACTGCGAGGAACCGGCGAAGACCAAGGCCGACATGGCCATAGCCGCCGCCAGGGACAATCCCGACGTCACGGCCACCGCACCGTAAATCAATCCGAACGGGAAGGCGCCCAACAGCAGCGGCAATGTATCCCGCGCCCCCCGGACGAATTCATTTCTTCGCAGCGGCAACGGCTCCCCTTTCCATCGGATCATCGTTTTTTATAGCGCAATTTGCGTCCCTCTCCAATCCCCATGATTTGAACGGTCGGCCCCTACCGGACCCGGAGAAATCAAGCAGCATCCAGGCATGCATTCCAACAGTGATCGGCATTCAATTTGCATATTATCACCGCAGTCCGTAAACCGACTCCGCTTTCTGGAACCCGGCGGGTGGGTTGAAGCTTTCTCCTTCCGAATCACCGGTGCTAAGAGGACCTATGAAAAAACGTATCGGCGATATTTTGATCGAAATGGGTTTTCTGGACCAGGACCAGCTCAAGATGGCCTTGATGGAGACCCAGAAGACCGGGGTCATGCTGGGCGACGTGCTGCGGCGACTGGACTGGGTGACCGAGGAAGACCTGCAGATGGCCATCGCGGTGCAGAGCGGCGCCCAGATCCTGGATACCGAAAGGGTGGCGGTCGATCAAAGCCTGGCTGCGAAAATCCCGATCGACGTCGTCAACGAACACGGCATGTTCCCGTTTGCGATCGAGGACGGCGCCCTCCAAGTGGCCTGCAGCAATCCCTTCGATGTGATTGCGCGGGACAAACTGGAGCGCTTGACCGGCTGCCGGGTCAAAACTTTTATTGCGCGCCGGTCCTGGATCGCCAGTGCGACCGACCTCTACTACAAGACGGCCCAGAACATCGACCAGGAGATCGAGGCGATCACCTATTCCGGCAATGGACAGAATGTCTTCAAGGACGACCAGATCGTGACGCTGTCCGATTTGCTCATTGAAAAAGGAAATGTGCTCGGCGCCAGCGACATTCATGTGGTGCCGGACAGCAATCTGGTGCGCATCTATTACCGCATCGATGGGGTGCTGCACCAAAAGCATCTCTTCGCGCGGGCTTTCCTGCAGCCGCTGCTGACACGCTATAAAATCATGGCGGATATGGACATCTCCAACCCGAACATCCCGCATGACGGTCGCATCCGCTTCAAGGGTCGGGTGGGGGAGTTCGATATCCGGGTATCCACGTTCCCCACCCAGCTGGGCGAAACCGTTGTCATGCGGCTTCTGATCCACAACAAGCTGGCCAAGGATCTGCGGGACTTGGGTTTCGAAGATGAAGATTTGGCGCGCTTCAAGGGCGCCATTAAACGGCCGCACGGGCTGATTTTGACGACCGGCCCGACCGGATCCGGCAAGACCACCACCCTTTACTGCGCGCTGATGACGGTGAACAGCCCCAGCATCAACTGCATGACCGTCGAAGATCCCATCGAATACGGCATTCCGACCGTTCGGCAGACCGCCGTCAATCCCAAGGCCGGCCTGACGTTCGGCAATGCCCTGCGGTCGGCTTTGCGCCAGGACCCCGATGTCATCCTGGTGGGCGAGATCCGCGACAAGGAGACCGCCGACCTGGCGCTGCAGGCATCGTTGACCGGCCATCTCGTCCTGTCCACGCTGCACACCAACGATGCGGCCTCGGCGATCAGCCGCCTGCTCGACATCGGTGTGAACGCCGGGATTCTCGCCTCGGCGCTGTCACTGGTGGTCGCCCAGCGCCTGGTGCGATTGCTTTGCCCCAAGTGCGTGTCGCGCCAGCCGATCCAGGCGGGTGTTTTGAAGGTGTTCCAGAACAAGGGGATCTCGCCACCGACGGAGACCGCTCATGCCGTGGGCTGCGAGGGGTGCTACAACTCCGGCTATCGCGGGCGCAGCGGCGTATATGAGGTTATTCAGGTCGATCGCGCGATCGCCGGTCTCATTTTTTCAGGGGCGCTGAAGGAGGACATCAAAGACGCCGCCGTCCGTGCCGGCACGCATTTGATGTTCAAGCAGGCGTTGAAGAAAGTGGCCCAGCAGGCGACGTCTTTTGAAGAAATCACCAGGGTGATTGCCGATTATGAGTAGCTACCATTACAAAGCCATCGACGACTCCGGCCGGGTGGTGAAAGGCCGGTTGGCGGCGTTCAACGAGGCGGATGTCGAGCAGGAGCTAAAGCGACGCGGCTTGTTCCTGGTTGAGACGGCGGTCCGGCGTCAGCGTCTGGGCGCCAAGTGGTTCGTCCGTCGTCGAATCCCGGTTAAAATGCTGATCGAGTTCTACCACCGGTTCGCCCAGACTCTTGAAATCGGACTGCCGCTGTTAACCGGCCTGGAGGAAATCGGGCATTCGCTACCGTCCCGGGACCTCCGAAGCATCGTCGGCGAGGTGCAATTCGCAGTCGAAGGCGGCAGCAGCCTGCATGAGGCCATGCAGCGCCATCCCCGGGCGTTCCAGCCGCTCGATTTGGCCATGGTCAGCATGGGCGAAAAGAGCGGTGTTCTGCCCCGGTGTCTCCGGGACCTGGCCGCCTATCATGAGTGGAAGTCCGAAATCCGCGCGATTTTCATGAAGGCGCTGCTGTACCCGGCGTTCATCGGCTGTGCCATCGCCGCCGTTATCGCCGTGTGGATCGGCTACGTGCTGCCGCAGATGGTCAAGGTCTTGTCGGAATTGAACATCGCGTTGCCGTGGGTGACGAGTGCGTTGCTGGGTGCGAGCAGCTTTCTTCAAACCGAATGGATGTGGCTGGCCGGCAGCGCGGCGCTGATGGCCGGCGCTTTCGGCCTCTACCAGCGCACGGATTCCGGACGGCTGGCGGTTCACCGCAGCCTGTTGTCGCTGCCGGTGCTCGGGGGCATTGCCCGCAACATGGCGCTGACCCGTCTCTGTCATAATTTTGCCACCATGATCGCTTCGGGAATGACGATCAAGAGCATTTTTCAGAC
>CAYRUF010000098.1:0-7350 GCA_964427375.1 uncultured Desulfatibacillum sp. | reverse complement strand
GGGTACCACCGCAAACGTAGGGTAGACTTTCAACCCCTTTTCGTAAATGAACTCGATATCCTCCGGCCCTGCGCCGATGCCCAGCGCATAAAGGATCACCTGGTCCGGGCCGTAGCGAAAGGGTGGCGAGGGAATCGGCTTGCCGACAACATTCAGGTTCACTGCCATGGCGTGCTCCGGCTGTTTATGCGGTATGGTGCGGATCTTCAGCCCACCGCACCGATATAACACAATGCGTTAGAAGCAGCGTATAACGCATAGCGTAATTTGTCAAGCATTATTGAATCCCTTCTATAACATTTTCGAAATGCATCTGAAACTACTATTTGACACAGATAGCGCACTGCGTTAAATTAGTGCGTCTGAAAGCAACCGCCGAACGGAGGTCTGCATGCACCGCATCAAAAAATACGCCAATCGCAAGCTGTACGACGTGACCACCAAACAGTATGTGACCATGGACGAAATCGCCGAGCTGGTCCGCGCAGGCGAGGATGTCCGCATCACCGACAACACGAATGGCGAGGACATCACCCAGGAAATCGCTTCCCAGCTGGTAGGCCGTGTTTTCGACGGCCAGGCTCGCAAGCTGCCGCCGGCGGTGCTGATGCAGCTTTTGCGGAGGGGAAGCGGCGGGATCGTCGATTATACGCGAAAATATCTCTCTTTCTGGCAGAACGCCCTCAACTTCGCCGAAGACGAGCTTGACAAGGTCGACACCTTTATCGGCAGGGAAAAATCCGACACCGGGGTCAAAAAAGAAACCCGCCTGAAAAAGGACAGTGGAGAAGCTGGCTTCAAAGACGAGGCGATGAGCAGGCTGTTGGATGAGCGCATCGAGCGCCGAATCGAGGAAGCCCTGCAGGGCCGCGACTCCGCCCTGAAGGAGGAGCTTACGCACTTAAGATCCGAGGTGGCCCGCTTGGCAGCGCGCATCTCCGCCATTGAAACTGTCTTTTCGCAGGTCCTGAAACCGGCGGGCGGCGACTCCGAAGGATCTGCCGCGAAGACAAAGAAGGCCGGCCCCCGTCGCTGAAGGGAAGCGATCCATGGAATTCGGTTTTGAGGCTCTGGCGCAGCGAATCGGGGACCCGCTCCCCCGCGCCAATGGACAATTGCCGGGTCCCGCCGTCCTGTGCGGCCGGGTGAAAGACTTTCTGGAGCAGGCCTGGTCTTTGGGGAGCCTGGATGATGTGGTCAGGCAGATGGTCGGCTTCGTGGGGGTGGATCGCCTGCTGCCGGACAGTTACGTGCGGTTTCAGCCGATGGTGACCGAATCCATGGTTTTCTGGCTTCGGCGGCTGCCGCTCGAGCGCCTGGCCCGTAAGATCACCGATCAGCTTTTGCTGGACCCGGCCGCACCCCCCGGCCGGCGCATCTGTGTGCTGATCAAGGACATGCCCTCTCTTCAGAAGCTTGGCCAGATCATTTGCCGCACCCCCGGACTGGCCGCGGAGTTCAAGCTGGCCCTCGTGGAACTGGAGGACCAAGTCGGCACGCTGAGCCTGCCGGAGCTCCTGCTGGCGCTCGAAGAGGAGCTGAAGTCCCTTAAAAAAAGATCGGACGTCACTCTGGAGGACCGGGTTCTGGCGGAGGCGAGCGTCTGCGCCACGGTTGGCGCCACGCTTCGCACCCGCGGGAAGAAGCACGCCGTGCGGGCCGTGCTGAAAATCCTGAAGCCCCAGGTTCCCCGCAACCTCGCCCATGAATTGAACATGCTGAACGAGCTCGCGCTTTTCCTGGACCGGAACCGGGCAAGCTGGGGCTTGAGGGATTTCAAATTCAAGGACACGCTCGGGCAGGTGCAGTGGCTGCTCCAAAATGAAATCAAACTCTCCCAGGAGCAGGATAACCTGCGGGAGGCCGGCCGCTATTACCGGCACTTCCGAAAAGTGCGCATCCCCCGCTGCCTTGCCGGCTCGACCCCGGCCATGACAGTGATGTCCCGTTTGGACGGCCGCAAGATCACCGACGTCGAGGGTCTGACCCCGGGTCAGAAGCGCGCGCTGGTCGAGTCCCTGACCGAGAGCTGCATCCTGCGGCCGATCAAGGACCTGGGCGAGCGGACCCTGTTCCACGGCGACCCCCACGGCGGGAATATCGCCTACGTCTTCGAAAAGAACAAGGCGCGGATCATTTTCTATGACTGGGGCATGCTGGGCCGCCTGAGCCGCTTGGAGCGCTACGCGTTCGCTCTGATGGGCCTTGGCGTCATAGCCCGCTCCGCCCCCATGGTGTTAGTTGCCGGGGACATCGCCGCCGGCGGCCGGCCTTTCAAAGACATGGTGTGGCGATCCGATCTGGGTGCGGCGGTCAAGCGCATCCTCGGCAAGCGCGGCACACTTTTCGGCGAGGTGCTGGCGGATATCGGGGCCATTTTCGGCGAGTTCTCCTATCGCGGGATCGTTTTCCCGACCGACCTGCTGATGTTCCAAAAATCCTTGGTGACCCTGAAAGGGGTTTTCGCGGATATCGACCCCGGTTTTGACTGCGACAAGGAATGGATGGGAATTGCGGTTGGAAGTTATCTCGGCGATCTGGGCCGGCCGCGCACCTACTTTGAAATCTACCGGGAGATCTGGGCGCTCGGACGCTTCAGTGCTCTGCGGATCCTGCAGATGCACCTGCTGGTCGCAAAGCTGATCGGGCGCGTGGCGGGCGCCGGCCTGAAAGTCCCATTGAGAATCGCAGGGGTTACCTGAAGGTGGTAAGAACCGCGCCGTTCATCCCGCCCCGGACCCGTTCGAGTCGGGTTGCACCGGGTGGCTGCACTGCGCCGCAAGCCGGAAACCCTTTGCGGCGCAGTGCAACAGTGGCCGATTATTTGCCCCGGACCTTCTTCAGGATCTCTTCGGCGAATTCCGCCGTCTTGTCATTGATGGTTCTCAGCATTTGATACACTTGGCCGATCGTTTTTTCCTGGGCCTCTTTGACCCCGCGCGCTCGGTCCTCGATCCAGTCGATTTTTTCAAGGTATTTAAAAGGGATCTTGGCGATGGCCTGATGAACCTGCTCCACGTTGGTAGCGCCCTCTTCGACGGCTTTGTGCACGAGTTTGCGCAGTTCGTTCAAATCAGACAGGGCCTCGGTTCTCAGGGTCTGCTTTTGCGATTTCTCTTTTTTGCCAGTCATGTCCTTCTCTCTTTCGGGTGATGAATTATGCCGCCAGATGGGTTTCGGCCCGGTTCAGGATCTCCTCGGCGATGTCATCCACCCGGGTGACCATATTGCGCATCAGATCATAGCCGTGGCCGATGGTCTTGGCTTGGATGGCGATCAGGTCGCCCGCCATCTGCTCCAGGCGATGGACCTTTGCCAGGCGCTTCAACGGCCAGGTGGCGGTATTCAGGTGCATTTGTTCGGCCCGCTCGGAGCGCTCCAGCACGGAGAACTTCATGCGGGTCTTGACATTTCGCACTCTGCCGATGACCCTGCGCTGAAGGCCGGCGACCTCTTTGAGTGCATCCGACGTTTTGCCCGGCAGGCCCTTCTTCACGGTTTTGGGGCTGGTTTTTTTCTGTTTCTCGGGAGCTTGATTCTCGCTTGACATTGGGTTTTCCTCCTGTTCTTTGCCGATTCATTTTTTTTGGCCACATAGGTGGCCGATCTATAACGCACTGCGTTATATCTAATAAATAACGCATTGCGTTATAGCTGTCAAGTAAAAATTTTTCCGTCTACACCTTTTATCAATCCGTGCCCAGAAAGTCCGAAATGTGGCGCGCGGTCTCTTCCTCGGCCTCGGCGATGAACGCGTGGCCGCAGCCTTCGAGTTTCACCAACCGGGCGCCGGGGATGCGCCGTGCGAGAATATCGGAGTTGCGGGGTACGGCCATGAAGTCCCGGGTGCCGGTCATGACCAGGGTCGGCGCCTGCAGACGCGGCAGGCGCTCGTAGGTGTCGAAGTTCAGCATGGCATCGACTTGCTTCAATTGGATCCGGAGGGGCATCGGCGTGATCCGGGTTCTTTGACCGAAGCGTCTCAACGCCTCCCCGTTGCGGTTCAGGTATTCCGGCGAAAACATAAGGTTCGTCAACAGCTTGCGGGAGCGCACGCGGGGCTGGGTGAGGTAATCCCACCAGAGCCTGCTGCGTCGGATGTCGAACAGGGCGCCGCGCCTGCCGCAGGAGGTGCACCCCAGGACCAGCTTGCGGACGCGGTGGGGGTAGCGGAGCGCAAGCTCCTGGGCGATCATGCCTCCCATGGAGACGCCGAAAACATGCGCGGCGGAAAGACCCAGCGCATTCAGCAGCCCCACGGTGTCGGCGGCCATGAGCGGGATCGTAAACGGGCGCTTCCCCTCGCCCGTGCGGCCGGCCCCGCGATTGTCGAGGAGGATCACCCGGTGGCGGGCCGCGAGCGCATCCACGAGTCCGGGCGGCCACCAGTCGCTGTTGGCCGAAAACCCCATGATCAGCACGAGGGGCGTGCCGTGCCCCTCGGTGCGGTAGTACATGTGGATGTCACCCACGCGCGCGGTCGGCATGAGGAAATGCTCCTTGAATACACACTATTCAAAGACATAGGTTCCCGGGGCGTCGCATTTGGCGTGGTGGTACTTGCTTCCCAGCTTCTTGGGGGCGTTTTTCATCTCGCCCGAGCGCTCCGCGACCCACGCGGACCAGTGCTCCCACCAGGATCCCTTCTCCGTCTTGGCGCCCGCCTTCCATTTGTTCGGATCCTCGGCCATCTCCTCGGGATTGATGCGGTAGGACGCCTTGGGATTGCCCGGCATGTTCAGGATGCTCTGGATGTGGCCGCTGGCGCTCAGGATGAAGGTCTTCTGGCCCCCGAGATGTCGCGCGGAGCGGTAGCAGGCGGTCCACGGGCAGATGTGGTCGGTTGTGCCCGCAACGGTGTAGGTTTCGCACTGCACCCGGCCGAGGTCGATGGGGGTGTTTTTGATCATCTTCGCACCGGGCTTGACGAGCAGGTTCGTTTCGAAGAGATCCAGCATTTCGCTGTGGAAATCCGCCGACAGGCAGGTGGTGTCCGCGTTCCAGAACAGGATGTCGAAGGCCGGCGGCGTGTGGCCCATGAGGTAGTTGTTGACCCAGTAGTTCCAGATCAGATCGTTCGGCCGCAGCCAGGCGAAGATGCGGGCCATCTGCGCGCCGTCGATGACACCCTTGCGCGCCGACTGCCGGCGGGCGGCCGCGATGCTGGCCGGGTCGGCGAAGAGCGCCATGGGGGTCCCGGTTGCGGTGGCCTCCATGTCGTAGATGCTCACCAGCAGGCTCGCCGTGTGCACCTTGTCGATCCGGTTGGCGCCAAAGTAGGCCAAAAGACTCACGAAGGTAACACCCCCCGAGCAGGCCGCCATGGCATTCACGTCCATGCTCCCGGTGATGTCGGCGATGACGTCGATCGCTTCCTCGAGCGCGTTGATGTAAGTCGTCAGGTTCCAATGGCGTTGCTTGGGGGTGGGGTTTTTCCAGCTGACGATGAAGACCTGCAAGCCCAGACTCAACAGGTATTTGACCACGCTCTTGTCCTCGGAAAGGTCGAAGACGTAGAATTTGTTGATCTGTGGCGGGATGATCAGAATGGGGCGGCTGAAGACCTTCTCGGTTGTCGGCCGGTACTGGATCAGCTCGAGGACATCGCTGCGGTAGATTACCGCCCCGGGGGTGTTGGCGAGGTTCTGTCCCACCTTGAAGGCGGACTTGTCCACGCTGCTCGGCATCCCGAAATGATCGACGGAATCAGAGAGCATCTGCTTGATGCCCCTGGCCGCGCTGAGGCCCCCGGTTTCAACGAAGCGCTTGAGGGCCGCCGGGTTGAGCGGGCTGTTGGAGGGGGAAAGACCGTCCACGAGAAGCGAGCTCAGGAACTTCAGCCGCTCCTTGTCATAGGCGGGGATCTTCTCGTCTTCGATCCACCCTTCCAGCTCTCTCGCCGCTGCAAGGTAAATTTGAAGCCAGGTCCGGTGCAGGGGATTGTCCTTCCAGCCCGCGTCGGAAAAGCGCCGGTCCTGGGGGGCGGGGCTGATTTCGGACTTGCCGCTCACCGCCCTGGCGGCCTCCTCGACAAACCCCACGCAATGCCGGATGAGGTTTGCCGGGTTTTTGACGGCCTGCATGGCTGCCAGCCGGGCGGTATCGAAAATTCCGCGGCGCGATATCCCCACAAAGGGGTTCGGCCCCAACATCTTTTCGCTCGCCTCGCTTCCCAGAAGCTGCTCTCGCTTGCGCGTCAAGAATTCGATGGCCTTGTCGATGCCGGCCGGGTCCAGGTTCTCCAAATCTTTTTTCATGGCCAAAACCTTCCTTCTCTAATTTCTCTTCGCTCGTTCTTAGCGCTTTCAGCTCACTTTCCGATTCGGCTCGCTTCCGTGGGGCGCTGCTGCTCAGCCAAAAACCTCAGGACCGCGGCGTTGAACTCCTTCGGCTTCTCGATGGGCAGGGCGTGGTGCGCATCCCGGATCACCACGAGTTCCGCCCGGGGCATGCGCCGGGCATAGGCCTCCTTGTGCGGAAGCGGGGAATAATCCTGATCGGAGGCGAGCACCAGCACCGGGCATTGAACCTCTTCGAGGCGGTCCATGACGCTCCAATCTTTCAACGCATAGAGGGAGCGCAGGTAGGCCTTTTTATCGTTCCGGGTCCAGCGCTCGACCATTTGGCGACGCTGCCCGGCCTGCTCCGGCTTGGGGAAGAGCCTCGGCGCCAACACCCGTCCCATCATCCGCATGCCGAGCGCGCGCACGATCGCCACCCGCGAATAGAACATCCATCGGGTCGCCCAGGTCTTCACCGGCACTTCCGCCGCCATGTTTGTCAAAACCAGGGTGCGGACGAGCTCGGGGGTGTCAAGCGCTAGATGCCAGGCCACCGCCGAGCCCATGGAAAGGCCCACCACATGGGCGGGCGCCATAGAGAGCTCTTCCAGCAAGGCGGCCGTGTCCGCGGCGAAAAGTCCGATGGAATAAGGACCCTCCGGGGCGTCCGAGCGGCCGTGCCCTCGCAAGTCCACGGTCAGGACCCGGTAGGCCCGGGAAAACTCAGGCAGCTGGGCCTCCCAATCGAGGTCGCTCGAGCCCAGCCCGTGGATGAAGATCAACGGATCGCCCCGGCCGCTTTCTTCGTAGTACATCTCGATGTCGTTGATGCGCCGTTTCGGCATGTCACATTCTGAACGTCGGGAACAACCGTGCCGTTTTAAAAACCGGCATTTAGTCTATGTTGATTTTTTAATTTTCTCGGTCAACTCCGGCACGAACTCCAGCAGGTCGGCCACCACCCCCACGTTGGCCACCTGGAAGATGGGCGCCTTGGGGTTCTTGTTGACGGCGACGATGAAGGGGTTGCCCTTGAGCCCGCCCATGTGCTGGAAGGACCCGCTGATGC
>CAYRUF010000097.1:0-7612 GCA_964427375.1 uncultured Desulfatibacillum sp. | reverse complement strand
ATGGCGATTGAGATTGCAGTGCCCAAGCTGGGCCTCACCATGGAGGAAGCCACCCTGGTCTGCTGGAAGGCGGCGGCCGGGGAGATGGTGAAGAAGGAGCAGATCGTGCTGGTGCTGGAAACCGACAAGGTCACCTTCGAGATGCCGTCCCCCGGCGACGGGCTGCTGCACCCGGTGGCCGCGCCGGGCAGCCGGATCGAGGTGAGCCAGGTGGTGGGGTATCTCGCCGCCGACCCGGCCGAGCTGGAGAAGCTGGCCGCACAATATCCGGCGGCTGAACCCGTTGCACCGGCTGCCGCCGTTGCTCCGTCCGCACCGGCTGCCGCTGGGGTTCAAGCGTCGGCGCCGGCTGCATCCGGCGGCCGGGTCCAGGCGTCGCCCGTGGCGAAGGCGATGGCGAAAGCCCATGGCATCGACCTCGGCCGCATTGCCGGGTCCGGCCCGGCCGGACGAGTCGTGCGAGCGGACGTTTTGAAGGCCATCGAGCAGGGGATCCCGGCCCAAGCCGTGTCGGCCCCTGCGGCGGCTGCCGGCAAGCTGTTGAGTGCGATCCAGGAAATCCCCATCGCCGGCGTGCGCAAGGTGATCTTCAAGAACATGCACCTGAGCCTCGCCACCCAGGCCCAGCTGACCCTGCACACCGAAGCCTCGGCCGAGGCGATGATCCGCCTGCGCCGCCGGATGAACGCCGCCGGAGCCAAAGTCTCTTACAACGCCGTTCTGGTGAAGGTCATCGCCCAGGCCCTGAAGCAGCACCCTCTGGTGAACGCCAGTGTCGAAGGTGAGGTGATCAAGGTCTGGCGGCAGGTCCACGTGGGCGTGGCCATGGATCTGGGCAAGGGCCTCATCGTGCCCAAGGTGCGCAACGCAGACGCCAAGTCCGTCCGCGAGATCTCCGCCGACCTCGACCGGCTGGTCGAGGCGGCCAGGGCCGGCAGCCTGGCGCTGGACGACCTGACCCTCGGCACCTTCACGCTGACCAACCTCGGGGCCTGGGACATCGACGAGTTCACGCCCATCGTCAACCACCCCGAAAGCGCCATCCTGGGAGCGGGCCGGATCGTGGAGAAGCCGGTCGCCCGCAACGGGCAGGTGGCCATCGAGGCGCGCCTGGCGTTGTCGCTGTCCTTCGACCACCGCATCATCGACGGCGCGCCGGGGGCGGCGTTTTTGAAGACGATCAAGGATATGATCGAGGAGCCTACCTTGATGCTTTAACAGGCTGGCGATAAACACCCATCTGCGGCGTTGCGCTTCACCTCGCAGTCGCTGCGGCGTACGCCAGTACGCCTCACTCCGCGAGGTTTGCGCGCCTTGCATCTGAGCGTTTCTCACCAGCCTGTCGGCTTGGAGAATCTATCTTTTTCATATATCGAGCGAGGAAATTATGTCGGATAGTTTCGATCTCATCGTCATCGGCGGCGGGCCGGGCGGGGTGGCGGCCGCCATTCGCGGCGTACAGCTCGGAGCCAGAACGGGCCTTGTGGAGGCAACGCACTGGGGCGGCTTCTGCCTGAACCGGGCGTGCGTGCCGACCAAGCTCTTTGCGGCCACGCTGGACCGAGTGAAGACCGTCCAAACCGCTGCCAAGATGGGTTTCTCCAAAGCTGAAGCCGTAGTGGACCCCGTCTCCGTCTTCAAAATGAAGGACGAGCTGGTGGGCTATTTCGCGATGGGGACCGAGGGGCTCGTGAAGGCCAAGGGGGTAGTTCCCATCAAAGGCAAAGGCCGGCTGGCCGGCCCCGGCCGGGTGGCGGTGGGAGAAAAGGTCTACCAGGCCAGGGCCGTCATCATCGCCGTGGGTGCGCAGTGGGCTTGCCCGGGATTTCCGGGAGCGGACCTGGAAGGGGTCGTCAACTCCAGCCAATTCCTGGAAGAAGGTCAGGTCCCCGGGCGCAGCCTGATCCTGGGGGCCGGCCCCTGGGCGCTGGAGCTGGCCCAATTCCTGGGCGCCTGCGGCAGCCAGGTCGTGGTGGCCGCGCGGGAGCGCGGCATTCTGCCCGAGTTCGACGCGGAAATCGGCCAGCGCCTGCGCGGCGCGCTCAAAAACGATCCGCTGACGATCCTCAACTCCTGCCAGGTGGCCTCCATCTCCAAGGGAGCGGACGGATTGACGGCCGTGCTATCGGTCAAAGGCAGGGAGGAGGCGCGTGCGTTCGACCGGGTGATCTATTTCGACCGCCGGCCGGCGATTGAGGACCTGGGCCTGGACACGGTCGGCCTCAAGGACCTCGCCGCAGATGAGCACCTGGCTACCAAGACGCCCGGGATCTGGGCCGTGGGCGATGCCGCCGGTAAGGAACCCTTCCTCTCCCATCGCGCTTCCTTCATGGGCATCATCGCGGCGGAAAATGCGCTGGGCGCCAAACGGACCTTCAATCCTCTTGCCGTACCGCGGGTGGCCTTCACGAACCCGCAGGCCGCCTCGGTCGGGTTGAGCGAGGATCAAGCCGAGGAAGCCGGCTACGAGGTGCTGGCCGGCACCGCGGCGATCGCGGCGGGTCCGATGGCGATGATCCAGGGCGCAGGCAGCGGGGTGGTCAAGGTGGTGGGCGATAAGAAATACGGCGAGCTGCTGGGGGTGCACATCCTGGCGCCGTTTGCCACGGAAATCATCGGCGCGGGGGCTCTCGCCATCCAGATGGAAGCGACGTTGGAGGACCTGGCGCGCTGCGCCCTGCCGCACCCCACCATTGCGGAATCGCTGGCGGATGCGGCGCGGGAGGCGTTGGGATGGGCCATCTACATCCCCTAAGGATGGCTTCGTAGAACGCCCGATTTCTGCGTTGCGCTTCACTCCGCTGCCACTGCGGCGTACTGAGAGTACGCCTCGTGGCACGGAGCACGCGCGCCTTGAACTCGGGCGTTTTACGAAGCCATCCGTAATGCAATGGCCTCATAACAAAGCGAATAAGTACTGGGCCTTGATGCTTCAAGAGTGGTTTCGGTCTTTATGGGACGTTTTGTATTTGTTCTAATCGGCTGCATCTTATCAACCGGTGTGGTCGTATCTGCCCACGCCGATTGGCTGGTGGACGAGGCGCGGTGGCACGTTTCGGCGCACGGGCAAATCCGGTGTGTGGATTGCCACGCGGATGCCAGCGGAAGAGCGCCGCATCCCGATCCGGCCAACGTCAATCGATCCCCCGGCAGCTTCTTCCGGCCGGAGCAATGCGCCGGCTGTCATGATGCGGTTTCTGCCGAGCTGGCGGTCGGGCGGCACGGCCGCCAGCCGTTGAAGGCCGATCAGGACTATCGGCGCTGCCGCGATTGCCACGATCCGCACACCCAGGTGAGAATCACCGATCCGGGGAAGTTCGATCCGTCCAGGCCTCCGACGGGTCAATGCGGCGGCTGCCATGAACCGCAGGCCCGCCTCCCGGAGCTCCCCCCAGATGATGAGGGCTGCATGGGATGCCACCGCCGGGTGGACCTTAAGGCTCCCGGCGCGGTTCAGCACTCCAGAACCCTGTGCCTCTCCTGCCACGGGCCGGACAGCGCAGCCGGCCGCACCGCCGGGGTCACCCTGCCGGTCCTCGACACGGGACCGGAGGGATTCCGGCCGCACGGCGATGTGGCCTGCCGGGCCTGCCACCCTCAGGCGGCCCGTTATGAGCATGCGCGCCAGGAGCCGAGCGACTGCCGCCAGTGCCACGTGCGCCACGACGAGACGGTCGCCCACGACGCGCACCTGGCGGTCGCCTGCGGAGCCTGCCATCTCAAGCAGGTGGCGCCCCGCAGGGAGAAGGAGAGCGGCCTCATCGGCTGGACGCGGGTGCCGGGCAACCCGAGCCGCCTGCACGACATGACGCTCACCGCTGACGAGGCGTCCTGCCGCCGCTGCCACCACAGCCGGAACGCGGTCGGCGCCGCGGCCATGGTGCTGCCGGCCAAGAGCATCCTGTGCCTGCCCTGCCACCCCGCCACTTTTTCGGCCGCCGATACGACCACGCGGCTCGCTTTGATCGTTTTTGCGGTCGGTCTGGCCGCAAGCCTTTCCTACTGGCTTTCCGGCTCCCTCCCTGGGGCTGCCGCAGCAGGCCCATTCTGTAAATTAGGATGGATCATCCGAGGGATATTCAAAACCGTTTTTTCGAATGCAATTTTCAGCATTGTGAAAACGTTCGTGTTGGATGGATTGCTCCAGTTGAAATTCTTCCGGCGATCGCCTTCCCGCTGGCTGGTCCACGGCTTGATGGTCTGGCCCCTCATGCTCCGCTTTCTCTGGGGGGTTGCGGCGCTCCTGGCGTCCCAATGGGTGCCTGAGAGGGACTGGCCGTGGGTGCTGCTGGACGAGAATCATCCGGTGAACGGGTTTTTTTTCGATGCGACCGGATTGATGATGATCGCGGGTGCGGCGGCGGCCATCCTTCGCAGCCGTTCCAGCCCTTCCGCCGGCCTGCCGGGGATGCCGAGGCAGGACCGGCTGGCCGCCGGCCTGCTCGCGGTCATGGTGCTGGTCGGCTTTGCGCTGGAGGGGATTCGGATCGCCATGACCGGGTATCCGGCCGGTTCGGCCTATGCATTCATCGGCGACGCCGTCAGCCGCTTTTTTCCCGGCGTTTCCGGGCTTGAGGACATCTACGGCACCGTGTGGTATCTTCATGCCGCGGCGGCCGGCGCCTTCGTGGCGTATCTGCCGTTCAGCCGCATGTTCCACATCGTGCTGGCGCCGGTGCTGCTGGCGCTGAATGCCGGGCAACGCCATCAATAAGAGGAGGGATCATGGACATCGAAGGCTACAACATACCCGAGGACCTCTATTACGAGAAGGACCATTACTGGGTCAAGGAGGACGGGGATCTCCTGACGATGGGGATGAACGACTTCGCCCAGAAGCTGGCCGGCAAGATCGTTTTCGTGCAGCTGCCGGAGCCGGGCAAGATTCTGGAGGCCGGGAAACGCTTCGCCAAGGTCGAGTCCGGCAAATGGCTCGGCAAGATCAACGCCCCGGTCAACGGCGAGCTGGCCGAGGTCAATGAGGAGCTGGAGGACCATCCCGGCCTGATCAACGAGGACTGCTACGGCCAGGGCTGGATGTATAAAATCAAACCCGAGGATAAGGCCGATGTCGCGAATTTGATTCACGGAGCCGAGGCCATCCGCACGTGGATGCTGGCAGAAATCGCCAAGTTCGCGAAAAAATAGCCATGTCCGAAGCGAACTTCTCCATCCGCCAGCTGCTTGAGATGGATGCCTGCACCCACTGCCGGCTGTGTGCCGACGTGTGTCCGGCGGCCTGCGCCGCCATGAACGGCGAGCTGTCGGCCGTCTATCGCATGAAGGGGCTCCAGCGCCGTCTGAAAGCCAAGTCCGGCCTTTTTTCAAAGCTTTTCAGGCGGCGGCCGCCGTCGGAAGCGGAATTGAAGCATTACGCCGATACGGTGTTCCGCTGCACGCTCTGCAGCAACTGCGAGGAGATCTGTCCGCTGGGGATCCGGCTGAAAGAGCTGTGGATCTCGCTGCGCGAGGATCTGGTCCAGGAAAAGGCTTATCCGTCCAAGATCGACCTGATCCGAACCAACCTGGCCAAGCGCCGCAACGTCTTCGGCGAAGACAACTCCGAGCGGGCGGAGTGGGTCGAAGACATGCGCCGGCCGCCGGCGGACCGGCACATCCGGCCGCGGGCCGAGGTGGTCTACATCACCGGCTGCGTGTCGGCCTTTTTCCCGCTGGCCCAGAAGATACCGATCGCCCTGGCCGAGATCATGGAGGCCAGCAGGGTCGATTTCACGCTGCTCGGGGAGGAGGAATGGTGCTGCGGATTCCCGCTGCTGGGCGCCGGTCTGATGGAGATGTTCGCGGATTTCAAGGCCCACAACCTGGCTGCCGTAAAGGCCAAAGGCGGCCGGACCGTGGTGTTCGCCTGCCCCTCCTGCTACCAGATGTGGCGTGAGTACTACGGAGCCGATCTTGAGCTCCTATCCGCGCCGGAGCTGCTGCTGCGCCTGGTGCGCTCCGGAAAAGCGCGGCTCGCCGAGCTTCCGCTGACGGTCACCTACCACGACCCCTGCGATCTGGGGCGCGGCGCGCGGGTTTTCGATGAGCCGCGCGAGGTCATCCGCAGCATCCCCGGGGTCACCCTCGTCGAGCTGCCGCACCGCCGGGAGAATTGCACGTGCTGCGGCGGCGGCGGCAACCTCGAGATGGTGGACGCCGATCTGGCCGCCCGGATCGCCCGGAACAAGATCGACGAGGCCCTTTCCACCGGCGCCCAGGCGGTGGTCACCTCCTGCCAGCAGTGCGTGCGCACGATGACCAGCTGCGTCAAGCGCAACCAGATCAAGATCGAGGTATTGGATATCGTGCAGCTGGTCCGCAGAGCCCTGATTCCGGAGGCTCCGGCCAAACGCTGACGACGACCTCCGTGCTGCTTTCAACCTTCAGCCTCTAACTTTAAACTTTCAACCTTAAACTTTAAACTTCTACCGATGGACCTATACCATCTCGGAAAAGTAGCCTGGGAGGATTCGCAGCTGATCTACCATGCCATGGCCGAGCTCGGCCGGGAGGGCTTGATCCTCCTCTCTCCGGCAAGCCCTTATGTCTGCATCGGCTTTCATCAGGACGCCGAGCATGAAGTGGATCTGGAATTCTGCCGGGCGAACGGAATCCCGGTGTTCCGTCGAGACGTGGGCGGCGGTGCGGTCTATTTGGACGGAGGACAGCTCTTCTTTCAGATGGTGCTCCGACGAGGCGATGCGCGCATTCCCGCCTCCAGGGAAGCCTTCTACCGGAAGTTTCTGAGCCCCGTGGTGGACATCTACCGCCGGCTCGGAATCCCGGCCCGGTACAAACCGATCAACGATGTCATCGCCGGGAGCCGCAAGATCAGCGGCAGCGGGGTGGGAGAGATCGGCGGCTGCGTCGTTTTCGTCGGCAACCTTATCGTCGACTTCAACTACGAAATGATGACGCGCGTCCTGAAGGTGCCGGACGAAAAGTTCCGCGACAAGGTCCACAAGACCCTGAGGGAGAATCTCTCGACGATCCGCCGGGAGCTGGGCGACGGGCGGGCGGCGCAGTGGACCGAAGAGCGCCTGAACGCCCTGATGATCGAGGAGTTCGGCCGGCTGGTGGGGCCGCTCCGGCCGAGGCGTCCGGATGACGCGCTGCGCGCCAAAATGGATGAAATCGGCTCCGTGATGTTGACCGACGGCTGGCTGATCCAGCGCCGGGGGCGCGGCGCGGAGCGCAACGTCAAAATCCGCTCGGGCATCCACGTGGTTCAGCGGATTCATAAGTGCCGCGGCGGGCTGATCCGCGCGGACTTCGAAGTTTCGGACGGCAGGCTTCGGGGCGTTTCCATCTCGGGCGATTTCTTCTGCTACCCTCCGGAAAAGATCCGGCACCTGGAAGCCGAGCTCGAGGGCCGGATCGTCCACGAGATCCGTGAAGCGATTGAAGCCGTTTATGCCGCCGATGACCTGGAAATCCCCGGAGTCGGAGTGAGCGACTGGCTGGCGGTTTTCGGCGGCTGAAAGCGTTGTAAAGTTTTCACGCCCGATGGCCGATCTTAGAGAAAAGTAGTTTGAGCGATTCTTACATGGATTGTTATGGAAGGGTCCGCCGGGGTGTGCGCCCCGCAGGGCCGCCGCAATTTTTCAGTAGC
>CAYRUF010000096.1:0-8112 GCA_964427375.1 uncultured Desulfatibacillum sp. | reverse complement strand
TTTTGGCTCCCCGAGTAGGACTTGAACCTACAGCCTAGTGGTTAACAGCCACCCGCTCTGCCGATTGAGCTATCGGGGAATGGTGATATCGCAACTTATGAAATTTATTCAAAAGCTCCTTTTCTGTCAATAAAAAACTTGACGTTTTGGGGCCGCCGGCGGCGGGCGCTGCATCCCCTCCCCGCGCCGTCACGGCTGGGCGAGCGGGCTGATCTTCAGATACAGCTCGTTCAGCTGGGCCTTGGTCGGCGCGGACGGCGCATTGGTGAGCAGGCAGGCCGCCTTCTGCGTCTTGGGAAAGGCGATCACGTCGCGGATTGAGGACTCCCCGCAGAGCAGCATCACCAGGCGGTCGAAACCGAAGGCGATCCCGCCGTGGGGCGGCGCCCCGGAATCCAGGGCCGAGAGCAGGAAGCCGAACTTCTCCTCGTAGGAGGCCTCGTCCATGCCGAGCGTCCTGAAGATGCGCTCCTGCAGCGTGCGCTGGTGGATGCGGATGCTGCCGCCGCCCACCTCGAAGCCGTTCAGCACCAGGTCGTAGGCGCGCGAGCTCACCTTCAGAGGATCGGATTCGAGCTCCTCGTAATCCTCTTCCAGCGGCGCGGTGAAGGGGTGGTGCAGGGCCTGGTAGCGCTTCTCGGTTTCATCGTACTCGAACATCGGAAAGCGGGTCACCCACAGGAAGTTGTAGCGGTTCGCATCGATCAACCCGAGCTTCTGCCCGAGGTGATTACGCAGGTGCCCAAGGGCCTCATTCACGACGACGGGCTGATCGGCCACGAAAAAGACCAGATCGCCCACCTGCATGCCGATCCGCTCGGCCAGCGCCCTCTTCTCGCCCTCGGTGAAGAATTTTGCGATCGGCGACTGCCAGCCGTCCTCGCGCACCTTGATCCAGGCCATGCCCCTGGCGCGGTAGACGGCCACGAAGGCGGTCAGATCGTCGATGTCCTTACGGGACATCTCAACACAGCCCTTGGCGTTCAGGGCCTTGACGATGCCCCCCTTTCCTACCGCCTCGGCAAAAACCTTGAACCCGGAGCCGCCGACGATGTCCGAGACCTCCTTCAGCTCGAGCTCGAAGCGCGTGTCGGGCTTGTCCAGGCCGTAGCGGCCGACGGCCTCCGCATAGGTCAGCCGCGGAAAGGGCGTCTGGAGGTCCAGGCCGAGGATCTCCTTGAACAGGGCCGCCATCATGCCCTCGGCCACCGCCATGACGTCCTCCTCGCCCACGAAGGACATTTCAAGGTCGATCTGGGTGAACTCCGGCTGGCGGTCGGCGCGCAGGTCTTCGTCCCGAAAGCAGCGCACGATCTGGTAATAGCGATCAAAACCCGCCATCATGAACAGCTGCTTGAAAAGCTGCGGGGACTGCGGCAGCGCATAGAACATGCCGGGATTGACGCGGCTCGGCACGAGGTAGTCGCGGGCCCCCTCCGGCGTGCTCTTGGTGAGAAAGGGCGTTTCTAATTCTAGGAACCCGAGCGGGTTCAGGTAACTCCTCACCGTCGCCGCCGCGCGGTGGCGCAGGATCAGGTTGCGCTGCAGCCGCGGCCGCCGCAGGTCGATGTGGCGATGCTTGAGGCGCGTGCCCTCGGCCACGTCCGCGTTGTCCTCGATGAGAAAGGGCGGAGTCTGGGCCTGGTTGAGGATTTTGAGTTCGCTCGCCATGACCTCGATGGCGCCGGTGGCAAGGTTCGGGTTCAGCATGCCGTCGGGCCGGTTGCGCACCTGGCCTCGGACCCCCAGCACGAATTCGCTGCGGATGGCCTCCGCCTTGGCGTGCGCTTCTGGTGCGAGTTCCGGGTTGAACACCACCTGGGTGATCCCCTCGCGGTCCCGGAGATCGACGAAAATAACGCCGCCGTGGTCCCGGCGGCGCAGCACCCACCCCATCAGCACCACGTCCCGGCCCACATCCCCGGCTCCGAGCCGCCCGCAGGTGTGGGTCCGGCGCATGTTTCCCAGTTTATCCGTCAACGTTGTTTCTCCTTCTCCGCCGCGCGGCGCGGTTGCGATCGTTTTCCCGCGGCGGCTTTCAGCGTATCCACCACCTGGTCGAATGGGACCCCGGTCTGTTCCTTGGTCTGCATGTCCCGCAGAACGGCTGCTCGTTCTTCAAGCTCCTTATCGCCGATCATCAGCACATGGGCCGCCTTCAGACGATCCGCGCTTTTCATCAGGCTCTTCAGGCTTTTTTCGCCGAACTCCATCTCCGCCCGCACCCCTTCTTGACCCAGGCGGCAGCACCACTCGAATGCCAGCGGTCGGCTGCGGCGGCCGAGAGCTGCGATGAAGACCTCCGGCCGCGGCTGGTAGTCGCCGGCCTGAAGCCCGACGATCTCGGCCAGGCGGTCGAAGCCGATGGCGAACCCCGTAGCCGGCAAATCCGGTCCGCCCAGCTCCCTGACAAGCTTGTCGTAGCGGCCGCCGCCGGCCACGGCGCTCTGGGCGCCGAGCTCCCCGGTCTGAATCTCGAACGTGGCGCGGGTGTAGTAATCCAAACCCCGCACCAGCCGCTTGTCGACGATGTAGGACACCTCCAGCGCCGTGAGCGCAGCCTGCAGTTCGTCGAAGTCGCGGCGGCAGTCGCCGCAGAGGTGGTCGATGATGGCGGGCGCCCCGGTGAGCGCCTCGCGGCAGCCGGGCACCTTGCAGTCCAAGACCCGCAGCGGATTGCGGTCCTTGCGGCGGCGGCAGTCCTCGCAGAGCCGATCCCCCACATTGGCCAGCATGCCCTGCAGCGCATTGCGGAACCCCGGCCGGCAGGCAGGGCACCCGAGCGAGTTCACGTGGGCCTTCACGTTCCTGGCCTGCAGCCGGCACAGCAGCGTGGTCAGCAAAAAGATGAGCTGGGCGTCGGCCAGCGGTGAAGCCACGCCGAAGATCTCGGCGTCGATCTGATAGAACTGCCGGTAGCGGCCCTTCTGAGGCCGTTCGCGCCGGAACATCGGTCCGATCATGTAGAGCCGCTGGACCGGGTCGGGCGCATAGAGCTTGTGCTGAATGTAGGCGCGCACGATCGAGGCCGTGGCCTCGGGCCGCAAGGTGACCATGTCGCCGCCGCGGTCGGCAAAGGTGTACATCTCCTTCTCGACGATGTCGGTGTCTTCGCCGATGCTGCGCTGGAAGAGCTCGGTCTTCTCCATGATCGGGATGCGGATCTCCCGAAAGCCGAAGTTCTCGAAAAGCGCCCGCGCCTCCTGCTCGATTTTCTGCCAGAGTTCGACTTCGCCGGGCAGGATGTCTTTGAAGCCGCGAATCAATTGGATCATGTCTGCAAACGGTCCCTACATAATAATATGGTGTAAACGCGGTCTTTTAGCCTAATTGCCCGATGGCCGTCAACATGAATGTAACCCATCGGCCCGGCGACTGCCCGGATACGGGTTGCAGCCGAGGATCAGCTCGAGTAAGATACGCGCAAATTGTGGATTCAAACCCTGTCAATGCACGGCATGGCGGGTCCGACCGTCGGCTTAAATTTTCTTTGAGGAGGTTCAATTGACCGCTCCCGGCAGGTTCAACTCGATAACCGACGTCGCGGGGCTTCTTGTCGGCAACTTCACGGATGCCGCCGCCGTGAGCGGGGTCACCGTGGTGATCTGCCCCGAGGGCGCCGTGGGCGCGGTCGACGTGCGCGGAGCCGCGCCGGGCACGCGTGAAACCGACCTGCTCAACCCCGTCAACCTGGTCGAGAAGGTCCAGGCCGTGGTCCTTTGCGGAGGCTCGGTATACGGACTCTGCGCGGCCGACGGGGTCGTGCGCTGGCTGGCTGAAAAAGGGTGGGGCTTCCGGCTGGAGGCCGGGCATGTCGTCCCCATCGTTCCCGCTGCAGTGCTCTATGATCTGGGCCGCGGGCCGCAGTTCGTGCCGCCGGTCAGCCCGGAATGGGGGCGCTTGGCCTGTGAGGCAGCTGCCGCAGAGGGGCCCCTAGCCATGGGCTGCGTGGGGGCCGGAACGGGCGCTATGGCCGGCGCCGTCAAGGGCGGGCTCGGCAGCGCCAGCCTCGTGCTGGATTCGGGGATCACGGTGGCGGCGGTGATGGCCGTCAACCCCAACGGCTCGGTGATCAATCCGGCGACCGGCCGGCCCTGGGAGATCGGACTGGAATGGTCCGGCGAATTCGGAGAATCCGGACGCCGCGCCGTGCGACCGCCGAATCCGCCCGCCGGCCGGCCGGCCGGCAACACCACCATCGGCGTCGTCGCCACCGATGCCGCGCTCTCGAAGGTGCAGGCCCTCAAGGTGGCGCAGATGGCCCATGACGGGCTGGCCCGAGCCATTCGGCCGGCCCACACCATGTTCGACGGCGACAGCGTTTTCTGCCTTTCCACCGGCCGCTGCCCGCTGCCGGAGACCCCCGGCATTTTCGAGGGCCGCCAGTCCCAGAGCCTCAACGAGATCGGACATGCGGCCGCCGACTGCGCAGCCCGGGCCATCATCCATGCGGTGCTGTCGGCCACATCCCTGGCCGGCATGACCGCCGTGGCGGACCTTCCGGGTCGATAGGATCGGCTTAGAATTCTATGGACATGGCCAGCAAGGAGGGGTATAAAAATTGGCTCGATTTTCGAGTCCGTCGGCGAACGGCATGCCAGCTGTACTGAAAACACCGCTTAGGCGAAAGGAGGATTCATGAAACGCGCGCTGGTGATTGGTCTGATGGTTCTGATGCTCGCTCCCCCGGCGTGGGCTGCGGGCGAAACACCGAAAAAGGGCGGCAGCCTCATCGTCTGTGTGGGCGATGAGCCCCCCGGCCTGGACCCCACGGCCAGCGCCTCCGCTGCGATCGACCGCGTGGTTTACTCCAACATTTTCGAAGGCCTGGTAAAAGTCGACCACAACGGCAAGCTGGTGCCCGGTTTGGCCTCCAAGTGGGATGTTTCGGCCGACGGCAGGGTCTACACCTTCCACCTGCGCAAGGGAGTCGTGTTTCACAACGGCGAAGCCTTCAACGCCGCGGTCGCCAAATGGAACCTGGAGCGGGGCGCCGCCGAAGGCACCAAAAACGCCCACCCGGAGTTCTTCCGGGCGATCGAAAAAATCGAAACCCCGGATGACGCCACGCTGAAGCTGACGTTGAAAAACGTCAACTCCCTGTTCCTTGTCCAAATGGCCGAAGGCGATTCGGTCATGCTGCCCATGAAGGGCTTCGAGAACACCGCGGCCCAGCCGATCGGGACCGGCCCCTTTAAATTCACCGCCTGGAACCGCGGCGACAGCGTGGAAATGGTCCGCCACGAAAAATACTGGAATCCTCAACGGCCCTACCTGGACAAAGTGACCTACCGGTTCATCAAAGACCCCAGCGCCCAAGTGGCCGCGTTGAAATCCGGAGATGTCGATGTCCTGGGCTGGATCCTGGCGCCCGAGATCGCGATGGGCATCTCCCGCGACAAGAAGTTCAAGGTTCAGTCCGGCGCCTCCACCTCCGAAGTGATCATGTCCACCAACAACAAGGCGAAACCTTTCGACAACATCCTCGTCCGCCAGGCCATGGCGCATGCCATCGACCGCAAGGCCGTCAACGAGCTGATCATGCTCGGCTACGGCACGCCCATCGGATCGCACTGGTCGCCCATCACGCCGTTTTATGTGGACCTGACCAAGAAGTTCCCCTATGATCCGAAGAAAGCCAAGGAGCTGCTGGCCAAGGCCGGCTACCCCAAGGGCTTCGAGGCCACCATCAAACTGCCCGCCATCTACGCCTATGCCCAAAAAGCCGGCGAAGTGATCGCCGACATGCTGGGCCAGGTCGGAATCAAGCTCAAGATCGAGGTCGTCGAATGGGGCTTCTGGCTGGACCGCATCTTCAAGCAGAAGGATTTCGAGCTGAGCATGATCGGCCACGCCGAAGCATGGGACATCGGCATATACGCCAACCCCAACTACTACTTCCAGTACGACTCCGCCGAATTCCGCCAGGCGTATGAAAACGCCTTGAAAGCCACCACCGAAGCGGACCAGGCCAAGTGGTTCGCCCGCTGCCAGGAGATCATCGCCGTGGACGCCGTCAACGGGTATCTCTTTGCAAGCCCTTCGCTTTCCGCCATGAAAGCGGAGGTGATGAACTGGTGGAAGAACTACCCCACGATCGCATTGGACTGCACGGAAGTCTGGTGGAACAAGTAATTCGATCGCGGCTGGAAAGCCGCTCCCACAAGCCCAACGGAAAGAGCGGTTTCAAGCGCCGCAACCCGAGTTCAACATCAAGGGCAGCCCTGAGGGTCAGGGCTGCCCCAGTTGCGTCGGCATGCTAAGTTATTTAGTCAAAAAACTGATCACCCTGGTCCTCCTGCTCTTCCTGGTGTCCATCACGGTGTTCTCGGTTTTGTTCGTGCTGCCCGGTGACCCGGCCCAGATCATCCTGGGGATCAACGCCACCCCCGAATCTCTGGCCGCCCTGCGCGCCGATCTCGGCCTGGACCGGTCGTTTTTGGGGCAGTACTTCGCCTGGATCGGCCAACTGGCAATCGGCCAGAGCCACCAGTCGATCCATTACAAGATGCCCGTATTCGAGTTGGTATCGAGCCGCCTGGCCGTGACCGGCCCGCTCGCTCTCCTGGCCATGCTGTTTGCGGTCATTATTTCCATTCCGTTCGGAATATACGCCGCTCGGCATCAGAACCAGCGGGGGGATGTGACCGTCATGGCCTTCACCCAGCTGGGGCTGGCGACGCCGGAATTCTGGCTGGGGATTCTGCTCGTGTTGTTTTTTTCGGTCGAGCTCAACTGGTTCGCCGCCGGAGGATTCCCGGGCTGGACGGTCGACGCATGGGGCTCCGTGAAGGCTCTGCTGCTGCCGGCCTTCGCTCTGGGGGTCATTCGGGCTTCGATATTGACCCGGCTCACGCGCTCCTCGATGCTCGAGGTGCTGCGGGAAGACTACGTGCGCACCGCGCGGGCCAAGGGTTTGAAGGAGCGCACGGTCGTTTATGTCCACGCCCTGCGCAACGCCCTGATCCCGGTGCTGACCATCATGGGTCTCCAGCTCGGCCAACTCCTGGCGGGCGCCATCATCATCGAAAACGTATTTTTCCTGCCGGGGCTTGGAAGACTGGTCTTCACGTCCATCGGCATGCGCGACCTGCCCGTGGTCCGGGACATCGTGCTCCTCATGGCCACGGCGGTCGTCTTCGTCAATTTTCTCGTCGACCTGGCTTACGCTTACGTCGATCCGAGGATCAAGCTCAGATAGAGTTAAGTGTTAGGTTTTAAGTTTTAAGTTTTAAGCAAGAAGATAAGAAATTCTTTTCCTTCCTTAAAACTTAACGCTTAAAACTTAAAACCGGTTTATATGGCTCGCTTCTTCCGAAACAAAAACTTTCTCGTCGGCTTCATCCTGTCGCTGGTCGTCGTGATCGCCGCCGCCGTCAGCCTGGTTTGGACGCCCTACGACGCCAACCGGATGAACGCCCGCGACCGGCTGCAGGGCCCCTCCTGGCAGCACCCCCTGGGCACCGACCAATACGGCCGGGACACGCTCAGCCGGGTGATGACGGGTGCGGTCAACTCGATCATCGTCGGCCTGGTCACGGTCGCCATCGGCCTGACCCTCGGGGTCGTCCTGGGTTTGATATCGGCCTACTTCGGCCGCCTGGCGGACGAGGCCATCATGCGGTTTGCGGACCTGCTCTTCGGCTTTCCCGCCGTGCTGACGGCGATTCTCATCACCTCCATCCTGGGCCCTTCGATGGTGAACGCCATGCTCGCCATCGGCATTTTTTACATCCCGGTCTTCGCGCGGCTGACTCGCGCGGTGGCCATGGTGGTCTGGGAAAAAGAATTCATTGCAGCCGCCCGAGCCTGCGGCATCGGCGAGTTGGGCATCACCTGGCGGCACGTGCTGCCGAACATTCTTTCGCCCTTGCTCATTCAGGGAACCATCCAGTTCGCCGTCGCAATCCTGGCCGAAGCCGGACTGAGCTACCTCGGCCTGGGCACGCAGCCGCCGCACGCCTCCTGGGGCCGCATGTTGAACGAGGCCCAGACGTTCATGGACACAAACCCCTGGATGGCCATCTTCCCCGGGCTGGCCATCGCCTGGTCGGTGCTCGGTTTCAACCTGCTCGGCGACGGGTTGCGGGACACGCTGGACCCGAAGATGGT
>CAYRUF010000095.1:0-8543 GCA_964427375.1 uncultured Desulfatibacillum sp. | reverse complement strand
CTGACATAAAAATTAAAGATCGCTTCAACTGTAAAAAGAATCGCTCAATTTAGGTAAAATTTGCGTGGCGATGCTACGGCGGAAAGCGGAAGTGTGGGACACGTCATGGGCGGGAAGAACGTGTCCTATTTCCTCACCGCTCGGAAATGATCGCTGCAGATCGTTACTTCTTCTGCTCGGTGCACTCCATCCCTAACTCCGAGCAGACTGCCATCACGCTATCCACGAGGGCTTTCTGCTGTACCTTGGGATCGATGCCCTTGGTTTTGTCCACCACGATGTCGAGTCGGGACGAGTCCGGTGTCAACTCGCTGACTGTCACCGTCCCCTCAACCTCCTTCTGTTCGATCGACTGGGCCGAGATGACCATTTTCTTGTCGTCGCGGTTCAAAATCGTATAGACTTTTCTCTTTTCGATGGACTGGATGACAGCAGCGTAAACCCCGGGTGCTGGTTTGTTGACGTTGATGGCGACCCCCACGTGGGTCGAGCTCTCGTACAGCTTGTAGCCCCCGTAAATAATCGGTACAAAGCACCCCGCCAGCAAACACCCCGCCAGCAGAATTCCGAACACCCGTTTAATGTCGTACAGTCTCTTCATCGCCTCCTCCTTTTCCGTCCTTCCCTCATGCGTCAATGCTTACAAATTTGGCTTTGACAGCGGGCCGTTGGCCGTTGCTTTTGCCAATGCCGGGCTACTTCTCTTCTTTCAGCCGTCTCATGCCTTCGATGAGTGGGTGCCAGCCGTACACCAGTGTCACCATGAAACTGTCCATGCGAAGATCATCGGAGGAGCTGTCGTTAATGGTCGACTTGTAGCCGAGGGTGAGGTTCAGGTTGTCGTTGATCTGGTAGCCCAGCGTGATCCCCAAACCGATGTTGTTGAGCTTCTCTCCCTGGACATCGTCGATGGTCGCCTCGCCGCCGTAGTACCAGGCGGCGTCGAGCGACGCCCACAATGTCTCGGTGAGGTCGCGGGTCAAATGAGCGTCCAGCTGGAACAAGGGATCGGTCTCCATCGTCTGTCCGACATAGTCGTCGTTGTTTCCGAAGAACCACACGGCGGGCAACAGCTCCAAGGTCATGCGCTGGCCCGGCACCCACGGGCCGATTTGAAGAATGGTGGGTACGCCGAGGCGCCCATACCAGCGGTTCTGCCCGATATTCAGGGGCTGGTCGTTGTCATACTCGCCGATTGGAATCGCCAGATCGGCGAGCAGGTCGACGGAAAACCCCGGCTCGTAGCGCAGGAGGTCGGGGATGTTTTTCTGCGCCGGCGGGCCGATGACATTGACATTGAACTCGATCATGGGGTCGCCGAACCCGCTGGCCGATTGGTTGAAGGTCCTGCCGGCCGCGGTGACTTCGCCCGATATGTGGCCCATGGGAAAAAGGAGCGCAGCCATAGCAGCCCGATCGAACAGAGAAAAGGTGCGCACATACCCCGCTATGCCCAATGTCGCGTCAAGGCTCGCTCCCGGCACGATGGTGTGGGCAGGATCGAATGGATTCGTGTTGCCGCTCAAAGACTGGAAGATGACCGGCACCGCATTCGAGTCGGAGAGGGTCTTCCAGTAGAAGCGTGCCGGAACCTGAGCCAGGGTCTGCGGCGGCCAGAGCGCACCGATAACCAGCATCGCTGCAACGACCCAGTAAAGCCAACCAGCCTTTTTCATTCTATCTTCCTTTCTGTTAATGTGATCTGCGCCCTTTCTCATTGATTCCAGAAATCGGCCTGTTTACGGCTTGGGATCAGCCATCATGTCCTTGGGCGGCACAAACTGTTTCGTGTAGATGAGCGGCGGGTAGCCCGGGTCGTCCGGCACGCGCTTGGGGAGCTGGTCGTCCAGCGTTTCGAACATGGAGCGGCTTGGCAGGACCACGTTGTTGGCCTTGACATAGTCGTCCCAGAGCGCGATCAACGCTTTCACCTTGTCGGGATACTGCGCTGCGAGATCGTTGCGCTCGACGGGATCGGCCGCGAGGTTGAAAAGCTCCCAGTCTCCCTTGCCGAGCGGCTTCCATTGCCAGCGTAGCTTCCAGTCCCCCTGCCGCACCGCACGGTTGCCGAAGATTTCCCAGCCGATGTAGTCCTGATCTGTCCGAATCGACTCCGCATCGCCTGCCAGCACCGGACCCCAGGACTTGCCCATGAGCGCAGGCAGTTCGCGTCCATCGCGGGTCTTCGGATAGCCGGTGCCGGCGATTTCGAGCAGGGTGGGCATGAGGTCGCCTACATGCATGAGCCCGTGGTTGATGCTCCCTTTGGGGCGCTTGACGGCCGGCCCGCTCATGACGAGCGCGTTCCGGATGCCGCCTTCGGCCATCCAACCCTTGTACTGGCTGAACGGCGTCATCGACACCTGCGCCCACATCGGCCCGTACCCGACGTAGGAACCCGGATCGCCCCACGCATTTGGGTGGGTCTGCGACCAGTTGATCGCCGCAAAGAGAAAGTCACGCGTGCCCGGGCTGCCCGCGACCATCTTGAAGAGGTCGGTTCCCTCGGCGCCGTTGTCGCCGAACACGATGAAGATCGTATTCTCGTACTCGCCGATCTTTTTGAGGTGGTCGATCAGCCGGCCGACGTGGTAGTCGATGTTCTCGACCATCCCGGCGTAGAGCTCCATTTTCTTGCCGAGGATGGCCCGCGTCGCCGGAGCCAGCACGATGGGATCGGGAATAAACCACATCCGCTCGGAGAGCTTCGTTCCCGCGGGCAGGATGCCGAGCTCGATCTGCCGCTTCAGCCGCTCCTGCCGCACCGCGTCCCACCCCTTGTCGTACTCTCCGACATGGCGATTGCGCCATTCCCGCGGCAGGTGGAAGGGATCGTGCGGCGCCTGGGGAGCGAAGAAGGCGAAGAAGGGCTTTCCGTCACCGCGGTTGCCGTCGATGAACTCGATCAGCTTGTCGATGTAGGTCTTCGTTGCGTAGTAATCCTCGGGGAGCCGCGTCAGATAGCGCCCGTCCTCGGTGAAGACCAGTCGCGGGGAAGCGGCCGTGAAATTCGTCATGTCCCAGTAGCTGCCCGCTCCGTCGAGCAGCGAGAAGTCGCGCTCGAATCCGCGCGCGGCCGGGATGTGTTCGGGCGACTTGCCCAGGTGCCACTTGCCGGCCATATAGGTGTGATACCCGGCCTCCTTGAGCAGCTGCGGCAGCGTCACCACCCGGTCGTTGAGGTGGCCTTCGTAGCCGTCCACGCCCCACTGGTTGGGCGCCGCCCACTCGTCCATGTTGCCCAAGCCGTTCAAGTGGCTATCGACGCCTGTCAGCAGCATGGATCGCGTGGGCGAGCAGGTCGCGTGCGTGTAGAAGTTCGTGAAGCGCACCCCGTCCCCCGCGAGCGAATCGAGATTCGGCGTCTTGATCTCGCTGCCGAACGAGCCCATGTCGGCAAATCCCAGGTCGTCGCCAAGGATGATGACGATATTCGGGCGTTTGGGAGGGTCAGCCGCCAGGGCACTTTGCGGCGCAAGGCATGCCGCGAAGATGCCGACGACGGCCAGCACACCCAACAGCCGGAGTGTCGGCTTGCGGCTCCGCGTTCTTGCCCGCGGGCCGTCCACGGCCCTGTGCTGCAGCGGGCAATGTTCTGCAAACTGCGTTAAGCTCCGTCCCATAACCTGTGCTCCTCTCAAGGTCCTTAACCTGATATTCACTTCATATAGTTGCAGATTTGGCAATCACGAATATGCTCCTGAGCGGTGACACCAACAGCCGCGTGCCCGGCCTATTTGGGGAACACCAGCGTCAACTGCACCCTTAGTCCCCACCCCTCGGGACCGTTGTCCGGCGACTTGGCCCAATATTTCCCGAAAGCAGCGAGCTGGAATATCTGCGGACCGATCTTGAGCATCTGCGCCACCCCGGGAATCACCGGCACCGACCACTGTTTATTTTCCCAATCGTAGATCGATTCCGTGACCAGGCCGATGGTCGTATGCGTTTCAGTGTTATAGCTGATGAAGGGTTGCAGGAAGGTGGCGTTGATATCCTCCCGGTCGTCGTCGCCGGCCACGGACCAGATGTGGTTGGCCAGTAGGCCGATCGACCAGCCCCCTTCCTGCTTCAACACCACCGCCGTCGGCCCGATCCCCCACTGTTCGCTGCCGAGCACATCGTCCGTCGCCGTCGGCAGAAGCTCGACCGGCCCCACCCCCCAGATCAAACCGTCGGCAGTCGGGTTCTTTGGAGAGAAAAACTGGCTGGCGGTAATATCGCCAAGACCCGATTCATTCATCGCACTAAGCGGGAAATCCTGCCGATCGACGAACGGCACAATGGTGCGCGTGATCAAATTCCACTTGTCGTTCAGGGAGAACGGGATCACCGGCTGGAGGATGAGACTATTGACCGCGGCGCCGTCGGCCGCCCCGCCGTACTTGTCGTAGTTGTACTGCAACGGCACGCTGATCAGCGAGGCCACTGGGTTCGCCAGCTTCTTGGCCAGTTCCGCGGCCTGATCTTCCTGAGCCCGGGCCTGAGTGGCCAGCGCCGAGGCCAGCATCACCAGAAAAAGTATCCGTAGTGTCTCATCGTTGAGTATCCGTGTCATGGCTTCTGAATTTTAACTAACTTGCTGTAGGTTCACAAGGATTCCGCCAGTCTTGGTATCGATCGCGCTTTGCGAGCTGGTTGCATTCCAGCCATAATTGTTGAGTTAAGACACAGACCGGTTTTAAGGGCCAGGCGGCGGGCCGACGATGTAGATGACGGTGCCGCTCTGATAGCCGCGGGTGTACCAGGTTGTTCCGCACTGGTAGTAGGTGACGGAGCCCTTGACGACAACCGTAGCGGTACACGGAAGTGTCGTCACGTAGGTCGGTTGCGACGCTGCCGCGGCGGCCGTGACACCCACGGCGGCACCGACGACGAACGCCGCGGCGACATCACCATCGTCATGCCAATGATGGTCCCAGTCGTGGTGCTCGTCCTCATAAAAGTCCTGCCGGTCCTCGCGGTTCTGATTCTGGTGCTGCTGCCAATCTTCACGGGACTCTTCGGCATAGTCCTGACGGTTCCCCTGATTCTCGCCGGCGGTGTCCTGACGTTGCTTCTGGCGATCCGCAGCACTTTCCTGGCGGCTGCCTTGACTTTCCTGGCGCTGCGTCTGGCGCTCCGCGGTGGCTTCCTGGCTACTGCCCTGACTTTCCTGACGTTGCTTCTGGCGCTCCGCGGTGCCTTCTTGGCGGCTGCCCTGACTTTCCTGGCGCTGCGTCTGGCGCTCCGCGGTGCTTGCCTCGCGACTACCTTGCCGGGCTGACCGCTGGGCGGCTTTGTCCGGGTCGGTCGAAGGCTGCGTCGGACGCTGAACGGCCCCCGCCTGCCGGGTCGAGGGCTGTGCTGCGGAGCGGGAAGAGAAGCTGCCGCCACTCGCCGCGCTGCTGCGCGAGAAGCCGCCGCTCCTGCCGCCTCCAGCGCCACGGGCTTCAGCCATGCCTGTAAACGTTGTCAGGAACAGGAACATCGCTCCGACAAGCAGAACCAAGAGTGGAGACTTCAAAATCATTGTGCGTCTCCTTTCTGTGTGGTGTAAGAACCCTTCCGGCGCACCGGAGCAAGGAACGGGATCTGCTCTGCATCCGCCGGCGGGTTGAAGACGAAGCTGCCCGCGTCCACCTTGGGAGTGAGGTTCCACTCGGACAGGTCGGCACGGAACTGGGGCTGCCCGGGTGCATTCTTGTAGGTGAGCACAATCCGGCGCGGCAGAGGCTGCTCGCCCTGCGTGATCCACACCTGCAGATCCACGTCCGCCGAACGGGCGGCCAGATGGTCGGTCGGAACGTCGAAGAGAGCATTCTCCTCGACATGTTTGACCTCTGTGAACTGCTTCTCCATATCTTGCGGGAAGGTGGTGAGGAACATCCGGGCCAAGGGCATGATCAGTTGCAGATCACCGACCAGGTAGGCCACCGCGTCATCCACCGTCCCGGATTTCTCCACGCGGGCATAGACATGCTCATCAGCCTTGAAGGCCGTGATCCTCTTGCCGTCAAACAGAATCATCCCGCGATCGCCGTCGCTGCGTTTGGTTTCGACGCGCACCCGGTCTGGACGCTGGAGCAGGATACGCCGCTCTTCACCGAACTCGATCCGCTGGCCGTCCACCTGAATCGCATCATAGCCGCTGCGAACCGTCACGCTGAAGGCTGGCGCCTTGGCAAGGTAGTTTGCCATTTTCAGCAGGATGGCACTGGCGTCTAGCCCCGCTTCAGCTGCGGCGACCACCGGAGGGGAACCGAGTGTCATGATGATTGCCAGCACCGTGAACACTCTTCGAGAGGGTCGTATTTTCCGGGGCTGCATGGTCATTTTGGTCATTCATCCGCTCCATTCATGGCTTTCGATTAAGTTGCCAACAACCAGCACGGCAAGTTCATTTTGCGTGGCCTCTAGCCTTTTCGATGGTCTCAATGCCCGTGGAATTCGAAATGGTGTCGAACCGGATCTCGGGTTGCTTCAAGGCCATTTCCAGGACCAGGAGCACCTTGTGGTAGTCGTCTGAGCGGAGATGGCGTTCGAGTTCCTCCTGGCTTTTCCACATTTCTTCGAATTGAAGGATGTTATCTTCCAGTGAGTCCTCGCATATACGGCTGAAAACGCAGTCATCCGGCCGGGATTGGTTTCGAACAACCATCGATTTGAGGATTTTCAAGGCCTCACCACGCTTTTGAAGCGGTAGTGCCATCCTTAAGGTCGCCAGAACCATCTCTGCCCTCGCTCATCATTTTCCAGCGTATTTTTCCGTTTATTCTGCAGAACGTGTCGATCCTCTTGGATAGGGATAATCGGCCGCTGCTTTTAAAGTTACAAAAGACAGATCGCGAAGAGTGTGCCATTGAAAAGAGGAAGGATTCATATTCTTTCAAACCGCTGATATCAATATGCTTTTAGCGGAAAAAGGGGGAGCGGTTAAGACGGAGGGGGAAAATTTGATATGGCAACATATTGCCAATAGGCATTATTTAGCCATTGTCTTGAGTCTTGTTGGATCGTTTGATACCCAATTTCTTCATTTTCGCGCCGAGGGTAGTCCGCTTTAAACCAAGAACCTCGGCGGCACCGCCCTTGCCGCTGAGCCGCCAATCGGTCTTCTCCAGCACGGCCGCTATATGTCTTCGCTCCAGCTCCTGGAGGGTTTGAGCGGCGTCTGTTTCCAGGGATCCGGGTTGAGGCAGGCGTACGGCCAGGGTTTTATCGTTGCTCATGATCATGGCATGTTCGATTATATTTTTCAGTTCTCTTACGTTGCCCGGCCAGGAATAGGATTGCAGCGCTTCCATTGTTTTCTTCGAGATCGTTTCGATCTCCTTCCCCATCCTTTCTTGAAACATCCTGACAAACGCCCAGACGAGCGGAGGAATATCCTCGGGACGCTCCCGGAGGGGCGGAATTGCGATGGGAAATACATTTAGCCGGTAATAAAGATCTTTTCTGAAACGCCCCGCCTTGACTTCCTCGCCGATGTCCCGGTTGGTGGCGGCAATGATGCGGACGTCCACGTGCAGCATCTTCGTCGAGCCCAGGCGCTCAAAACTGCCTTCTTCCAAGACCCGCAGCAACTTGCCCTGGAGATCGAGGGGAATCTCCCCGATCTCATCGAGAAAAAGCGTGGAGCCGTCGGCAACTTCGAAACGACCGATCATCTTGGTGAGGGCGCCTGTGTATGCCCCCTTTTCCCGGCCGAAGAGTTCACTTTCGATCAGTGTGGGCGGCAGGGAGGCGCAGTTGATTGTCACCAGGAGCCGGTCTTTCCTGGAACTCAAACGGTGAATCGCCTTGGCCACAAGTTCCTTTCCCGTGCCGGTTTCACCCTGGATAAGGACCGTGGAGTCAGTCCGGGCCACCTGCTCGGCCCGAGACAGCACTTTTTTCATGGCAAGGCTCTGCCGCACGATCTCCGTATGACCCGCCACCAGGTTGATTTTCTCATTGAGATAGATGTTCTCCTTCTCGAGTCTTTGTTTGAGCTGGTCGATCTCCCGGAGGCGCTTTTCCAGATCGAGCCTGATCTGATTGCGCTCGATCGCGTTCACGAATATCTCTCCGAGAAGCTGCAGCCGCGGGATGAGTTCCTCCGGCCAGACCCGCTCGCTTTTTACCGCATTGATGACGATAACGTAAACCGCGGACCCGCCGGTGCTGATGGGGATGTCCAGGGCGGATCGAATACCCATTTCGGCGTATGTCTGTTTGTCCACATCCGCCTCAGGCGGCAGATCATCGAGCCGCGAGAAAGACACCACCTCGTGCTTATCCGCCAGTTTTTCGGCCGCCCACGGGTGAATGGACCTGGGCAGTTCGCTCTCGATGGGGACAGCGGGAACATCCTCGGCGTAAACGGCGTGGGTGATCCGGTAGGTGGACGCATCCGGTGAAGAGCGCAGCAGCCCGACCCGGTCGACCTGGAGGAATTCTAGAATCTGTTTTAGCCCGTAATCAATCTCCGCGTCCACCCGATGGGGCGGGGTCTTAACGAATCTGGCAGAAAGGTCCGACAGCAATCGTTCAAACCGCAGACGATTTTCCAATGCCTGCTC
>CAYRUF010000094.1:0-8579 GCA_964427375.1 uncultured Desulfatibacillum sp. | reverse complement strand
TACACCCACCGCGCCGTCACGGTCTTTTCGTCCATGAAGAGCTTCATGGAGGCGAGCCGGGATTTGGCGTTGCCGAGGAACGATGCCCGGCGGGAGCCCAGCGGAAAGAACGAGTAGGGCTGGGCCACGCCCACGTTGACGCCCACGTTGCCGACGTTGACCTCGCGCATGAACTTGCGGGCGTGTCTGCCGCTCTGGGTCATGATGCAGGCCGAGTGGCCGAGGTTGGTCTTGGTGTTGATCCAGTCGATGGCCTGCTCCAGGCTGTCGCCCCGAATGAGGGCCGCCACCGCGCCGAAGGCTTCCTCCTTGGCGCTCGGCATGTCCACGTCGGCGCCTTCGAGAATGGTGGGGCCCATGAAAAATCCGCTGGGGTAGTCCTTCGCTTTCGTTCCGCGGCCGTCCAGGACCAGCTTGCAGCCGTCCTTCAACGCCTGTTCGATCCACTGCCGGACCTTGTCGCGGCCGGCCGCCGTGGCGTAGGGCCCCATCTCGACCTCGGTGTCCAGCCCGTAGCCGAGCTTCATTTGGGCGGCAGCGTCCTTGAACCGAGCCTTGACCTCGTCGTAGATGTCGCCTAGGACGACGACGTTGTCCACGCCCAGGCAGCGCTGGCCGGTCATGCCGAAGCAGGCCCGCAGCATCCAGGGCACGGCGGAATCGAGATCGGCGTCCGGCATGATGACGAGCAGGTTTTTGCCGTTGCCGTTGATGGACGAGCGCTTGCCGAGTCGGCCGCACTGCTCGTAGAGCTCCCAGCCGGCGCGGTTGGACCCGATGAAGCCCACTCCCTGGATGCGGGGGTCGTCCAGGATCAGCTTGTTGATGGTGCGGCCGCCGTGGATCATGTTGATGACGCCCTTGGGAAAGCCGGCCTCGAGCGCGACCCGGTTCACCATCTCGGCGGCCACCGGGTCCTGGCGGCTGGGGCTGACGACGACCGTGCAGCCGGCGGCGAGCGCGTAGGGCACGAACGACGACCAGGCGTGCATGGGGATGTTGCCGGGGGTGACGATCAGGAAGGCGCCCAGGGGCTCCCAGAAGAGGTATTCGTCGATGCCGTTGGCCAGGTTCAGGATCCCGGCGTTCTCCTTGACCAGGCCGTAGGCCGCCGAGCAGGCCGATTCGATGTTTTCCAGCACGCGGGCGAGCGTGCCCCTGGCCTCTTCGATGGTGCGGCCGTGGTCCTGGACGAGGACCCGGCAGAGCATGTCCGTGTTCTCGCGGAACTGGTTGTGCAGCGTGAAGAGCATATAGGCGCGCTCGCGCATGGGAACGTTCCTCCAGCTCTGGAACGCGGCATGCGCGGCGGCAACGGCCGCCAGCGCCTCTTCCGGCGCGGCCTGGGGCAGTTCGGCGATGGCCTCGCCCGTGGCCGGGTTTGGAACCGGCTCGATGCGGGTGGACGTGGAATCGACCCACTCCCCGCCGATCAGATATTTCAGTTTACCGTAGTGCTTCTGGACTTCGGGCAGCAGCATGCAGAGCCTCCTTGGTTCGTTTGGGATCCGGCGGATCTCCATGAGAATCGGCTTTCATTTCACCTTGGACGGCCATCCCCCGTTGAATGTGCTCGCGTGTAAGGGCTTCGGCGCGCGTCTTGTCGCGGGCCTTGATGGCGTTCAGGATGTCGCGGTGGTACCGGCAGGACTGCTCCAGGTGGCGGCGGTCCGCCAGGGATCGGTAAGCCATGCGTTTGACCTGGTTGTTGATGGACTGCTGAATTTTCTTCAGTCGGCCGTGGCCGGCAATGAGCGCCGTGGCGTCGTGGAATTGATGGTTCAGCTCTTCGTAGCGGACGATGTCCGGCTTCCCGCCCGCGACGAGCGCCTCCATCTGGCCGACGATTTTTTCGAGCTTTTCCACGCCGGCCGGGGTCAGCTGGTCGATCGCGAGCACCGCGGCCAGAGTGTAGAGGGCGGTCTTGAGCGTGTAAATCTCCCAGATGTCCTGGTGGCTCAGCTCGGATACGAACACCCCGCGACGCGGCTCGCGCCGCACCAGCCCCTCGGCCTCCAGCTGCTTGAAGGCCTCGCGCACGGGCGGCCGGCTGACGCCGAGCCGGTCGGCGATCTCCTGCTCCTTGACCTGCTGGCCGGGCCGGAGCTTGCCCTTGACGATCATTTCCTCCAGGCGCTTGACGGTGCGGTCGACGATGGATTCGACTTTCATGATGTCTGCGCGGTCTCCTGCGTAGGTGTCGAGCCCGTTCGTGGATGAAGCGCGACGTGCTCCGGCGTAGAAGGGGGTTGCGGGCTGTCTTTTGTTTATTGTCTACAATTTTGGGGCCGAGGGTGTCAACGCAAAAAATAACGGGATAGCCTCGCAGCCTCGCGGGAAGCCGGGGGCGAGGGGGTCGCCGCCGGCTGCCTCGCTGACGGGCCGTCTCTTCGCCGGTAAAACCGAGCGGCTGAAGCGCCTGTTTCCACACCATAGTCTTTTCTTCCATCAATGGTAGGAGAGGGCTTTGTTCTTTGGCTGCTACGGCGCCGGCTGGAAGTGTCCGGCGGCGATGCTGGCCGCGAGCACCCGCTCCAGGTTGGCCGGCAGGGCGTAGATGCGGGTGCCGAGCGCGTCGGCGATGGCGTTCAGCACGGCAGGTGCGGTGGGGATGAGCGCCGGCTCGCCCACGCCCTTGGCGCCGAAGGGGCCGCTCGGCTCGGGCGATTCGACGATGATGGGCACGATTTCCGGCATGTCGGCGCAGGTGGGGATGTGGTAGTCCTTCATCGAGGCGGTCTGGCCGGGCTCGAACTCCTCCATCAGGGCGAATCCCAGGCCCATGGCCACGCCCCCGCAGATCTGGCCGATGACGTTTTCGGGGTGCACGGCTCTGCCCACGTCGTGGGCCGCCACGATCTTTTCCACCGCCACCTCGCCGGTAAGCACATCGACGCTGACCAGCGCCAGCTGGGCGGCGAAGGCATAGGTGGCGTAGGGGACGCCCTGCCCGGTCTGCGGGTCGAGCGGTACGGTTTCCGGGTCGAAATAACCCTGCCAGGTAAGCGCGATGCCCCTGGAATGCGCCCGGCGGGCCAGCTCCGCCAAGGAGACGCGCTGCTCGGGCGCTTCGCGGACGGCCACATAGCCGCCCGCGATCACCAGTGCGGACTTGGCGACCTTGAGCCGATTGACCGCTTCGGTTTTCAGGACTTCCGCCAGCTTCTCGGCGGCTTGTTTGACCGCATTGCCGGAGATGTAGGTTTGGCGGCTGGCGGAGGTGGCGCCGGCGTTGGTGGTGTGTTTGGTGTCGGCGGCAACCAGACGGATGTCCCGGACCTCCAGACCGAGTACTTCGGCCGCGATCTGTGCGAGCACGGTGGAGGAACCCTGGCCGATGTCGGCGCACCCGGTGAACACCGTGACGGCGCCCTTCAGGCTCATTTCGACGCGGGCCGTGGAGGGGTTCTGGACGCCGGTGTTGCCGATTCCGTACCACATGGCGCCGATCCCGATCCCGCGCTTCCGGTAGGGCCCGGCTGGTTTGCCGGCCCAGCTGCGGCGGGCGTCTTCGTAATACGGCTGGATCGCGGACAGGCAGTCGCCGATGCCGACGCTGGCCGAGAGCACCTGGCCGGTTGCGGTCGTCGATCCGACCCGCTGGGCGTTGAGCCGGCGCATGGCCAAGGGGTCCCGGCCGAGGTCCTGGGCGTGCAGATCGATCTGGCTCTCGTGGGCGAATGCGATCTGCGGCGTGCCGAACCCCCGCATGGCGCCGCAGAAGGGATTGTTGGTGTAGACCCCGTAGCTGAGGATGTCCACGTTTTCGATTTCGTATGGGCCGGTGGCGTGCACCGGGGCGCGGTTGGCGACCGCCGGGCCGTAGGAGGCATAGGCGCCCGTGTCGCAGATGATCGTTGCCTGCAGGGCGAGCAGGCGCCCGTTCGCATCGGTGCCGGTCTTCATGCGCATCACGAGGGGATGGCGCTTGGCCGTGGCGAGGTAGGCCTCCTCGCGCGTGTAGACGTAGCGCACCGGCCGCTGGAGATGGTAGAGGGCCAGCCCGATGAAGGCCTGGACGTTCAAGTCGAGCTTCGACCCGAACCCGCCGCCGGTGGCGGCCTGGATGATGCGGACCTTTTCGTCGGGAAGCCCCAGAACGGTCACGACGTCCTGGTGGTCGTAGTGGGGGTTCTGGGTGGAGGCATAGATGACGAGCGTCCCGTCGCTGTCGACGAAACCGGCCCCGGCATCGGGTTCGATGTAGTTATGTTCGACGAACGTCGTCCGGTAGGTCTTCTCGATGACGCTCCGGCAGCGGGCGAAGGCCGCCGCGGCATCCCCCCGGCGGATGGCCCGCGTCGCCATCACGTTGCCCTTGGCGTGCACGCAGGGGGCGCCCTCCGCCATGGCCGTTTCGGGGTCGAACACCGCGGGCAGGTCGCGGTAGACGACCTCGATGGCCTTCAGCGCGCGTTCGGCCGCTGCCTCGGTTTCGGCGGCCACCAGCGCCACCGGTTCGCCGATGCAGCGCACCTTCTCCGTCGCCAGAATCGGTTGGTCCTTGACGATGATGCCGGTCCGGTTTTTGCCCGGGACGTCTTTGGCGGTGAATACCGCCGCCACCCCTTCAATCGCCATCGCCTTTTCCAAATCGATGCTCACGATTTCGGCGTGCGGGCGGTCGCTGCGCAGAGCTTTGAGGGTCAGCGGGGCGTTTAGTTCGATGTCCGCGCTGAACAGGGCCGTGCCCGTGACTTTTTCGAAGGCGCCGACGCGGGGGATGCTCCGGCCGATGCAGTGTAGTGCGTTCGTCATGTCTTCAACAGTGGGGTCAGCATTCTCACGAACAGCCCCTGGATGGCGGTCTCTTTGTATGCGGCCGACGGACGCCGGCCGGTGGTCGCGATGGTGCGTTCGGCCAGGATGCTGGCGGCTTCCCAGATGAGCCGTGAGGTGGGCCGCCGGCCTATAAGATGGTCTTCGACCTCCGGCAGGCGCTGGGGCGTGGGCGTGCAGGAGCCCAGCGCAAACCGCAGGAAGGCGATTTCCCCGTCCGGTTTCTGGCGTGCCATGGCGGCCGCGTTGATGCGGGCGATGGCCAGCGACCGGCGGCGCCCGATCTTTTGAAAGTCGGCGAACGTGACATCGGGAGCCGGCCGAAGGATGAACCGGACGATGATCTCGTTTGGCGGCAGCGAGCAGGAATAAGGGCCGGAAGCGATGGCCTCCACCGGGATCTCGCGCCGGCCGGCCTTGCCCGCCAGCACCGCCCGGGCCTCGTGGATGACCAGCGGCGGCACGGTGTCTCCGCAGGGCGAGCAGTGCGCGACGTTGCCGCCGATCGTTGCCACGTTGCGGATCTGGCGGCTGGCGAAGGTGAGGCTGCACCTCCGCAGGGCGGGTGCATGCCGCTGCAGAACCTCGGAGGATTCGATTTCGGCGAGCGTGACTCCGGCGCCGACGCTGATGCCTTCCGGGGTGGCGTCGATCCCCTTGAGCTCGGGCAGCCGGCTCACATCCAGGAGGCATTCGGGTTTGGGCTCGCCGTTGCGCAGGTCGACCACCAGATCGGTTCCGCCCGCTAGAATCCGGGTCGAACCGCCGTGCCGTCCGAGGTGATCGAGCGCTTCGTCGAGGGTTTCAGGCCGGATATACTGCATGGACGGTCAATCCTTGGAGGACCCCTGGGCGGCGGCCGATTCGATGGAGGCGACGATGTGATGGTAGCCCGTGCAGCGGCAAAGGTTGCCGGCGATCGCCGTGGCGATTTCCGGCCGCGTCGGCGACGGGTTTTCGGCGAGCAGGGCCTTGGTGCTCATGAGCAGGCCGGGCGTGCAGAACCCGCACTGGACGCCGTGGCCGTGAACCAACGCCTCCTGGATGGGGTGCGGGGCCTCCGGCGTTCCCAGCCCTTCGACGGTCTCGACCGTGCGGCCGTCGAGCTGGGCCGCCAGCATCAGGCAGGAATTCACCGCCCGGCCGTCGACGATGATCGTGCAGGCGCCGCATTCGCCGATGCCGCAGCCTTCCTTGGTGCCCTTCAGCTTCAAAACATCCCGGATAAGCCTGAGCGCCGTGGTGTCGGCCGTGAACTCAGCCGATCTCGGCTGGCCGTTCAGAACGAATTGGATCCGGACGAATGGTGTTTCCATGTTGCCTCTCCCGATTGGGTCGAAGGGACTTTTTACGGAATATCGCCAGGCGAGTCAACCGGCCTGCGCAGCCGGGCGGCCGAATCCGACCGTTCAATCTTGAAAATTCGCCCGGCCGAATTACGATAAGTCCGCAGCCGAGTCGGGTTTTGGACGCTGTTTGTGGGAGCGGCATCCTGCCGCGATGACCGAGGTCAAAATCCCCCTGACCTCCTTTTCCCAAGGGGGAAACGAAAGGAGCGCCCTGTGCTTTGGACCAATTTGATGGTGATCGCCGGTTTCATCCTGGGATGCGCCTCGGCGCCGCCACCGCCGCTCGAAACCGTGCCCACGGTCGACCTGGGCCGCTATGTCGGCCGCTGGTACGAGATTGCCAGCTTCCCCACCTGGTTCCAGAAAGGCTGCCTCGAATCAACCGCCGACTACACCCTCCGGCCGGACGGGGAGATCGAGGTCCTGAATCAATGCCGCAAAGCTCCGAACGGCGCCCCGGACTCGGCTCGGGGCCGGGCCTGGGTAACGGACCCGACGACAAACGCCAAGCTCAAGGTCCAGTTCTTCTGGCCGTTCCGCGGCGACTACTGGATCATCGACCTCGGCCGCGATTACGACTATGCCGTGGTGGGCCACCCGAGCCGCGACTACCTGTGGATCCTGAGCCGAACGGACCGCATGGACGACGGCCTCTATGACCGCATCCAGGAGCGGGTGCGGCAGAAGGGCTACGACCCAAGCCGGCTCGTCAAGACCCGTTTGCCCGATTGAGGCGCGCCGAATTTGCATACCGGAATCGCATGGAGTATACTTTCCTTGCTTCCAGTTTCGATTCGATCCGGGATAAGACCATGGAATTTCAGCCCCAATACTGGCACTGGGTGGTTTTCGGGATGCTCCTGATCATCGCTGAACTCTTCGTCCCGAGCTTCACCATCTTCTGGTTCGGGCTGGCCGGCCTCATCGTCGGCGGCGTGCTCCTGGTGGCCCCCGCGACGACCTTCAAGTGGCAGCTTTTCCTGTGGGCGCTGGGCTCCGGCTGCATGACCTATCTCTGGTTCAAGCTGTTCAAGCCCCTCATGGCCGACCGCACCACGGCCGGGATTTCGCGCGAGGCCGTCCTGGGGGAAATCGGCCAGGTGATCCGCGCTCCGGAGGAGAACAGCCGCGGAACGGTGCGCTTCACGACCCCTCTGCTCGGCGCCGAGGAGTGGCCGTTCATCTGCAAGCAGAAAGTGGCGGCCGGGGACCGGGTGGCCGTCGCGGACATATCCGGAAACACGCTGATCGTCACCAAACGTTGACTCCAGCGCCGGTTGGATTTTTCATCGAATCACCCCCTCAATCTGCCTGAAAACAAGGAAGGAGATCTCACATGCCCGAGATGGCCATCACCATTGTCTTTGTGGTCCTGGTGCTGATCACCATCACGCTGGGGGTGCGGATCGTGCCCCAGGGTAGCAAGTACGTCGTCCAGCGCCTCGGCAAGTACCACAAAACCCTGCTCCCGGGGTTGAACATCATTCTGCCCTACATCGATACGGTCGCTCACAAGGTCACGACTAAAGACATCGTGATGGATATCCCCTCCCAGGAGGTGATCACGCGGGACAACGCGGTCCTGATTGTGAACGCCATTGCCTACATCAACATCGTTTCGCCGGAAAAGGCGGTCTACGGCGTGGAGAACTACATTCTCGCCATCCAGAACCTGGTGCAGACGTCGCTGCGCTCCATCGTGGGCGAGATGAACCTGGACGACGCCCTTTCCTCCCGGGACCACATCAAGGCCAAGCTGAAGACGGCCATATCGGACGACATCGCCGACTGGGGGATCACGCTGAAGACTGTCGAAATCCAGGACATCAAGCCCTCGGACACGATGCAGAAGGCCATGGAGGAGCAGGCCGCGGCGGAGCGCGCGCGACGCGCCATGGTGACCCGCGCGGACGGCCAGAAAGCCGCCGCTGTGCTGGAAGCCGAAGGCCGCTTCGAGGCCTCCAAGCGCGATGCCCAGGCCAAGGTGGTGCTCGCCGAGGGCACCCAGCGGGCCATCCAGAAGGTGACCGAAGCCATCCAGCAGAACGAGCTTCCGGTCGTCTACCTGTTGGGCGAAAAATACGTGGATGCCCTGAGCAGCATGTCCGCCTCGCAGAACGCCAAGGTGATCGTGATGCCGGCGGACATTCCCGCGGCGGTGCGGGGCATCATGAGCGGCCTGAAGTAGCACCCGGAAACAACGTCTTGTGGACACCGGCAACCTGGTCTGCGAGGTGGTCGGGGAGCTCAAGCATTTTCTCGTGGACGGCCGCTCCGAAATCCTGCTCCGAAAAACCATCGGCCCGCTGGCGGAGTTCCGCAAGAAACAGGCAACGGCCTGAGGGCTGACTTGCCGAGCCGGTTGCCGTTTAAAAATCCCCCATACTTCCTGGTCAAAGAGGGAGCGGGGCAAATTATGCCCGTCGATTTCCCCGCCGTGAGGAATGGCGC
>CAYRUF010000093.1:0-8619 GCA_964427375.1 uncultured Desulfatibacillum sp. | reverse complement strand
TTGCGCCGGGCCCTGAGAGCCGCAGACCCTTCCAGGCTGATTTTTCGATTTGGTGCGAGAAAACCACTTGCAGGGAATAGGTAGCAGCATGCAGCCCATCGCCATCCTGGGCGCCGGAACCATGGGCCACGGCATCGCGCAGGTCTTCGCCGTCCGCGGCCATCCGGTGCGCCTCTACGACCCGTCGCCTGCGGCCCTTAAGGCGGCCCCTCAGCGCATCCGGCGAGGCTTGGAGCCATTTTTGAAGCTGGGCCTGCACACTCCCGGTGAGGCCGAGCGCTGCCTGGAGAATCTCACGCTCTGCCGCGGGCTTGAAGACGCCTGCGGCGGCGCCGGAGTGGTGATCGAAGCCGCACCCGAGGATCTCGGGCTCAAACAGGAGCTGCTGGCCTCGGCCCAGTCCTCGGCCGGAGCCGAGGCGCTCCTGTGCACCAACAGCTCGGCCCTGTCCGTCACGGCCATGGCCCGCGGCCTGCAGCGGCCCGAACGCCTGGTGGGCGCCCACTTCTGGAACCCGGCCGCGGTCATCCCCTGCGTGGAAATCGTGCGCGGGGATAAAACAAGCGACCTGAGCGTGGACGAGGCCCGGGCGCTCGTCACCGCGGCCGGCAAGGAGCCCGTCTTGGTGCGCCGCGAGGTGCCGGGCTTCCTCGGCAACCGGCTGCAGCACGCCCTGCAGCGCGAAGCCTTGTATCTGGTGGAGCGGGGCATCGCCAGCCCCGAGGACGTCGACCGGGTCGTCAAGTACGGCTTCGGCCTGCGCTACGCCCTGATGGGCCCGCTCGAGCGCGCCGACCTGGGCGGGCTGGACGTGACCTACGCCGTGCAGCAGACCGTGCTCCCCGACCTGGACAACCGCACGACACCCTCGGAGCTCCTGCGACGCCGGGTGCTGGCCGGTGAGCTCGGCGCCAAGTCCGGCCGGGGATTCTACGACTGGGCGCCCGACCAAAAAGAACGCCTGCAGGCCCGGCGCGAACTGGCCCTGCTTGAAATCATCCGGCTCGCCTGCGGGCTGGACACGGAACAGGAACCATCCCCATGAACGACAGCCTCGATGTGAAGAGCAAGCTCATGACCGCCGCCGAAGCCGTGCGGCGCTTGGTCAAGGACGGCGACATGATCGCGCTCGGCGGGTTCACGGTCAACCGCAACGCCATGGTCATCGCGCGCGAGATCATCCGCCAGGGCCGCCGCGGCCTGCACCTGGTGATGCACTCCCACGGCCAGGCCATGGACCTGCTGGTCGGAGCCGGCGCGGTCCGCCGCCTCGAGCTCGCCTACGGCGGCACCGGCCGGTTCGCGCCCACCGGCATCCGCTTCCGCAAGGCCGTGCAGTCCGGCCAAGTGCAGGTGGAGGACTACTCCAACTTCCACATGAGCCTGCGGTTTCTGGCCGGCGCCCTGAACCTGCCATTCATCCCCAGCCGCTCGGGGTTCGAAACCGACGTGCTCGGCCGGGAGGGCTTCGGCCCGGAGCTGCGCGGCCGCGGCAAAATCCCGACCCGCAAGGCGGTCGTCTCCTCGAACCCGTTCAACCCGGACCCGGAGCCGGTCGTGCTCCTGCCGGCCCTCACGCCCGACGTGGCCCTCGTCCACGCCCAGTATGTCGGCGAGGACGGCACCGTGCGCATCAAGGGGCTCACCTTCCTCGACGTCGAGCAGGCCAAGGCCGCCGACCGCGTCATCGTCACCTGCGAGGAGGTGGTGCCCGCCGGGTTCCTGCGCCAGGACCCGGACCAGAACTCGCTGCCGCCCTTCCTGGTGGACGCGGTGGTGCCGGCGCCCTTCGGGGCCCATCCGACGGCCTGCCACTATTACTACGACTACGACCCGCGCCACCTGAGCATGTACCGGCAGGTGGCCGGCGACGACGACCGCTTCCGCCGATACCTGGACGAATGGGTCTACGGCGTGGCCGACCAGGAGGCCTACCTGGCCAAGGTCGGGGCCGCCGACCTGATGCGCATCAGGGCCAACTCCACCCTGGGCTACGCGCCCGGGCTGGACCGCCGCTGAGCAGGGAGGTGCCGCATGGCTCAAGCCTACACGGACAAGGAAATGATGGCGCTGACCGCCGGGCGCTTTGTCAACAACGGCGACATTCTTTTCGCCGGCACCGGCCTTTCCATGCTGGCCGCCACCGTGGCCAAGCGCATCCACGCGCCCCAGGCCGTGGTCTTTTTCGAGACGGGCGGCATCGACCCGGCCCTGGCCGAGCTGCCGCTCGCCGTGGCCGACCCGCGCGTCATGACCGGCACCTGCATGAACTCCGGCCTGATCGACGCCTTCTCGCTGCTGGTGCACCGCCGCCTGCGCACCATCGCCTTCCTGGGCGCGGCCCAGATCGATCCCTACGGCAACATCAACTCCACCTGCCTGGGGGACTACCGCCGTCCCAAGGTGCGCTTTCCCGGCTGCGGCGGCGCCTGCGACGCCGCCAGCCAGGCCTTCGGGGTGATCATCTTCATGCAGCAGGAGAAGAAGCGCTTCGTGGAAAAGGTGGACTATCTCTCCAGCGCAGGCTGGCTCCAGGGCGGGGATTCGCGGCGGCGCGCCGGCTACGCCCGCGGCGGCCCCATCGCCGTCGTGACCAACCTGGGGGTGATGAAGTTCGAGGAGGAGAGCCGGCGCATGTATCTCCACGAATACTACCCGGGCGTGACCCCCGCGCAGGTGGCCGAGCACACCGGATTCGCCCTGGACGTCTCGCGCGCGCAGGAGGCCGTTCCCCCGAGCCCGGAGGAGCTCACTATCCTGCGCCAGGACGTGGACCCCCAGCGCCTGATCTTGGGGCCGACGGCGGAATAAAAGATAGTGCCTAAAATGCCTTAATCGCCTAAAGTGCCTAAAGTTCAATCGGTCTCCCCCTTTGGCAAAGGGGGTCGGGGGATTTTCAGAGCCCAAGATCAAGGCGCGCGATTCCCGTGCCGCGAGGCGTACTTTTCGTACGCCGCAGCGGCAGCGGGATGAAGGGCAACGCCGAGATTGGCCTTTATCCGAAGCCATCCGGGAGGAGCGGATATGCAGAACGTCGTCATTGCATCCGGCGCGCGCACGCCGATCGGCCGCTACGGCGGCTCCCTGCGCGAGGTCCCGGTGCCCGAGCTGGGGGCGCTGGTGCTCAACGCGGCGGTGGCGCGCGCCGGGATCGAGCCCGGCCAAGTGGAGGACGTCATCGTGGGCCAGTCCTACCAGAACGGCGAGTGCGCCAACGCCGGGCGCTTCGCGCTCCTGGCGGCCGGCTGGCCCGAGTCGGTGCCGGCGCTGACGCTGGACCGGCGCTGCTGCTCCGGGGTCGACGCCGTGCTCTTCGGGGTCATGAAGATCCAGACCGGCAACGCCGAGGTGGTCGTGGCCGGCGGCATGGAGTCCATGAGCCGCGCCGAGCTCTACCTGCCGGGCGACATCAAGTGGGGGCTGGGCGGCCGGGTCGACCCCAAGTGGGGCTTCATGCCCGGCGGCCACGGCGCGCTTGCCATGTGGGGCATCCCCTTCTACGACCGCATCCAGCGCGCGCGGGTCATGAGCCAGCCCATCAGCCGCTACGGCGAGCTCAACTCCATGATGTCCTGGGCCGAGAACGCAGCCCGCGCCGAGGGCATCACCCGCCAAGCCGCCGACGAGTGGGCGGCGCGCTCCCACGCCCGGGCCGTCGCGGCCCAGCGCGAGGGCCGCTTCGCCGCGGAAATCGTGCCCGTGCCGCTGCCGGGGAAAAAAGGCGAGGCGGCCCTGTTCGCGGCCGATGAAACCCCCCGGCCGGACACCACCGTGGAGAAGCTCGCCAGGCTCAAGCCGGTCTACCCGGACGGGGTCTGCACGGCCGGCAACTCCTCCAGCGAGAACGACGGCGCCGCCGCCCTGGTGCTCGTTTCCGAGGACCGAGCCCGCGCCATGGGGCTGAAGGTCCTGGCGCGCTTCGTCGCCGGCGCGCACGCGGCCTGCGACCCGACCCTCACCTACCCGGCCGTGGACACGGCCGTGAAGAAGGCGCTCGCCAGGGCCAACCTCGGCATCGCGGACATCGACCTCTTCGAAATCCAGGAGGCCTTTGCCGTGCAGATGCTCGCCGACGCCAAGCTGATGGGGATTCACCCCGAGGACTACGACCGCAAGATCAACGTCAACGGCTCGGGCATCAGCCTGGGGCACCCCATCGGCGCCACCGGCGTCATGCGGCTCGTCACCCTGCTCAACCAGATGGAGCGCCAGGGCGCCCGCCGGGGGCTCATCACCATCTGCGGCGGCGGCGGCCAGGGCATCGCGGCCGTCTTCGAGCGCGTCTGATTGAGTTGAGGTTCGGCCGCATGGAACATGTTTTATTGCCGGAGTAATTCACCGAGGATGGAGCGATCGATCCGACATGAGTACCATTCCGATTGACATCGAGGTATCCGAGGAGTTCCGGCGGCTGCTCGCGAAGATCAGCGACTTCGTGCGGACAACCCTCGAACCCATCTCCCTGCAGGTGGAAAAAGAAGAGCGCATCCCGGAGGAGACGGTCGAGGCCATCCGCCGGCTCGGCCTGTTCGGCCTGCCGGTCCCCAGGGCCTACGGCGGGCTCGGGCTGACGACCGTGGAGGAGATGCTCGTCTACGAGGAGCTGACCCAGACCAACGCCTGCTACCGCTCCCGGATCGGCACCAGCAACGGGATCGGGTCCATGGGGATCGTCTACGACGGCACCGAAGAGCAGAAGCGCGCCTACCTGCCGCGCATCGCCTCCGGCGAGTTCACCACCGCCTTCGCCCTGACCGAGCCGGACGCCGGCTCGGATGCGGCCAACATCCGCACCGCGGCGGTCCTCGAGGGCGACCATTGGGTCCTGAACGGGAACAAGGTCTTCATCACCAACGCGGGCGAGGCCCGGCTCTTCACCGTGATCGCCCTGACCGACGAGAAGAAGCGCGCCTCCGGCGGGGTCACCGCCTTCATCGTGGAGCGGGGGACGCCCGGCTTCACGGTGGGCGCGGCGGACGTGAAAATGGGGCTGAAGGGGTCGCACACCCATGAGCTCGTCTTCAAGGACTGCCGGATCCCCCGGGACAACGTGATCGGCGGCCTGGAGAAGGTCGGGCAGGGCTTCCGCACCGCGATGAAGGTGCTCGACAAGGGCCGCCTTTCCATGGGGGCCTGCGCTCTGGGGGCCTCCCGCAAAGTCATGCAGGTGTGCCGGGAGCATCTAAAACAAAAGCTCGCCTCCGGCCGGTCCAGCGAGAGCCTGCAGGCCGACCAGTTCGCGCTGGCCGACATGGCCGTTCAGACCTATGCGGCCCGGCAGATGCTCTACCACACGGCCCGGCTGCGCGACCGGGGCCAGCCGGTCACGGCCGAGGCCTCCATGGTGAAGGTCTTCTGCACCGAGATGGCGAGCCGGATCGCCGACGCGGCCCTGGACATCCTGGAAGAGGACGGCTGCCTGACCGCCAACCAGGTCGAGATGTTTCTGCGCGACGTTCGGCTCTATCGCCTCTACGAGGGCACGAGCGAGATTCAGCGCATCATCATCGCCCGGAGCCTGATGAAATAGGAGGACCGCCGTGAGCCTTGAGTTGAACCAATCCCAGCTTCAGATCCGGAAGGCCGTGCGGGACTTCGTCCGCGGCGAATTCAAGAAGGAGGTGATCGAGGCGCTGATCGAGGGGAGCGCCTTCCCCGAGGCGATCTGGAAAAAGGCGGCCGATTTGGGGTTCATCGGAATCCATTTCCCGGAAGCCTATGCGGGCGCCGGGATGGGCGTGTTCGAAAACGCGCTGATCGCCGAGGAGCTCTGCCGGGGGGATTCCTCGGTGGGCTGCTGCCTGGGCCGGGCCGGCTGCGGCGCGGAGCTGCTGCTGCGGTTCGGAACGGAGCCCCAAAAGAAGGCCTGGCTGCCGAAAGTGGCCGAGGGGGCCATCCTCTGCGGGGCCGGGCTCACCGAGCCCGGGCTGGGAAACGACATCGCCCGGTCGCAAACCGCGGCGGTGAGGACCGGCGGCGCCTGGGTCATCAACGGCGCCAAGAGCTTCGTCGTCAATGCCGGGCCGCAGGCCGGGTTTTACGTCGTTCTGGCGCGCACGGATGCGGGCGCCCCCGAACCGGGGCGGGGGCTGAGCACCTTCCTGGTGGAGGCCGATCGGCCGGGCGTGAAGGTCGCCGACGCCGGCAGGAAGCTCGGCTGCCGGCTGATGCCGATCGGCGAGGTCGTTTTCGAGCAGGTGCGCGTCCCGCTCGACCACCTGGTGGGGGAGGAGAACCGGGGCTATGATCAGGTCGCGGCGTTTTCGAACGAGAGCCGGATCCTCGCCGCGGCCCAGGCGCTCGGGATGGCGCAGGGCGCCTTCGACCGGTCCTTCGCCTACGTCAAGCAGCGCGAGCAGTTCGGGACCAAGATCATCGATTTCCAGGTCACCCGCCACAAGGTGGCGGAGATGGCCACCAAGATCGAGGCCGCGCGCCTGCTGACCTACCAGGCGGCCCGCAGCTTCGACGCCAGGAATGGGAAGAGCGGCGCCCGGCTGAGCGCCATGGCCAAGCTCTGCGCCGGCCGGACCGCCGTCGAGGTGGGCGACGAGGCCGTCCAGCTCCTGGGCGGCTACGGCTACATCCAGGACTACGAGGTCGAGCGCTTCTTCCGGGACGCCAAGATGCTCGAACTCCTCGACGGCACGCGCGGCACCCAGAAAAACGCCATCGCCGACGACCTGGTGAAGCGCGGGCTGCGGTGAGGAAGCTCTCCCCCCTTGAAAAAGGGGGGCCGGGGGGATTTCCAAAGATTTCCAGACCAGGAAAAACGCATGCCAAACGAACCATCCATCCGCAACCTCATCACCCCCTTCGACGGCCACGCCCCCGCCATCGACCCGGAGGCCTGGGTCGACGTCTCGGTCCGCATCATCGGCCGGGTGGTGTTGGAGGCCGGCGTCACGGTCTGGCCCGGCGCGGTGCTGCGCGCGGACGACGAGGAGATCCGGGTCGGCCGGGGCAGCGCCCTGCTCGACCTCTGCCTGCTGGAAGCGCCCAAAGGCCACCCGGTCGTCGTGGAGCCGGGAGCCCTGGTCAGCCACCAGGCCTGCCTGCACGGCGCCGTGGTGCGGTCCGGCGCCCTGGTGGGCATCGGCGCGACCGTGCTGGACGGCGCCGAGGTGGGGGCAGGCGCCCTCATCGGCGCCGGCGCCGTGGTGCCCCCGCGCATGCGCGTGCCGGCCGGCGTGCTGGTGCTGGGCACTCCGGCCAAGGTGGCCCGCGACCTGTCGCCGGCCGAGCGCGAGCTGGTCAGCCGCCAGCTCGCCGACCTGGCGGCCAAGGCGGCCGTCTACCGCCGGGGGTAGTATCTCCCTGCTCCTCTTTGCCAAAGAGGGCCGGGGGGATTTCCCTTCAATGAACGAGGAGTCGACCGCATGCCCCGGAAAACCCGCTCCATGGTGCTCGAGGCTGTCCGCCGCTTGTCCTTTCGGGAGTTCGACGTACCCGAGATCGGGGAGGAGGACGGCCTGCTCAAGGTCGAGATGTGCGGCGTGTGCGGGTCGGATGTGGGCATCTACACCGGCAAGGCCAGCCGGATCCTGCCCTATCTGCCGCTCATCCTGGGCCACGAGATCCTCGGCCGCATCGCAGCCATGGGGCCGACCGCCTGCCGGCGCCACGGCGTCAAGGTCGGCGACCGGGTCGTGGTCGAGTTCGCCTTCGGCTGCGGCCACTGCGCCGCCTGCCTGAGCGGCCGCTATGTCTTCTGCGAAAAGTCGGGCCGCTACGGCACCTATGTGTCCTGCCAGACCCCGCCGCACCTCTGGGGGGCCTACGGCGAATACCTCTACCTGCCGCCGCGCGCCATGATCCACAAGATCCGCGAGGACGTTCCGGCGGAGGCGGCCGTCCTGGTCTGCGCCGTGATGGGCAACGCCGTGCGCTGGCTGCGGCAGGTGGGCGGGGCGTCCGTCGGCCAGACCGTGGTCATCGAAGGACCCGGCCAGCAGGGCCTGGCCGGCGTGGTCGTGGCCCGTGAGTGCGGCGCGGCCCGGATCATCGTCACGGGCACCAGCGCCGATGCGCGCCGCTTTGAGATGGCCCGGCTCTTGGGGGCCCATCACTGCGTGGACGTGCTGAAGGAGGACCCGGTCGAGACGGTGCGTGAAATCACAGAGGGCCGCATGGCCGATCTGGTCATGGATGTCACCGGCCGGCCTCAGGGCGCGCTCACAGCCGTCGACCTGCTGAAGAAAGGCGGAACCGCCGTGCTGCCCGGGCTCTACGGCACCGCCACGCAGGTGCCGCTGCTGCTGGACAAGGTGGTCCTGAACGAAATCCGGCTGCAGGGCGTCTACAGCCACGATCTGAACGCCGTCGGCCCCGCCATCGCGATCGTGGAATCCGGCCGGTACCCCCTGGAAAAGCTGGTCACCCACCGCTTCGCGCTTCCGGACGCCGAAAAGGCCCTGCAGACCGCGGCCGGCGAAGTCCCCGGCGAACACCCCATCAAGGTCGTCCTGGTGCCCTGAATAAGAGGTTTTTTAAACCGTTCGGAGGCGGGTTGCGCAGTATAGAGATATCCCGGCAGCGGAAAAACATCGCGTCGACGGTAACCAACGTGAGCTGATAAACCATGGCGGTCGCCGCCAGAAAGCGATCGGCGGGGGGCTG
>CAYRUF010000092.1:2065-9507 GCA_964427375.1 uncultured Desulfatibacillum sp. | reverse complement strand
ACGGTTCACGGTTCACGGTCGAAAAAGCATCAGTTGAACCGTGAACCGTTGAACCGTGAACCGTTGAACCCTCTTATTAAGTTTCCCCCCCTCCTCCGGCGAGAGAGACCGGAGAAGGAGGTGTTCGTTATGCAACCTTAACCTTCTATCGCTTCAGCCCCACAGGCCGATGCCGAAGCTCGCGGTGAAGAGGATGCAGAAGGCCACGATGCCGATCATCCAAAGATCTTCGGGTTTCATCGTTTAAGTTCTCCTTTCCGGAAAAGGGATTCCATCCCTCTGGTTAGGCTTCCTTGACCACGATCATTTTTTCCTTTTCGGCGCGCTCAAGCTGCACCGCGGTGGTGGTCGAGAGCTCGCACTTGAAGCACAGCGCCCACATCATGACGATGCCGATGATCCACCAGGCGATCTGCCAGGACCACAGCGGCGGGAACCCGGCAAACGAAAAGGCCGAGTTGCCTAAAATGCAGGCCGGGCCGATGGCGAAGAAATACCAGATCGGGGTGCCGATCTTCATGACCCCGCGCCACTTCTTGGCATTCTCGCTGGGCGGGTCGATGCTGTCCAGGAAGGCGCGCACCTCGTTCTGGCGCTTGATGGTCTCCTCCGTGTCCTTCATGCCCAGCCCCTTGCAGACATAGGCCACCACCAGGCCGGCGAAGACGCCCCAGAAGGCGCAGTGCAGGGTCAGGAGGTTCGGCCAGACATAGTAGGTCAGGAAGACCGCGATGATGCCGGCCAGCACCCCCAGCACGGCGCCGATGGCCGGAAAGCGCACGCCCCAGCACACCCCGATCAGCAGGACGTACATCACGAAGCCGAAGGCCGTGGCGAGCGCCCCCAGGATGACCAGGGCCGCCTTGGTGTTGAGGCCGATCAGAACCGCGGCGATGGTCAGGACGGTGGCGAACAGCCGGTTCATCCAGATCTGCTCGGCGTGCGAGCAGTTCTGCTTGCGGACGTACCGCCACCAGATGTCGCGCAGCAGGATCGATCCGCCGGTGTTGATGTAGGGCGCGGCCGTGGAGTGGATGGCGGCGATGGCCCCCAGGAACACGACCCCCAGCACGAAGGGCGGCAGGTAGTTGGCCATCAGGATCGGCACCACGTCGCTGTCCTTGGTGAACTTGAGGATGCCGCTGACCTCGAGGACCTTGGCGCCCATGCCCTGGATGGCGGTGAAGTAGAACAGGGCGAAGCCGACCACGAAGGTGGACATGAAGGCCTGCTGCCAGCCCAGGACCTTGGGGCTCTTGATCCCGTAGAAGTTCATGGTGAAGGCCGGGGAGGACTGGATGCCCATCAGCGAGAACATGTAGGTCAGGCACATCACGGCCGTCCAGATGGTGGTCTTGTTGGCCTTGGCGTAGGCGCCGGCGTCGCTGGTCCAGAAAATCACGGCAGGAACCTCGAGCAGGGCCTTATTCAGCTTGTGAACCGCGGCTGAAAAGCCGGTCCAGCCGCCGAACTCGGGACGGTTGATGACGAAATAGCCCAGCAGGATGATGCCGCCCACCAGGAAGACGAACTGGAACACGCCGACCCAGGCGCTGGCCTTCATGCCGCCGGTGCAGACGTAGAACCAGACGATGAAGGCCATGATCCAGGCGCCCCAGACGAAGTCGATGCCCGCGACCCATTGGAAAAGCGCGGCCGAGGCCATCATCTGCACGGCCGAGTAGAACAGCGAGTACAGGCACGCCACGATGACCACCAGGAAGCGCAGGAACTCGTTGTTGTAGTAATAGGCGTATTGGTCGCCGGGGGTGATGAACCCGTAGCGCTTGCCGAGCAGCCACTGGCGCTTGGCGAAGAAGGTGCCGGTGATGGGGATGGTGAGCACGTAGAAGGACGCGAAGGCGTAGGCCAGGCCGTCGCGCCAGATCAGGCCGGGGTGCCCGATGAAGGTCCAGCCCGAGAACGAGGCCGCGGTGGCGGCCATGAGGAAGGCGATGAAAGGCACGGACCGGCCGCCGATGGCATAGCCGGCCGAGGTTTTGGCCTGGAAAAAGCCCTGCAAACCCTGCCAGAACGCATAGATCACGTAAATGCCGAGCATGATATATACCCAGGTAATGCCGCTCATGGATGAACCCTCCTTGTTGAGTTAGGTGAACTCCATTACCCACCTGCTGACCTTGGCGAAGCAACCGATCGGACCGGCATCACCTCCTCCCTTCCGAGGCTGTTTATTCCTTTTGGTGTGGGAGCGGCATCCTGCCGCGATTATATCGTGGCTGGAAGCCACTCCCACATTAAGCAAAACTGCTTGCCGATTTAGGGACGGCGAGGGCCATGACCCGCCTACCCCGCCATCTTCTTGATTTCCTCGACGATCTCCGGGTTGGCCAGCGTCGTGACGTCGCCCACATCCTTCTTGTTGGAGATGGCCCCCAGCACCCGGCGCATGATCTTGCCCGAACGCGTCTTGGGCATGTCCTTGACGATCCAGACCCGCCGCGGCTTGGCGATTTTGCCGATCTCGCGCGAAATGGCATCCGAGATCTTCTTCTCCAGCTCGACGCTCGGCTTGAAGCCCGGCTTGAGCGCCACGTAGAGGTCGGGCTCGCGGCCCTTGATCTCGTGCGCCACCGGCACCACCGCGGCCTCGGCCACCTCTTCCACCACGAGCGCCGCCGATTCGATCTCCTTGGTCCCCAGACGGTGGCCGGAGACGTTGATCACGTCGTCCACCCGGCCGAGGATGCGGTAGTAGCCGTCCGGCGCCTCCACGGCCGCATCACCGGTCATATAGGGCCAGTCGCGCCAGTCCTTGCTCTTGGGGTTCTTGCAGTAGCGCTCGAAATACTGGCGTACGAAGCGGTCGCGGTCGCCCCAGATGGTCTGGAACATGCCCGGCCAGGGATTTTGGATGCAGATGTTGCCGGCCCGGCCCGCGCCCGGCGGCACCACGTTGCCGTTGTCGTCGTAGATGATGGGGTGGATCCCCGGCATGCCCGGCCCGGCGCTGCCCGGCTTCATCGGCTTGATGGCCGGGATGGTGCTGCACAGGAACCCGCCGGTCTCGGTCTGCCACCAGGTGTCCACGATGGCGGCCTTGCCCTTGCCCACGAAGTTGTAATACCAGCGCCAGACCTCGGGCTCGATCGGCTCTCCCACCGTGGTCATGTGCTTGAAGTTGTAATTGTACTTGGCGGGCTCCTCCGGCCCGATCTTGCGCAGCGCCCGGATGGTGGTCGGCGCGGTGTGGAAGATGTTCACGTCCAGGTCCTGGGCGATTTTCCAAGCCCGGCCGGCGTCCGGGAAGGTGGGCACGCCCTCGTAGACCACCGTGGAGGCGCAGATGGCCAGCGGCCCGTAGACGATGTAGGAATGCCCCGTGATCCAGCCGATGTCCGCCATGCACCAATAGACGTCCTCGGGATGGATGTCCTGGACGTACTTGGAGGTGCCGGCCGTGTAGGCCAGGTACCCGCCCGTGCCGTGCTGGCAGCCCTTGGGCTTGCCCGTGGTGCCGCTCGTGTACATTAAAAACAGCGGCGCCTCGGCCGGCATCTTCTCGGGCTCGACGAGGGCCCCGTAATAATTTTTGAGCACGTCGTTCACGAAGTGGTCGCGGCCCTTGACCATGGGCGTGGGGCTGGAGGCCTTGCCCGGGTAGCGCTGCCAGACCAGGACCGTGTCCACCTTCTGGCCGTCCTTGGCCGCGAGGTCGCAGGCGATGTCCGCGTTGGCCTTGTGATCGCCCAGCGTGCCGTTGCGCCAGTAGGCGTCCATGGTGATGAGCACGCGGCTCTGCGAGTCCACGATCCGGTCGGCGCAGGCGCGGCCGGAAAAACCCCCGAACACCTGCGAGTGGATCACGCCCAGCCGGGCGCAGGCCAGCATCGTGATCGGCAGCTCCGGCACCATGGGCATGTGCAGAGTCACCCGGTCGCCCTTCTTCAACTTGGCGAAGTCCCGCAGCAGGGCCGCAAACTCGTTCACGCGCACATAGAGCTCCCGGTAGGTGATGTGCTCGTACTTCTCGTTGATGGGCTCGGGTACGAAATGGATGGCGGTCTTGTTCTTGTTCTTGGCGAGGTGGCGGTCGATGCAGTTGTAGGACGCGTTGATCTTGCCGCCCTTGAACCACTTGAAACAGGGCGCGTCGCTGGTATCCAGGATGGTGTCCCAGTACTCGTACCAGTCGAGCAGATCGGCGTATTCCTTGAAGCAGTTGGGAAAGTTCTCCAGGCTGAAGCGCTTGTAGATATCCGGATCGGTCATGTTCGCCTGGGCGATGAATTCGGTGGTGGGATGAATGTAGGACTCCTCCCCCCAGTGTACCGCAATTTCAGCTTCGGATGCCCCGGTGACTTCTTTCTCTGCCATTCCTGACCTCCTTATTTTTTATGTGATGAATGCGCCGCCAGAACACGTCACGATTCCATGAGCTGTAGGCTTATGCTTCCGGCAACCTCCTTTCTGGTAGATTGGGTCAAGCCGCGGCCGAACACCTCGAAGGCCGTGCTCAGCGTCGGTTTCAGGAAATTCTTGCGCGGATCCAGGGCGCGCTTGCTTTCCTCCCAAAGCACCAAGCCGGAAAAGAGCGCCCACAAAATCAAGGCCAGTTTTTGAGGATCACGATCGAGATTCCCGTCACTACCCATCCCATTTGCGAAAATCTCTGCCAACGTATCGAGAGATTGTCTCAATAGGCCCATGATCTGTTCTAAAAGATCGGGAGAGATGTTTTCGAGGGTCTCGCTGGCCTGCAGGTGAGAGAGCGTGATGAAAACGGGCGGATCGATCTCGTAGGATTCACTCATCGCACCCTGAACCGCTTTAACTCTCTGGTCGATGGGCATTTCGTTTTTTTCCTTCACGCGCTGCAGGCGAAGGTTCAAATGCTTCAGGAGGCGGATCGACAAGGAGGCATAGAGCTCATCCTTGTTCTTGAAGTAGATGTAAAGCGTACCGGGGCTCAGCTCAGCTTCTTCGGCGATATCCTTGATCGTGGCCTTGATGCCTTTAGAGACAAAAACCCGCTTGGAGGCCGCTATGATCTGTTGGCGGCGCCGTTCGCGTTCTCTCAATTGTCTTTCATGAATTGCCATTTATATAATGAATTAAGTTCATCGTGTGAATAGTATAAAAAGTATGTTTATTGTTTGTCAAGCAAAATATTTTCATTTTTTAAAATTTAATATAATTCATGATTTGTGCTACAATGTAACAGCAGATTTCATTCCGGGAGGGCTTCCGGCGGGTTTGGACGAAGGCTGCAAAACGAATTTTGGAAGAATAGCTTGAAATGGCGGTCCGAGGTGGGTTATCTACCGCTTGATCCGGAGCATGGATGAGGCGGTTATTGGTCAATCAGCGGGAAAAAAGGAGCCATTATGCTGTCGATGCCCCGAAAGTGGGAGGAGATGCCCCCCAGCGTTAAAAGCGCCATCATCGCCTTGCTGGCGGGATGGATCGCACACTACCTTTTCTATTTCGGGGTCATCGCAGAAGACCAGTCAGAAAGGGTCACCTACCTCCAACTCGGGGTTGGCATCGGTATTTGTTATTGCGTGGCAACCATCCGGAAGTGGGCGCGGCGGCTGTGCATCTTTTTCAATATCGTCATGGCGCCCATGTACTTTCTCTTTTCGATCGCATTCGCGCAAGGCGGCAAGATGGGCCTTTTCGCTCTCACGGCCTTCATTTCCCTCGCGTTTGCCGCCTCGCTCTATTTTTTGCTGAAAAAGGAAACCGCGCAGTTTTTCTCCCCGCCGGAAAAAGACGAAAAACAGGAAAGCAATGATGATGCACGTAAGCCTTAGTTCGTATGAGGGCGCCGGCTTTCCGGGTTGGAGGGCCGGGGTTCAGGAGAAAAAAAGAGAAAAATAGATGCAATCACCCAGAGGATACCCGTCATGCAACTGCAACCCAAAGACGTGGCCTGCACCTGCGGCCACACCACTCAGCTGACGACCAGAAAACTTCTCTGCATCAAATGCGGAAAGTATGTTTTTTACAACGAGGAGGAAAAGAAAGCCCACCGCCGCCAGACCTTCTATTTCACCGCCGTGGTCGTAATGGCGCTGGGCTTCATCACCTACTTTTTCGTGGAAATGGTGTTGGGCCCGTTAAAGCTGCTGATGGAATAGAGCGGCCCGCCTTCTTTGACGCCCGCGCAAACTTACCACAGACGGCTGACGCGGCGCAGCGATTTTACTTCCTCGGAACCGATGTTTTTCTTGACGTAGTTGACCACGTAATGCGGTATATGCCCAGTCTTAAGATAAGACCGGAAGTCGGCCTCAATCTTCGAGTTGGAGAACCTCCATTCCATCCCTGAAGAAATGAAAAGATCGTAAACGCTGCACTGACGAACGATCGCCAGGCTGGCGAGAAATTCATCGTTGCTGATGAAGGCCTTCTTGGAATGCTGATTGTCAATGAATGACAGCGCCGCAAAGTAGGCCATCACCAGGGTTACAAAAAAGATTGCCGTCCAGTTGACCATGTCCGCCTCTTTCCTATCCTCCAACCAGGCATCCAACCGCCCTCAGAAATCGTGCCGGTGAGTTCCAAAAGTTAGTGAGTCTGAATTATCATATAGCAGAATTTACCGATTTCAACTTTCCCACCGACGGCTGCACGCCCATAATCTCAACCACTTGGAATAACATTATTTTTATGCCGGAAGTAGAGGCCCAAGAAACGACTCCCCCGGCCCTGACTGAACCTAAGAGCAAACCACCGTTCCACTGTTTTTATCGGCAGCGATGGTTCAGAGCTTTAGACCCGGGAGGCGTTGAATGCGGCGGAAGGGAAACGAGAGCTGGAGCGTTTATAGGGGCGATCCTGCCCTCTTGCGGAGGAAGTTATGGTCCAATCCCCCTCCGCCCCCCTTTTTTTTGGAGGGGCGGAAGGGGTTTCGTTCTGAATGGACTGCCGCCGCACGGTGCGGCTGGCTTCCGGGAGAGGCAATTGCCGGCCCGTCGATGCGGCTCCGAATCTGCACGGATGGGCTACTGCTTTGGAGCGGCCTGAGCCGGCTGGCCTGCAGCCGGGCTCTCTGCGGGTTTTTGCTCCGCACCGGCTTCAGGTTTCTTTTCATCTTTTTTGGTTTCGTCGGAGCCGTCCACGTTGGCGATGGCGCCCAGGCTGGGGGGCGGCTTGTTCGCCAGGCCGCTGGCCTGCCCGCCCGTTTGCCCGCCCTCCTGGCCGCAGGCCAGCAGGAGCAACAAGCATCCGATCGCAAGAAGTCCCATCATCCAACCCCATTGACGCTTTTGCTTACGTGTTCTCTCCATGGCTTCTCCTTTCATTATGAGGTAAACGGATATTAGCTGCACGAAAAAAAATATGCAAGAGCGGCAACAATTGATAAGCCCGAGGAGGGCCGCCGCGAAATCGCCTCGTTAGCGGACAATTGCTTGAACCGTGAACCGTGAACCTCATTTCCTGTACTTCTTTATCGCCCGCTCAAACCCCGGCAT
>CAYRUF010000092.1:0-1965 GCA_964427375.1 uncultured Desulfatibacillum sp. | reverse complement strand
TGAACCGTGAACCTCATTTCCTGTACTTCTTTATCGCCCGCTCAAACCCCGGCATGGCATTCTGGATCACGGCGTCATCCACGCAGAACGCGATGCGGAAGTGCCCCGGCCCCTTGAACCCGCTGCCCGGCACCACGAGGACCCGCTCGGCCTTGAGCGCCTGCACGAACTCGACGTCATCCGGGATCGGGGAGCGCGGGAACAGATAGAAGGTGCCCGCCGGCTTGACGAAATCATAGCCCATGGCGCCCAGACCGTCGCAGAGCAGATCCCGCTTGCGCCGGTAGGCGCCGATATCCGTCCTCTCGCCCTGCAGGCGCGCCACCGCGCGCTGCATCAGGGCCGGCGCATTGACGAACCCCAGAATGCGGTTGGCCAGCGCCATGCCGCCGAGCAGGGCCTTGCGATGGGCCGCCGCGGGGTTGACGGCGACAAACCCGATCCGTTCGCCGGGAATGGAAATGTCCTTGGAGTAGGAGGTCGCGATCAGGCTCTCCCGGTAGGCCGCGAATATGCTCGGAACCGAAACGCCGTCATAGACCACCTTGCGGTAGGGCTCATCGGATATCAGGTAGATGGTGCGGCCGTGCTCGCGGCTCTTGGCCTCCAGCAAATCGCCGAGCGCCTGGAGGCTCGCGGCGCCGTAAACCGCACCGGTGGGGTTGTTGGGCGAATTGATCAGCACCACCTTGGTCCTGGGCGTGACGGCCGCCGCCAGGGCCGCCAGGTCGAGCTGAAAATCGGGCCGGCTCGCAACGGTCGTGAGCACGCCGCCGTGGTTGTCGGCATAGAAGCCGTACTCCACGAAGCAGGGCGCCGGCGTGAGCACTTCATCGCCCGGGTCGAGCAGGGCCTTCAGGGCGATGTTCAGCGCGCCCGCCGCGCCGCAGGTCATGATGACATCCGCACTTTCCACAGGAGCGCCCTGCTCCTCGGCCAGGAACGCGGCCACCGCCCCGCAGACGCTTGGGTAGCCGGTGTTCGGCATGTAGGCGTGGGCGTCCAGCGGCTCGCTGCGCACCAGCTCCTGCAGCACCTCCCTGAATTGGTCCGGCGGCGGCAGGTTGGGGTTGCCCAGGCTGAAGTCATAGACGTTCTCGGGCCCGAACCTCTTCTTGAGCTCGGCGCCCTCCTCGAACATTCGCCGGATCCAGGATGCGTTGGCGATGATGGTTTCGATTTTTTTGGCGATGGACATGGTGTTGCTCCTCCAGCTGAATCTCTATAAAGCTTTAGCAAGTGATCCGTTAGCCTGATGTCTTTATCGAACGATGCTCGATGCTGGATACTCGATAAAAATTTAGGGAAGATGTTTCATTCGCCTGCTTATCGAGCATCGAGAATCCAGTATCCAGTATCTATCTCTTGCTAAACTCCCTCCACTTGTAATCGATCAGCTCCAGCAGCACCCCGTTCATCTTCTTGGGGTGCACGAAGGCGAACTCGCAGTCGCGGAAGGGCCTCGCCCCTCCGATAAAGGGGTACCCCTTGTCCTTGAGCTCGTCAATGGCCCGGCGGGTGTTGTCGACGTTGAAGCTGATCAGCATGACGCCTTCGCCCCGCTTCTCGATGAACTTGGCCACGTCGCCGTCGGGCGTGGTCGACTCCATGAGCTCGAAGCCGACCTCGCCCACCCAATAGCGGGCGACCCTGATCATTTCGGGTTCGTCGATGTAGGCGTCGTCCGGCCCCGATTTTCCGAGGACCGGCTCCCAGATCTGGCGGGCCTCCTCCAGGTTTTTGACGGCGATGCAGATGTGATCGATTTTGTTGACCTTCACCATAACCTCCTTTGCGGGTTGCGTCTCCAGAAGATCGCAACCATCATCTTCCGCTTTCATGAAGTCGAAGCCGATGTTGATGCAGAGATTATTTCTCCCGGCCTCCAGCGGCATCTGTCTGCTGCGCGGCGAATGCCATTGAAGCTATTTACGCAGACGAATATTAGGGTGTCAATCCTTTTCG
>CAYRUF010000091.1:0-9860 GCA_964427375.1 uncultured Desulfatibacillum sp. | reverse complement strand
ATTTTTACAGCCGTTCTTCATGCCTGATGGCGCTAAGCTTTTAAAGCCATTTCTTATATACTTAAGTAAGCCATTGTTTTTGATATTCCTTTGCCAAAGGTCCATCCGCCCGCCAAGACCAGCAGGTGTTTAATAACAATCGGAGCACTTTGTCAGCAATGGGTTCCAAGCCTGCGGGCTTCTGTAAATAGTAGCCCGCTATTCCTTGAAATGCAGCGGAAATCATGGAGGATAGAAGCGCAGTCAAATGGGAACACCCTTTTACATTGCCAGCCAGCTCTCTCACCTTCGAGATGAGACCATCGGTGACCGTCAGTCCTCTTATTGGGGATAGGCTGGCTTCTATCTTAAGGCATTCCTCGTGGGGCACTTGAATCATTCGCACCTCTACATCTTCAATTTGAAAAGTCCGGACATCCAAGAGAAAACGAATAGTTAAATGGTGAACGACCCCTGGGGGTCTCTTTTCGCCCGTGGCCAGGCGATAGGGGTTCAGGTGACGATCCTTCAACTCTCCTTCTATAACCAGTTTTGCATTATCCTGCTCATAAGAACTCACTTCTATACTTCGTGTCTGAATTTTATTTTTTGACTCAAAGCCGCTCATTATTATCTACCTCTAAGCATCTTTAAATTCATCCATCACTTCTTGGCTCCATTTTTATTGGTGGATCGATCTTCAGGAGATGCTTCTGTCGCGTCCTTCCCAGTACTTCTTTTTCACGTCTTTACGGAGAATCTTGCCTACCGGGGTCGTTGGCAGCTTATCCGAGAACGCAACGGCTTTGGGGCACTTGTATCCGGCCAGCCGCTGTTTACAATGGGCGATAAGCTCCGCCTCCGTTGCGCTTTGATCGGGTTTTAGCACGACGACGGCCTGGACACGCTCCCCCCATTTTTCATCCGGTGCCGACACTACGGCAGCCATGGCCACGGCCGGATGCTGGTATAAAACGTCCTCCACTTCTTTGGGGTATACGTTCTCACCGCCGGTGACGATCATGTCAGCTTTGCGGTCCACCAGAAAAAGATATCCTTCGGCATCCATGAAACCAACGTCGCCAGTATAGTACCATCCATTACGGATGGTCTTGGCCGTGAGCTCCGGGTTCTTCCAGTACCCCATCATCAGGCATTTCCCACGGATGACAATCTCTCCGATTCCCCCGGGTGGCAGGTCATTGCCGGCTGCATCTTTGACCCGAACATCGACCGATACGGCCGGCTTGCCGGCACTGGAAAGCAACCGCGAACGTTCGCCGTCCAGTACATGATCTTCCTTGAGCAGGAAGGTGCCACCGATGCATTCGGTCATGGCGTAGGCCTGCTCGAAGATCGGACCGAATTTTGAAATGCACTGTTTGAGCAGTGCCGGCGGAAAGGGGCTGCCGGCATAGGTAATCAGCCGCAGGCTGGAAAGGTCATAGGCATCCACGTCCGCCATCTGAAGCATCCACCCGTAAATAGTCGGGACCGCGTTGATATGGGTGCACTTTTCATTCTGAATGAGTTGCAGCATGCCTTTGAGGTCGGGTTTACGGTTGATGACCACCGTTCCCTGGACAAAAAGCACCGCGAACGCCGGCCAGAAACTGACGTGAAAGAGGGGCAGCACGAAACAGGTGGTGTCGTCTCGGCGAAAACCGCACATGATGGCCGCCCCGGCCACACCGGTCATCAGCCCCCGATGGGACATCATGACGCCTTTTGGCAGTCCGGTCGTACCTCCGGTATACATGAGGATCGCCATCTCCTCTTCGGCCGGGTCAAGACCGGGCTCTTCCGCCGAGCCCCCGTCGATCATGTCTTCATAGAAAAGGAATCCTTCTGTTTTTTTGTCCATGCTGATCCAGAGTGCAATTTTAGCCAGATGGGTTTTCATGGACACAGCGCGGTCCTCGTAGCCGTCTCCCACAAAAAAAACCGTAGATTCGGAATCATCGACAATGTGGCGGATTTCGTCATCTGCCAGCCGAAAGTTCAAAGGGGTCACACTGATGCCCAACTTCGAGGCGGCAAAATAAATCTCCAAGTACTTGTGCGTGTTCTCTGACAGGATCGTCAACCGGTCGGTCTTGCCAACCCCCTTGGAGCGCAGTGCATTGGCCAGGCGGTTCACCCGCTCGTCAAGCTGGAGGTAGGTCAGCCGTGTCTCCTCAAAGACCACCGCCATTTTGTCAGGCCAAAGCCGTGCCGATCTTCGACAGATATCACCGATGGTATACATGGTCCCTCCCTTTTCTTTCCTGCCCACAGGTCAGGCGATCGTGGTTTATGCCCAGGATTTGGGCATGCCTTGAAACTGCATCAGCATATTTTTGCTCATCTCGTTTGAGATCGGAGAAAACTGGATCTGGTATGCATCCCTCAAATATCTTTGCATCGGGTACTCGCTGCAGATACCATAGCCTCCCATAATCTCCGCTCCGTACCGCCCGGCATGCAGGGCGCCTTCCGAAGCCACGAGCTTGGCCATGGTCGACTCCAGGTGGTAGGGTTTTCCGTTGTCACACAGCCAGGCCGCCTTGTAGGTGAGATTCCGGGAGTTCTCCAGGTTGATGTACATGTCCGCCAGGTAGTGCTGCAAAATCTGAAACCGGCTGATCGGCCCTCCGAAGGCTTGCCTCTGCATGGCATAGGCAAAGGCGTCTTCGTAGCAGGCGGCAATCAGGCCGACCCCCATCATGGCGCAGCCGATTCGCTCCGGGTTGAGCACGGTCAGCATCTCATACCACCCGTTTCCCCGGGTCCCCAGGAGGTTGTTATGGGGAATTTCGACATTGGTGAAGGTGATGCCCACCGAATCGCAGTGGTGACAGCTGATTTTTGGAATTCTCGTTATGCTGATGCCCTTGCTGTCAGACGGAACCAGGAATACAGAAAGTGATTTGGCCGGTTTGGCATCGGGTTCGGTCTTGCAGACGGTAATCATGCAATCGGCCGCATGAGCGGATGTGATGAAGACCTTTTCGCCGTTTATGACCCACCGGTCCTCTTTCTCCTCAGCAAAGGTGGAGAGTGCGCCGAGGATATCCGTCCCCCCGGCCGGCTCCGTCAGCGCCATACAGGTTTTGAGCTTCCCGTCGGCGAGCAGCGGCAGGTATTTTTCTTTCTGTTCCTTCGACCCCATTTCGGCAATGAAACGCGCCCCAAAACCAAAGGTCGTGCCGACAGCCAGGGCTACCGACATGGAAGCCTTGCAAACCTCCTCATAGGCCACCATCTGGTCAAAATACCCAAGCCCGTCGCCACCGTATTCTTTCGGCACCGCCATCTTGAAGAAATCGATGTCCACGAATTTCTGCCAGAGTTCATCCGGCGGGAAATCAACATTTTCATCCATCCACTGGACATATTCCTTGCTCAACTCCTTCTTGCAGAAGTTTTTCATCTCTTTCTGAATCATCGTCTGTTCTTTGCTAAAGCCGAAATCCATAGGGCACCTCTTGATGTTTATTTGTCGGATTCAATGTTTCGTTGTCGCTGGCTTTTTGTAAGCTGCCCGGGCGATGCCCTAAATTGGTCCATCATGGCCTGCACGCCAGGTTCATAGGTCAGCCACTGGATGCCATTTCGCTCTACCGCCAGAGCGGTCTCCAAATCGCAGCCATCCACTGACCGCGCCATGATCTCCTTCCCCATTCGAAGAGCGACCGGCTTCTTGGAGGCAATATTGTTTACCGTTTTTTCAAATTGTGCTTCGAATTCATCATCTTTGAAGACTCTGGTCAGCAGCCCCATGTCATACATCTCTTTGGCGGTGTAATCTTTTCGGCCAGAGAAGATAATCTCCCGAGCTCGGAAGACAGGCATGCTCCTGGGCAGACGGGCGGTTCCGCCCCATCCGGGCAGAATGCCCATGTTGATTTCGGTTGTGCCCATCCTGGCCGATTCTTTGGCGTAAAGGAGATCACAGGCCAAGGCGAGCTCCAGGCCGCCGGCCAGGCAGTGACCGTTGATTTTTCCGATCACGACCTTCTCGCAGCTGGTGATGGCACGTTGAACATCGAGTCCCTCGTGCGAAAGCCAGTTGAGACTGTTTTGATGTTCGACCAGAGAGGGAAAGATTTCGAGGTCACCGCCCGTACAGAAAGCCTTTTCACCGGCACCGGCAAGTACCACAACTCCCACGGACGATTCGTCTCGTACCCTGCGAAAAGCGTCGATAAGTTCTGCTGCCATCCGACGATTGATGGCATTGAATTTTTCCGGCCGGTTCAATGTAATCGTGCAGACGGAAGCATTGTTTCCACCAATCTCATATAGGATGGTGCGGTATGGATCTGGGCTCATACCGATTCCCGATTTTGCCGCAACTTCCTCGCCGCTTTCAAGCTCCAGTGGCGCTTTCCGCAATTTCTTGTCAGCCGGTTGAAACATGGGCAGGGAGCATTCCGGAGAAACTTCCTCAAACACCACCTCGACGTTCATGCCAATTTCCACGGCATCCGGATTGCAGTTCACGATCCGGCTCGTCATGCGGATTCCTTCTATTAATTCCACCATGGCCATCACGTAGGGCAGATCACCCAAGAATGTTGGTTCCACCATATCCTGCATGACGGTAAAGGAATAAACCTTGGCTTTCCCGCTGGACACCCGCCAATCCAGATTTTCCGACCAGCATTCGGGGCAGACTTTTTTCGGAAAAAAGATATTGGAATTGCAGCTCTGACAGTGCTGTATTAGGAGATCTCCCTTTTTGGTCGCCTTCCAGAATTCTCGTGTCCAGGGTTGAATGACTGGAATTGGTTTCTGATTTTTTGCCATTAGTTGTTCCTCCCCCAAACGGTTGCGATAAAATTCATTCCGGAGCCGCCGGATGTGTTCTGAAATACATATTTCACATCGGGCACCTGGCGACCGCCGGCTTTTCCCATCAGCTGCCGTGCTGTCTCAATATAGGTTGCCATGCTGACTCCGGAACCGGTATGCCCCCGGCCGATGGCGTCGCCGATGGTTGACCAGGGCATTTTCCCGCCCGGCCACGTATGCCCTTCCATAAAAATCTTTCCGGCCTGACCCGGTTTGCAAAGTCCGACAGCCTCCATGAACATGGGATGACCCACCGGATAGGCGAGGTACATGTTCCAGATGTCGATGTCTTCTTCTGACACACCGGCATGGGATAGGGCTTCAATGCTTGCATTTCGGAAACCCTCCATCATATCCATATTGGTTCTGGTGGTGGTAAACGCGCTGAAAAATCGTGAACTCTCGCCAAGTTTGTATGCTGCCGGGACCCCCATTTTTTTTGCCGTCTCGGCAGAAGTGACAACCATCGCGCCGCCGCCGTCGGCCAGCACGTTACATTCCCTTTTATGTAGGGGAGATGATACTATTCCGGATGCCAATACCTTTTCGACGGAGGGGACCTCTTTTTGATAAAACATCGAATTGGGATCGAGAGCCGCCCATTTTCTGAGCGACACCACGATCGATGCCATTTCTTCTTGAGTTGTGCCGGAATCATACATGTATCGGCGCGTCATCATGGCAATAATGCCGTTGTAGGTTTGGCCGAATGGATATTCCCACTGCAGATCGATGCCGGCCTTTGCGAAAAAATTAATCAGCTCCGGCACGGGAATAGTAGAATGGACGGTCACATGGGGTATCAGAACGATTTTCGCCTGCCCGCCGGAGATCAATTGTTCGGCAAGGCGCAAACAATTGGACGTGGATGCACCGCCGGCGTTGCAGATGCACACTTCCCTGCACCCTTTCAGCCCCAATTCTTCCGGAATTTTTCCGAAGGATATTTCAGCCGTAAGCTGCGGCTGGGCCTGGGGGGCCACCGTGACAACTCCCTCAACATCGTTTTTATGAAGTCCCGCATCCCGTATCGCCTGGATGCAGGTTTCATATATGATGTCCCAGGAGGATCGCTCCGGGTATATTCCGGTCGGAACCTCCCCGATTCCAATAATTGCTAGGTTTTTTTGCTCCATTGGCCGCTCCTTCTGGTTACGAGTAATTTTTGATGTAATAAGGAAGCAACATCTTGACGCAGACTCAGATTTCAGATAAGTATGTAAGAAACGAATATTCGCTTCTTTGATAATCTATAGAAAATTGAGTGTCAATATACAATTTAGCATGCTTTCTAAAAATGAATGAACAATTATAACTAGATAATTTAATTGTTATAAAAATATTACGAGAACCGAGTTCAATCGAATGTACGCACTGATCAAGGCAATCATTGCGGAAAATCTATAGAGTAGAAAACTATAGTTTAAAAGGGAAGGGTACAATGCGGATCAAAGAACTGGTCGACAAATCGGGCGTGTCGCGAACAAAAATTCATTTTTATTTACGCTGTGGTCTGCTGCATCCGCCGGCTAAAACTGGCCGAACCATGGCCTATTATGACAATAGCCATCTTGATCGATTGAGGAAAATCCAGAGGTTGAAAAGGAACTCGCGCGTTCCGATTGCATTTTTACGGGAACAGATCGCAGCGATTGATGATGGTAACGGTGAATCAACAAATTACTATGATGTGACCCGAACGGTCACCACGACCCGGGAGAAAAAGCAGAAACGTCAGGAGATCATCCGGAAAGCGGCACTTGTTTTCAGTCAGAAGGGGTATCACCATACCAAAATTGCAGATATTACTCGGGCGCTCAAAATCTCAACCGGCTCGTTTTACCAGTACTTCAACAACAAGCGGGACCTGTTCATTGAGGTCATCGACGATATCTTCCTAAATATTGTGGGTGAGGCCGCCACTGCCATCAAAGAAGAAAAGAACTTTCTTGAGCGGCTGAAAATCAGGGGAAGGGTCTTTTACAAGAATTATGCGAAATTCAGTGAAATTCTGCATCAGCTCCGGGCGGAAATGGCCAGTGAAGAGCAATGGCCGGGCGAGAAATTAAAGAAAATCTACCACGGCCTGACAAAACCGCTCATTCGAGAAATTGACGCCGCGGTGAAGGCTGGTATCATCCGGGAGGTGGATCCGGACCTTTTGGCATATGCACTGACCGGTTCCATAGAAATTATGTCATTAAGGCTTTCGTTGGACGATAAATACAGCTTGGATGACATCATTCAATTTATTGTCGATGTATGCCTCAAACCGCTGTTTTCAAGTAAACCGATTTCAAGTAAACTGAAAAATTGATCAGGAAATCAGATGCCCGTATATGAATTAAACCGGATTAGACCTCTTATTGGAGATGGAACCTGGATTGCGCCTTCGGCTGATATCATTGGTGATGTCACCATCGGGGTTAATTGCTACATCGGCTTTGGGGCCGTTATAAGAGGAGACTTCGGCCCCATCGTTATTGGAAATGAGACCCTGATCGAGGATAATGTTGTCATTCACACCGCCTCGCGTACTGTGATCGGCAATCGTGTCATCGTCGGGCATATGGCCATGATCCACGATGCGCAAATAGAAGACGGAGCATTGATCGGTATGAAGGCAATGATCAGCGAAGGAGCCGTTATCGGCGCGGGTGCGGTCATTGCGCAACAATCCCTGCTGAAGAAAAACCAGAAGGTCCCGCCTCGAAATCTATACGCCGGTGCACCGGCAGTTTTTAAAAAGGAAGTATCAGATGAGTACTTGGAGATACTGGATGCCGGAATCCGGGCCTACATGGATCTGCGGGGGTTGTATCATCAAACGTTTAAACCGGTCTGACCGGATGTCGGACTTTCAAGAACCATCGCTGCAGGATGCCGCATTTCCAATCCCAAAATCGAGATAGGGGATGGCTTCACTTTCAGCTCATCCGGGCCGGAACCGGCCTGCCGGTCTCGGCGGCGCGCATGAATTTCTTGATCAGCGGTGCGACATGGGCCTTGAATTTGGAGCCGTTGAAAACCCCGTAATGGCCGACCCCTTTCTGCAGGTGATGGCCGCGCCTGTTTTTGGGGATATTGGGGCAGATGTCGTGAGCCGCCAGAGTCTGACCGGGGGGGCAGAATTCATCGTTTGCACCCTCCACCGTCAACAGGGCCGTCTGCCGGATCGCGCCGGTATCCACACGCCGGCCGCGATACTCCATTTTGCCTTCAGGCAGGTGGCACTCATAGAATATCCGTTTGATGGTATCATGGAAAAAGGTGGCGGTTCCGTCCATGGTGGCCATGTAGTTATCATAAAAGAAACGATGATCCTGGGCCTGGGGTTCGTTAGCGTTGACGAGGTTGAGATAGTAGCGCAGATGCTTTTTGACGTGCAACCCGACATTTGAGGACATGAACATGGCAAGGTTGCGGAACCCAGCGTAGACTCTACGACCCCGCCCGGGAAAAGCGGAGGGAACCCGGTCGATGACCAATTTATCCAGTAAGGCCGGACTTAATTTAGGGGCGTATCGAAAAAAAACCGGCAACTTTTCGGTGTTGATCCGGGGATCGACAGGACCGGCCATCAGGGTCATGCTGGTCGGTTGTGCCGGATCATCCTCCATGGCCATCACGGCTGCGGCCGTCAAAACCCACGGGCAGGGTTGGCAGGCAGAAAGAAGGTGGTTCTTGGGACCTATGATGCGAAGTGCGTCGATGATATATTCCACAAAATCGTCGCAACCGAAATCGCCATCGGACAGCGGGACATCGCGCGCGTTCTTCCAATCGGTGACGTAAACCTCGTGATCCGGCAGGAACTCCTGGATGGTAAAGCGCATCAAAGAGGCGTAATGGCCGGCCATCGGGGCTACCATGAGCACGGCCGGATCGCTGTGCTGCCCTGCGCGCTTGAAATGCACCAGGTCAAAAAAGGGCTTCGACAGGACGACCTCTTCCCGCACCGGAACGATGCCGTCGAGATGCAGTTCCCGCGCCTGCTTGGTGTTGACCAGCGTGTGGTCCAGCTGGAAACCCGGGTTTTCATAGCGGCGGGTCAACCGCTCCACAAATTCGGCACCGGCCCTGACGTGCCGGTTGAGGTAGGAGCGGTTCAGCGGGAAAAAATCCAGGCCGGCGACTGTTCCGACCAGCTTAGACCAAAGGTTCAACGGTTGAGCTGCCTGCTGGCAGGCGTGATACATGGCGTAGATCATTCAGCTTCTCCTGTTTTCTCGAGTTGGAACGCGGCCGATCCTTTCGATTGAAGCTTGAACCTCCGGACTTACTTTGCAAAACCTTCTGATCCATCCGGCTAAGCGGATACGATCTCCGCCACGACATTGCCCAATACAGTCGTCCCTGCCTGGTTGCTGGTGCGCAGGGTGTACTGGCCTTCGCCTGTCCGCCACCCCTCTGTGATCAGCGTGTCCCCCGGGAAGACCGGGTTCATGAAACGGCCTGATAGAGACTTCAGCCGGCCGGGATCGTTTTCGCACAGGGCCTTGAGCACGGCGCGGCCGGTGAAACCGAAGGTGCAAAGCCCGTGGAGGATGGGCCGGTCGAAGCCCAACTTGCGGGCGAAGACGGGGTCGATATGCAGCGGATTCTTGTCGCCGCTCAGGCGGTAGAGAGCGGCCTGGGTGGCTGCCGTTGTTTGCGAAACTTTAAAATCAGGGGCCTGACCGGCCGGCGGTTCGTGCTTTTCGCTTTCCGGCCCGCGCTCGCCGCCGAAATTGCCGGCGGTGCGGTCGATCGCCTTGGCCAGGTTCTCGAACAAGAGCTCGCCTTGCGCGGTCCGGCTTTCCAAGCGCACATCGATGACAGCGCCCTTGTCTCCTTTGTCGTATATCGATTGGCAGTACAAGGTGGATTCCAGCGTGGCGGCCGGTGGAATCGGCTTGTGCAGGATGACTTTCTGCTCGCCGTGCAGCAGCCCGGACAGGTTGATACCGGCTTCTTTCATGAATTCTCCGAAAAAGGCGGACATGAAGGGGGCGGTGGACCCCATTGTTTGGACAGCCTGATGAGTGGGCTAAGCTCTGAATCGG
>CAYRUF010000090.1:0-10294 GCA_964427375.1 uncultured Desulfatibacillum sp. | reverse complement strand
TACGAAATTCAACAAAATATCGGTCGCTTAGGCTTTAACGGACGGAAACTAATTACCCCCGCTGGGCGGAGCCGTTGCGGGATCAGATCCGGCAAAATGCCCAGGCGTTGGCCGAACAAGCGGGGCTTTCCATCGAGCATCTGCGCAACAGCAACGTTCGTAAAGAAGGACTGGTGCGCGAGGTTCTTAAGAAGCGCGGCGCTCATGAAGGCCTGGTGTGCATCTTCTCGGCGATGGAAGCCTGCCCCAGCTACAAGCCCTGGCACGACAAACCCAGTGGCCGCACATTTCTTAAGGGTGATACGGGCAAGTGTCTGCACTACTATTTTTACTTTATCGACCGGGACCTGGGGCTTTGCTACGTGCGGGTACCGACCTGGGCGCCGTTTCGATTGCAGGTTTATTTCAACGGCCATGGGGCGCTGGAGGCCGCGCTGCGTAAACGGCAGATTGAAGCCCAGATGCTGGATAACGGTTTTGTGCAGGTGGCTGACTGGCCGGCGGCCCAGCGGCTGGCCGAAACGCTCAAGCCCCAGTGGTTGCACCGCAAGTTGGACCGCTACGCGCGGCGCTTTTGTCCGCCGGTGGCGCTTTTTGACAGCGGCTACCATTGGTCGCTGATGCAAGTCGAATATGCCACCGACATCGTTTTTCGCCGCCAACAGGAGCTGGCCCCCATTTACGAGTCGCTGGTGCGCACGGCCGTGCATGCGGTGAAAGCCGATAATGTGGCCACGTTTCTGGGCCGCAAACTCTGCGGCCAGTATCGCGACGAGCTGGGCAATGATTTTCAGACCCGCATCCAGGGCCCGCATCAAGCATCACATGGGCAAGGCCGCCATCAAGATGTATGACAAGCACGGGCTGATCCTGAGGATTGAGACCACGGTCAACGATGTCGGCTTCTTTAAGCACCACCGTCGGGTGGAACATCGCAACGGCTCCTGGGAGATGAAGACTGCCGCGATGAAGAAATCCATTTACAGCCTGCCGGAGTTGATGGAGTTGCTGCGCGCGGCCAATCGGCGCTACCTTGAGTTTATCTCCACCCTGGATGACCCCAGCTCGGCGCTCAAGGACCTGGAGAAAATAGCCGTCGCGGTACGAGACGGCGAACGCTCGTTGCGAGGCTTTAACCTGTTTGCCGGAGAGGATCTGGATTTGTTCCAGGCGCTGCTGCGTGGGGAGTTTAACATCTCCGGTTTCCAGAACAAACACTTGGCTCAGAGGCTGCAGACAGCCGGCCGGAAGGTCTCTTGGCTGCTCAAGCGCTTGCGTGCTCATGGCTTGATCAAAAAGATCGGGCATTGCTACAAGTACTACCTGACGGCATTTGGACGACGCGTGGCGGCTACCGCCGTCCATTTGCGCGAGTAGACTATCATCCCAACGCTGGCTGCTGCCCATGCGCGCGTGTAATATTTTGATGCCTTCTTGCATTCAATTTCACTGATAAGAGACTGAACTCTCCCGCCCTGACGTTTCTTAGAGGATTCGACATGGGCAATCTAAATGAACGAGAAAAATAGAATGAATGAGGAGGAATAATGCTGTTCGGAGGAGAAAAGCCTTAACGTGATCGAATATGACTGTATGATGCCCCTTTAAAAACCACCTGACTGAGATTTCTACACTCCTGCCTCCTTTTTAGAATTCAAGCCGCAACGCTTATAAAGATCAATCCAGTCGGACGGTAGCAGGGTTTTCATCCGTCCATAACTGAAGCTTTTCCTTTTTGCTCCTCACTCCTCTCAAAAGCATACCAATAAAATGAAGGCGAATCAAAAAACAATTCGCTTGAAAAAAATGGTTGACACGTTCTTCGCATTATGGTTCATTATTATAGAATAGTGTTCCACTATATGGAACTCGATTATGGTTCAATCTGTTGAAAAAGCTATCGGGATACTATCCCTTTTTTCCTTCTCGCATCCGCGCTGGGGCATATCCGAGATTGCCAAGGCAATGGGGCTGCCAAAAGGGACCACCCACAATATTGTCAGCACGCTAACGGTGACGGGCTTCCTGCAGCAGAACCCTGAGACCCGCCGGTACAGCCTGGGGCCCAAGCTTTTCACCCTGGGATCGATCATGGTTGGAACGCTAGAAATCAACCAGAAGGCTAGCGGTCCAGCACACCGACTTGCGGAGCAGACCGGCTTGATCTGCAGGGTCGCTATCTGGGACACAGATGCCGCGCTCATCACCCTCAACGTTTCGCACCAGGACACAGAGGTCACTGCAGCCCGGATCGGACCCCGGGTGGCGGCCTATTGCTCGGCGCTCGGACGCGCATTGCTGGCCTATCTCGATCCTCCAGAGCTTGACACCTATCTGAAAAAACTCCAGCCGGTGGCCTACACCGCCCGAACCCTCGTCTCAAAAGCGAAGATCAATAAAGAGATCTTAGAGACCCGCTCACGGGGCTTTGCGATAAACAACCAGGAGCTCGCGCTCGCGCGCGTCAGCATAGCGGTACCCCTCTTTAAAAGCGGCGGCAGCTTAGCCGCGTCCATCAGCTTGACGGGCGGTGAAAACGATCTGTGCGGCAAAAAACAGCTGTCTCGGGTCGAAGCCTTGATGAAGACGGCAACTGAAATCAGCCAATACATGGGATTTTATGAAGCCGTCGCCTGAGACGGCCTCAAGGGCATGCCGGGATATAGGCAAGGGGCCCGCTCCGGCGGAGTTTCACCGCATCGGTTGTTCTGATTCAACGGGTATCCAAGATCCGAAGGATAGAGGAGGGCATTGAAGTGGCCTCAGCAACGTCACTCGCATTTTCCGGCATTCCGATCCCTGGCCGTGAAGAAAAACCGCGGCGTCGGGGGTTGACCATGATGATAGACTGGGGCTTGCCGCTTGGTCTTCAGCACGATTGCCTCGAAGCCCAGGGTGGGTTCGTGGACGAAGCGAAGATAGCCGCGGGCATCCCTCGAATCATGCCCACCGAATATCTCAAACACAAAATTGATCTCTATGCACAAAATGACGTTTTCACCTTTCCAGGCGGACTGTTCACCGAGCTGACCATCGCACAGGGCCGTTTTGAGGTTTTTTTGCACGAGGCGGTCGAGGCGGGTTTCAAAGGCATCGAAGTGTCCGACAACCTGCTGCGAATCGACCCGGCCCGGAAAAAAGCGGTGATAGCCAAGGCCGTCGACGAATTCGGCCTGAAGGTCATGGGCGAAGTCGGGCGTAAAGAGGGAGGGATGTCCCAGGATGCCTTGATCGCCGATGTGGAAAACTGCCTGGAGGCCGGGGCCCAGCTGGTGCTGATCGAGGCCCATGAGCTGTTCTACGGCGGAATCAAGGAAGGGGTTATCGAGGCCCTCGCCAGGCGGGTTCCGCTTGAGAAAATCATGTTTGAGTTGCCTGTTGCGGTTTTGCCAGATGCCACCAAAGCGTACAAAGTGCAAATACTGTTCTGGCTGATCAAGATGTTCGGGACCGAGGTCAATCTCGCCAACGTCGAATGGGACGAGGTCTATTTTACGGAGATCAGCCGCCGCGGAATGTCGGGCAGTGCCTCGCATCCCCAGGGGGCCTACCGTCTGGCAGGCATCGAAGCAACCGGAGAGTGAGCATGAAGGAGCTGAGCGCTGAAAGCCGAAAGTTAAAAACGAACCAATGGAGGTGGGCCATGCAGAAACGACTGGCAGTTTGGGTTGCAATGTTCGTCCTGGCGGAGATCGTCTTTGTCAACGCCCCGGTATCGGCGGAATACCCCGACCGACCCATCCAACTGACGACCGGCTTCCAGGTCGGGGGCAACGTGGATGCCGTCGCCCGGATTCTGGCGAAGGCAGCGGGCAACATCCTCGGCCAACCCATGGTGGTCGAGAACAAGCCTGGCGCCGGCGGCGGTGTGGCGGCGGCGATGCTCAAGTCGGCTAAACCGGACGGCTACACGCTTTGCCTGAATATGGCCACGGCCTATACCTTCAACCCGCACGTCGGCAACAGCACTTACACGGTGGATGACTTCACCTACATCGCCGCCAGCGGCAAGGCCCAGGAGGCCTTCGTGTCCAGCCCCGATCTTCCTTGGAAGGACTGGAAGTCCATGATCGCCGAAGCGAAGAAGAAACCGCTTAGCTTCGCATCCATGATCCCCCTGGACAAAATGTTCCTGCGCGAGGTCGGCAGGAAAGAGGGGGTTCAATTCACTGCGGTTCCTACCAAGGGCGGGGCGGAAGTCATCACGGCCGTCCTGGGCAAGCATGTGGACCTGGGTTTCAGCGGAGGTCTTCATTACTCCTATGCCAAGGCCGGCCAGATGACCGTGCTCGCCGGCCTGGGGTCCGAACGCCTCGCGGACTTCCCGGACACCCCAACCCTGAGCGAGTTGGGCTATGACATCACCTTTGAGAACTATGTGGTCATCGCGGCGCCCAAGGGACTGCCCGATGAGGTCAACCAGAAGCTCTCGGCCGTTTTTACCAAGGCCATCCAGGACCCGGAATACGTCGACATGATGAAAAACAAGGTTCATTGGGTGCCGCTCTATCTGGATTCGGCCAAACTAACGGCCTCAATAAAGAAGATGAGCGCCAGCTACAAAAAAATGATGGATGAATAAAAGCGACCGGGTGTCCAGCTTGCAGCGCGTGAAACCCAGAAGGATTCGAACGCCATGAAACGCAAAACCGATGCGTTGACAGGAGCCGCCTTAGCCGCCTTCGCCTTGGTGATGATGGTCTGGGTGATCCCCTCCCAGATCCAGGGCTCGTCCGAATACAGCAGCATCCCTCCGTCCTTCGTGGCCAACTTTACCATGGCGCTGGTCGGCGGGCTGTCTTTGCTGCTGATGGGGAAGGCGCTTTTTTTCGGGAAACCCGAAGCGGGACCGGTTGTTACGAAAAGCGCCTTGCGCTGGCTCGCCTTCGTTGTCATCTCGCTCGTGGTTTCCGGAGTGATCATTCAATATCTTGGATTTCTGGCGGGTGGCGTTTTGGTGGTCGCGTGTTACATGGTTTGCATGGGTGAGAAAAGACCGTTGGTTATTCTGGCGACGGCGTGCGCTGCGGCGGGGTTGTGCTATTTTTTCATGACCTATGCGTTGAACTTGGCCTGAAGCCTCGCCGGTCAAAGGAGCAGGAGGGTGCCGTGAACGAGCTGGCCCTGGCCTTTAAAGACATATTCAGCCTGGCGAGCATGGCTGCGTTGGTCATCGGCCTGATTTTCGGCTATGTGGTGGGCGTGCTGCCCGGTTTGAACCGGGTGACGGCCCTGGCCATCGCGCTGCCGTTCACCTACCATACAACTCCGCTGGCGGCCATCGCGTTGCTGATCGGAATAAGCAAGGGCGGGTCTGCCGGCGGGGCCATCACCTCCATCCTGCTCAACACACCGGGTGAGCCGTCATCGGCCGCTACCTGCATGGACGGCTATCCCTGTGCGCGTCAGGGCCGAGCGCGCAAGGCTCTCACCATTGCGCTGTATGCCGCTTTTTTCGGGGATCTTTTCGCTACCGTGGTGCTCATTCTGGTGGCTGCGCCGCTCGCAAAAATAGCTCTGCGGATGGGGCCGATCGAAATCTGTTCAGTGCTCTTTTTTTCGCTGACCTTCATCGCCGCCCTCTCCGGTAATTCTTTGACAAAGGGATTGATCGCCGGAATGCTGGGTATTTTTGTCTCAAGCGTCGGACTTGATGTAGAAACGGCGATTCCCCGCCTGACGTTCGGATTCATTGAGCTCCAAGACGGGATTCCGCTGCTGGCAGTCGGCGTCGGGACGCTGGCGATCTCCGAGATGATGATTCAGATCGAGCAGGTCGTCGGCCAGCCCGGCGTCCAGGCGGCGGCGTCAGCATCCGGCGGGAAACGAGAAGAGGGCCTGACTTGGAGCGAGCTGAAGGCCAGCCTACGCACCATGCTGCGATCGAGCGTCGTGGGGACAGTGATCGGCATTTTGCCCGGCTTGGGGGCGACGATTGCGTCGTTTCTGGGCTATGCACTTGCCAAGCGCACCTCCAAGCACCCGGAGCGGTTCGGCCAAGGAGAGCTCGAGGGGGTGGCCGCCGCAGAGGCGGCCGACAACTCCGTGACGGCCTCCGCCCTGATCCCGCTCTTTGCGCTGGGCATACCGGGTTCGGTCGCGGCCGCGATGCTGATCGGCGCACTCATGGTGCACGGGGTGACGCCGGGGCCCCTGATGTTCGAGCAGAACCCGCGTCTGATCTACGGAATTTACGGCACCATCATGCTGGCTAGTTTCGTGATGCTGCCCATCGGACGGTTCGGGGTGAACATCTTCGCGCGTCTGGCCCGAGTGCCGGACGTGATCCTGTGCCCGGTGATCGTCTATCTGTGCTTCCTGGGCGCTTACATGGAAGGCAATGGCATTTTCGCCGTCTGGCTGGCCATCATTTTCGGGGTATTCGGGTACGTGATGAAGAAAATGGACCTCTCATTCGTCACCTTTCTGATCGGATTTATTCTGGGGCCGATGATCGAGCTCCGGCTGCGACAATCACTCATTCTGATTCAAGGAAACTGGACAGTGCTGTTCCAGCATCCGGTCGCGGTGGTCTTTGGCCTGCTGACCGTTCTGGCGGCCTGGCGGCTGTCGCGCGTGGCTTCAATTCAAGGCAAAGGATGACGGTAGATGGATAGGAACTCAACGGTGAGCACGCTGGCGGCGTTGAAGGAGCACCTGGCGGGGATCGTTCTGGCATTCGGCCACCATCCCGGAAAAAGCCGTGAAGAGGCGGCCTACGTATACGTGGGGCCGCCCGAGGAGGTTGCGCCGGGGGTCATCCATGTATACAGCGTGGCCAACTCGGTGACATTCGTGGCCGGAGACCGGCTTCTGCAGGTCGACTGCCAGCTGGGCTTCAAAGCCCCTGAAGCCATTGAGGCGCTGCGTGGAAAAACCGATCTCCCTTTCGATTCTATTGTTATCACCCACGGGCACGTGGACCACTGCCTGGGGACGACCCATTACATCCAGGACAACGTGAAGCGGGGCCATGCCCGGCCACGGGTGATCGGGCACCGCAATCTGCGGGAGCGTATCGACAAAAACAAGCTTCTCGAAGGTCATCGTGTCGCCACCGACAAACGCCAGTTTCAGGTGGACTTCGACCTTCAGGATCTTTTTGTCTATCCCGACGTCGAGTTCCAGGACCGCATGATGCTGAGGCTGAACGCGAGTACCTTTTTGATCGCCTTTGGCCACGGCCACACCGAGGATTCCATCTGGGTCTACGATCTCGATCGCCGGGTGCTGGCCTGCGGCGACTTGTTCCAGTGGACGGCCCCCAATCTTGGCAACCCGTTCAAGATGCAGCGCTTCGCGCTCGAGAACGCCCGGGCGCTTGAGGAGATGGCGGCACTTGGAGCGGAGGTGCTGTGCCCCGGCCATGGGCCGGTGGTCTACGGGGCGGAAGAGATCCGCAACTGCCTTCTCACCACCGCGCGCTACCTGCATCATATCCAGGACCATGTGGTTTCATGCCTCAATCGCAGCATGATACTGGAGGACACCATCAACAGTCTGAAGTTGCCCGAGGAACTGATGAACTCCAAGTGGCTGCCGCCCGTATACGGGCACCCGGTGTTCGTTGCGCGAGGGATTTTTAAGCGCTACGCCGGCTATTACTCCGGCCACCCGGCGGAGCTCTTTCCGCCGGACTATGCCGCGGCGGGGCGCGAGGTGGTCGATCTCGCCGGAGGCGCCGGCGCGGTCATGCGGCAAGCAGAGCGGCTGCACGCCAAGGGCCAGACCTCTCTGGCTTGCCAGCTGGCGGAATGGGTGGTCGAAGCCGAGCCCGACAACGCCGAGGCCTGGGGCGTATATGGAATGCTGTTCAAGGAACGGGCTGCGTCGGAGGTGAACGTCCAGGCGCGGGGATGCTGGAACAGCGCCGTGCGCCGGGCCGTCGCCAATCTTGAGCGCTTACAAAAATAGGCCGAGAGAGAGGCCGATGCATGGAGTCTGCCGCGGAAAAGAAAATCGCGCAACTGTGGCTCATCGGCTGCGGCACGCCGACGCCGACTCCGGAGAGATTCGGCAGCTGCCTGGTGCTGCAGGTGAACGGTGAGCATCTGATGTTCGACTGCGGGCCCGCAACCACTTACAAGATAGTTAAAGCCGGTATCGCTCCGACCGCGATCGACCACCTGTTTTTCAGCCATCACCACTACGATCACAATGCAGACTACCCCTGCTTTCTTCTATGCCGCTGGGACCACGAGCGGTCTGGAGTGCCGGTGCTTAAGGTTTACGGGCCGCCGCCCACCCGGCTGATCACGGAGAGGCTGATCGGGCCCGAGGGCGCCTTCAACGACGACTGGCGCGCCCGCGTAGAGCATCCGGCCAGCAAGGAAGTCTATGCCGCGCGCGGCGGCCGGGTGCCGCGGCCGGCGCCTCGGTTCGAAGTGGTGGAGGTCGCCGCGGGTGACCGTGTGGCCACCCGGAACTGCCACGTGAGCATCGGAACGGCCGTGCATCTTCAGCCGTTGCTGCAGTGCCTGTGCTACCGGGTCGACTGGGCCGGGGGGTCGCTCGCGATCACCGGCGATGCCGGTTTCCACCAGGGCGTGGCGGAGCTGGCCCGGGGAGCACAGACGCTGGTGGTCAATGTCTGGGACCACCAGGAGAACATGTCGGCGACGCTGCTGCGCGGGTTCTGCGGCACGCTGGACGCTGCATCGATGGCTATGAACGCGGGGGTCAGGCGCCTCGTCGTGACGCACCAGGGGCCGAATCTTGTGCGATCCGGCTCCCGCGAGCGAGCGCTGGAGGATATGGCCGCGATTTTCAAGGGGGAAATCGTGTTCGGAAACGAGTTCATGTCGTTGGATCTGGAATAGTCCCACACAGGTCGTTTACCACAGAGACAATGAGGAAACAGAGGACGCCGTCATTATGGGATGGTCCCAATTTCGAAAAACAGGGTTGACCCATCGCGACCATCGGACCGTCGGCGGCTATACGCTGGTGACACCAATAGGCTCGGGATTTACCTACCTGATAGACGAGGCGGGCCGCATCGTGCATTCCTGGTCCGCTAAGGATTTCATGCCCGGCTATGGGTATCTGTTGCCGGGAGGCACGCTCCTGGTCCGGGGCCAGCAGAAGGTGGCCGAACACACGGTCGGCGCCGGACAGGCCGCAGGTACCACCGACATCCTGCTCGAAATCAATAAAGACAATCAGGTGATTTGGCGGTTCGAGCATCCCGCCTTCCACCATGACATGTTCCGTCTGACGAACGGCAACACCATTTTGGTCACCTGGGCGCAGTGCGACCCGAAGGTTGCCGAGTGCGTGATGGGCGGCATGGACAAGGAAGAGGAAAAGCTGCAGTGGTCCGACCCGGAGCATGTCAGTTTTTTCATGGCCGGCCTGGGTGTGGGCGGCCGCCCGCGGGACCTGACGGGATTTTTGTCGGATGCCATCGTAGAAATCACGCCGAAGGGATCTGTGGTCAGGAGGTGGAACGCCTGGGAACACTTCATGGTGGATGAAGACCGATGCTGCGCGCGGGAATTTCTGCACGAATGGACGCATTGCAATTCGGTCGACTGGCGTGACGGCAAACTCTTGCTGAGCTTCCGCGAGATCAGCCGGGTTGCCATCGTTGAATGGGCCACCGGCAAGCTCGAGTGGAAATGGGGCCGCATTCACTTGAGCCACCAGCACGATGCGAGTTTCACGCCGGAAGGCAACGTTCTGGTCTTCGACAACGGCACCCACCATCCGGTGGTCCCGCACTCGCGCGTGGTAGAGGTCGACCCCCGGACCGACAGGATCGTCTGGCAGTACCAGCCGCGGGTCGTCTTCAGTTTTTTCTCGGGTCATATCGGCGGTGCCGAAAGACTTGAAAACGGGAACACCTTGATCTGCGAAGGCCAATCAGGGCGGGTTTTCGAGGTTACTCCTCCGGGCGATGTCTGCTGGGAATGGATCAATCCCATGGTTATGCCTTTTAAAAACGTGCACTGCCAGATGCTGTTTCGGGCCCACCGCTATGCCTCTACCGCTCCGGAATTGGAAGGCCTGGCGCGCGATTTCCACCGATATGAGGAACTTAACCGGAGGTGGGGCTTGGCGTAGTGGCGAAGGTCCACGACGAGCTCAAAAGGTGGGTGCGGCGAGGGGCAGGGTACAGGGCTTGAAGTTGCGCGGGTATTGATGAGCAAGGCACGTCTGAGCTGTTCCACCCAGGACAGATCAGCTTTGGAGATTTTCGTCAATAGGTCTTCTAACAGCACACGTGCCGAATCAACGAAAGGCTGCTTGCTCGCAAATCGTGAATGAGTCTGGGAGTAATGTGCCTACTTGA
>CAYRUF010000089.1:0-11833 GCA_964427375.1 uncultured Desulfatibacillum sp. | reverse complement strand
TTGTTGCGGTAGGCAATGAAGTTCGGAATGGCGATCGCCGCCAGGATACCGATGATGGCGATGACAATCATGAGTTCGATCAGGGTGAAACCTTTTTGATTTCTCTTAAACATTTCTTGTCTCCTCTCCTAAGTTTGGTGGTTTAAATGCAGATGAAGTTGGTTGTTGGTTGATACTTATCCTTGTTCTGTACCAAATCGTTCAAAGTGTTTTGTTTTGCCACCGCCCTCCTTTTGCGTCTGTTCGTCTCGTTTTCTCTGTTGGTCAACCCGAGTTCAGCAAACAGCGTGCCAAGCTATGTCCATCAACTTTAAAACCGCTTAACACTCTGATCATTCTAATAAAAATCGATTCGTCATATTTCCAGCACCTATGTCCTGGCGCTTGCGGCGTCTTGAAACTGACTTTTTTTGCGGGATAGCTGCCGAAATTTGTCACCGGACCGCCGCTCCATTCTTCTTTGAAACGAATCCGCTACAAACGTTAATTCGGCAAAGGAGAAAAAAACTTTAGGCTGACTTGAAACTCCCTATCCTTTCAGTTATCATACAAAAATGATTTCGTATGATAACAACCAGCCAGATCTTTTTCCTCTAAACATCCGAACCGCTTATACGGACCTCCTCGATAGGTTGCAGGATCTGCAGGCAAGCCATGCCATGGCCTCATTGACCTCGTGGAGTCTATTCGTGAAGCGGGTAAGAGGGAATGAGTACGTTTATGCCCAAGGACGGTTGGCAGACGGTACCAACCGGCAGATTTACATTGCGCCTTACGATGATTCAGGTCGGGCACTCCTGGAGCGATTTCGGAGGACGAGAGCCGATACGGCCAGCGAGAAAAGTGCTATCGAAATGACTGCGAAAGCGCTGCGCGCTGCCGGAATGCTGAGCCTGGATAGCATTGAATGGAGGGTGGTGAATGCCTTGGCTGAGGATGGAATCTTCAGAGTGGGTGGCGTCCTGGTCGGAACGATCGCATACAGGTGCATCGTCAATTTGCTGGGCGCAAAGCTTCTTTCTGCTAATACGGTAACGGCGGATGTCGATATCGCCGGCAAAACTGTTCCGGTCGCCGTCATCCCGGAAATCGTCTGCCCGCAAAAGCCCCTTGAACGTTTAGAGATGGGATTTTCCCCGATGATGGAGGCAGACCCCGCTCTTTGCGGCTCACGCTTCAAAGCCCGTGAAGGGGAGTTCAAAGTGGAATTTCTTACTCCCCTGACGGGCCGCAACCCGGCTGTCGGCCAACGCACCGAAATCCGCCAGCTCGGTGTCCCTGCGATCCCGCTGCGATTTCTCGATTACCTGATCGAGGAACCGCTCCCTGCGGTCGCCCTGGGTCGCCGCCCTGTATTGGTGCGAGTGCCTCAGCCTGCCCGGTATGCCGTACATAAACTGATCGTGGCCAAGGAACGAAGCAAGACGTTTGCCTTAAAGGCCCAAAAAGACCTGGAGCAGTCCTTCCATTTGCAAAAGGTCCTTGAAAAGATCGATCCCGAAAGTCTATCAGAAGCTTTCATGGACGCCCGAAAAAGAGGTCCCGGCTGGAAGAGAAGAGTAGATGCCGGGCAAGAGGCTATGCAGCGGCTGTTTGGATGATTCAAAAAGATTCCAGGTAGTTTCTTAGACTCACGATTTTAACTTGGTTAAATTCTCCCAGTCGCAGCATTTCTTTATCCCCGGTCACGATGATGTCAGCTTTCCCGAAGGTTGCACATTCCAATATTCGGTTATCAGGATCGTCTTTCAGCACTCCAACCGTTTGCTTTGGAGCCACCCATTCCCCCATATCTGAGAGGATAACAGCCACATGGCTGAGGGCCTCCCGATCACGCCCGAACTTCAAAGAAAGAACGGATAGTACCTCCTTAATGATAGCCGAAGATATGACAAGTTCATCATGCCCTTCGATGATCCTCAGAACGGCCATCTCTGCCATCCCCCCTGGAATAGCGAAGGCAGAGATAAAAATGTTCGTATCAAAAACAACCCTCATGATTTCAAGTATCTGTCGAGGTCCCTTTCGGAGAGAATCCCCTTTTCCTTTGCCTTGCGGCTCCAATAATTTTGAGCCGTATAAAAGCTTTTTTTGAGCCGCTCCTGTTTCGCTCGCCTCAAGGCAGCTTGAATGACCGCACTCACGGGAATTCCTTCCTCCCGCGCTATCTCTTCAACTTCTCTGGCCAGATCCGGCGGAAGCGATATGGTTTTCTTTACAGCCACTGCCATTGGTATCACCTCCTTGGTATGAATAAATCATACCACATCAATTTGTCGAATCAAGGGGAAAAAGAGGGGGCTCTCTACTCCAAATTCAATTTTTCAAGCCGGTAGCGCAAGGAGCGGAAGCTGATGCCGAGAAGCTCCGCAGCCCGGTTCTTGTTGCCGTTGCTGCAATCCAGCGCCTTTTTCAGATAGGCCGCTTCAATCTCTTCAAGAATCGAGTCCAGCGCCACGCCTTTGGAAACCTCGTCGACATCGAAGCGCCGGTCTTTCACGCCCTCGATCCAGCGGCGCTTGTGGACCGCCAGCGCCAGGCTGTCCGGCAGGATGATGTTGGTCGTGGACAAGGCCACGCTGCGCGTGTCGATGCCGGTTGGCAAAGTTTGAGCGCGGCATCATTATTAAAACCGAGCCGTTTGCGCCGAGTGTTTCGAAGGAGGGTGTAAAGTCTGCAAAGCGGAGCGAAGAAACAGGCTACGCCAACATGCGGGCAAGGGTTTTTCGAGATGCACCGAGAGCTAACAGAGAACGAACGAGAAGGTCAAGCGATACGGTGGGGTCTCCAGCTTCCATCTTCGCAACGCGGGATTGGCTGGATTTCAGAAGTTGCGCCAACTGCTCCTGTGAGAGCTTCTTCTCTCGACGAGCTTCTTGAAGTCGTTTGCTCAATACGATCTTCATTTCAACGTAGGCGGCTTCATCGGAGTTGAGGTTGAGAAATTCGGAGGCACTACCGACTTTCCAGCCTTTGGCTTCTAATCGCTTCCGTTTCGTGGTGTTCATCATTCACACTTTCTATGCTGAGTCGTAGAGTTTCATGCGACGTTTACAATTATCAATGACTTCTTTCGATGTCTTCTGCATCTTCTTGTCGAATACGTCAAGAATGACTATTGCGTCGTCGTCGAGGCGGTACACAATGCGCCACGTCTTGCGTTCATCATTGATGCGAAGTTCATGACATCGGGAGCCAATCGAAGGCATCGGTCGTGAGTGAGGCAATGGCAGGTTCACGCCCATTTGCAGCTGGCGCAACAAGTAGCCCGTTTTTATTCTTGCTGCACCGGAGAACGGGGGTGTCTTTACCTCACCGTGCAGCCAAACTAGTGGCTTCTCAGTCGGTTTCATTTTGAGCCAAAATATGTCATATCTGACATTAAGTCAAGCGCGAAAAAGGCGAAAGAAGAGCGAAAAAAGAGGGCGCGGCTTGAAGAGTGAATCATCCCCTCCAACGGAGCTGCCCGTGGAACCGCTATGGTGAAACCTCTCACTGGAAAGCGCCCATCGCCTGTTCGGATGGACGCAACGTCTGGTATCATGCGGTCATTACTTATCGATCAACGGGGACGGTGATCTTATATTTCGAGTCATACCGGCCATCCGAGACGATCATTCTATTTCCCTTTCCAAGATCGACTTTCGACCTATCCAGCTCCGAGAGCCAAGCGTGTTCCGGGCTCTCGGCCATGTAGAGAAAGAGCCTTTTCTCCTTGACCGGGCGGCATTTCTCCAGCGGAAATCGATTGACTATTCATGGGTTGCCTTGCGCTGTGGGCCGTGAAACCTGCGCCTGGACCCGTTATTCCAAATTCAGCTTTTCAAGCCGGTAGCGCAGGGAGCGGAAGCTGATCCCGAGGAGCTCCGCAGCCCGGTTCTTGTTGCCGTTGCTGCAATCCAGCGCCTTTTTCAGATAGGCCGCTTCAATCTCTTCAAGAATCGAGTCCAGCGCCACGCCTTTGGAAACCTCGTCGACATCGAAGCGCCGGTCTTTCACGCCCTCGATCCAGCGGCGCTTGTGGACCGCCAGCGCCAGGCTGTCCGGCAGGATGATGTTGGTCGTGGACAAGGCCACGCTGCGCTCCAGCAGGTTTTCCAGTTCGCGCACATTTCCCGGAAAATCGTACTTCAGCATCATGTCCAGAGCATAAGAAGACAGCTTGCTGATCTCCTTGCCCATCTCCCGCGCGTATTTCTCCAGAAAATGCTGCGCCAGCGGCTTCAGATCCGCCTTGCGCTCCCGCAGGGGCGGCACTTTTATCTCAATCACGTTGAGCCGGTAGAAGAGATCCTCCCGGAACTTCCCGGCGATGACCTCCTTCTCCAGGCTCTTGTTGGTGGCCGAGACGATGCGGATGTCTACGGGCGCATCCTCGGTGCCGCCCACCGGCCGCACCATCTTCTCCTGGACGGCGCGCAGGAGCTTGACCTGGATCGGAAGGCTCAGCTCTCCGATTTCGTCTAGAAAAATGGTTCCCCGATGGGCCTCCTGGAACAGCCCCGGCTTGTCCTGGATCGCACCGGTGAATGATCCTTTTTTGTGGCCGAACAGCTCGCTTTCCATCAGGGTTTCGGGAATGCCGCCGCAGTTGATGGCCACGAACGGCCGGTCCCGCCGGTCGCTCTCCATGTGGATTGCGCGGGCGATCAGTTCCTTGCCGGTGCCGCTCTCGCCGGTGATCAGGATGTTGGTCTTGGTCTTGGAGACCTGTCGGATCATCTTATATATATGCTGCATGGCCGGGCTGTTGCCGACGATCATCCCGAAGTTCATGCTGCGCTTGAGCTCGCCGTCCAGCAGCTCCTTCTCGTGCTCGATGGTCCTGAGCTTGAGCGCCTTAGCCACCGTATTGATTAGCTCATCCTTGTTGAACGGCTTGGGAACGTAGTCGTAGGCGCCTTCGTTCATGGCCTCGACGGCGACTTCGGTGGAGGCGTAGGCGGAGATCATGATGACCACCGTGTCCGGATGCTGCTTCTTGCAGGCCCGCAGAACGTCCAGCCCGGAGATGTCGCCCAGGCGGATGTCGCACAACAGCAGGGCATAATGGTTCTCTCCGACGCGCGCCACTGCGGTGCGGCCGTTTTCCGCGCAGTCCACCCGATACCCTTCCCGCTGGAGCATGTAGGCCAGCAGTTCGCGCATGCTCAATTCGTCGTCGACGACCAGGATGTGGGGGGCGTTATCCGTCATTTGCCTTTCATTATATGCGATGGCAACTAAGTTGTCCAATTTCCGGGGCTGCTAAACCCGGGTTGACCGAAGCAAAGCTTTTCAAAATCGGCAAGAAATAAACGGTCTTAAAATTCAACCGGATGGATAACTGCAAATCCCTCCCGACCCCCCTTTTTCAAGGGGAGGCAACCCCCCTCTTTGGAAAAGAGGGGCCGGGGGAGATTTCAGCGTTAGCTTCAGACAATGATGATGGCTTTTCGCAAGTTCACCCTTGATGCGTTATTACGTGGCGCAGCGAGCGCAGAAGTGGTTTCACCAGGTTGGATCCCAACTGCGGGCAAGGCGCAGGCCGATTCGAAAGCAGAGCAACCTCTTTAGGTTGCGAGCATTGCGAGAGGCCTGCAACGCCGCCCCCGGTTGGCAGACGGGGTGGTGAGGCCAGTTCTAAAGATTAGCTTCGTAGACGATCCGCCCGGCGACCATGGTCATGACGGCCTTGCCTTTGGCCTTCATGCCGACAAACGGCGAGTTGCGGCTGCGGGATTGGAACAGAGACGGTTCTATGGTGAATTCGGGGTCGGGGTCTATTATGGTGATATCGGCGGGCATGCCTGCCTTCAGCCCGCAGGGGACGCCGAGGATTCGAGCCGGCACCGTGGACATCTTTGCGATCAACCCGTCCAACGTCAGAACTCCTTCGGCCACCAGGCTCAGGCCGAGAGGCACGGCCGTTTCGAGGCCGATGATCCCGTTCGGAGCCTTTGCGAGCCCCACGGCTTTCTCCTCGCGAGCATGCGGCGCATGGTCGGTGGCGATGCAGTCGATGGTGCCGTCGGCCAGCCCCTGCCGAACCGCCGACCGGTCCTTCTCGGACCGGAGCGGCGGGTTCATCTTGGCATCGGCGCCGTGTTTGCGCACGCTCTCGTCGGTCAGCATGAAATAATGCGGAGCCGTCTCCGCTGAAACCGGGACGCCTCGTCGTTTGGCCTGCCGGATGGCGCGCACGGATTCGCGGGTGCTCACGTGGGCGATGTGGATCGGGCAGCCCGTCAGTTCGGACAGCGCGATCTCGCGCAGGACCATGATGCTCTCGGCGGCATTGGGAATGCCGGCAACCCCCAGCTCCCGCGCCACCGGGCCCTCGTTGATCACGCCGCCCTCGACGAGGTAGGGATCTTCGCTGTGGGAGATGACCGGCAGGTTGAGCTGGCCGGCTCTTTCCAGCGCCCGGCGCATGATGCGGGAGTCCAGCAGCGGCCGCCCGTCGTCGGAGACCGCCGCCGCACCGGCGGCTTTCAAGTTTTCGAAATCGCTTAGAATCCGGCCATCGAGGCCCTTGGTAATAGCGGCCACCGGATACACGCGCGCCAGGCCTGCCTCGGCGGCGCGCGCCAGAATGAACCGAGTGACGCTCGCATCATCGTTGACCGGGCGGGTGTTCGCCATGCAGCAAACCGCGGTGAAACCGCCGTAAACCGCTGCACGGCAGCCGGTCTCGATGGTTTCCTTGTGCTCGAACCCGGGCTCGCGCAAATGGACATGCAGGTCGATCAGGCCGGGACTCACGATTTTGCCGCGAGCGTCAATGATCCGTAGATCCTGCTTAGAGGATTTTAACGCAGCGCGGTCCGGCGGCGGCGCAGAACCCGATGGAATCACGGCGGCGATCGTCCCGTCAACCACGTGGATGTCGCCGACGCCAACGAAACGTCCCGGGTCGACAATCCTGCCGCCGGTGATGTGAATGTTCATGAGGAGGGCTCCTGAAAACTCAATGCAGCAGATCGGCCAGCCGGCCCCAGCGGACTTTCATCGCGTCGCTGTCCCAGGACCAGTAAATGATGAAGGCCTTCCCGCTGACGTCGCGGACCGGCACGTAACCCCAGAACCGGCTGTCGAAGCTCTCGTCCCGGTTGTCCCCCATGACGAAAAGTGCGCCTTTAGGCACGGTGATCGGACCGAAATTGTCGCGCGGCTTGAGATTTCCAGCGATGGTCCGGGAATCGGTGTAGACCCCGACATCATGGTTGAGCTTCTTACCGTTGATGTAGATGGTCTTGTCGTGAATCTCGACGACATCCCCCGCCACGCCGATCACCCGTTTGATGAAATCCTTGCGCGGATCCACGGGAAATTTGAAAACTACGATATCCCCGCGCTGGGGGTCGCTGATCGGAAGGATCGTCTTGCCGATGTAGGGAATCTTGACCCCGTAGCTGAATTTGCTGACCAGGATATGGTCGCCGATCTGGAGCGTGGGCTTCATGGACCCGGAAGGAATCTTGAAGGCCTGCACCACAAACGTCCGAATGAAGAGCGCAATGATGATGGCGATGAGAATGGCTTCGACATTCTCCCTGAATCGGCTGCGCCTGGATTCATCGCCTTCGATATATGCCCTATTTTCCTTTTTCAAATTCCGACTTGCCTTTCCGACCGATCACCGCCGCTCTGTCTTGAAACCGTTTATATCGGCGGTCAATAAAGATGAAATCGTAAAAAGTCATCACAACCGATGGCTTCGTAAAAAGCCCAAGTTCAAGGCGCGCGAATCCCGTGGAGTGAGGCGTACTGGTAGTACGCCGCAGCGACAGCGGGATGAAGCGCAACGCGGAAATTGGGCTTTTTACGAAGCCATCAACAAAGCAGGGCGATAACCCTCAGCAACAGATTGCTGTAAATGCCGGCAACCACATCGTCCAGCACGATGCCCCATCCGCCCGGCACCCGGGCGTCTAAATGTCGCGCTGGAAACGGCTTGATAATGTCCAAGACCCGGAATGCAACAAAGCCCGCCGCCAGATTCAAAAGCGTTGCGGGCATGCCGGCCAGTGCCGTGAGCATTCCGACGATTTCGTCGATTACGATGCAGCCGGCATCTTTCCGGCCCAGCAGCCGCTCGGCTTCACCTGCAATCCAGGCCGAGCAGAGAATCAAGGCTGCGACGATTCCCGCCGTCGCACTCAGGCCGAAATCAGCCAGGCCCCAGGCGACTGGAATTCCCAGCAGGGAGCCGAAGGTGCCGGGGGCACGCGGAATGTTGCCCAGCGAGAAGCCCGTCGCCAGCAGGAGCACCGCTCGGTCCCGCAAATTCATGCGCCGCTTGTACCCGCCGACCGATGGTTTGTCAAGCATTCAGCGCCCGCCGAATACCGTCTACCGCCGCCCAGCCTGCTCGGCGGCTTCCCTTGAAACGATCTCGTACACCTTCCTAAGCGGGACGCCTTTTTCGAGCGCGATGCGCCGGCATACCTCGAATTCGGGCGCATAGCGCACCTCGCCCCGGGAGTAGCGGATTCGTTTGACCGGTATCCGGCCAAAAGAGGAATCCAGGGTAATATGGTCTCTCTCGAGGAAATAGCGGCTGGCCTCGTGAAAGCGCACGCCCAGCGAAGTGGTTTCGGTCAGGATGCAGTCGACGATCGCGCGCAGACGCTCGCGCGGGCAAAGCGCCTGAAGCATCGTGCCGGGCCGGTTCTTCTTCATTTGAATAGGGATCCAGACCACGTCCAGTGCTCCAGCATCGAAGAGCCGGTCCATGACGAATCCGAAGAATTCAGGGTTCATGTTGTCGATGCTGGTTTCGACGATAACTATCTGATCCCGCTTGAATTCATCCTCATGGACCGCTTGCTCCGAAACCTTCTCGCCCAACAGGATGCGCAGCAGGTTCGGGCCCGGGTCCAGGTTGCGCCGCCCGGCGCCGTAGCCGATGCCCGAGACGGTCATGGCCGGCCGTGGACCGAAGGAGGCGGCGGCCGTGGTGAGGATGGCAGCGCCGGTCGGCGTGGTCAGCTCGTATTCGATATCCGTCCCGACCGTCGGAACCCCCTGGAGAAGAGCCGCCGTGGCCGGAGCGGGCACCGGCAGCCGGCCGTGCCGGCAGTCGACGAAGCCTCGGCCGGTGGGAACCGCTGCGGAAACGGCTTCGGTGATCCCGAGGTGGTGGAACCCCAGCGCGGTCCCGACCACATCCACGATCGCGTCCACGGCACCCACCTCGTGGAAATGAACCTCCTCCGGCAGGCACCCGTGAACCCCGGCTTCCGCCTCGGCCAGCCGCTTGAAAATCGAAAGCGCCATGCGTTTCGCCGGATCCGGCAAGGGGCTGCTCTCGATCAGCTGCCGGATATCGGAGTAGCGGCGATGGGGGTGGTCGTGATCCGCGTGAACCTCGACCCGTTTGGCGCGGATCCCGTTGTACGCGACATCGGCAACGTTGATGTCGAAGCCCGTCAACGGCAGCCGCGCAATGGATCCCTTGAGCCACGGCAACGGCACCCCGAGATGAATCAACGCCCCCAGCGTCATGTCGCCGCTGATCCCGGAAAAACAGTCGAAATAGGCGAACATATGATCACTCCCTAAAAATCCCTCCCGACCTCCCTTTGCCAAAGGGAGGCAATTTACCCTCTTTGAAAAAGAGGGGTCAGGGGAGATTTTACGAACCATGCCGGTTCAATCTCGAGAAGATTAACATTTCATGAGCGGCGAGAAGGCGATCGCTTGCCGGCATTATTTCCCCGATTGCCGACTTTCGCATGCAGCCGGATAATTTCAAGCAGCAACTCCACGGCCCGCACCATATCGTCCAGCCGTACGTACTCGCGCAAGGTATGAACCTCGCGCATGCCGGTCCCCAGTATGCCGAGCGGTATGCCTTTTTCAAAAAAGATGTTGGCATCCGAGCCGCCGCCGGATTTCTTGGCTCTCATCGTCCGGCCCAGCCTGGCTGCAGCACTCCGTGCCAGCCTGACAACTGGATGATTCTCGGGGACCCGCGTCCGTGAATAGCTCCGCTTCACCTCGACTTCCAGGCGAGGCAGGTCCTCATGCGCGGCAAGGGTCCGATGCTCGGCCACGACCCGCTCGAACGCGCCGACGATACCGGCTGTCAGGCGCTCCAGCTTATCTTCGTCGTGGCTGCGCGCTTCGCCCCTGATGGTGACGGACGGCGGAACCACGTTGGTGGCAAGCCCGCCCTCGATCCAGCCGATGTTGCAGGTGGTCTCCGGGTCGATGCGGCCGATGGACAAGCCGGCCATGGCCTTGGCGGCCAGGTGGATGGCGTTGATCCCCTTCTCGGGATGAGCCCCGGCGTGGGCGTCCTTGCCGAACAGGCGGATTTCAAAGCGGTTGGAGGACGGCGATTGGACAATGACCCCCTCGGTGTCCGAGCCGTCCAGCGCATAGCCGTAGGGGGCGGAAATCAGTCTGAAATCGAGATTCCGGGCCCCCGCCAATCCGGCTTCCTCACAGGTGGTCAGGACGACTTCGAGCGGCCCGTGGGGGATGTGGTCTTCCTTGAGAACGGTGAGCGCTTCGAGGATCACGGCGATGGCGCTCTTGTCATCGGCGCCCAAAATAGTCGTTCCGTCGCTGGTGAATACGCCGTCCTTGAAAAGGACGTCAATCCCCTGCCCCGGCCGGACCGTATCCATGTGTGCGCAAACCAGGAGCGCCGGAATCTCGCGGGTGCCTTTCAACCGGGAAATCAGATTGCCGGTATCGCTTCCGGTGGCAGCAGCGGATGCATCCAGAACAGTCTCCGCTCCCAGCTTATCGAATCGTCGTTTCAGATCGGAGGCCAGAGCACCCTCGTGTCGGGACTCGCTGGAGATGGCTACGAGGGACCGGAAGGTCTCGGCCAGCCGTTCGGCGTTCAGCATGCAGCGCCGTCCGCCATCGGAGGAATTAAGGATTGACAAAAACCCGAAACCATCTAATATAATGTCCGAAAAATCTGGATGGAATCACTTGCGGAAGTGCGCAGCTGTCTGGTGAAGCTCCCGGACTTCAAATCCGGTGTGGGGCGCTGATACCGTCCCGGGTGGGTTCGATTCCCATGCACTTCCGCCATTTTTTTTGTTTATTTTCAATAATTTAAGTTTTTTTGAAGGCCCCATTTTCTGGTCCGAAACCGGCTCGGAATTCAGATTTGGACTAGAAAAACAGCAGTCAAGTTTGCAGCCACAATACTCCGTCTGAAAATCATCCGCAACCATTTTCAGCGAACTTCAGCGAACGGATTCCCCTGCCGACAAATTGACCCCCTCCCCGTTCATCCAACGACAAGAAAATCCCGCCTCACAGGCTCAGCCCAATTGCAGTATTGATGAGGTCGTAAAAAGCCATCCGAATCGATGAAATCCCGCCGGTCATAATCAGCTTGATAACATTTTGATCATTTTGGGGCCATCTTGCGGTGAACCGGGCGGGCTATATTCCGGTTTGCAAACCGCCGGAAGCGGTTGCCGTATCAGTGGGCTTCACTTCATCCAAAACGATCAATTTCGCACTTAGAGGAATTACTGGCGATGGAATGCGTCGAAATCGAACACGTTTTCTACAAGTGCCTAAAAGTCAAAAAGCGGGTGGTGATTACGTACCTGGCGACAACCCCGCAGTCGCCGACGCCGGGCAGAATCCGCCTCCCGGACCTGACGGCCTTCGACTGCGACTTGAAAGAAAAATGCGGCGTCTGTGACCGGGAGGGGCAGCGAGTTTCCTGCTGCTGGGCCCGATGCATTCATCCGGGGCTTTCCAAGCAGGAGTCCTGGAAGGAATAGGCGGAAGCGGTTCTCAATTCCGTGCAGCAAGGATGATTTTTTGATCATTTTCCCGTCATCGGCCCGTGAACTTCACGGGTTATTCT
>CAYRUF010000088.1:0-12900 GCA_964427375.1 uncultured Desulfatibacillum sp. | reverse complement strand
AAAAATCGCTCAAACAAGGTTTCATATATCCAAACAGCCGGAATTCAAAGCGGGTTTTTCGATTGGAATTTCGGGTAGGCTCTCAGGACCGCTTCCAGGACCGAGCCGGCGATGGCCCGCGCCTTGTCGGAGATGGTGTAGCAGTGACTGACGTTTCCGCGCGGATCGATGTCGCCGATTTTAAGGCCGGCGGTCACCCGGGTACCGGGGCGGATCAGCCCGCGCAGCACTCCATCGATGCGGCCGACGACCTCCCTGTCCGCGACGCGGCCGATGACCGCTCCCTTTTCGACCCGGTCTCCGATCCGGCGTGACGACCGGAATTCACCTTCGCACGGGGCTCTCAGTACCCGGTCTGCGGTGACCCCCTCGACCGCCCCCGGGATGCCGGTGTTGGGTTCGGCCGACCCGGTCGTGAGGATGCGCCCCAGATGATGGCCGCGCTGGGTTTCGACAACGACATGGACGTCTTCGCCGGCCGTGAACCCGGGGCCCAAACCGATGACCAGCGGCGCGTCGCTTAAACGGGTGCCGAGATTCTGCTTGGCCAGAATGGCATCCACCAGCACGTCCGGCCGGAGTTCCCGCAGCGTTGCCGCCTGCGGATCGACCATTACGGCGATCTGGCTCTGGCCCCAGATGCGCCGAACTTGACCGGCTCCCGCCGCTTTCACCGCCTCGACCCCCTCGACCGTCTGGGAGCCGTCGTAGACGGCTTCGCTGAAGGCGACCTCCCGCCGCACGGCGAGCGGCATGGCGGTTTCCGTCATCACGATCCTTCGGATGTTGGCCATGTACAAACGCCAGGCCGCGGCGCTGGCCATTTCACCGGCGCCCTTCACCACAACGATGAGTTCGTGAAGCTGGATGCGACCCCCTCCGAATCCCTCAGGGCACCAGGTTCGAAAGCACCAGGACCGTCCAATAGGGCGAAAGCATCAGAACGACAATCGAAAGAATATACGCCGGAATATAGTAAATGCCCCCGCGGAACACGGTCCGGAGCGAAATGCCAGGCGCCATGGCGGCCACCACGTAGCAGCAGATGCCGATCGGGGGCATGATGGAGCCCATGGTCGTGACGATGCAGACCACCTGCCCGAACCAGATGGGATCATAGCCCATCTGGGTGACCAGAGGAAAGAAGATCGGCAGAGAGATCAGCAGAAAGGCCAGGGCATCCATGACGCAGCCGCCGACGATGTAGCAGGCCAGGATCAGCCAGAACAGCATCCACTTCGGCAGCGCCAGGGCGCTGATGATCGCCGCCGCCTCGAAGGGCAGCCGGGTAACGGCCAGGAACCGTCCGAACACGGTGGCGCCGGCCAGGATCATGAACACCATGCAGGAAATGCGCAGGGTGCCCGCAATGGAGTCGACGAATCCCTTCCAGCTGAGCTTGCGCCGGAGCAGGCAGATCGCCAGCGCCAGAGCACAGCTGGCGGCGGCCGCTTCGGTGGCGGTCACGACACCCGTAAAAAGCGCATACATGATGATGGCGAACAAGAGCAGGATGTCGGTGACCGCCGGCAGCGCTCTCAGCCGTTCGCGCCAGCTGCTTTTCGGCCCCTTGGGCCCCCACTGCGGATGGCGGATGCAGATGTAGAGAACGGTCGCCGCGATCAGCAGCGTCAGGATGACGCTCGGAATGACGTTGCCGAAAAACAGCTTGCCGATGGACTGGCCCGTGTAGAGCCCATAGACCACCAAGACGATGCTGGGCGGGATCAGAACGCCCAGCGTGGCGCCGGCCGCCACGGAGCCCGCGTTGAGGATGGGGTGGTAGTTGTACTTCTTCATTTCCGGAATAGCGACCGTGCTCATGGTGGCGGCGGTGGCCGTGTTGGAGCCGCTGATGGCCGAGAACGCCGCGCAGGCCATGATCGTGGTGATGGCCAGCCCCCCGCGGTAGTGCCCGAACCAGCGATAGGTCGCATGGTAGAGGCTGTTGTTGTAGCCGCCCTGATGGACGAACTCGCCCACCAGGATGAACATCGGGATCACGGTCAAGCCGTAGTTTGAAAAAATGTTCCAGAGCTCGGGTCCGATCATCCCGAGGGCCGCCTTGAAGGAGGTCACATAGGCCACCCCCAAAAACCCGACCAGCATCATGGTGAACGCGGCCGGCAGCCGGAACACGAACAGCACCGCGAACATGACCAAAACTCCGATGATTCCCACCGTCGGCCCGCTCATGGATTCAGTTGGCTCCCTTCTGCCGAATCGTTCCGATCCAGTCGATCGCCAGCGTCAGGGCCAGCACGCCGAAGCCCAGCGCCACAGAGAATACGAAGGGGTAGTAGACGATTTTCAGTGTTTCCGATACTTCTCCGGAAGCGGCGATCTGCAGGCCCCACTGGAGGATCACCCAGGCGACGACGGCAAAGAAAAGCAGGCCGATGAGATAGCCGACCCCGTCGAGGAACCGCTTGACGCCCGTTGGGAATTTGTCCGAAAGGATGTCGACGACGATGTTGAATTTGCGCTTCTGGGTATAGCCCAAGGCGAAGGCCGTGACCACCGCGCCCAGGAACGAGACGAGTTCATACGCGCCGCGGAACGGCCAGCCGAAGATCCGCAGCAGAACGTTGCCCGTCGCCAGAGCCATCAAGGCCAGCACCGCCACCCCGCCGATGACCAGGAGCCATTGATTCAGCACCCGGTTCAGCCGTTCCAGAAATTCCATCGCATTCCTCCCCGGTCGCTGCGGTGCGATGCCCCCTTCCCGCTCCAGTCAGGGATGGAGAAGGGGGCTTCGGATTCGGCGCTGCACGCGGACCGATCACTTGTATTCTTTTTCGTGCTTGGCCTTCAGCGCCATCACATCCTTGATGATCTGGTCGCCCGGCAGGCCCGCCGCCGTCACTTTCTTCACGTAATCGTCCACCATGGGCGCCAAGAGCTTGGGTATCTCCGCGGTTTCGCCGGCCGGCAGCTCGAAGATCTGCAGGTTGTATTTTTCCTTGGACCACTTGACGGCCTCGAGCACGTGATCGTCCACGTAGGTGCCGGTCCACAAGGCCTGCTCCCGTCCCAGCTCGTCGAACACCTTCTTGACGTCGTCCGGCAGCGCCGCCCATTTATCCTTGTTCATCACCACCCCGAAACTGACCACCCAGAGATTGGCGATGGTCGCGTTGGCCGTGTAGGCCGCGTAGTTGAAGTCCTTGAGCACTTCCATGGACGAGACATGCCCTTTGACCACGCCTTTCTGCAGGGCCTCCGGCGTGTCGGACTGGGGCATGGCCACGGGGATCCCGCCCAAGCGTTTGATGATGTCCGCCTGGGTGCCGCCGACCCGCAGTTCCATGCCCTTGAGATCCCCCAGGGACTTGACCGGGGTGCGGGTCATGATGTTGGCCGGCGGGCAGGTGAACAGGGTGAGGACCTTGACGCCCTGGAATTCCTTGGGCTGGTATTTTTGGATCAGGTCGTAAAGCGTCAGGCTGGCCGCCTTGGCGCTGGTAAACCCGAGCGGCAGGTCGACCGCTTCGGAGACCGGAAACCGGCCCGGCTGGTAGCTCATGGCGAAGTTGCCGATGTCGGCCGTGCCGGACATGACGCCGTCGAAGATGTTCTTGGCGGCCAGCAGGGTCCCGCCGGGGAACGTCTGCACCTTGACTTTGCCTTTGGTGCGCTGATCGACCTCTTTGGCCCAGCGCTCCATCTGCACGCAGGGGAACGTGGGCGCCGGCGGGAAGTTGGCATAGGTGAGTTGGATCTCCTGACCGTAGCCGACCGGCGCGGTTGCGACACCGATCAGGGTGCTGATCAACACGGCTGCCATCATGAGTGCCATCTGACGTTTCATCTTAACACCTCCTTCAAGAGTGTCGGTAAAGTGAATCCAGCGGGTTGGTTATGCTTACGCCTCCCTTCCGGCGACCGGCTCTCCGGCTCACGACGTCCCTCAGCCGATCAGGTCTTCGCGCTCAAAGTGCTGGGTGCTCCGGCCGCCCGCTGCTTCGAAAGCCAGGATCCAGCCCCGCACGCGATCGGCGCCGTAAGCCGCCTCCCATGCGGACACGATCCGCTCCGTGGGTACGTCGTGAAACGAGCCGTGCTCGCGCACGTATTCCATAAAAAGCCGGGATTCCTCATTGTAGGCGTGGAAGAGCGAGTCGGTCCGTCCGTCGAATTCGAGCGCCTTCACCCGATGCCGGCGGCACAATTCGACATTGAAGGCGGGTGTGGCCTTGACCCACTTCCCGCCGAGCCGGAACTCGGTGTACCCGTGAAAAACGAACAGATCCGTTCCCATGAAATCGCGCAGCTGCCGGGTCGTCAAATGGTTGCGAACGTCGGCAAACCCGACCCGCGCCGGGATGCCGCTGGCGCGGCCCAAGGCGCACAGCAGGGCCGCCTTGCCGATGCAGAAGGCCCGGCCGACCCGCAGCACGCGGCTGGCGCGGTAGTGCTCCGGCTGGTAGAACGGCTGGTAGGGATCATACCAAATGCCGTCCCGCACGGCATAATAGAGCCGGACGGCTTTTTCCACGTCGCCGCCCGACATCCCTTCGAGCGCGTTGGCCGCATACGCGACCACCGCCGGATGATCCGAGTCGATGGTCGCCGTCGGAGCCAGATAGGGGTCCAAGCTTTCGGCCGTAAATGCAGTGGACATCCCTCACCCGGAAAGCTTATAGTTGCAAACCGTACACGGCGGATCCATATTCGAAACCCAACCTATGAAACCTTTGATGGCTGGCCTCCGATCTTCAGAAAGCCTCACCGTAAAAACGCCCACCGCGGGAATCATTCTCGCCGCCGGGGAATCGAAGCGCTTCGGAGAACCCAAGCAGCTGCTCCGGCTGGGCGGACGCTTCCTGATCGAGTGGGTCCTGCAGGCGGCCCTGGAATCCGACCTGGACCGCGTCGTGCTGGTCCTCGGCTGCGAACAGGGCCGGATCCGGAACCGTCTGCTCAAATGGTTCGCACACCCCAAATGCGCCGTCCGACTGAACGCCGATTACCGCGAGGGCCTGAGCACCTCCCTGAAGGCGGGACTCGCCGGCATCGCGCGCGACTTCCCGTCGGTCATGTTCCTGCTCGGCGATCAACCCATGGTGACCGCCGCCCTCATCGATCTTTTGCTGCGTCGGTTCGCTTTATCCGAGAAATCGATCTGCGTGCCGGCCCACCGCGGCATCCGCGGCAACCCGGTTCTGTTCGCAAAGCCTCACTATCCGGCCATCCTGAATCTATCCGGCGACACGGGCGCCCGGGATTTGATTACGGCCCATCCGGAGCAGGTGCTCTCGGTAGAGGTCCCCGACCCTCTCATCTTCCTCGACATCGACCGGCGGGAGGACGCCGCGCGGATCGCCCGATTGCTTAAACGCCGGCATCCTTCTGACAAAGCACCTCCATAGTTGAATTGGGTTCAGGGTTCAACGGTTCGGCGGTTAAAGGATTTTTTCTCCAACCGTGAACCGTGAACCGGCCAGCCGTGAACCCGTCAGCTACTCTATTCCTCGATGACGCACGCTGCACTGTCTTCCCTCCCCTTCTGGATACCGCATAGATCCAACCCCTTCCTTGCGCGGATGGCGGCCAGGACGCGCTCGGGGGTGATGGGCAGGTCCTTGATGCGCACGCCCACGGCGTTGTAAATGGCGTTGGCCACTGCCGGGGCCGTCGGCACGCAGCCCGGCTCGCCGATGCCCTTGGCGCCGTAGGGCCCGTCCTTGTCGCGCGATTCCAGCACCGGCGCCGCAATGGGCACTACGTCCTTGGCCGTGAGGATTTTGTAGTCCCGGAAATTGGGGTTCATGTTCTCCCCCTTTTCCAGGATCACCTGCTCGCTCAAGGCGTAGCCGAGGCCCATCATCACGCCGCCGTAAACTTGGCCCTCGAGCAGCATGGGGTTGATGGCCCGGCCCACGTCGTGCGCGGCCACATAGTTGAGGACCTTGACCTTGCCGGTTTCCTCGTCGACCCTGACGCGCACGCCGTGGACGCCGAACGTGTAGGTCATGGACATGTTTCCGCGGAAATCCTTGCCCATGTTCTCGTTGGCCGGGTCGTAAAAGCTTTCGGCCATGAGCATCTGGCCGCCGTGGCTGAAGTGCGCCTTGCGCAGCAGCTTGCCGATCTCCACCCGGCGGTCGGGCTCGTCCACGTGCCGGATGTGGCGGCCGCCCAGCGCCAGCTTCTCCAGCGGCGCGTAGAGCTCCTTGGCGGCCATCTCCAGGATCCGCGACTTGATCTTGCGCGCGGCTCCCAGCGCGGCATTCCCGGCGACGAAGGTCGTGCGGCTGGCATGCGCGCCCACGTCCCAGGGGCAGATGTCCGTATCGGAGTGGATCACATGGACGTCCTCGATGTTCAGCCCCAGCTCCTCGGCCACGATCTGGGCGATCACCGTGTCGGAGCCCTGGCCCATGTCGGTTGCGCCCGTGAAGACATCGACCTTGCCGAAATCGTCCATCTTCAGCATCGCGCCGCAGCCGTCGGACTTATATACCCGCGCCCCGCCGCCCACGTGGATCAGGGAGGCGACCCCCACCCCTTCGCCCGCCGGTCTCGGCTGCTCCCAGCCGAGCCGGGCCTTCACGGTCTCCATGCACTCGGTCATCCCGCAGGTGGTGATGCGCAGGCCCTGGGTGGAGACGTCGCCCGGCTGATTGGCGTTGATGCGGCGGAACTCCAACGGCTCGATGCCGGCGGCTTCGGCCAGCATGTCGATGGTGCTTTCGATGGCGAAGGTGGCCTGAGGGTTGCCGTAGCCGCGCATGGCCTGGGAATACGTGTTGTTGGTGTAGACGCAGGTGGCTTCGTAGCGGACGTTGGGCACCCGGTAAAGCGTGGTGATCGGCATCATCATGACCGAGGGGGTCGTGGCCCCCCAGGAGGTGTAGGCGCCGTTGTCCAGGATCATCTTCACGTCCCGGAACAGAAGCTTCCCGCTGCGGTCGCAGCCCTGCGAAATGGTCGTGATCGTGGGCTGGCGCGTGGAGGTGGCGATGAATTCCTCGGTGCGGTCGAACTCGATCTTCACCGGCCGCCGGGTGTGGTAGGCCAGCAGGATCGCGATGTATTCGTAGGCGTACGTGTCGAGCTTGCTGCCGAATCCGCCGCCGATGCAGGGCTTGATCACCCGCACCCGCCGGTTCGGGAGCCCCATCGCGGCCAGGGCTTCCAGGAAGTCCTTCTGGGCCAGCGAGGGGATCTGGGTGTTGGAGTGGATCGTCAGGTTGTTGCCCGGGTCGAACTCGGCGATGGCCCCGCTCGTTCCCATGCAGCAGTGCGCCACCCAGGTGGTGGTGAACCGTTCGCTCACCGTGAAGGCCGCTTCGCGGCGCGCGGCGTCCACGTCCCCGTAGTGCAGCTTCCAGGGCATGCGCAGCACATTGGTCTGATGCGCCTCGTGCACCAGGGGCGCCCCTTCGCGCATGGCCGCCTCCGGATCGAAGACCGCCGGAAGCGGATCGTAGACGACGTCGATCAGCTCCAGGGCCTCCCGGGCGGTCTGCGGGTCGACGGCGGCCACCGCGGCGACCTCGTCTCGATACGAGCGGACCTTGCCCTTTTTTAGGGGGCGGTTGTCCTTGTACACGCCCATTTTGATCTCGGGAATGTCCTCGCCGGTCAGCACCGCCCGCACCCCCGGCAGGGCCCGGGCTTTGGAGACGTCGATCTTGACGATGCGGGCATGGGCGTACTGGCTGTACAAAATCCGCCCGTAGAGCATGCCGGGCAGCTTGAGGTCCTGGATATAGCGGCTGCGCCCGGTCGCCTTGTCGGCGGCATCCAGCTTGGGGACCCGTTTTCCGATTGTGTTGTATTCCGGCATCGCTTTACCTCTCACTTAGTCGCGGCGACCTTCGGGCGTCCAGTCCTGGTGAAGCATCGCTTGAGGGAACAGGGTTCGGAGTTCAGGGTTCAGGAAACAAACCTGACATACAAGATGCGAAAAAGCCAGTTCGCGAACAGACCGGTTTTCGTCGCTACCATTCCTTCTAATTGCAATCACTATAGGCACTTTCTTCTCCTCCTGAACCCTGAACCCCGAACCCTGATTGGTCTACCTGAACTGTGAACCCTTTTCATTTGTCTTGGTCCCGCCACGCCACCACGCGGGGCGCTTCCAGCACTTCTCCGCGCACGCTTTTGATGGAGTCGACGATCTGGATATATCCCGTGCAGCGGCAGAGGTTCCCGGCGATGGCGGTCCGGATGTCCTCGTCGGAGGCGGAGGGGTTCTCATCCAGGAGCGCCTTGGCCGAGAGGATCATCCCGGGGGAGCAGTAGCCGCACTGGATGCCGCCGTGCTCCACGAAGGCTTTCTGAAGCGGGTGCAGGCTGCCGTCGGCGGCCGCCAGCCCCTCGATGGTCGTCAGGCTCCGGCCGTCGAGCTCAGCGGCCAGGTAAAGGCACGAGTTCACGGCGGCGCCGTCGACGATCACGGTGCAAGCCCCGCATTCGCCGCTGCCGCAGCCTTCCTTGGTTCCGGTATAGCCGAGCTCCTCCCGGATGAAGTGCAGCAGGGACCAATGGTCCTCCACCCGCGCCGTCATCCGGTTGCCGTTGAATGTAAAGGCGATCTCCCTGGCCATAAGCTTCCTCGTTTATGATCGCGGCTGGAAAGCCGCTCCCACGGATTTCCTTTTTCGGCTTCCGCCCTCACCCTTCCCCCTTCCGCATTCCACCTTCGCCCTTCACCCTTCCCCCTTCCGCCCTCCCCTATGCCCGATGCTCGGTGCCCTTTGCCCTTTCCAGCGCCAGGAGCCCCATGCGTTTGACCAGCACTCCCACCATTTCGCGCCGATACCAGGCCACTCCGCGGATGCTGTCCCGCACGCGCGATTCACCGGCGGCGATCCGCCCGGCTTCCGACAGCGTCTCCGCCGTGACCGGCCGGCCCGTGAGATAGGCCTCGGCCTCCCGCGCGCGGAAGGGCGTGGGCGCAGCGACACCTAAACAGATGCGCGCCTTGCCGCAGGTCGCCAGGTCCGCCTCGAGGCTGAGCAGGACCCCTACTCCCAGCATCGGCAGCTCCATGGCCTCCCGGCGGCCGTGCTTGACATAGGCCCCGCCGGTCCGCGGCGACAGGGGCGGAATGATGATCTCCGTCAGGATCTCGGCGCCCTGAAGGTCGCATTGCCCCGGCCCCAGGAAGAAGCGCGTTAGGTCGATCCGGCGGTCGCCCTTGGCGCCGTAAATGTGGGCCTGGCCGTCCAGGGCGATGAGCGGAATGGCGCCGTCGGCCGACGGGACGGCGTTGACGAGGTTGCCGCCGATCGTGGCCACGTTGCGGATCTGGACCGAGCCGATGTTTTTCACCGCATCGTGCAGAATGGGATAGCGGTGCTGAACGAGGGGCGACCGCTCGATCGAGCGGTGGGTCATGAACGCGCCGATGTAGAGTTCGCCGGTTTCGGCGTTCAGAAAGGGACGGTCCTGGCCGATGATGTGCCGGAGCGAAATCAGGCTGTCCGGCGCCAGTTTGCCTTCCTTGATTTTGACGAGCACGTCCGTGCCGCCGGCGATGTATTTGGCCCGCCCGCGGCGGGATTCGTGCATGGAAATGGCCTCGTTCAGGCTGCGAGGCACGAGATAGGTGAAGTTGCGCATGCGCTCCTCTCAGCTTCGGCGGCGCCCGGGTCTCACAGCGGGCGGTTGTCGAAAATGCGCTTGGACTTGCGTTCCGAACGCGGCAGGCTGCAGTAATCCACGATGTCCACCTCCGGCCGCACCATGAGGCCGGCGCGAATCCGCTCGGCCACGCGCCGGGCCAGCTCGGGCCGTCGGCCGGCCTCCAGCCCCTGGCAGCACTCCAGCCGGATGGTCATGTGGTCCTTGCCGTCCTCCCGGCGCTCGATAATGACTTGAAACTCGCAGTTGGCCTCCGGGATCCTGGACAGCACCTGGTCGATCTGCGAGGGGTAGATGTTGACCCCGCGGAAGATGATCATGTCGTCCGAGCGGCCCAGGATCCGGTCGTGCAGCGGGAGCAGATTCCCGCACGAACAGGGCCGGGGGATCATCCGCGTCAGGTCCCGGGTGCGGTAGCGGATCAGGGGGGAGGCCTCCTTGCACAGCGTGGTGACCACCATTTCACCCATCTCCCCGGGGGCGACCGGCTGCAGCGTGGCGGGGTCGAGAACCTCCAGAATATAGTAGTCCGCCCAATAATGAATCCCCTCGTGTTTGGGGCAGTCGAGCCCGGTTCCCGGCCCGTACAACTCGGTCATGCCCGGGATGTCGAACATGTCTTCCAGCCCCAGCAGCTCCTTGATCCGCCGCCGCATGGCATCGCTGCTGCGCTCCGAGCCGAAGATCATCTTGCGGAGCCGGATTTTGTCACGGAGCCCCCGCCGGTGGACTTCCTCGGCGACCAGCAGGCCCATGGAAGCGGTGCAGCACATGACGGTCGGTTGAAGATCCTCCAGAAACTGGCACTGCATCTCCAGGTTTCCGGGACCGATGGGCAGCGCCATCGCGCCGAAGCGTTCGCAGCCGAGCTGAAACCCCACCCCCGCGGTCCACAGGCCGTAGCCCACGGCGATCTGCACGCGGTCCTTTGGGGTGAGCCCGGCCATCTCATAGCACCGGGCGAAAAACTGCGCCCAGTCGTCCACGTCTTTTTGGGTGTAGGTCAGCACCTTCTTTTTCCCGGTGGTGCCGGAGGAGGCATGGATGCGCACCACCCGTTCCTCGGGCACCGACAGCAGCGGAAACGGGTAGTCCTCGCGCAGATCGTCGGCGGCGGTGAAGGGCAGCCGGCGGATATCCTCGAGCGACCGCACATCCGGCGGCCGGACCCCGGCCTGATCCAACCGCCGACGGTAGAACGGCGAACCGTCATACGCATGGGACACCGTCCACCGCAGTCCTTTCAGCTGGTGGGCGTAAAGCTCGGCGCTGTTCTTGAAATCAGGCATGAACGTACTCGGCATACAAGAGCTCTCCTCGTCATGATTCTTGGGTCTGGTGGATACTCGATGCTCGATTCTGGATACTCGATTAAAGATTGGTGTTCGCCCTTTATTTCTGATCGAGCATCGAGCATCCAGCATCCAGCATCTGAATCTTTCCCTGCCGCAGTATCCGTGTTTCATCCTGGTTCAGCTTGAGCGTCGCCGGGTCGAGCACCACCCCATAATCCTCCCGGGCCCGCTCGATGCTGACGTAGCCGTCGGCCACATCCGCTTCCACCGCCTCCGGGTCGCGTTCGAACGGCTCGCCGTAGCCCCCTCCGCCGGCGCTGTAGAATTCAATCACATCGCCGCGCTGGCAGTGCGTCAATCCGCTCGGGTCGCCAGGCTGGCGGTTGCGCTCGAATCTGGCCTTGGAACCCGGGCGCCCGCCGAACAGCCCCTCCGGCGGGTAGCGGAAGCGGCCCGCCTGCACGGCCACGGTAACCGGCGGCTGGGGTCCGAACTCGTCATCCGGAACCCCGATCGCCATTTTGCGGCCCAGTCCGCCGCGCATCCGGCCGGGTCCGCCGGAATCGGCCACCAGCCCGCGCTCGGATACGATCAGCGGGGTGTCGCTTTCGAAAATCTCGACCGGCGTGTTGGCGCCGTTGGCCGGGAAGATGGCGCAATGGTGACCGTCCAGGCGGCTGCTCGCCCCCAGACCGCCGCCCCGGATGATCATGGTATGAAATGGTTTTGAATTATGCCGCCGGCCGTAGAAGATATTGGTCTGAGCCGGCGTCCCGCCGCTGCCGGCGATGATGTGATGCGGAGCCGCCGCGGCCAGGGCCTTGAACACCATCTCGGTCATGAAATGGCCGATCTGCATGCGCGCAGCCACCGCCGCCGGGAAGCGGCAGTTGACGACGCAGCCCTCCGGCGCGGTCATTCTCACCGGCCGGATGGCGCCCTCGTTGATGGGCACATCCGGGTCGAAGGCGCTTTTAACGGCCATGAACACGTAAGCATAGGTGAAGTTGTAGACGACATTCCCGCCCCAGTCCACCTGGGGCGAAGTGCCGCTGAAATCCACATGCAGATCGCTGCCCTGGACGGTTACGGTCAGCCGGATCGCGACGTCCCGGCGTTTGCCGGCGCCCTCGATCACCCCCTCGTAGGGGTAGACCCCGTCGGGAATCCGCGCGATCGCCGTGCGCATGCTGCGCTCGGTGCGCGTGATGATCTCGTCGGCCAGGTCGTCCAGCGTGTCGAGCCGTTCGTCCTGCATCATCTCGACGATTTTTTGGGCGCAGACATGATTGGCCGCAACCTGCGAGCGGATGTCGCCGGTCACTTCCTCCGGGGTGCGCACGTTCCAGCGGATCATGCGCAGCAGGTCCTCGTTGAGCTTGCCGGCATGGTACAGCCGGGTGAGCGGGATGAAGAGGCCTTCTTCGTGGACCTCGCGGTTGTCCGAGGCCACCCGCCCGCCGATGTCCGCGTGGTGAAAGACGCAGGCGGTGAAGGCCGCCAGCCGGCCTTTGAAGAAGATCGGGCTCAACACGCAGACATCGTTCAAGTGCCCGGCCAGCAGCCAGGGGTCGTTCACGATGAAGACATCCCCGGGCCGATAGTCGCGGGTGGGGATGGAGCCGACGATCTTCTTCACGCCCAAGGCCATGGCGCCGGCCTGGCCCGGAGTGCAGAAAGTCCCCTGCACGAGTTCCTGGCCGCGGCTGTCGGTGAACATGCAGGTGTAGTCGTGGGCGTCGCGCAGCAGGCTGGAGAAGGCGGTCCGTGCGACCGACGCATCGGCCTCGTCCACGATCGACACCAGCCGCCGCCACAGGATCTCCAGCGTGATGGGGTCGAAGCGACGTGATGACGAAACCTGCCTGCTGGCCCGGCTTCTATGTTTATTGCTTTTAATCGGCATGTAACCCTCTCGTGAAGGCGGAAATCGGAATGCGGAAGGTGGAAAAAAACTACGGCCTAACCGCATCCCATTTTATACTCCGCCTTCCCCCTTCCGCCTTCC
>CAYRUF010000087.1:0-13349 GCA_964427375.1 uncultured Desulfatibacillum sp. | reverse complement strand
TAGCGATTGAAGCTGTTATCCTTTATCGAGTATCGAGCATCCAGTATCCAGAATCGGTCCTTGTCCGGCATCCCGCGTCCCACTTTAAAACCCCTGAAACGGTTCCCGCTTCACGAATCGGCCCTGCCCTAAAGACCCGACGAACTGCACCCGGTCCTTTTTCCACTCGGCGGTCTTGCGGCCGCGGGCGAAGACCGCTGCCGGCATCCCGGTCACGGTCAGGCCCTCGTACGGCGTATAGTCCACGTTCATGTGCAGCTTCTTTTGAGTGATGGTGAATTTTTGCTTGGGGTCGAAAACGACGATGTCGGCGTCCTTGCCGACGGCAATCTCGCCCTTGTCCTTCAGCCCGAACATCCGCGCGGTCCCGGTGGACAGCACGTCCACCATGCGCTCGAGGGTGATGCGGCCCTTGACCACGCCCTCGGAGTGCACGACCATGAGCAGCGTTTCGATCCCCGGCGCGCCGTTGGGGATCTTCTTGTAGTCGTCTTTGCCGAACATATCCTTCTTACCCTTGAAGTCGAAGGGGCAGTGGTCGGTCGCCACCACCTGAAGGTCGCCGGAGCGCAGACCGTCCCACAACGCGGCGTTGCTCTCCGGCGTGCGCAGGGGCGGGCTCATGACATACTTGGCGCCGCCCCATTTGGGCTCTTTGTAACGCGAATCGTCCAGCACGAGGTATTGCGGGCAGGTCTCGGCGAAAATCTGGACGCCGCGGTCCCGGGCCTGCTTGACGACCTCCAACCCTTCCTTGGACGAGAGGTGCACGATGTAGATGCGCGACCCGGTCAGCTCGACCATTTTGGAGGCGCGGTGGACGGCCTCCTCTTCGGCAATGTTCGGCCGGCTGACGGCATGGAAATAGGGCGCCAGTTTCTTCTCGGCGGCCAGGGCCGCGTTCATGTGCTGGATGATGTAAAAATTCTCGGCGTGCACCTGGACCAGTCCGCCGTGCTTCTTGGTTTCCTCGAGCAGCCGGATCATGGTGCCGTCGTCCACCCGGAAATCATAGACCATGAAGATCTTGAAGCTCGGCGTACCGTAGTCCCGGCAGGCCTGTTTCACCTCGGCGATCACCTCCGGCCGGGGATCCATCACCGCCAGGTGGAAAGCATAATCGATGCAAGCCTTGCCCGCGATCCCCTTCTGCCGCTCGATGGCCGCGGCCATGGACTCGCCCTTCATCTGCAGATCGAAATCGATGAGGCAGGTCACCCCGCCGCAGGCCGCTGCAACGGTCCCGGATTCAAAGTCGTCCTGGGAATAGGTGCCCATGAAGGGCATGGCCAGGTGGGTGTGGGGGTCGATCACCCCGGGCAGGAGGTACTGGCCCCGGCAGTTGAGCACTTCGTCCGCCCGCTGATCCAGCTGCGTCCCGATGGCTTTTATTTTCTCGCCTTCGACATAGACATCGGCCGGGTACCGGCCGGTGGCGGTGACGACGGTTCCGTTCTTAAGCAACACACTCATGCGGACCCTCCTTCGTAAATGGCTGATGTTTCAGTTCGGTTTCAAGGCCTTCGTCTCGGACGGGGGTCTCACGGCGCCTCCAGCCGGTCGGCATTTCGCGGTAGGTGATCAAGCCGGGCACGGGGCAGACGGCCTGGCACAGCATGCAGCTCAGGCATTTGTCTTCGATCAGACGGGGCCGACGCTTGCGCGAATCCCATTCCACCGCCTGGCCGGCCGCGTCGGTGCAGACCACATGGCATTGGCCGCAGCCGATGCACCGATTCAAGTCGTACTGGACGATCCCCTGGCGGTTGAGGTCGAAGCGGTCGGTTTCCTGCAAGTGCGGCAGGGACCGTCCGATCAGCTCGGAAACGCATGTGATTCCCTTGAGGGCCATGTAATCGGAAAGCCCCTCGATCAGGTCTTCGACGATGCGGTAGCCGTAATGCATGATGCCCGAGGTCACCTGAAGCGTGGTCGCCCCCACCAGCAGGTATTCGAGCGCGTCGACCCAGGTCTCGATTCCGCCCATTCCGGACAGCGGCAGGCCGAGCTCCCGGCACTTCGCCATGCTGGCAATGAAGTTGAGCCCGATCGGCTTCACGGCCGGACCGGAGGTGCCGCTGATGGCGCCCACGCCGAACACATTGGGCCGCGGCACCCAGTCCTCCCGGCCGATTTCGGAGATGCCCCGCACCGTGTTGATGGCCGAAATCGCATCGGCCCCGCCCTGCTTGGCATAGAGCGCCGGCTCGGTCATGTCGGTGATGTTGGGGGTCATCTTGGCCATCACCGGGATGGAGACCGCCTGCTTGACCGCCGCCGTGAAGCGCTCAAGCAGGTGGAAGGCCTGTCCGACCTTGTGCCCCGAGCCCTCGATGCACATGTGGGGGCAGGAGAAATTGAGCTCCAGCATGTCCGCGCCGTTGTCCTCGCAGGCCTTGGCCAGATAGACCCATTCGTCTTCGAAAAAACCCATGATGCTGGCGACGATCGGCCGGTCCGGATAGTGCTTCTTGAGGTAAAGGAATTCCAGCAGGTTGTGCCGCAGGGGCCGGTCCGAGATCTGCTCGACGTTCTGGTAGGCCATGGCCGGCCGGCCGCCGTAGTTCACGTAGTGCATGCGCGGGGACGGGTGGGTGATCGGCAGCCGGTCGGAGTTCAGGGTCTTGAACACCACCCCGCTCCAGCCGGCCTGAAAGGCGCGCTCCACCATCTCGGCGCTGTTGGAAACCGGTGAGGAGGATAGCAAAAATGGGTTCTTGAAACGCAACCCGCAGAAATCAACGGACAGATCAATGTTCGCCGCCATGCGCGACCCTCCTATCCATGCAGATATCGGCGAATGGACCGGGCGGCTGTTTTGCCGTCGGCCACGGCCTGCACCACCAGCGCCGGCCCCCGGACGATGTCGCCTCCGGCAAAGATACCTCGAACCGACGTTCGGCCGGTCCGAGGATTGACTTGGACGAGGTTGTTTCCGGCCAGCTTGACGCGCGGGTACCAGTTCGGCGAGTCGGAGACCGCCCGGTTGCCGATGGCTTCGATCGCCACGTCGCAGTCCAGCACCCACTCGGAGCCCCTGATCGGTTTGGGGCTGCGCCGGCCCGAGGCATCGGGTGCTCCCAGGCGGGTGCGCACCAGCTTGAGACCCTTGAGCCGCCGGCCCCGGCCGATCACGTAATCGACCGGCTGATTGAGCAGCAGAAAGTGCACGCCGGCCTGCTGAGCCTCGATGCGCTCGTCAGGCTCGGCCGGCATCTGGGCATAGGAACGCCGGTAAACAAGGTAGACATCCCCGGCGCCGAGCCTGGCAGCCGATTCCACGCAGTCCATGGCCACCGATCCCCCGCCGATGACGGTCACGGTCTTGCCGGCTACGCGATCGGCCATCTCGTGAAAACGGCCGTCCCGCAGCGCCGACAGGTAGTCTACCGAAGAGTAGACCCCGTTGATCGGCTGGGCGCGGGGTGCCAGCGCGTCCGCCGCCCAAAGCCCGGGGGCCAGAAAAACGGCGCGAAAGCCATTTTCGAGAAGGCGTTCGGCTCCGGCCGGCCCTTCGACGGGATGCCTGCATCGGAACTCGACCCCGAGATCCTCAATATCCTTGAGTTCGTTTCGCAGAAAATCCAGGCTGAACCGGTAGGAGACGACCCCGTAGCGCAGCACGCCGCCGGGCTCGGGTCGGGACTCGAAGACGGTGACTGGGTAGCCGCTCTTGGCAAGCTCGGCCGCACAGCTCAGCCCCGCCGGACCGGAGCCCACGACGGCGACGGCTTCGCTGCGCGCAGCGCTCTTCCGGAGCGGCTTGAAGCCGATCTGCCAGGAGTGCTCGATCAGGAAGCGCTGAATTTTGCCGATCGGGATGGGGCGGTCGGCGCCCTCCGGACGCGCCAGCGAGGCGAACCGGGCGCTGCAGGCCTTTTCGCAGAGCCGGTGCGTCGGGCAAAGCTCCCCGCAGGCCCCTCCGAGAATGTTGTTTTCCTTGATGGTCCGGATGGCGCCGGTGATGTTGCGGAAGCGCAGCTTGCGGATGAACTCGGCCGGCCGGGTATCCGCCGGGCAGCCCTTGGAGCAGGGCGCATCGTGGCACAGCAGGCAGCGGTCGGCTTCGGCGATCGCCTGGGGCAGGTCCAGCCCCTTGCGCATCGATTTGAAATACGTCGCAGGGTTCAAGGCTCGGCCTCCTCGTCGAACGGAAGTTAACGGATGGAAAGCAACGTCCGCATGACGGAATCACACGCGAGGCTGCAACCCTACGATGTCCCGGAGCCAAAGTCAAATTCCGTCCTTATGGCTCCAAGGCGGTGCCCCAGTCGTATTCGCGTTTGATGTAATTGAGAAAAAGCGTCGTCTCGGTGCGAAGCACTCCGTCGATGCGGTTGATCTGATCGAAGATCAGGCGGTTCAATTCATCCAGGCTCTTGAGCACGAACTCCGTGTCGATTCCGGTGCCGCCGGTGGTTTGCACGATGTGCCAGAGCGCTTTGATGCCCTTGAGTTGGCGGATGATCTTGTCCATCTGTTTGATGTCGACATGAATCCGGATCGTCCCGACGACCTCATACCCCAGCTTGAGGGGATTGCTGACGGCGACGATCTGGATGTATTCTTCCTGAATCAGCCGCTGCAGGCGGGTGCGAACCGTGGCCTCCGATATGCCGAGGCTCTTGGCGATCACGGTGTGGGATATCCGCCCGTCTTTTTGAAGCAGCTCGATCATGCGGCAGTCGACCGCATCGACGGTCTTCTTGCGCCCGGGGCTGTGGTTACGCTTCATGCGCTCTCCGCACGATTTCAAGTCTTTCCATTTTTTTCCTGATTACAATAATTTTTTATCCGTCAATTAACTGAATTCGTATTTTTTTGTCAATATAATTATTGATTTCGTCGAAATGGGCGTAATATGCCTTGACATCGGCCCCCAATTCGAATAGGGTGGGTCTCCACCAAGACCCATGTCCGCAATTTCCCATTAATCCATCATCCAACAGGAGGTTTTCAAATGGCACTGCCGCTTATGAAAAACTACATCAACGGGGAGTGGGTGGAGTCGAATTCCACAACCTTTGGAGACGTTTGGAATCCGGCCAAGGGCGAGAAGATCGCTCGGGTCGCCTTCGGCACCAAAGAGGACGTTGACCGGGCGGTGAGCGCGGCCAAGGCGGCATTTTGGGAATGGCGGGCGACGCCGCCGCTTTCCCGGGCCCGCTATCTGTTCCGACTGAAGGATGCCTTCGAGAATAATTTTGAGGACATTGCCAAGACGCTGACCCGCGAGCAGGGCAAGGTGATTGATGAGGCGCGGGGGGAAGTGCGGCGGATGATCGAGAACGTCGAGCATGCCACAGGCGTGACGACTCTGATGTGCGGCTATACGTTGGAAGACATCGCCAAGGACATCGACTGCATGGGGCACCGCCAGCCGATCGGCGTGTTCGCGGGGATCGCTCCTTACAATTTTCCGGCCATGGTGCCCTGGTGGTTCATGCCCTATGCGATCGTGAGCGGCAACACCTACGTGCTCAAGCCGTCCGAGCAGGTTCCGATGACGCAGACCAAGATTTTCGAAATTGTGGATTCGGTGGGATTTCCGGAAGGCGTCGTCAACATGGTGCACGGATCCAAAGACGTGGTGAATGCGATTCTGGATCATCCCGACATTGCCGGCGTGTCGTTCGTGGGCTCCTCGCCGACGGCCAAGTACATTTACGAGCGCTGCGGCGCGACGGGCAAGCGGGTGCAGGCGCTGGGCGGTGCGAAGAACGTGGTGGCCGTGATGCCGGATGCGAAGCTGGAGCCCTCGATGCCCTCGTTGATCACCTCCTACTACGGCTGCAGCGGCCAGCGCTGTCTGTCGGGGGCGATTTTAGCGCCGGTGGGCGATGTGGCCGATGATCTGATCGCCAGGTTTACGACGGCCGCCAAGGCGGTGCGGCTGGGCGACGGACTGGATGAGAAGACGACGATGGGACCGGTGGTCAGCGCGGCGCACAAGCAGCGGGTGCTGGGCTACATCGAAAAGGGGATCGCCGAGGGGGCGAAGCTGGTGCTGGACGGCCGCAACGCGAAGGTTGAGGGGTTGCCGAACGGATTTTTCGTCGGGCCGACGATTTTTGACGACGTCAAGCCCGACATGACCATTGCCAAGGAGGAGATCTTCGGGCCGGTGGTGGGAGTGATCCGGTGCAAGAATCTAGGCGAGGCGGTGGAGCTGATCAATACGCGGGGCTATGCGAATGCGGCCTGCATCTACACCTCCAGCGGGGCGGCGGCGCGGGAGTTCAAATACAAGGTGAAGCCGAGCATGATCGGGGTGAACATCGGCATCGCAGCGCCGATGTCGTTTTTCCCGTTCGGCGGAGCCGGCCAGTCGATGTACGGGGACACCAAGGGCCATGGCCAGGAGATCTTCAACTTCTTTACCGACACCAAGGTGGTGATCGAACGCTGGCTGTAGCCAAAATGGGTTCAAGGGGTCGAGGGGGGGCCAAGGGTTCAAGTTAAAAACCGGTACGACCAGATGCTTCTGCTTCCTTCACTCGAACCCTTGAATCTCTGGACCCTTCACCTCAAAGGAGCCACTATGCCATTGCAGAACTTTGGGAGCATTTTGAATTTTGCCGAGGAGCTGGAAAGCCAGGACCGGCAGTTTTACGAGGCAGCGGCCGGCAACCCGGCCTGTGCCGCGCACCAAGTGCTGTTCACCGAGCTAGCCGCCGAGGCGGGCCGCAGTGTGCAGACCGTGCAGCGCATCCGGCGGGAGTACGTGACCGAGATGATTCTGGAGCCCATCAGGGATTTCACGCGGGCGCCCTTTTGTGAAGCATGCGAAGGGGCCGCTGTGCAGACTGCGGCCGAGGTGCTGGCGACGGCCCAGCGACTTGAAACCCGGGCCGAGCGCTATTATTCCGAGGCCGCCGAGAAGATCAAGGCCTTGACCGAGGTCGCCCGCGCGCTCAAAACGCTCGCAAAAACCCGCAAGGCCCGCCTGGCCAAATTGGCCGCACGGGGATAAGGAGAAGGCAACATGAAAGATTCAGCCCAACGGGTTCGGGATTATGCCGCCCACAGCTTCCACACCTGGAGTCGGCAGAAGGGGTGGAAATCCCCGCTGCTCGTGAACGACGCCGAAGGCGTCTATTTTTATGACGACCAAGGCAAGGCTTACATCGACTTCTCCTCCCAACTCATGTGCTCCAATCTGGGGCACAAGAACAAGGTCGTCATTGAAGCCATCGTGAAGCAGGCCGAAAAATTGCCTTACATCGTGCCGAGCTTTGCCAATGAAGCCACCATGGCGGCCGTCGAAGCGCTCCAAACCGTCATGCCCACGGGACTCACCCGTTTCTTTTTTTCCACCAGCGGCACCGAGGCCAACGAAGCGGCGATCAAGATGGTGCGCCAAGCCTGCTCACCGGCGTTCAAAGTGATCTCCCGCTACAAGTCGTATCACGGCTCCACGGCCGCCAGCATTTCGCTGACCGGCGACCCCCGCCGTTGGTACGCCGAGCAGGCGCGCTTCACCGTCCCGGGCGTACGCTTTGCGCCGGACTGCAACTGCTACCGCTGCCCCTTTGATCTGGAATACCCGGGATGCCGCGTGCAGTGCGCGCGCTACCTGGATTACCTGATCCGCGAAGAGGGCAACGTAGCCGCCCTGATCGTGGAACCGATCGTCGGCACCAACGGACGCTTGATCCCGCCGCCGGAGTATTATCCCATGCTCCGAACGATCTGCGACGAACACAAGGTCATGCTCATTGTCGACGAAGTGATGTCCGGCTGGTTCCGGACCGGAACCGCATTTGCCATCGAGCACTGGGGCGTGACGCCCGATTTCATCACCACGGCCAAGGGCGCCAGCGCCGCCTATACGCCGGTGGCCGTTACCGCCACCTCCGCAAAGGTGGCCGAGTTTTTCGAAGACGAAGTCTTCTGCCACGGCCATACCTACGCCTTTCATCCTCTATCCGCCGCCGCGATCCCGGCCGCCATCAGCGAACTGAAAAGGATCGTTGCATCCGGGCTGCCCCAGCGGGTCGCCGCCCACCTCAAGAAAAAACTTTACGAACTGGCGGAACGGCACATTTGCGTCGGCGATGTCCGCGGCATCGGCCACTTCTGGGGGCTGGAGCTGGTCAAGAACCGCAAGACCAAAGAGCCGTTCGATACCAAGGCCGAAAAGTTCAGCACCAAAGCGCTCATGACCGGCCGGGTCGCCGCTGACGCCATGCAGCGGGGGGTTTATATCAGTCCGTGGTATGATTCTCTGGTGATCGCCCCCCCGCTGATCATCACCGAAGCCCAGGTGGACGAGGCGCTCGCCGCGCTCGACCAATCGCTTGAAATCGCCGACAAGGAAACCGTCGACACGGGCACTCCGGTATCCCACAGCACGGACTATCGAAAGTAGGGCCGCCTCCAACCGACCTAAAAAAGCCGAAGACGAAGCATGCGGCCGGGGAACACCCCCGGCCGCATGCTTTAAGGCCGGCAAACAATCCGCACGATGGTGGGCGCCCGGCCATTTTGGGTTCTGCCGGGTTTAAAATTGGGCTAAATGTTTTCGGAGGACTGCCGATCATACGTCAGAAGGCCGATTTCGTTGCCTTGACTGTCCCGGACCGGTTTCCTATGATGGTCATGATAACTGGGATGCTTTCAGGCCGAAGCCCCTGCCGGCCTGAGCTGGATCGGCTGCGGCTTTCGGGGGGTTTATTTAAAAATAGACAGGATATCGGCGTCTTATGGCGACCATCAATTTGAAAAAACGCGAAGTCGAAATCAAGATTGTCTATTACGGTCCGGGACGCTGCGGGAAAACCACCAACCTCCAGTATATTTTTCAGAACAGCCGCCGTTACATGATCGATGAAATGGTATCGATCAAAACCAAGGGCGATCTGACGTTATTCTTCGATTTCGTCCCGATGGGTCTTGGCACCATCAAGGGCTGTGAAACCCGCGTCCAGCTTTATACCGTCCCGGGCCAGGTCAAGTATGCATCAACGCGCAAGCTGGTTCTGAAGGGGGCTGACGGGGTGGTGTTTGTAGCCGATTCCATGCGCGTCCGGCATGAACAGAACATCGAATCGCTCAAGGATCTGGCCCAGAACCTCAAGGACTACGGTATCAACATCTTTCATTTCCCCCTGGTGATGCAGTTCAACAAACGCGACCTGGCGGATGCCGGCGTTCCCCTCATGCCGATCGAAGAAATGAACCAGCTGTACAACCGCCAGCTCAAAGCCCCCTACTTCGCCGGGAGCGCCACCACCGGCATGGGCGTCAATGACACCTTCAAAGCCACGTTGGTCCAGACGCTGCGATCGATCAAGAAGCAGGCCGGATGGGAATGAAGGACGAGGCGGGTCGGGAATTGCCGCCGCGCTAGAATTTCTGCGCGGCCTCTTTGAGTAGCGTCTGCGTGGCCGGCGCAAACCAGCAGTCCATGAAAGTCCGGTTCAAATCCGTCCGAACGGACTGGAACCGGAGCGGAATCTGCCGGGTGCGGTGCTGTTTGGTGAGGGCGAAGGCCGTCGGCGGTAATGCAGCCATTTCACGGATTTTTTCCAGGGCGTTTTCTTCGACGGCTGCTTCGCCGCAAACGGCGTCGGCCAGACCGGCCGCTTGGGCGTCGTTCGGCCCGATAAACGCACTGCGGTATTCCAGCTCAACCGCCACCCGGTCCGTGACGATCTGTCTGAGCATCAAATCCGCCAGATAAGGTACCGGCAGCCCGATTTTGACTTCGTTCAGGGCGATCAGCCGTTTTCCATCCGCCATAAACCGGAAGTCGCAGGCCAGCGCCAGAATGGCGCCGCCTCCGGTGGCATGCCCGCAGATGGCGCTGGCGGTGGGGATCGGCAAGGTGTATAGCGCCAGCACCAGATCCTCGAAGCGGTTCCAGAAATCGTGCATGGCGCTCCGATTCAGCTTGAGCAGATGGGGCACATCGAGTCCGATGCTGAAAAATTTCGTGTTCCCGGCAAGGACCAGGCCGCGGAAACGGTTCTGGACGGAGCCGATGGCCCCGGACAGCTCATCGACCAGCTCCAAGCCGATCGCGTTGGTGACGCCGCTGGCCAGCCGCAGAACCGCAACCGGCCCCTGATCTTCCAGAACGATCTTTGACATCAGACCCATCCTCCTGCAGCTGGGAACTCCGAATCCGAACTAGCTTTGCTTCTTCACTTCTGAAACGAGCGCCGGAAGCACGGTTCCGGCTCGGCCCTCCAGGAAATAATCCGCATTTGAAAACGCCCGCTCGATGTTGACCTCGACCACTGCGGCGCCGTGCTCCTTGGCGATATGCGGCAGCGATGCCGCCGGCTGCACCACCGCCGATGTACCGATCACGAGCATGACCCCACTGCCGCCGGCCTCCTGCCAGGCGGTCTCCAACGCTTGGGCCGGAAGGGACTCGCCGAACAGCACGGTATTGGGTTTGAGCACGCCGCCGCATTCGCAGCGCGGCGGCGTGCCCTCGGGAATCCGGGGGGCCCGATATTCCCTGCCGCAGCCGACGCAGAAGATTTCCCGCAGGCTGCCGTGGATCTCGGTCACATGTCGGCTGCCGGCCTTGCGGTGCAGGCCGTCGATGTTCTGCGTGATCACGTGGCGCAGAAGCCCCATGCCCTCCAGCTCCGCCAGCGCCCGGTGGCCGGAGTTCGGCTGGTAGGCGTCGTAGTTGCGGATGAACTCGCCGCGGATGGTCCAATACTTGGAGGGGTCCCGGCGGAAAACCTCGATGGAGGCATAGACGGTCGGATCGAACTTCTCCCAAAGCCCGCCCCTGGAGCGGAAGGTCGGGATGCCCGATTCCGCGCTGATGCCGGCTCCGGTGAGCGCCACGCAGGGCTGGCGGCGGAGGATCAGGCTTGCGACCGCCTGGTAGATGGAAGATTCCATTCAACTCTGCCATTCTGACCGATGGTCATTTTGTCCGGGTAGTTTCTGAGCCTGGGTCGATGCGCCGGGACGGGAAAACACGGCTACAAGGTTATCTTCGTGCCGAGCGCTTCCAGAAAAAGCGCGATCCACTGGGGGTGCGCCGGCCAGGCCGGTGCGGTTACCAGGTTGCCCTCCCGAAAGGCCTTGTCCACCGCGATGTCAACGTACTGCCCGCCGGACGACTGCACATCCGGCCCCACGGCCGGGTAGCACGAGCACTTCTTGCCTTTCAACACCCCGGCCGCCGCCAGCACCTGAGCCCCGTGGCAAATAGCGGCAATGGGCTTGCCGGAGCCGGCAAAATGACGGACGATATCAAGGACCTTCGGATTCAAACGGATGTACTCGGGCGCCCGCCCTCCTGGAATCACAAGAGCATCGTAGCCTTCCGCTTGGACATCGTCGAAGCTCGCGTTGAGGGTGAAGTTGTGCCCGCGTTTTTCGCTGTAGGTCTGGTCGCCCTCGAAATCGTGGATCGCCGTGCGCACGATTTCTCCGGATCTCTTGCCCGGGCACACGGCATGGACCAGATGACCGACGGCCAGCAGGGCCTGGAACGGAACCATCACCTCATAGTCCTCGACGAAGTCACCCACCAACATGAGAATCTTCTTGGCAGCCATACTCCCTCCTTTCATCATCCGGAAGATAAACGCTCAAAGAAACTTCGTGCATACGCAGGCCATTTCAGCCAGCAATCCCATTTTTATGGTTACATCATAACTTATCTCAGGGCAACGGCAAGTTCCAACCCATTAAACTTTAGCGACCGCTTGACATAAACTGAAAAATAGAATAGCCTGATTTTAAGCCTAATCTCGGTGGATGCCGAGAACGGGGGACCCAATCCAATGGGGCTAATCGTCACCCGACGAAGGGTAACCTCTTCGGCCCTAGCCCTTCAGCTAACCTCGTAGGCGTCGAGGGGGGAAACCTTCGGAATCGGACGGAGGTGTTTCCTCCACCATTTCGATTCCGGAGGTGTAACCTATGTCTTTCCATCAAGTGACGTCGCCGTTTTTCTGTTCCAATTCCGTCCCTGCCGTCAACCAAATCAAAAAAAGCCTTGGAAACAATAAGTTGAAGAGGGTTTGGAAGGCCATCCCGATCGGCCTGCTGTTTTCGCTTTCAGCGCTTTTCAGCTCTTCGGCCTTCGCGGCCGAGGCGACCCTGGCTTGGAACCCGAACACCGAAAGCGATGTGGAAGGATACGGCGTTTACTTCAGCCAGGATGACCCCGGCCCTCCGTACAGCCTGTTCGGATATGTCACCCTGAGTGAACTCAGCGACTCCGGCAATCCCACCTTCACGGTCACCGGCCTCGAAACGGACACTCGCTACTATTTCGCCGTCACCGCCTTCGATACGGCCGGCAACGAAAGCGATTTCTCCAGTTCGGTCTGCGCCGACGTCAACGGCGACGTGATAACCCCTTGCGCCAGCGGCGACACCGGCGGCGGTGACGCCAGCGGATCGGTTGGCAGCGGCACCAATAGCGCCGGCAGTGGCGGCGGCGGTGGCGGTGGCGGTGGCTGCTTTATCGGCTCATCGGCGGCCGGGGTCGGTTGGCTGCACCCCGGCATGGAGACTCTGATCGTCCTCTGCTGCATCGCCGCTTTCGCATGGCTCCTCGGGAGAAAGCCGTTCGCAGGCGCTTTTATTTCCTCAAGGCACCCAAAATCCCAGAACGGCCTTGACCGGTAGGTGTTAAACGGACTCATCCGGCGGCAGCACGCAGCTGGTTGCCGCCGGATCGGCGTCCCTCAAGAATTGAACCACCTGCCGGGCAAGCTCTCGCCCCACCACATTTTCCTCGTCCACGGCAAAGGCAGCCCCCAGCTCCCACAACTCCGGCGTCGCAATGTGGTAGCGGCTCCTGACGATCACGCTGGAGCTCGGGGACAAGGCGTGGATGTTCTGAAGAATTCGCTTGGCCGTGCGAGGATCCGGCACGGTCACCACGATGACACAGGACCCCTGGATGCCGGCGTGGGTAATGATATCCGCATGCGCGGCATCTCCTAAATGCACCTTCAGCCCCATCCGCAAAGCGGCGTGAATCGAACGGGGGTTCAGCTCGATCACGTGTGGCTGGACGCCCAGTTCCAAAAGCGCCCGCGCAACCTTACGGCCGGCCGGCCCGAAACCGACGATGTAAACGCCTCCCGGTTCTCCGGGTTCATGCTCATCCGTGGAGCTTGATCGACGCCGGACTCCGGGCGTAAACAGGCCGACGATCCGCCGGGCGGCCGGGCGGGCAAACGTCACCATGTAAGGGGCTAAAAACATGGAAAGGATCGTTACGGACACGGCCAGGGAGAAGACTGGCTCGTCGATCAAGCCGCCGTTTTTGGCTTCGCTCGCTAAAACAAACGAAAATTCCCCGATCTGGGCGAGCGTGATTCCGGCCGCCAGGGCATAGACCGGACTCATCTTAA
>CAYRUF010000086.1:0-13754 GCA_964427375.1 uncultured Desulfatibacillum sp. | reverse complement strand
CACGTGCGGCTTCGTCCGCTCAAACTTCTGCTTGGCCATGTGTTACGCTCCTCCCCTTAAAATGCGAAGGGCATATGAACCGGTTATGCCCTCCGCGGTGAGACCTGTATTGTCAGGATGCAACCGTTACCAACGAAAATGGGCAAACGCCTTATTCGCCTCGGCCATCTTATGCGTGTCTTCCCGTTTCTTCACGGCGGCGCCGCGGTTGTTGGCAGCATCCATGAACTCGGCCGCCAGCTTCTTGGCCATGCCCTTTTCCGGCCGCTGACGCGCATAGCTGATCAGCCACCGAATCCCCAAGGCCGTGCGGCGCGAAGAACGAATCTCGGTCGGCACCTGGTAAGTGGAACCGCCGACCCGGCGCGAACGCACCTCGATCATCGGCCGCACGTTATCGATCGCCTGCTCGAACACTTTCACCGCCGGTTCCTTGACCTTTTCCGCCATGATCTCGAAGGATTCGTAGACAATCCCCTCAGCCGTGCTGCGTTTCCCGTCGTGCATCAGGCAGTTGATGAATTTGGCCACCAGTCGGCTGCCGAACTTGGAATCGGGCCGAATGGCCCGCTCGTTGACTTCTCTTCTTCTTGGCATATTGGCTCCGTGATCCGCCTATCCGTAACGGCTATTTCGGCTTCTTGGCACCGTATTTGGAACGCCCCTGTCTGCGATCCTCGACCCCCAGGGTGTCGAGCGTTCCGCGAACGATGTGATAACGAACCCCCGGAAGGTCCTTCACCCGGCCGCCCCGGACCAGCACGACGGAATGCTCCTGAAGGTTATGCCCCACACCCGGAATATAGGCGCTGACTTCAATGCCGGTCGTCAACCGCACGCGCGCCACTTTGCGCAGGGCTGAATTCGGCTTTTTAGGCGTGGTGGTATACACACGCGTGCAGACCCCCCGCTTTTGAGGGGCCCCCTTCAAAGCCGGCGTCTTGGTTTTCTTTTTAACTCGTTTCCGGGCGCTTCGGACAAGCTGATTGATAGTTGGCATGGCCTCCTCGTTCAAACCCCGTTAACCAATTTTGCAAAATGGCGATATGTATATGGGAAATTACTGAATGTCAAGCTATTTTTCTAGCTCGTTCTCGCCGCCCTGGCGGCCCGGCTATTGCACGACCTCCACTTCCATATCGTCGTATTGGAGCATCCCGGTCCCGGCGGGGATGAGACGGCCCATGATGACGTTTTCCTTGAGGCCGCGCAGCCGGTCCACCGCGCCCTGGATGCTGGCATCCGTCAGCACCTTGGTGGTTTCCTGGAAAGAAGCGGCGGACACCCAGCTCTCGGTGCTGAGCGAGGCCTTGGTAATGCCCAGGATCAGCGGCTCGCCCACGGCCGGTTTTCCGCCTTTGGCCACCACGGCTTGATTGGCCTCCTCGAACTTCAACCGATCGACCTGCTCTTCCAACACAAAGTCGGTATCCCCGACATCCATCACCTTCACCCGCCGCATCATTTGCCGGACGATGACTTCAATATGCTTGTCGTGGATGCGCACCCCCTGCAGGCGGTAGACTTCCTGGACTTCGTCCACCAGGTATTTCGCCAGCGCCACTTCGCCTTTGATTTTCAGGATATCCTGAGGGATCGCCGATCCCCCGATCAGGGCTTCGCCGGCGCGGACGTAATCTCCCTCGTAGACATTGATGTGCTTGCCGCGGGGAATGAGGTACTCCTTCTTGTCGCCGACATCCACCGGCGTAATGGTGACCTTCTGCTTGCCCTTCTTGGTGCCCTTGGAAATGGACACGTAGCCGTCGATTTCACTCAGCACCGCCACCTCTTTGGGCTTGCGCACTTCGAAGAGCTCCGCCACCCGAGGCAGACCACCGGTGATATCCTTGGTCTTGGTGGTCGCCCGCGGCAGCTTGGCGACCAGGTCGCCGGCTTTGACCGTATCCCCCTCCTCCACCAGCAGGATGGCGTTGATCGGCAGAATGTAGCGGGCAAACCCGGAAGATGCCGGCAGCTTGGCGGTCTTGCCTTCCTTATCTTTAATCGATATGCGCGGTCGCTCTTCGGCGCTTTTGGATTCGATGATCATCTGGCTCGATTTGCCGGTCACCGGGTCGACTTTTTCCTGCATGGTGCGCCCCGGGACGATGTCGCCGAACTTGACGACTCCGTCCACTTCGGTGATGATCGGGGTCGTGAACGGATCCCAGATCGCCAGTTGATCGCCGGGTTTGACCTTCTGCCCGTCGCGGATGTTCAGGTGCGCGCCATAGATCACCGGAAAGCTCTCCAGTTCGCGGCCGGAATCGCTCATCAGGACGATCTTGCCGCCGCGGCGGTTCATGGCCACCAAGGCGCCTTCCGAATTTTTGGCGACGTTCAGGTCGATGAATTTGACGGTCCCCTCCACGCGCGCCCGGATGTCGGCCTGCTCCACGCGCCGGCTGGCGGTTCCGCCGATGTGGAAGGTGCGCATGGTCAACTGCGTTCCGGGCTCGCCGATGGATTGGGCCGCGAGAATGCCGATCGCCTGACCGATTTCCACCAGCCGGCCGTGGGCGAGATCCCGGCCGTAGCATTTCGCGCAGACGCCCTCCTTGGCGCGGCAGGTCAGGACCGACCGAATCTTGGCGGACGTTAAGCCGGCCTGTTCGATTTTTTCGACCACCCGCTCATCGATGTCCTGACCGGCCTTGGCGATGACCTCGTCGGTGAAGGGATCCAGGATGTCTTCCAGGGCCGTTCGCCCCAGGACGCGCTCGCCGAGCACCTGGATGATCTCGCCGCCTTCGACCAGCGGCTCCAGCTCCACGCCGGACAGGGTCCCGCAGTCATCTTCGGTGATGACGCAGTCCTGGGAGACATCCGCCAAGCGCCGCGTCAGATATCCCGAATTGGCGGTCTTGAGGGCGGTGTCCGCCAGACCCTTGCGCGCGCCGTGAGTGGAAATGAAGTACTGCAATACCGACAATCCCTCGCGGAAGTTGGCGTTAATGGGGGTTTCGATGATTTCCCCCGAAGGTTTGGCCATCAGCCCCCGCATGCCGGCGAGCTGGCGCATCTGGTCCTTGCTGCCGCGCGCACCGGAGTCCGCCATCATATAGATGGGGTTGAAGCTTTCCTCGATCACCGGCTGGCCCTGAGCGTCCAGCAGCGGTTTTCCGTCCTTTTGAGCCACCGGCGCCAGTTTCATGACTTCCATCATCTCGTTGGCGACGTCATCGGTGGCCTTGGCCCAAATATCGACCACCTTGTTGTACTTTTCGCCCTGGGTGATCAGGCCTTCGACGTACTGCCGTCCGATTTCGGCAACCTGGTCTTCCGCCTTTTTCAGGATGTCCTCCTTGGCCTGCGGAATGATCATGTCGTCGATGCAGATGGAGAGTCCGCCGCGCGTCGAGTAGCTGTAGCCGACGTCTTTCAGGCGGTCGGAAAGGATAACGGTCGCTTTGGGGCCCAGGTTGCGATACACGTGATCGACCAGCTGCCGTAACACTTTTTTGTCGATCACCTGGTTGACGCTGTCAAAAGGCACCGCCGGCCATTTGTGGATGACATCGAAGAGATGATAGCTGTGGTCGGCGTAAAGGACCGGTCCGATTTCGCCGACGTCCAGGCTGTAAATCCGATCGACATCGGCCTCATCGCAGTTGAAGACGCTCTTGAACTCGTTGTAGGTCAGCTTGCCGATCCAGCCATCGGCGCTGCGGTCCGGGCTCTGCGAAAGTTCGTGCACCAGGTCGGTGAAAACGGCGCCGGACAGCAGGCGCTCGCGGGCCTGCTCGGCCTCTGCTTCGGTGTCCACTGCGAGGTGGCGCAGCTCCAGAATGTCGACTTTCGGGATGATCTCCCAGAGCAGCACCCGGCCGACCGTCGTGTCGTAACGCTTGCCCTGCATGCGCATCTGAATCTTGCTGTGAAGTTCGACCTGGCCGGCGTCGTAGGCCGAGCGCACCTCTTCCGGGTTGGCGAACGTCCGCCCCTCGCCCTTCCGTCCGGTGATGCCGCGCGTCATGTAATAGGTGCCCAGAACGATGTCCTGGCTGGGCACGATGATCGGGCTGCCGTTGGCCGGCGACAAAATGTTGTTCGAGGAGAGCATGAGCACCCGAGCTTCGATCTGGGCTTCCACCGAGAGCGGAACATGCACCGCCATCTGGTCGCCGTCGAAATCGGCGTTGAAGGCGGTACAGACCAATGGATGCAGTTGAATCGCCTTGCCCTCGATCAGGATCGGCTCGAAGGCTTGAATCCCCAGGCGGTGCAGCGTCGGCGCCCGGTTCAGCATGACGGGGTATTCTTTAACCACTTCATCCAGAGTGTCCCAGACCTCCGGGACTTCGCGCTCCACCATTTTCTTGGCGCTCTTGACGGTGGACACCATCCCTTTCTGCTCGAGGCGGTAGTACACAAAGGGCTTGAAGAGCTCGAGCGCCATCTGCTTGGGCAGGCCGCACTGGTGCAAGCGCAGATCGGGACCGACGGTAATGACCGTCCGGCCCGAGTAGTCGACCCGTTTGCCCAGCAGGTTCTGCCGGAAGCGCCCCTGCTTGCCCTTAAGGGTATCGCTCAGGGATTTGAGCGGGCGCTTGTTGGTCCCGGTGATCACCCGGCCGTGGCGGCCGTTGTCGAACAGAACGTCGACCGACTCCTGCAGCATGCGCTTTTCGTTGCGCACGATGATCTCCGGGGCTTTGAGGTCGATCAGCCGGCGTAGGCGGTTGTTGCGGTTGATCACCCGGCGGTAGAGATCGTTCAGGTCGGAGGTCGCGAACCGTCCGCCCTCCAGGGGGACCAGCGGGCGCAGATCCGGCGGCAGGACCGGAATGACGTCCATGATCATCCAGGTCGGATCAATGCCCGAACGTCGGAAGGCGTCCACGATCTTCAACCGTTTGGCCAGCTTCTGGCGTTTGGCGAGCGATCCGGTCTCGCGGATCCCGGCCCGCAGCTCGTGGTAGAGCTTCTCGAGCTCGAGGTCTTCCAGCATGGCCTGGACGGCCTCGGCGCCGATCCCGGCCTCGAACTTGGCGCCATAGGTCTCGATGGCCTCCAGGTATTTTTCGTCGGTGAGCAGCTGGCCGCGGACCAGCGGGGTGTCCTTGGGATCCAGCACGATGTAGCTGTCGAAATAGAGCACCTTCTCCATGTTCTTGAGGGTCAGGTCCAGCAGATTGCCGATCTTGCTCGGCAGGCTCTTCAGGAACCAGATGTGGGATACGGGCGTCGCCAGCTCGATATGCGCCATGCGCTCGCGCCGCACTTTGGACTGAATGACCTCGACCCCGCATTTTTCGCAGATCACCCCGCGGTGCTTCATCCGTTTATACTTGCCGCAGTTGCATTCGTAGTCCTTCGTCGGCCCGAAAATTTTGGCGCAGAACAGGCCCTCGCGTTCGGGCTTGAAGGTGCGGTAGTTGATGGTCTCCGGTTTCTTGATTTCCCCGTGGGACCATTTGCGGATCTGTTCCGGTGACGCCAATGCAATGCGGATGGCCCGATATTTGCGCGGATCGGTGGGTTTGGCAAAAAAATCATACAGAGTGTCCATCTTTCACTCCTGAAGAAATTGCGGTTTAACGGTCGCCTCGCCAGCTGGTCGGCTATTCGGAAGGCGCCGGCGAGTCGGCGTCTTCCAGCAGTCCCACATCCAGCCCCAGCGACTGGAGTTCCTTGGTCATGACCCGGAAGGATTCCGGAATACCGGGCTCCAGAACGTTCTGCCCCTTGACGATCTTCTCGTACATCCGCGTCCGGCCCGCCATGTCGTCCGATTTGACCGTCAAAAACTCCTGCAGCGCATAGGCGGCGCCGTAAGCCTCCATGGCCCAAACCTCCATTTCACCCAGCCGCTGGCCCCCGAACTGGGCCTTGCCGCCCAGAGGCTGCTGCGTCACCAGGGAATAGGGGCCAATCGATCGGGCATGGATTTTGTCGTCGACCAGATGGTGAAGCTTCATGACATACATGGTACCCACGGTGATCTTCTCGTCGAACGGCTCTCCGGTCCGACCGTCGTAAAGCGTCACTTGTCCGGACCGGTCCTGGCCGGCATCGGCCAGCAGCTGCTTGATTTCCTCTTCTTTGGCGCCGTCGAACACGGGGGTGGCCATGTGGACCCCGCGACGGTAGTACTGCGCGAACTGCTGCAGTTGGTCGTCATCCAGGCTGCTGATCACCTTCCGTTCGGGCGCGGCCGAGAAAATGCGCCGCATTTTCTCCCGTAACTTGCTGATCTTCTGCTCCTCGAGGATCTGCTGGATTTGATGGCCCAGCCCCTTGGCCGCGAGGCCGAGGTGGATCTCCAGAATCTGTCCGACGTTCATGCGCGACGGAACCCCCAACGGATTGAGCACCATATCCACCGGCCGACCATCCTCGAAATAGGGCAGGTCCTCGATGGGCAGGATGCGCGACACGACCCCCTTGTTGCCATGGCGGCCGGCCATCTTGTCTCCGACGGACAGCTTGCGCTTCATCGCCACATAAACCTTGACCATCTTGATCACGCCCGGCGGCAATTCGTCGCCGCGCTCGAAGCGGCTGACCTGCTGCTCGAACGCCAACCGGCACAGTTCGCGCTGATCGCGGTAGCGCTCCAGAATGTCATGGACCATCTGGGTCATCTGGGGGTCCTTCAAAACGATACCTTCCAGGGCCGCGACCGGTATCTTCTCCAACAGTTTGGCATCGAGCTTGACCCCGCTGTTCGCGTAGATTTTCTTGCCCTTCTTGATCGGCGTCTGGGCCTTCTGGCCGTTGATCAGGTCCACCAGCTGGCTGCGGACCACATCCTCAATCACCATGAGCTCATCGTCGCGATCCTTTTCGAGGCCGGCGATTTCCTCGTCTTCGATCAGCCGCGTTCGATCGTCTTTTTCGACGCCGCGTCGCGAAAATACCTTGGCGTCGATGACGATGCCCTGAATTCCCGGCGGCACCCGCAACGAGGTGTCCTTGACGTCCCCGGCCTTTTCGCCGAAAATGGCCCGCAGCAGCTTTTCCTCCGGCGACAGCTGGCTTTCACCTTTGGGCGTGATCTTGCCCACCAGAATGTCGCCGGGCTTGACTTCGGCCCCCAGGCGAATGATGCCGCTGTCATCGAGATTCTTCAGCGCTTCGTCTCCGACGTTGGGGATGTCCCGGGTGATCTCCTCCTTGCCCAGCTTGGTGTCGCGCGCCACGACTTCGAACTCTTCGATGTGCACCGATGTATAGACGCCGTCGCGCACCAGGCGCTCGCTCACCAGGATGGAATCTTCGAAGTTGTACCCGCCCCAGGGCATGAAGGCCACCATCACGTTCTTGCCGAGTGCGAGTTCGCCCTGGTCGGTGGCCGGCCCGTCGGCGATGATCTCGCCCGCCGCCACGCGCTGGCCCTTGTAGACGATGGGGCGGTGGTTGAAACAGGTGTTCTGGTTGGAACGCACGAATTTGGAAAGGTTGAAGATGGTCACATTCTTTTCGTTGGGGTCGCCGGTCGGCTCATGCTTGAGCACGATGCGGGACGCATCCACGTCGACCACCTCGGCGTCCCGCGGCGCGACGATCGTAACCCCCGAGTCTTTGGCCACCACCCCCTCAATGCCGGTGCCGACGAGCGGTGCCTCGTTCATCAGCAGCGGCACGGCTTGGCGCTGCATGTTGGATCCCATCAGCGCCCGGTTGGCGTCGTCGTTTTCCAGAAACGGAATCAGCGAGGCCGAGACGCTTACCAGTTGGTTGGGCGAAATGTCCATGAGTTCGATCTCGTCGCGGTTGACCATCATGAACTCGCCCGCGACCCGCGAAGTGACCAGCGGGTTGATGAACTGGTTTTTTTCGTTGACCGGCGCATTGGCCTGAGCGATCGGCAGGGCCTTTTCTTCGAACGCGTCCAGGAACTTGACCGCTTCGGAAACCCGCCCCGCTTCGACCACGCGGTAAGGGGTTTCAATGAATCCGTAGTCGTTCACCCGAGCGTAGGTGCTGAGCGACACGATCAGCCCGATGTTGGGTCCTTCCGGCGTTTCGATCGGACAGATCCGGCCGTAGTGGGACGGATGCACGTCGCGGACTTCGAAGCCGGCGCGTTCGCGGGTCAGGCCGCCCGGCCCCAGGGCGCTCAGCCGGCGCTTGTGGGTGGTTTCGGAGAGCGGGTTCGTCTGGTCCATGAACTGGGAGAGCTGGCTCGTGCCGAAAAACTCTTTGACGACCGCCGAGACCGGCTTGGGGTTGACCAGGTCGTGCGGCATCAGCGCATCGACTTCCTGGAGGCTCATGCGCTCCTTGATCGCCCGCTCCATGCGGACCAGGCCGATGCGGTACTGGTTCTCCAGAAGTTCGCCGACCGCCCGCACGCGGCGGTTGCCCAGGTGGTCGATGTCGTCCACGACCCCTTGGGTGTCGCGCAGCTCGATCAGGGACTTGGCCGTCAGCAGAATATCCTCTTTGCGCAGAATGCTCAGATCCGGCGCGCTGCTGACGCCCAAGCGCTGGTTGATCTTCAGCCGCCCGACGCCGGAAAGGTCGTAGTAATTGCTTTTGAAGAACAGGTTGTCGATAAACTCCTGCGCCACTTCCGGCGTGGCAGGATTCCCCGGCCGCAGGCGCCGGTAAATGTCGATCAGCGCCTCCTCCTTGCTGTCCACCTTGTCGAGCAACAGGGTTTTGCGGATGGAGTCGCTGCTGGACAGGCCGTCGATGAACAATAGATCAAACTCGGGCACGCCGGCCTCGGCCAGCCGTCGGATGCTCTCTTCATCAACCGTGTCGTTGGCCCGAACGACCGGCTCACCGGTTTGAGGATGCAAAATCGTGAACGCGAAGGCACGGGTGTAAATTTCCTCCACATTGATCGGCACGCGGTCCGTGCCCAGGGCTTTCAGGCGCTTGAGGATGCGCACGTTGTACTGGCGCCCCTTCTTGACCAGAATTTCGCCGGTCTCACTGTCCTTGATGTCGCGGCTCGCCCGCTGGCCCTTCAGCAACTCCTCGTCGAAGGCCTTGAAGTAGCGCTTGCCGTCCACGAGCACCCGCTCGGTTTTGTAGAAATAGGCCAGCAGGTCTTCGGCGGTGTACCCGAACGCCTTGAACAGCGTCGTGACGGGGAACTTGCGGCGCCGGTCGATGCGGATGTAAACGATATCCTTGGGGTCGATTTCCATGTCGATCCAAGACCCGCGGACCGGGATGATGCGGGCGCTGTAAATAATCTTGCCGCTGGAGTGGGTCTTGCCCTTGTCGTGATCGAAAAAGACGCCGGACGACCGATGCAGCTGACTGACCACCACGCGCTCGGTGCCGTTGATGATGAAGGTTCCCTTGGCCGTCATCAACGGAATGGTGCCGAAGTAAATCTCCTGCTCTTTGATATCGCGGATGTTCGAAGCGCCCGATTCGGAATCGACGTCATAGACCACCAGTCGCACCGTGATGCGCACCGGGATTTCATAGGTCATCCCCCGATGAATGCACTCTTCGATGGTGTGTTTGATCTCACCGAATCGATAGGACACGAACTCCAGGGAGGCGCTGCCGGTGAAATCCTTGATGGGGAATACGGATTTGAAGACGGCCTGCAGACCCGTCTCCTCGCGCTTTTCATGCGGGATGTCGATCTGCAGAAAGCGGGCGAAGGAATCGCGCTGCATCCCGATCAAATCGGGAATGTCGACAATCTGGTCAATCTTGCCAAAGCTTTTGCGAATACGCTTGCTTGCCATAAGTCTCTCGGACATAGCAACTCCGCAATCTGGTTGAGGTTAGAACACCCGAGTCAGATGATGGACAGACGTTGGACAGGACGATGGTCTTCGTGGTCTGCTGCGTCCGGAAAGAAACCGGGGGAGGGTGAACTCCATTCAATCGGGCAGCAGACCACGGTTTTGGTCAACTGGCTATTTGATCTCCACAGTGGCGCCGGCGGCCTCCAGCTGGGCCTTGATTTTTTCAGCGTCAGCCTTCGGAATGCCCTCCTTGACCGGCTTGGGCGGGCTTTCCACCAAATCCTTGGCTTCTTTCAGCCCCAGGCCGGTAATGGCGCGGACTTCCTTGATCACGTTGATCTTCTTTTCGCCGTGGCCCGTCAGGATCACGTCAAACTCGGTCTTCTCTTCGACCGGTGCGGCGGCGGCCGCCCCGCCGGCCGGTCCGGCTGCCATCATCGCCACAGGAGCCGCCGCCGACACGCCGAATTTTTCTTCCAGCTCTTTAACCAGCTGCGAGAGATCCAACACGGACATGTTGGAAATGAAATCGATCACATCTTCTTTGGTCACATTAGCCATTTTGAATTACCTCCGGTTGATTCGCATCTTCGAGTTGAGAATGGTATCGTATCCAAATTGAGTCCGCGGATGCTCCCTCTCTCCGCGCCCGTTACCCGGCGGGCTGGGCCTCTGCGGCTTGCCGTTGGTCTCTGAGCGCCGACAGGGCATTCACCAGCGCACGCGGCACGCCGGCCAGAACCCGTACCGCGGAGGTGGGGACGCCGACCATCACGGAAAGCAGCTGCCCGAGCAGCACGTCACGTGGCGGGAGGGCCGCCAGGGCCTTCACCCCGTCCGCGTCGATGAGTCGGCCGTTGAGCACCGCCGCCTTGATTTCCAGTTTCTTGCTGTCCTCGGCAAATTTGGTCAGGATCTGGGCAGGCGCCACCGGATCGTTGTAGCTGATGGCCACGGCGCCGGGGCCCTTAAAGTGGTTCGCCAATACCGCAATCGGCGTGTCCTGGGAGGCCCTCGCCATCAAGGTGTTTTTAACCACTTTGTACTCGATGCCCGCTTCCCTGAGCTTGCGACGCAGATCGCTGACCAAGGCCACATCCAGCCCTTTGAAATCAGTCAATACGACCAACTGGGACTTCTTGAAGCGGCCGTGCAGGTCTTCCGCAATTTGTTTCTTTTCTTCAAGCTTCACGTCTGAATCTCACCTCCTTCGGATGTCTGCAAAACCGGAGGCCGATGGCTATGGCTGCGGTCCATCGGGGCGCTGTGGGGCGTCCGGACCGGCGCGCCCGCAGCATCCCTCTGTCTCGGTAGGCCGGCGCACGCGCCGATTAACCGCCCTCGCGTACCTACGGTCTTTGACAGATTGATGAGTTGCTTATTTGGCAAACTCTTTAACCAAGCTCGTATCGATCTTAACGCCGGGGCCCATCGTCGTGGAGACCGCGATACCTCTCAGATAGGTGCCCTTGCTGCTGGATGGCTTCATCTTCAGAATGGTTTCCAGGAAGGCGGTGACATTCTGGACCAGTTTCTCTACGCCGAAAGACACCTTGCCCATGGGCGCGTGCACGATCCCGGCCTTCTCCACCCGGAATTCAATTTTGCCGGCTTTGAGCTCCTTGACGGCCCGGGTTACGTCGAAAGTGACCGTCCCGGCCTTGGCATTCGGCATGAGCCCCCGCGGCCCCAAGATTTTCCCGATCTTGCCCACGGATCCCATCATGTCGGGCGTGGCCACGACTTTGTCGAAATCGAACCACCCGCCCTTGATCTTTTCAACGAGATCGTCGCTGCCGACGTAGTCGGCACCGGCATCCTGCGCTTCCTTTTCCTTTTCGCCCTTGGTGACGACCAAGACCCGCACGGATTTCCCGATGCCGTTCGGGAGCACGACGCTTCCGCGCACCATTTGATCGGCGTGCCGGGGGTCAACGCCCAACCGCACGGCGACATCCAAGGTTTCATCAAATTTGGCAAAGGAAGATTCCACCGCAAGCTTGACCGCTTCGGCCACTCCCACCCCGGAGGGGCTGGTGATCCTCTTCCTGGCTTCGACGTACTTTTTACCCCGCTTTGCCATCTTCCCTTCGCTCTCCTTATATATTCTGCCAACGGTCGCGCTGCCCGGAACAACTCCCGCGCCGCCGGGTGCTGGATGCCGCCTATCCGATTTCGATCCCCATGCTGCGGGCCGTGCCTTCGACGATTCGGCAAGCGGCGTCCAGATCGTAGGCATTCAGGTCCACCATTTTCTGTTTGGCGATGTCCTCCAGCTGCTGGCGGCTGATCTTGCCGACTTTTTCGCGTTTGGGATCTTTGGCACCCTTGGCGATCTTGGCGGCCTTCTTGATCAAAACCGCAGCGGGCGGAGTCTTGGTGACAAAGGTGAATGAGCGATCCTGATAGATCGTTATCACGACCGGGATGATCATGCCGGCGTCGTTGGCCGTACGGGCATTGAACGCTTTGCAGAAATCCATAATGTTCACGCCGTGCTGGCCGAGAGCCGGGCCGATGGGCGGCGATGGATTGGCTTTTCCGGCCTCCACCTGCAGTTTGACAAATGCCATCACTTTTTTTGCCATGAGTTTCTTTTTCTCCTGAACGCGTTGGGTCTGGCTGACGCCGGAAGCATGCAGCCCTGCTGGGGCCGCGCGCCGGAGCCAACCCGTTTACCGGGCCGCGGCGGTTATAGCTTTTGCACTTGGACGAAATCCAACTCCACCGGAGTGGCGCGGCCGAAGATGCTCACCAGCACCTTGATTTTGCCCTTCTCGTGGTTGACTTCCTCCACGGTGCCGTTGAAATTGTTGAACGGGCCGTCGATCACCCGAATGTCGTCCCCCACCTCAAAAAAATACTTCGGCTGCGGCTGCCGCTTGCCCGCTTCCATCCGTTTGATGATCTGTTCGGCGTCGGCATCTGACAACGGAGCCGGCCGTTGACGGCCCCCCAGGAAACCGGTGACCTTGGCGGTGCTGTTGACGATATGCCAGGTCTCATCGTCCAGCTCCATCCGTACGAGAATATACCCGGGGTAAAATTTGCGCGAAGAGGTCTTGCGCTTGCCCTTGACCAGTTCGACGACTTCTTCGGTCGGAACAATGACCTCTGCGAATTTTTCGGATTGTGGCGACGCCGCGACACGCTCCAGAAGCGAGGCCTTGACCTTGTTCTCAAACCCCGAATAGACGTGGACCACATACCATCTGAGCGCCACGGCGTTTCTCCTCAAGCCCGAAATACGGCCCGGACCACGGTCGACAGCCCCAGGTCCACGAGTCCTAAAAAGAGCGAAATGATCATGACCAATACGATGACGACCAGGGTTGACCCCATGGTCTGTTTGCGCGTCGGCCACGTGACCTTCTTCAGCTCGATTTTAACCTCTCTCAGAAACTGAACGGCGCGCGTCATCACGTTATCCGCCGGCTCGCCGGCGGGCAGCGCCGGGGCGGGTGCGGCTGGGCGCTTCGCCTCTGTTTTGCGCCCGGCTTCAGCAGGTCCGGATTTTGGGCCGTCCGCGGCTCGGGCATCCCCGACAGCAGCCGTTGCGTCGGCTCCGCCCGATTCGGCATCCGATCGTTTCTTTTTTTTAAGGCTGGCTGGCTTTTTTCGTAGTATGCGTCCCATGCGCCTCCCCAGCAGAGAGAAGCCTGCACCCGGAGCCGGCCGCGATGCGAGCGACCATCGGCAGGTTTGGTCTGGCGTCCTTACGACAAAAGGTGGCAGGCCAGGAGGGATTTGAACCCCCAACACCCGGATTTGGAGTCCGATGCTCTACCGTTAGAGCTACTGGCCTGCATGCGAATGTCCTGCGGGTTTCTCCTGCTTTCTTGAGCCTATTTTGTTTCCTTGTGGGCCGTATGCTTGCGGCAAAATCGGCAGTACTTGGAAAACTCCAGTTTATCCGGCGTGGTACGCTTGTTCTTGGTTGTTGTGTAGTTTCGGCGCTTGCATTCGGAACAGGCAAGCGTGATCAGCACTCTCACGGGCAGTCTCCTTTGCTCAGTCGTTCGGGGGGCCTATTCGATGACTTCGGCGACGACGCCGGCGCCCACCGTGCGGCCACCTTCCCGC
>CAYRUF010000085.1:0-13774 GCA_964427375.1 uncultured Desulfatibacillum sp. | reverse complement strand
CCCAGCATGACTTCGAAGCCGGTGTGGTCGTTGCGCGCCCAGGGGGCGTAATTCGATCGAGCCAGGATGACAACCCGCAACTCAAGTTTGCTGGCCCCATCCTCAAGGACCAGGATGCCGAGATTGTACCCGTTGCGGTTCAGGCTGCGGTAAAAACGCTGCGTGTTGATGACGCCCCGTGCCAGGGCTTCCCATGCGGAGGCCGTCACCTGCGCCAGCGAAGTCACCCCCGGTAAGATACCCCAGATTTCGAAAAAACCCTCCGGCGCAAAAGCCGCCAGCCACTCCCAGGGGCCGGTAGAACCGATATACCTTTGCCCATCCTCTTTCTCCTGCTGGAGATAATCAGAAAACAGGAGCTTGCCGGTTTCCCTGAAATGGTCGCCCGCTCTTTGCTTGAGAAACCGTTGATGGTTCGATGCGATTCGATCCGCCTGTATCTGGAGATGCGGATGGATGAGCGATCCGCCCGCTGCAGGCAAATGGTTTTGGGTGACGGCCATGAAGATCGCCTCGGGATCCTGCTTGAGCACACGCCTGAGGTAATCCGAGCAATTCGCGAAACAGTCGGCATAGGATTCGGCTGAGGCCGATCCTATTTCAACAAAATGTTGATCGTCGAACAGGCTCACTGCGGAATGCGCTCCATAAGGAAACAGGTTTGGAAACAAAACCGAGGCGCCTCTGACCAGCCGGCCGGATGCATCGTGATCCCTCATGACCATAGGTGTCATGGCAGGAAGATTGATCGAACAGAAAGGGCAGGAGGCGGTGTCGCCGGCAAACGGGGGAGGATCCGGAAAGGCATCCGTCGCTGCTTCACGTTCTCCAATCCGGCTGAAAGCAATGCGGCTGGTGCGCCCGGTAATCGGATTAACCCGAATCTCGATCGGAGCTTCGACCGCTTCTCCTGTTGGGCGCAAGAATCGAGCGTAAAGGATTTCCTTATCCAGCCGGATCAACGCGAGCCCCTTCAGCTGCTAAAGCCCTTCGGTTTGGCCCCGGTACGCCGCCAGCCGCTTCCGAATCTGTTCGGCGGTCGACAGCCGTGTGGTGAGCTGCGAAAGCGTGGCCGAGACTTCGTTCTCGCTGCGGTTCTTGAGAGCGATGGCCCGCTTCAATGCCTCCCGGATGGTGGACAGGGTCAGCTCGGTTTTCTCGGACAGCGATTTCTGGAATTTCCGCGTGGTTTCATCGATGCGCTGGATCAGGTCGTAGCGCACCCGGCCGCAGTGGCGTTCGAAAATTTCCTGGGCCATCGACTTGATGCGTTTCAGGATCAGGCCCCGGGTGATGAACCTCGGCATGGCCGAGCGAAAGCCCAGACGGATCAAGGCGATGGCATCCGGGTCGTCCTTGAGCAGAAAATAAAAGTCGCTTTTTCCGGTCAGCTTCTCAACGGAGGTGAAAGGCTTCAGTTCCACCTCGAAGAGCGATGCGGCCAGGTTGACGATGCCGAGGATCGTCCGGTTGGTGCGTTCCGCGAGGTCCATATAGATGGCCTCCAGCGAATCGGACAGCTTGCGGGCGGCTTTGTCCCGGAAAACTGAAAATGTATCCAAAATTTCCTGGTAGAGCAGCTCCTCGAGCTCGGATTCTAGACCCCGGCCGTTGGAGCTCGATTGGCTTTTCGACCTGAAATGGTTCTCGATGACGGTCAGCAGCGGAATCACCCGCTCGCGTTTCAGTGCCTCGAGATCCCGGTCCAGCGCTTCGTGCATTTTTCGGATCTGGCCGGTGAGAATGAAGCGGTGCTCGTCGCGCTCCTTCTCGGTCTGGCGGACGAATTCCTCGAATTTGGCGATCTTGGCCCGCAGATCATCGATGCTGAGCTTGGCCGCCTCCTGCTCCAGCTTCCAGGCCATGCTCTCATCCGACACATAGCGCATGAGCGAAGCGGTCATTGCCTGGAGAAAAGCCTTGCCCTTTTCCTTGTGCAGGAACTGGCGCAGATGGTCTTCGAAAACGGGAAGCCCGGAGCGGTTGAGCTTTTCGCCGTCATCCCTCAGCCGCCCCTCCAAGGCCAGTCGGGCCGATATCGGCCATACTTTGACCGGATGCTTGAGGTCCTCCTGGAGAATTTCGGTGGTAAAGGACAGGGCCTCGTCGAGGTCCTTCTCCCCGACGGTGTCGATCTTGTTCAGCACAAAGAACAGATTGTTGACGTAGCCGCGGACTTCTTTGAGGAAGCGGTGCTCCGAGGCGCTCAGGGGCGGGTCCGCAGTGACCACGAAAATGCCGGCATCGACGTTGGGCAGATAGGCATAGGCGACCTCCGTGTTGTGGTTGAAGACCGAGCCCACCCCCGGGGTATCGATGATGCGCACGCCGTCCTTTAAATGGGCGCAGGGGTAGAACACTTCCACCTCTTTGACATTCAACTGGTTGCGGGGGTTCTCCTTTTCGGTGACGTAACGGCGGATTTCAGTGATGGTGGTTTCTTCGCGGCGCCCGTCCAGGAAGTGGACCACGGCCTTGGGCTGCGGACCGAAGCAGAGCAGGGTGACGATCGAGGTGAGCGGCACGATCGCGGTGGGGACGATTTCCGTTCCGAGCAGCGCGTTGATAAAGGTGGATTTGCCCCGCTTGAACTGCCCCATGACCACCAAATTGAACTGCTGGCTGGCCAGCTTTTCGCGCAGCTCATTAAGCCGCTGATTGCCGTTAAGGTTCTGGCCGGACAGGTCCTCGATGACGGCGTGCAATCCGTTTTTGATGGATACGTAGTCTGCAGCCATTTGGATTCTTCCCTAAAAAAAATGACCTCTACCGAGAGCACAGGGCTCCGAGTAGAGGTCATCATCCCGATCGAAATGCCTGGGCGGTTGGGGCTGACCTCATAGCCCGCAGAGTTAAGACCAGAATACCCGGGTGTCGTGCGGCTGTCAAGACGATCAGAGCCGTCAGACGATCTGGGCGGGCTGATACGGCCGCTCCAATGCATTTGTCTTACCAACTTGACTGGTACATAACGCTTGACTTGTAACCATCGTTACAATAAAATAGTTTCATGGAAATACAAACCTGGCTGCTCTTCACCTATAAAGTCCCTCCGGAGCCCGCCCGAAAGCGGGTCGCCCTGTGGCGGCGGCTAAAAAGTATGGGGGCGGTCTACTTGCAGAACGGGGTCTGCCTGCTGCCCAAGATCGATGACCACGCGCGCCGACTCAAAATGCTGCAGAAGGATGTCGCCGAGATGGACGGGGAGTCGGTGATCCTGGAAACGGTGGCGCTGGACCGGCCCCAGCGGGAAAAAGTGGTGGCCCGCTTCAAGGCGGATCGCGACGAGGAATATCGGGAGTTCATTTCCAAGTGCGACGACTTTGAGGCTGAAATCGCCAAAGAGACGAAAGCCCGCCACTTCAGCTACGCCGAGATCGAAGAGAACGACGTGGACTTGAAAAAACTGCAATCCTGGCTGGCTAAAATAAGAAAGCTCGATTTTTACGGGGCGATGATGGCCGTCGAGGCCGAAAAGCGCCTGCAGGACTGCGAAGCCCTGCTCGAAACATACGCCAAGCGCGTTTTCGAGGCGCACGATGAAAACCGCTGAATTCGACGTCATGCGTTGCAGCTCTATTTTTGTGGGAGCGGCATCTTGCCGCGATGGTCAAGGCTGGAAGCCTCCCACAATTCTCTCCCGCGCGGACAGCGCTGTGCGCTTTTACTTGCCTTCTGAGAGATGGGCCGCAGCCCACCATCCGTTTTTGAAAACCTTCGAGGTGCCGCTATGAACGCAACCAGCAAATCCGCTGTTCAGGACTTGAGCGATGTTGCAATCGGCAGGCAGCAGGAAAAGCCGGAAGGTTGGCTGAACCGCACCGTTGGCGGGGCCGGCCTGACCAGCGCGCTGGGGGACTTCTGCTACGAAACCACCACCGTCATCCTGCCCGGTTTCCTGGCCGTGCTCGGGATCCCGGCGGCGGTGCTGGGCTTTATCGAAGGCATTGCCGATGCGGTCGCCAGTTTCACCAAAATGATTTCAGGCTACATCGCCGACAAACTCGGCCATCGAAAGCTGCTGGTGATAATCGGCTACGGGCTGACTCCGGTCGGTCAGGCGCTGATCGCAATGGCGTCCGGCTGGCCTCTGCTGTTAATCGGCCGGCTGGTGTCCTGGTTCGGCAAAGGCCTGCGAGGCCCGCTGCGGGACGCCATCGTGGCGCAAGCCATAAGCCCCGAAACGCGCGGGCGGGCGTTCGGCTTCCACCGCGCCATGGACACGGTGGGAGCAGTCGTCGGCCCACTGTTGGGCGTGGGTCTTCTGGGCTGGGCGCAGGAACTGCCATGGGCGGAACCGGCCGGGCCGTTCCGCTTGGTTCTTTGGTTCAGCATCCTCCCCGGGATGCTGGCCGTGTTGGCCTTTCTGACGCTGGTCAAAGACCCTGAGGACTCGCCGAATCCGGCCCTGCAATTCTTTCGGGCACTGCAAGGGCTTCCTGCACGGTTCAAGCGCTACCTGGGTGCGGTGGGACTCTTTGGTATGGGCGATTTTTCTCACACGCTGCTCATTCTGGCGGCCACTCAGCTGCTCACAGCGTCGATGGGCGTGGTCAAGGCCGCCCAGACGGCGGGGATGCTCTATGTGTGGCGCAACATTGTGCAGGTCGGCTTGTCCTACCCGGTCGGCATGCTGGCCGATCGATACGGCTCCCTGCCCGTGCTGATCAGCGGCTACACGATGGGCGTCCTGACGGCTGTTGCAACGGCTATGGCATTTTCGTTCAGGATCGACAGCGTGGTGCTTTTGGGAGCGATTTTTTTCGTTGCCGGCCTGTATATGGCCGTGCAGGAGGCGCTGGAATCGACCGTGACCGCCGGCATGGTGAGCCGAGGGGCGCTCGCAACGAGTTACGGAGCACTCGGCACAGTCAACGGTTCAAGCAAGTTTGTTTCCAGCACTGCAGTGGGTACGTTGTGGACGGTTGTCTCGCCGGTTTTCGGATTTGGTCTGGCCGCATTGCTGATGGCGGTCGGCACGATGGCCTTGCTTCGAGTTCGAAGGTAGGGGTGTTGAATGTTGGAAGGCTGGAAAGCAAGGGCGCGCAGGTTGAAGGGGGAAGTGTATGCGCTTTATCTATCCTCCAGGGATCGAAGGGTGCCCTGGCATGCCCGGGCGGTTGCCATCGTTGTCGTGGCCTATGTGTTCAGCCCGATCGACCTGATTCCCGACCCCATCCCGGTGCTTGGCTATCTGGATGATTTCATCCTGATCCCCTTGGGAATTGCCTTGGTGATAAAACTGATCCCGGCCGGGGTGTTGCAGGACTGCCGGGAAAGGACCGCATTGACCACGAAGGCCGATAAACCCAAAAACTGGGCCGCTGGGGGCATCATCATTCTGATTTGGGTGAGTTTATTGGGTTTTACTTTTTACTTTTTGAGTGGTATGGTCGCACACCGCTGATACAAGATGGGATGGAGTCCCCCGTTAAACCGCCCGCCCGGGCTGATGACTCCTGCCGTGCATCGCATGCCGCGGCGGGGGTGTTCTCCGGTTCAAGATCCCCGCCGCAAGGCGGGTTTTCAATTGGTGCGCGGAACTATTTCCTTTTTGAAAGGAGTTCTCGACCATGGAGCAGTTTTTCACTATCGCCGCCATTTGGCTGTCGCTGGCTGTTTTATCCTCGGTGATTGCTTACCATCTGCGCATTTCGATCGCCCTGATCGAGATTTGCGTGGGCGTGGCCGCGGCCGCTGTGGCCTCCTATTTGGGTATGTTTGAGGCCCTTGGATCGAACCATGAATGGCTGCGGTTTTTGGCCTCCTCCGGCGCGGTTCTGCTCACGTTTCTGGCCGGCGCGGAACTCGAACCCGAAGTCATCCGCAAAAAATGGAAAGAGGTAAGCGTGGTGGGGGTGATCGGCTTCCTGGCGCCTTTTTTGGGATGTGCGGCTCTGGCCTATTACGTCCTGGGTTGGGACCCGCGAGCAAGTTGGCTGGGCGGGATCGCTCTGTCCACGACCTCGATGGCGGTCGTCTATGCGGTGATGCTGGAAACCGGCTTCAACCGCACGGATTTCGGCAAAGGAATCCTGGGGGCCTGCTTCGTCAACGATCTGGGCACCGTTCTGGCGCTGGGGCTCATCTTCGCCCCATTCACCTATAAAACCATCGTTTTTCTATCCGTGACCGTCGCGATCCTGGGTCTGCTGCCGTTTATGACCAAGGCGCTGACCAGGCTCTACGCCCACCGCACGGCGGCGATTCGCACCAAATGGATCCTGCTGGTGCTGATGGGCCTCGGCGCTCTGGCGCTTTGGTCCGGGAGTGAGGCGGTCCTGCCGGCCTACATCGCAGGCATGATCCTGGCCGGCAGCGCGGCGCAGGATACCTTCTGGGTTCGGCGGGTTCGAACCCTGACGGTCGGCTTTCTAACGCCTTTTTATTTTTTGCGCGCCGGCACTTTGGTTTCGCTTCCAGCGCTGCTAACAGCCCCCTTGGTCCTGATCGCCCTCTTGGCCGGAAAGGTCGTCTCTAAAATTTTCGGACTGTTCCCCATCATCGGAATGTTCCGGCAGGAGCGCAACGAACGCTGGTACTATACCCTGATGATGTCCACCGGCTTGACGTTCGGAACCATTTCGGCCTTGTATGGATTTTCGAACGGGATCGTGAACCAGGAGCAGTACTCCTTTCTGGTGACGGCCGTGATCGCCAGCGCGGTCATCCCCACGCTCATCGCCGGCCTTGCATTTCTCCCTAAGCACCTGCTGCCGCAGGCCGATGCTCAGCCCGGCCAACCGGCTATGATTTGCATGCCCGAGACCCAAAACGACGGGCTGGCGGACGAATAAATCGTTTTAATCATTTTCCACGAAAATTCTGTCCATGAAATCCGGATCATCGAAGTGGCGTTCGCCCACGAAGGCGACGGCATGGCGGCCCCATTGGCGCATGGCGCCGGGGGAGACAACACCGGTGGGCCAGAGGATGAAGCGCTCCATCCGCTCGCTTCCCGGCGCGAGGCTGTCCGGGCCGAACATGCTCCGGCGGCCGCCCTGGGGATCGGGCAGGCTGCGAAGTGCGCCGTAGCCGGCGAGAGAATAGGCTATCGCCTCGGGATGAGACCGACGGGCAGACGGATAAAGGTGCCGGACATAGTGCGTCCGGGCCTCCATGGCTACGGTCATGCGCTCATCGGTAGGTGTCAACTCCGGCGCTTGGAGGACCAGCGGCGGTTCGGCGTAGTCGATCTTCTCGCGGACCTTGAGCCGACGGGTGGGATGGGCGCTGTAGTAGCACCCGCAGTTGTGGATCGTTTCGTAGAGCAGGGGCTCCCCGTGGCGGTTCAGGGTGACGCGGTAGTTCAACCCGTCGAGCAGCCCTCCGTAGATGTCTAGTGCATGCTCCTTGGGTCGCGCAGGAAACCAGATGATGTAGTTGAGCTGGGTCAGGATCTCCCTGCCGAAGCGCGTAAAGGAAACCAGCGTGTACGCGGTCGGCCGCCGGGTGTCGATGTCGAGCGCACCCTGCGGCGTCCAGATCGGGGCGCCGATCCGATCGAATTCAGTCTCGGTCTGGACTTCCCAGACCGGGGCATACGTCCTAAAAAGGGCCTCCAGGTCGGTTGAAGAGTAGATCGGTATTCCTAAAGCATCGTGTACGGCTAACGCAACGATTCGGCTCTTGTCCGGAAGCTCGGCGCTATTTTCCGGAACGTAGTGAATGGTTCGCCAGCCGGCCGGGGGGTCGATGGAAAAGGCCTGGCGGGCTTCGGCATGCCAGTTCCGCACGCCACTCGAAACGAAGAGGCTGGTTACGGGATAAAGGCCCAGGACCCGCGGCAGAGCCAGGTACTCGTCCGGCACTCTGGTTTTTTCCATCAGCGCCATCCGGGATTCGGTATCCTGAAAGTCCGCTGCCTTCATCAGATTGCCGCAGCTGACGATCCTGGCGTTGAATTCAGGCTCGGCGTTCCCGTGGTCGGCGGACGGCCCGGCCGCCACCGGCAGGTTGGCGATTTCATGCCGGCGGGCCTCCTGGTCGAGCGCCTGCATCCGGTCCACCCAGGCGTCGAAGGCGGCGTTGTCCGCTGCCGCTTCGCGAAACGACGCCAGAAAACGATTCGTGCGCAGGTAGGGGTGCCCTTCCACCCGGAAGGCGCCCGGATCCAACGCCTGAAACTCAGACGCACGTCTATCCAGAGACTCGAAGAAATTCGCGCACCCTCCCAATTCGCCGCTCCCGCCGATGTACGGCGACCGGGTCGGAGTCGGTACAATGCTGCAGCCCGCCAACAAAGCGGCCAAAAGAGCGGGAACCCACGCACACCTAAGATTTGCTCTCAGAGTTTTACACATATTGCCACATCCCGCCTATTGGTTGGTTTTGCCGGAATATCGACTCTTGAGACGCAAAACGGTGCCCTGCTCCCAGCGCGCCGTGTAGGTTAAGAAATCCGTCATCCCCCCGCCCCAGGGATAGCCCGCCCAGAGCGAAGCGCCAATAAAGTCGAAATAAGCCACTTGAGTTACCCAGGTTCCCTCTGCGGCCGATTCCATGGTTATGGAGCCGTAATGAAAGAGCTGGCTGCAATGCTGGGGATTCATGAGAATGAATTCCATGCGATGGGCTTCCGGGAAAACCGTGGTCTGCCATCTGAAGAATACATCGGACGCGTTCGTGTATTTATCTTCCGTGATTACAACATTGCCGGCCCTTGAAACGAAGCGGTGCTCGCGGATATATTTGTTGTCTACCAAGAAATCATTGTCGAAATCGGTCTTGAAATTCCAGTACACATCGAGCGGCACCCGCACCAGATATACCAGTTTGTAAGCTTTGCCGCCCCGCGCGTCGGGCGCCAAAGGGTAAACGGTGATGTCATCTCCCGGACGGCTCGGGCCGTTCGATACGGCTGCAGAATGTCCCACCGCCGACAGACAGCATGCCATCGTCGCCCAGATCAACCACCTCACCATGGCCGGTCGACGCAACCTGTTATTGAACATGAAAGACGCTCTGCTATTTGGGGAGATAGGAGAAAATAATGCAGCCTGTGCTGTTGTCCAAAATGGACGGCTCTTGAAAAATGCCATGGCGCGGCTATGCGGCCCGGCCGCGACGGTTGCTTATACGATATTCCTTGACATTCAAAATTTTTTGATTATTCTGAATAAACGAAAAATTACGGACTGATCGGAGGTGATCCGAATGGCGGCCAAAAAGAATAAAGCCTTGTCGTGTTTTTCGGGTGTCGGCTCCGGGTGCTGCCAGGTGGAGGCGATGGTCAGCGTGGACGAGAAGGGCCAGATGGTGCTGCCCAAGACCATTCGGGAAAAGGCCGGCATCCAGGCGGGGGACAAGCTGGTACTGGTCGGCTGGGAAAAGGATGGCCAGACGTGCTGCATCACCATGGTCAAGGCCGATTCCCTCGCCGACATGGTGAAGGGCATGCTGGGGCCGATGATGAAGGACATCATAACGTCCTGATGGTCGGTTGCTGCAAAATTTACGGTCAATGGAGGCTGCGATGGAACACCAGGAAATCAAGAACAAGGTGAAGGAAGGCTACGGCCGCGTAGCCATGGAAAACAGGTCCTGCTGCGGGGCTCCGTCATCCTGCTGCGGCTCGAATTCCTCGATCCAAACGATCGGGGAGATGATCGGCTACTCCAAAGACGAGATGGATCAGGTCCCGGAGGGGGCGAATCTCGGGCTTGGCTGCGGCAATCCCGTGGCGCTCGCGTCGCTTAAGCAGGGCCAGACGGTATTGGACCTGGGTTCGGGGGCGGGGTTCGACTGTTTTCTGGCGGCCAAAGCGGTCGGCGAGCAGGGCCGGGTGATCGGGGTGGACATGACCCCGGAGATGGTGAAGAAGGCCTGGGAGAACGCCAAAAAGGGCGGGTATCGCAACGTCGAATTCCGGCTGGGCGACATCGAGTACCTGCCCGTGATCGACAACTCGGTGGATGTGATCCTGTCCAACTGCGTCATCAACCTGTCGCCCAACAAGCCGAAAGTCTTTGCAGAGGCGTTCAGGGTCCTGAAGCCGGGTGGCAAGCTGACACTTTCCGATGTGGTCCTGGAGCGCCCGCTGCCGCCGGCACTAGCCGGTTCGGCCGCTGCCTATTTAGGCTGCGTGGCAGGCGCGAGCCTCAAAAAAGACTACCTCCACATGCTCAACGAAGCCGGCTTCGCGGACGTGGAGGTGGTCGGCGAGAGCCCCTTCTATCTGGGAGAAGCCGATGCCGACCCCGTCGTCCAGGCGATCATCGAAGAGGCCAAGCTCACGCCCGATGAGGTCAGGGAAATCGGAAAATCGATCGTGAGCGTTAAGCTGGTGGCGACCAAGGCGGGCTGACTCTGGCAGCGACCGCACCGGATGACCGCAACAAGTGGGCCGAGATAGGGAGGGAACTGCTCATAAGCTGTTGCCTCCCATCCAGGACGGCCTAAGAGCGATAATGGGATTATCCGTTGACAGGGAATTCCCAGGGTTGTATGTCTGAACATCAGACGGGCATTCGCTTTTGTCTGAATTTGCCCCTGTCCGAATCGCAGCCGCTCAGTTCAGCAATCTTCGCTCTGTTCATGCGATTCCCATCCAATCCGAAAATCAGGTTTAGGATAATTTATGGAACTGAACCTGTTTTCGCTCAAAGTATTCCTGAAAATTATTGAATGCGATGGGTTTACCCCGGCGGCAAAATGCCTGTGTCTTTCTCAGCCAGCCGTCACTCTTCAAATTCAAAACCTTGAAAGCCATCTGGGAACAGCGCTTTTTCTTCGTTCGCCTTCCGGAAAGCCGGTGTTGACCGAAGCCGGCCAAACGCTGCGCGATTACGCCGAGCGAATTGTCGAGCTTTCGAACGATTTGCTTTTCGGAATGGAAAAATTCACGCATAAGCCGCTTTTGGATTTGCACCTGGGGACCTGTTTTACAGCCGGCGGCTATCTCATGCCTCCCGTGCTGAACGCATTCGGCCTTAAGCGACCCGGAAAGCGAGTAACTTTGTCCATTACCCAGGCCGGAAAAGTCTTCGAGGGGGTGGCATCCGGGAAAATGGATTTGGGCGTAACCGGCAAAGCATTCAGGAGCCGATATTTTTCTGGAAGCGAGCTGATTCAAGTGCCGATGGTTGTATTTGAGGCCGGAAGGATTCCATCGGGACCAAAAACCATGACATTGAAAGATCTTCGCTCCCTTCCCCTTATCACTCGTGAATCGGGCGCCGGTTGCCGGGTTCAATTTCAGGAATTTCTGACCAAGAACAGGGAAAAAATAAGCAACTTTCATATCCTGGCTGAATCCGAAAGCAATGAAGCCATCAAGAACCTGGTAAAAAGCGGCCAGGGATTTTCGGCTATGCCGGAATTCATGGTCCGAAGCGATATCGAAAAAGGCCTTTTCTCCGAGATCCGGCTCAAAGAGGGCCAACCCATGCAGACTTTTTTCATTTTCCATCACAAGGGCAACTCCATGTCTCAAACCCAACGTGACTTTTTGGATTTTATCTTAGATTCAAAAGAAACCATTTTGAACGCCTTATATTCCCAAACTCCCACCCCTTTGACTTCCTGAAATCATCCGACCGCCACTTTTTTCCAACTAATTTTTCTATAAGGCTTCTTTCCAATCCGCCAGCTGCCGGTCTGCGCTTATCACCCGATAAAAATTATTTATGAACTTATATGGTTATCACTATTAATGATTTGACGGGATGCCTTGCCTTCCTTTATCCCTCTGCATAGCGGACAGGGATAGCAGTTTAAAAAGCTAACCAATCCACCTATCCATTTGCGTTCAACGTCCCACGCTTTTGAAACTCTTTAACATCCGGCCAGGAACCAATCTCCACGACGTCAGCATGTCTATGCGAAACCCGAACTAACTACATGCCGAGAGCAAGGAAAAGGGAGGAGAACATGGCGGAAAAAATGATGAATAAAGAGCATATGTTAAGCGAGGACAGACGGCGTTTTCTAAAATCCATGGGTTTATGGGGGCTTACCCTTGGCACGGCTGCCTTATCCGGAGGACTCCAAAATAGTGCGAAGGCCAGCTTTTGCTCCCCGATGTACGGCAAGCCCGACTTCGATGAGGTCGTCAACACGGCGTGCGGCATCTGCATGGTCCAATGCGGCATGAAGGCGTACAAGAAAAACGGCCGCGTCTGCTATATCGCCGGCAACCCTGCCGATCCATTCAGCAAAGGGCACCTGTGCCCGAAAGGAAAAGCCGCTTTGGGCTTTCTGAACAACCCGGACCGCTTGCTTTACCCCATGAAGCGGACCAACCCGGAGGACAAGGATTTCGGAGTGAATCCCGGCTGGGTGAGAATTAGCTGGGAGGAAGCCTACACTCTTATGGTCGATCAGATGTTGAAAGCCACGGACAGCGGAAGGCACGGCGAACAATTGGCCATATTTTCGCATGGAAATTACGGGTGGGTGGCGCGGCTGCTGGGCGCGTTGGGATCTCCGAATCTGGTCACGCACTACGATACGTGCTTTTCACCGTTCTATGTAGCCCGCAAGGCTTTGATCGGGGACAACGCCTGGACCAACTTGGACGGAGTCAAGTACCTGCTGAGCTTTGGCTGGGACCAACTCGACCGCTGCAAGAACCATCCTACCGGTCAAGCCTCTGAGGCCATCGCCAACGGCGCAAAAGTGGTCTGCTTCAACCCCTACCAGGGTACTTTAGGGGCTCTTGGCAATCAATGGATTCCCATCAAACCGGGGACCGATGTGGCTGTGGCTCTGGCCATGATACAGCGAATGCTTTCCAAGGATCGATTTGACAAGGAGTTTGTCAAAAACAAGACCAATTTCTACGAGCACGAAAAAGATATCCGCGAACACTTCAGCCGATATACGCCCGAATGGGCGGAAAAGCTGAGTGAAGTTCCCGCCGCAACCATCGTCAAGATCGCCGATGAGTTCAGCGATCCGAAAAACTGGCCGGCCGTGATCCCGAATCACAAGCGCGATGGAGGGGGTGGCCCCAACTATGTGAACAGCTACCAGATGGCCCATGCCATCATTCTGTTAAATGCTCTTGTCGGTGCCATCGACCGCGAGGGCGGGAAGGCCACGATGGCTTTCACGTGGAGCCCCGGGGGAAAAGTTGACTGCGCCCAGAATCCAAAGTCCCTCAAAGATCTGATCAAGGAGAAAGGATCCATCGACGGCAAGCACGAGTATCCCCTCGTGCGCGATCTGATCACGGATCGCGGCATTTTTTACAATGTCGCCCAGCGGATTATCGATAAAGACCCATTTGAGCTAAAGATGGCCATTTTCCGCCGCTACGGAATCCTGAGCTTCCCCAACCCCAAGAAGATGGCCAAGGCGCTCTCAGGTCTGGATTATGTCGTTTTCATGGATACCATGCCCAAGGAGATCATGTGGTTCGCCGATCTGGTTCTGCCCGAGACGATGTTCTTGGAGGCGGACTGGATTTCCGACCGTCTCTTCACCACTCCAGGCTACCAGATGGTGTTCGCGGCCAACAAGGCTCAGGCAGCGGTTGGCGAACCGAAAGGCTGGGGCGGGGTGGTCTTCGAGTTGGGGAAGCGCATCGATAAGAAGCTGGGGACCGAATATTTTCGAACCAAAGACGGAGACTGGGTCAAAGACGACAAGGATGCCTTTCTCAAACCCATCGGGATCACCTTCGCCGATCTCAAGAAAATTCCCGACGGCGTTTGGAAAAAAGAAACGCCTTATAAATCCAAAACCGAATACAAAACCCCTTCCAAAAAGATCGAGATTTACGGGACGCTCTTCAAACAAAACGGCTATGATCCGCTGCCGAGCTGGGTGG
>CAYRUF010000084.1:0-14433 GCA_964427375.1 uncultured Desulfatibacillum sp. | reverse complement strand
TTTTTTGGAAAGACCCATGGAGCGATTCTTCAAAACCGAAGAGCAGGACGGATACAAGCCGCGGATCGTCGGGGTCATGCTAACGGTGCTGGTGCTGTTCGTCGGGTTGCTGCTGAGGCTGATCTACCTGCAGGTGGCCATGGGAGAGGAATATTACCGGCTGTCCATGAACAACAGCATCCGGCTCCAGGCGGTGGATCCGCCGCGCGGATTGATCCTGGACCGGCACGGGACCCGGCTGGCTGAGAACCGGCCATCCTTCGACGTGAACTTTACTCCGAAAGACGCCGGGGATGTTGGGCGAGTGCTGTCGGAGTTGGCCGCCTATCTGCAATCGCCGGTCGATGAGTTGCTGCCCAAGGTCAAGCATAGCCGGGGGCTGGCGGCATTTAGGCCGGTGCTGCTCAAACAGGATATCGGCAGAGATGTGCTGGCGGCGGTCGAAGCCCGCCGGGTGGACCTGCCCGGGGTGTCGGTGCAGGTGCGGCTGCGCCGGAACTATCTTTACGGGACGAACGCCTCGCATGTCATCGGCTACCTCGGCGAAGTGAGCCCGGAGGAGCTTAAGAGCGGTGACCACCCCGGCCTGCGCAGCGGAGACGCCATCGGGAAATTCGGGGTCGAGAGAACCTATGAAGATTATCTGAGGGGCGAACCCGGCGGCCGGCAAGTGGAAGTCAATGCGAACGGACAGATCATGCGGGTTCTGCAGACCGTGTCTCCGCGGCCGGGGCGCAACGTGTTCTTAACGATCGACCGCGAGCTGCAGCAGCGCACCGAGGAGCTTTTAGAGGGAGTGGCCGGAGCGGCAGTGGCCGTCGATCCATCGAACGGGCACGTGTTGGCGCTGGCCAGCGCGCCGGGGTTCAACCAGAATTTGTTCGTGAGCGGAATCGCGCCGGATGCGTGGGAGTCGCTGATTTCCAATCCCTTCCGCCCGCTGGAAAACAAAGCCATCCAGGGCGAGTACCCGCCGGGCTCCACGTTTAAAATCGTCACGGCCTTGGCCGGGCTGGAAGAAAAAGCCATCGACGAAACCACGGTTTTTGACTGCGCCGGGTCCCTGCACTTTGCCGGGCGCGATTATCGCTGCTGGAAGAAGGAAGGGCACGGCCGCGTCGACGTGCGGCGGGCGCTGGCCGAGTCGTGCGACGTCTTTTTCTATCGGACCGGCCAGCGTCTCGGAGTCGACCGGCTGGCCTGGTACGCCAAGGCTTTCGGATTGGGCGCCCGCACCGGGATCGGGCTCGACCAGGAGGCGCGCGGCTTGATCCCGTCCTCGGCATGGAAGAAAAAGCGGTACGGCGTTCCGTGGCAGGAGGGCGAAACCTTGTCGGTGTCCATCGGCCAGGGTTACGTTCTGGCAACGCCGCTGCAAATGGCGATGCTGACCGCAGCGGTCGGCAACGGGGGCATCCGCCGCCGACCGCAAATATTGCAACGAGTTGAAACGGTGGAGGGGGACGTCATTTTCCAGACGACCCAGCAGGACGCCGGGCGCCTTCCGGTCAGCCCGCGAACCCTCAAGATTGTGCAGGAGGGGATATGGTCGGCGGTCAACGGTGAACGCGGCACCGCCCGCCGGGTGCATCTGCCCGACATTGAAATCGCCGGGAAAACCGGCACCTCCCAGGTGATCGGCCGCAAGGACAGCGGCGAGGACTACATCCCTGCGCACCTCCGGCCGCACGCCTGGTTCGTCTGCTATGCACCGGCGGGAGCCCCGAGACTGGCGGTGGCCGTGGTGGTTGAAAACGGAGAGCATGGGTCGAGCGCAGCCGGTCCCATCGCGCGCGAAATGGTGAGGACTTATCTGCGCAGCGTTCCGGACGCCCAGCGGTTGGCCGGCGACGGCGTGAAGGTCTCCATCGGCGGCAACGGTTAGGCAATCATGATTGATCGTCGCCTCATTCACAATTTCGACTGGGGTCTTCTGCTGATTGTCCTGCTGCTGGGGGCAGCGGGGCTGGCGACCGTTTACAGCGCCGTGACGGCCGATCCTCCGCCGGCCGCCCAGAAGGTTCTTTTCTACAAGCAGCTGATTTGGTTCACGCTCGGATTCATCGTTATGACGGCGTCCTTTTCGTTTAACTATCGGGTGCTGGAACGCTGGGCTCATCCCCTTTACGTTGTCTGCGTCGTGTTGCTGCTGGGGGTCGTGGTCTTCGGAAAGCTGGCGGGGGGCTCTCGGCGTTGGCTCGCGCTGGGGCCGATTCACCTTCAGCCCTCGGAGCTGATCAAGATCGCCATCGTCCTCGTGCTGGCCAAGTACTTTTCGAAAGGCTCCGACCCGCGCGGCTTCAGCCTGAAGGAGCTGATACGGCCCATGTTGATGACCGGGCTGCCGTTTGCCCTGATCGTCATTCAACCCGACCTCGGCACCGCCGGGCTGGTGGCGTTGATCGCTGTGACGATGGCCCTGTTTGTCAAAGTCGAGCGGCGGGCCCTCATCCTGTTGGTGGCTTCTGCGGGGGCAACGATTCCTTTCGTCTGGTCGTTGCTGAAGGATTACCAGAAGCAGCGCATCCTGACGTTTCTGAACCCGGATCAGGATCCGTTGGGCGCCGGCTATCACATTATCCAATCCAAGATTGCGATCGGCTCCGGAATGATCTTCGGAAAGGGATATCTGCAGGGGACTCAGAATGCACTCTCGTTCTTGCCCGAAGAACATACGGACTTCATCTTCTCGGTGCTGGCGGAAGAATGGGGCGCCGTCGGATCGATGGCGGTGCTCCTGCTGTTTCTGGTGCTGATTCTCTGGGGTCTGAGCATCGCCCACCGCTGCCGAGATCCCTTCGGCAACCTCTTGGCCATCGGGATTACGGCGCTGCTGGCCTGGCAAGTCATGATCAACATCGGGATGACCATGGGGCTGATGCCCGTGGTGGGCGTGCCGCTTCCCTTGATCAGCTACGGAGGCTCTTCCACACTGACCGTTGCGATCTGCATCGGCATGTTGATGAACATCAGCATGCGCCGTTTTCTGGTGGAATGAACTCGCGGGCCGCTCCCCAAAAGCACCCCAACGCGGCGGAACGCGGATTGGAAAAAACCTTTGACAAGCTTTCGATGCGATGTTATAGACCGCCCATTTCCGGTCCGTCCCAGGTGAATATCTGACCCTACAGTCTGCTGAGGTTGTGGAATGGAGGTGGGTTTTATGGGCTACCTTACCGTGCGCTGGAGTCGATTTCACGCTGCGGTGCTCCTGATTGTCGGAATTTTCACCCCTGGTTTAATCCCTCCCGCGCTGGCTTCCAGCGAAGGCGGCGGCGTCACCGTCGTTCCAGACTGGTCCGTCAGCATCCAAATCGTCAACTTCCTGTTCCTCATTTTTGTCTTGAACTTGCTGTTGTTTCGGCCCATCCGTAGAATTCTTCAGGAGCGTCGTGAAAAAATTAAAGGTATGGAATCCGCCATCGACAACACCGGCAAAAGCATTGAAGAAAAACGGGCGGCTTTCGACCGGGCGATTCGGGATGCGCGCGCGAAGGGGCTGAAAGAAAAAGAGGCCCTGGTCAAGCAAGCCGAAGAGGAGGAGCGCCGGCAGATCGAGGCGATCAATTCCAAAGCGCTGGCCGAGCTGGAAGAGATCCGGCGGAAAGTTCGCGATGATGCTGAAAAGGCTCGCGAGGCGTTGCTCCCGCAAATTGGGGCGTTTGCCAAAGAAATCACGCAGAAAATTTTGGGGAGGGCGGTGTAATGAAATCTCCAAGGTCTGGCCAGCGCGGCTGTTTTCTTCAAAACGGCCTGCGCCGGGCAGCAATGGGTGCGGGATGGATTTTGATATCGGCGGGTGCCGCATGGGCCGCCTCCGGCGGCGATGGCAGTCACGGCGGCCTCTCCAGCACCGACTGGTATCGCATCATGAATTTTGCGGTTTTGGCCCTGGCACTGGTCTTCTTGCTGCGAAAGCCTATTCCGCGTGCGTTGAACAGCCGCGTGCAGGGTATTCAGAGCCAATTGAGCGATCTGGAGGCGCGCAAAGCGGAAGCCGAACAGCGGCTGGCCGAGTGCAACCAGAAGTTGGGGGAGCTTGAAAAGGAAGCCGGGCGCATTGTGGCCGACTACATTCGCCAAGGCGAGGATGCCAAGGGCCGTATCCTCAAAGAAGCCGAATCGGCGGCTGAAAAGATTCAAGCCCAGGCCCGCCGCAATATCGAGCATGAATTCGAGCAGACCAAGGCGCGGTTGCAGCGCGAGATTTTCGAACAGTCATTGGCCAAGGCTGAAGCCCTGCTGAAGCAAAACGTTAATGCTGACGATCAATCCAAACTGGTCGAGGATTACCTTCAGAAGGTGGTGGCATCATGAAGAACTTGGCGATTGCCAGACGCTATGCAAAAGCCCTGCTGCTGATCGGCCAGCAAGACGAACAGACCGAACGCTACCGCATGGAGCTGCAATCGGTGGCGGCGCTGGTGACCGGTGACCGCCGATTGGAGCAGGCCATCACCAACCCGTTGTACGACAGTGCGGCACGCAAACGGGTGCTGCAGTCGCTGATCAGCCGGTTGGCTCTTTCTCGGGCGGTGGAATCGTTTCTGATTCTGCTCTTCGAGAAAGGACGGATGGCTTTTTTAGGCGCCATCAACGATTTCTACCAGAAGTTGGCGGATGAGTTGAAGGGCGTCGCCCGGGCGACGGTCACCTCGGCGGGGGAGCTCTCGGAGGATGCGGTTGAACGCATTCGAACGGCCCTGTCGAAGCGTACCGGCAAGGACATCGTCCTGGAGGTGAAACAGGACCATAGCCTGATCGGCGGGCTGGTCACGCAGATCGGCGATCTTGTGTTGGACGGCAGCATCAGGACGCAATTACTCAACATGAGAGAATCTTTAAAAAGGGGTGAGGGTGCCTAATGGAACTGAGAGCCGAAGAAATAAGCCAGATCATCAAAGAGCAGATCACGGACTACGAAAAGAAGGTGGAACTGAGTGAGACCGGCGTCGTGCTGTCGGTCGGCGACGGGATCGCACGGGTTTATGGCCTGGAGAAGGTCATGGCCCTGGAACTGGTGGAGTTCCACGGCGGGATCCTCGGTCTCGTGCTGAACTTGGAGCAGGACAACGTGGGCGTCGCCGTTATGGGCGAAGACATCCATATCAAGGAGGGCGATATCGTCAAGCGCACCGGACGGATCGCCCAGGTTCCCGTCGGCGAAGCCGTCTTGGGCCGCGTTTTGACCTCTACCGGAGAGCCGCTGGACGGCAAGGGGCCGGTTGCGGCCAAAGAATTTCGACGCGTTGAAATGGTGGCGCCGGGCGTCATCGCGCGCAAGAGCGTGCACGAGCCCTGTTATACCGGCTTAAAGGCGGTTGACGCCATGACACCGGTCGGGCGCGGTCAGCGGGAGTTGATTATCGGCGACCGCCAGATCGGCAAAACCGCCATCGCCATTGATGCCATTCTGGCTCAGAAAGACAGCGGCATCTACTGCATTTACGTGGCGTGCGGCCAGAAGAAATCCACGGTCGCTCAGGTGGCGGCCATCCTCGAAAAGCACGGCGCCATGGAATACACCACCATCATCGCCGCCTGCGCCAGCGACCCGGCCACCCTGCAGTTCATTGCTCCTTATGCCGGCTGCGCCATGGGAGAATACTTCCGCGATATCGGCAAGCACGCCCTGATCATTTACGATGATTTGTCCAAGCAGGCTGCGGCCTATCGCCAGGTGTCCCTGTTGCTGCGCCGCCCGCCCGGCCGCGAAGCATATCCAGGCGACATTTTTTACAACCACTCCCGCCTGCTCGAACGCGCCGCCAAACTCAGCGACGATCTGGGTGCCGGTTCTCTCACCGCTCTTCCGATCATCGAAACCCAGGCGGGTGACGTGTCCGCCTACATTCCCACCAACGTTATTTCCATCACCGACGGACAGATCTACCTGGAACCTGGCCTGTTTTTCGCCGGCGTGCGGCCGGCCATCAACGTTGGCCTCTCGGTGTCACGGGTCGGTGGCGCCGCGCAAGTCAAGGCCATGAAACAGGTGGCCGGCACCCTGCGCCTGGACCTGGCACAGTACCGCGAGCTGGAAGCCTTCGCCGCCTTCGGCAGCGATTTGGATAAGGCCACCCAGCGGCAGCTGACTCGCGGTGCGCGCTTAGTGGAGTTGCTCAAACAGCCTCAGTACCAGCCGCTGCCCATGGAGAAGCAGGTCAGCATCCTGTACGCGGGAACGAGGGGGTTCCTGGACAAATACCCGGTGAACGTGGTGGGCCGCTATGAGGCCGGCCTGTACAAGTTCATCGAAGACCGCTATCCTCAGATATTCGCCACGCTGAAGGAAAAGAAGCAGATCGACGCTGACTTGGACAAACTGATGACGGAAGCGCTTAACGCCTACGACACGGAGTTCAAGGATACCGTAAAATAGCAGAAGCGCAGTGGTCATGGAAACGCTTTGCCGTTTCCGAACAACGGGATCTGAGGACGAATCGGTATGGCAACCTTAAAAGACGTCAAGAACAAGATCAAGGCAGTCAAGAAGACCAAGCAGATCACCAAGGCCATGAACATGGTGGCGGCGTCCAAGCTGCGCAGCTCTCAAGCGAACATGGAGGGCTTTCGGCCTTATGCACGGAAATTTGCTGAGGTCCTCGGCAGCCTGGCGGAACGGGCGGGAGAAGGGGCGAGCCCCTTGCTCGTGCCGAAAGCGGAGGTGAAAGCCGTTCACCTGGTGTTGTGCACGTCCGATCGCGGATTGTGCGGCGGGTTCAACACCAACCTCATTGAAAAAGCGGAAGCGTTCATGAAGGAGAATGCCGGTCGCGGCATCGACTTTTCCTTCACCGTCTTCGGCCGCAAAGGACGCAACTGGTGCCGGAAAGCCAAGGTGGCGATCGCCTCCGAACACATCGGCATTATGGGCACTGCCGTCAAATTCAACGAAGCGGCTACCCCCGGCCGCAAACTGGTGCAGGGATTTTTAGACGGCAGCTATGATGAGGTTTATGTGATTTATGCCGAATTCCTCAGCATGGCCAAGCAGGTTCCGGTTCTGAAGAAGCTGCTGCCCATCCCGCCGATTGATAAAGCCGAAACCGATTCAAGCAACGCGGAACAGGGCTACCTGCCGGAGCATATCTGTGAGCCCTCGGCGGCCGAGTTGCTTGGCGAAATGCTGCCCCGCAACGTGTTCGTGCAGCTCTACAGTGCGCTTCTGGAAACATCGGCGTCCGAGCATGCTGCTCGCATGCTGGCCATGGACAACGCCACCAAAGCCTGCAACGACATGATGGCCAATTTGACCCTAGTATACAACAAGGCTCGGCAGGCCGCTATTACCGCCGAGCTGATGGACATCGTCGGCGGAGCCGAGGCCCTCAAAGGATAACGTTTGCCAACCGCGTTTGGATAGGAGGTCGTTCAATGGGAGAGAACATCGGTAAAGTAGTGCAGGTCATGGGCCCGGTCGTCGACGTTGAGTTTCCGCAGGGCAAGCTGCCGACGATCTATACGGCGCTGACCATCAGCAATCCGGCCATCAGCAACGAGCCGGACAATCTGGTTATTGAAGTGGCTCAGCACCTGGGCGACAATGTCGTGCGCACGATCGCCATGGACGTCACCGACGGCCTGGTGCGGGGCATGCCCGTCAAGGACACGGGCAACCCGATCTTGATGCCGGTCGGCAAAGCGGCGCTCGGCCGCGTGCTTAACGTGGTCGGACGGCCGGTGGACGGATTGGGCGCGGTGAGCCAGGAGAAGATGCGGCCGATCCACCGCGCCGCTCCCAAGTTCACCGAGCAGGACACCACCGTGCGCGTGCTTGAAACCGGTGTCAAGGTCATCGACCTGCTGGTTCCGTTTCCGCGCGGCGGCAAAATGGGCATGTTCGGCGGTGCCGGCGTCGGCAAGACCGTCATCATGATGGAGATGGTTCATAACATTGCCATGCAGCACGGCGGTATCTCCGTCTTCGCCGGCGTGGGTGAGCGCACCCGTGAGGGCAATGACCTTTACCACGAAATGAAGGCTTCCGGCGTTCTGCCGAAGGCGTCACTGGTCTATGGGCAAATGACCGAGCCGCCGGGCGCGCGGGCGCGCGTCGCTCTCTCGGGCTTGACCGAGGCGGAATATTTCCGCGACGAAGAGGGCCAAGATGTGTTGATCTTCATCGACAATATTTTCCGTTTTACTCAAGCCGGTTCGGAGGTATCCGCGCTGCTCGGGCGCATGCCTTCGGCCGTCGGTTACCAACCAACCCTGGCGGTTGATTTGGGCGAGCTGCAGGAACGCATCACCTCAACGGACAAGGGCTCTATTACAGCCGTTCAGTGCGTTTACGTTCCGGCTGACGACCTGACCGACCCGGCCCCGGCCACCACGTTCGCACATTTGGACGGCACCGTGGTGTTGTCCCGGCAAATTGCCGAGTTGGGCATTTATCCGGCCGTAGATCCGCTGGATTCCACCTCTCGCATTCTCGATGCCAGCTATATCGGCGAAGAGCATTATCGCACATCCCGTACCGTGCAACAGATCCTGCAGAAATACAAAGAACTGCAGGACATCATTGCGATTCTGGGAATGGAGGAGCTTTCCGACGAAGACAAGGTCACCGTATCGCGCGCCCGCAAAATCCAGCGCTTCCTGTCGCAGCCGTTCCATGTGGCTGAAACCTTTACCGGCAAGGCTGGCAAGTATGTCAAGCTCGAGGATACGGTTCGCGGGTTCAAGGAGATTTGCGACGGCAAGCACGACGACATTCCCGAGCAGGCCTTTTACATGAAGGGCGGAATCGAAGAAGTCGTGGCGGCGGCTAAGGAAATGGCGTCCGCAGAATAATTTCGAGGTGGTGTATGGCTGGATCCATTCGACTGGAAATTGTCACACCCGAAAAGACGGTCGTCAGCGAGGATGTGCAGATCGTTATGGCCCCGGGTGTCCTCGGAGAGTTCGGTGTTCTCATCGGACACACTCCCTTTCTGACATCCCTTAAAACCGGTGCTGTGCGTTATTCTGACGGCCAGGGCGCCGAGCATATGGTATTTGTGAGCGGCGGATTTGCCGAAGCCTTGCCTCAGAAAGTGACGATCCTGGCTGAGTCTGCCGAACGACGCCGAGACATCGATGTCGAGCGGGCTCGGGCGGCTCTGGAACGCGCCCAAAAGCGACTGGCTGAGCAGCGAAGTAAAGAGGAGCTTGATTTTGTCAGAGCCCAAGCGGCACTTCAACGGGCGCTGATACGCTTGAGAATCGCCGAGAACCGCTCCGCGCATTAAAGCCTTCTTTGCCAGGAGCGGAGGTGGGGAAAGGTTGATAATTCGCCAGAGGGCAAGCCCGAAGGGTTTGCCCTCTGTTTTTTAAGCAGCCTCCGTATCTGAGTCGTTGGCGGACAGGACTGATTCTAGGTCGGTCTGAAGCTTGCACCATCCGTCTCGGTTGATGAAGGGAAATTATGAACCATTCGCTGGCGGTTATCATTTTGGCTGCTGGGCTCGGCAAACGCATGAAATCCAATCGAGCCAAGGTTCTGCATGAGGTATTGGGAAAACCGATGATCGTCTATGTGGTGGAGGCAGCAATCCCCATTTCAGGAAAAGCGGTGGTTGTCGTGGTGGGGAATCAAGCTGAAGAGGTGCAGCGAGTGGTGGCTTGCCGGGCAGAGGTGATGTTTGCGTTCCAAGACCAGCAATTGGGTACAGGGCATGCTGTGAAATGCGCTTTGCCCCATCTGCCCTCGATGTGCCAGGATGTTATGGTGCTGTGCGGGGATGCGCCTCTCATCACCGCAGCAACCCTAAAAACCCTGGCGGCTGATCACCTTCACGGCAGACGGGATGTCACCCTGCTGGCGGTAGACCTGGACAACCCCCATGGCTATGGCCGAATTCTGCTATCCCCGGACGGACACGTGTCCGGCATCGTTGAAGAAGCTGACGCCACCCAGGAACAACGGGCTATTCGGACGATCAACTCCGGCATCTATTGCATCAACCGGGGTTTTTTGGAGGAAGCGCTACCGCGTTTGACCAACGCAAATGCTCAGGGTGAATATTACTTAACCGATATCGTTCGAATCGGTTACGAATCCGGACGAAATGTCGGCGCGGTTTTGGCTTTAGATCCTACCGAGATCTTGGGGGTCAACACCCTTCAAGATCTCGCTCGGGTTGAGGCGATTCTGGGGAGACGAACTGCTGATATGGCTTGACATTTTATGAGGTTGCGGATTACAGTAAAAATAATAAGTTAGAGGGGGCTCGGTCGATTGGAAAGTGATGCGCTGTTTAATTTGTTTACCGAAATCGAGGCCAAGGTCGAAAAAATGATCGGCCTATGCAAGCGGCAGCAAACCGCGAATCTGGAGCTTCAGCAAAAGGTTAGGCAACTAGAGGAGGAACTTAATCTAAAAAACGAAGCGGCTCAGCGCCATGCAGAAGAAAAGACGCTGATTCGGTCGCGAGTCGACAATCTGTTGGCCAAACTTGAAGACCTAACCCGTTCTTAGCGTGAGGCCGACGGGAAAAAGGTTCGGAGCGGTGGTTATTGGAACATCTGGTTACCATAGAGCTCTTTGGGCAACCTTACACGTTCAAAGCTGACATCGACGCTGCGAGGGCCAGGGAGGTGGCGGATTTTTTGGTTCAAGAAGTGAATAAGATTCAGGACCAAAATGCCGCCCAAATCCCACATATTTCCAAGCTGACGATCTTGATCATCGCCGCCTTGAGCATGGCGCATCAGATTCTGCAGCTTAAAAAGGACACCGGCGAGATGGTCGGCCATATTTCAAATCGTTGTGAAGAATTGAATCGTATGCTGGACGAGGGAATGAATGCATTCGCATCCCTTCGGCATTATGGATAATTTGAACGTAGCCAAACGCCCAGTCTTTTAACCTCACCGCCTGCTCCCTTGCCACCATGGTCCGCGCTCCATGCGGACACCAGAGCGTCGAATTGCGCCCCAGCATCCAGACTTGAGGGTGGGCTAGCTTCAGCGCCAGGACGGTAATGAATCGGTTGCTGAACCTCTGCCATGATGTTCAAGAATGGGTATGGTTATCCGGCTGATCAATAGGGTTAACTTCTGAAAATCAGGTGAACTCGGGCAAGGCATGCCCTGGGAGACGTATCATGATAAGTGAAGGAATCATTCTCGGAATCGTCGGCTTGATCGCTGGCTTTGTAGCGGCCTTCTGGATCAAGGGCCGGATCGTATCCCGGAAGGTTGAAGCGGCGGAGAAAGAGGCTAGTAGGATTATCGAGGAATCCCGTCATAAAGCCGACACTCTGCTTAAAGAAGCCGAAGTGCAAACCAAAGACATGCTTTTCAAATTGAAAAGCGATTTTGATCAGGAGGCCAGGGAAACTCAACTGGAAATCAAGAAGCGCGAAGCGCGATTAGTCCAGAAAGAGGAGGCCTTGGAGCGCAAGGTTGAACAGGTCGAGTTTCGCGATCAAGATTTAAGCCGGCGCGAACGGCATGCTCAGAAACGCGAGCAAAAAATTGAGGCTCGCGAGCTTGAGTACGCCACCTTGATCGATGAACAGAAAAAACAGCTGGAGCGAATCTCCGGACTGACCAGCGAGCAGGCCAAAGAGCTGCTCATCCGTGCCATGGAAAATGAGGCGAGATTTGAAGCGGCAAAGCTCGTCAAGAAGATAGAAAACGAAGCCAAAGAGGAAGCAGACAAGAAATCGAAAAAGATTATGGCCACTGCCATTCAGCGCTACGCAGCCGATTACGTTGCCGAACGAACGGTTTCGGTTGTCCCGTTGCCAAACGATGAAATGAAAGGCCGAATTATTGGCAGGGAGGGCCGCAACATTCGGGCGTTGGAGGCCGCTACGGGGATTGATCTGATTATTGACGACACGCCCGAGGCAGTGATCTTGTCCGGATTCAATCCGGTGCGTCGGGAGGTCGCACGTTTGTCGTTGCAGCGGCTCATCTCGGATGGCCGGATTCATCCGGCGAGAATTGAAGACGTGGTCAAGAAGGTGATCCAGGAAGTGGATCAGACGATTAAAGAGGCCGGGGAGCAGGCAGCCTTTGATTTGGGCATCCACGGTATGCACAACGAGTTGATCAAATACATCGGCCGGCTGAAATTCAGAACCAGTTATTCTCAAAATGTTCTCCAGCACTCCATCGAAGTAGGATTTCTATCGGGGATTATGGCCTCCGAGCTCGGGCTGAATACCAAGCTGGCGCGGCGCATGGGACTGCTGCACGACATCGGCAAAGCCATCGATCATGAAGTCGAGGGGCCCCATGCGATAATCGGATCGAAGCTTGCGAAAAAATACGGAGAAAGTCCGAAAGTGGTGCATGCGATTGCATCCCACCATGAAGATGTGCCGCCGAATTCAGTATACGCCTATTTGGTCCAGGCGGCGGATGGCCTGTCGGGCGCCCGACCTGGGGCGCGCAAGGAATTGCTTGAAAACTACATCAAACGCCTTGAGGATCTGGAAAAAATCGCCAATGAGTTCAAAGGGGTTGCCAACACCTATGCCATCCAGGCGGGCCGGGAGTTGAGGGTTCTGGTTGAAAGCGACAAGGTGTCCGACGATGAGGCTGTTCTGCTCAGCAAAGACATCGCCCGCAAAATCGAGGAGTCATTAAACTTTCCCGGTCAGATTAAAGTAACGGTGATTCGAGAGACGCGTGCCGTGGAATTAGCAAACAAGTGACTTAACCGCCTCATGGCTCGTTCATCGATGCGGTTGCGGGAAGAGACGTTTGCGCCCTGCCGGGTTATGGCCATGAGAGCCACTTGGCTTCGATGATGTCAGAGGTCCGCACCGGCTGCGACAACAGGGAAGGATATCGTTAAATGGCCAACCTGATTGATGTATTGAGAGCGCGTGGTTTCATCGACCAAGCTACGCACGAGAAGGAATTGGTAGACTATTTTAGCACGCATCGAGTGACTGGTTACATCGGGTTCGACCCCACGGCGTCGAGTCTGCATGTCGGCCATCTGGTGCCCATCATGGCATTGGCCCACATGCAACGCGAAGGTCATCGGCCCATCGCTTTAGTCGGCGGGGGTACCGGATTGGTTGGAGACCCGAGCGGTAAGACCGAAATGCGAAAAATGCTGACGTTGGAGGATGTCGAGCGTAATGCTGCTGGCATCAAGCAGCAGCTGTCGCGGTTTTTGGATTTCGACGAAGGCCATGCCCTCCAGCTGAACAACGCCGAATGGTTGACCCCGCTCGAGTACATCCCTTTTCTGAGAGATGTCGGGCGGCATTTTTCGGTTAACCGCATGATCAAGGCAGAAAGCTACAGACTGCGGATCGAATCTGAAGAAGGGCTGAGTTTCATTGAATTCAACTATATGATCCTGCAGGCGTATGACTTTCTAGAACTCGCTCGAAGGCATGACTGCCGGTTGCAGATGGGCGGTCGGGATCAGTGGGGCAACATCGTCGCCGGGGTCGAGCTGATCCGGCGAATGGAGCAGAAAACAGCCTTCGGTATTACTTTTCCTCTCATCACGACCAGCAGCGGCGAGAAAATGGGAAAGACCGCCAAGGGGGCCGTTTGGCTGGATCCCGCACGGACCTCGCCTTACGAATATTACCAGTATTGGGTCAATACGGATGATCGAGACGTGGCACGATTCCTGTCATTATTCACATTCTTGCCGCTGGAGGAAATCACGGCGGTTGAGCGTTTGAAGGATGGTGCCCTCGTCAATGCCGCCAAGACGGTCCTGGCGTTCGAGGCGACCCGCCTAGCCCATGGCCGGGGACAGGCTCTATTGACCCTGCAGGCCGCTCGGCGTCTATTTGGCCATCGTCATCTGCCTTCAGACCTTCTGCCGTCCAGCGAGATCCCCCGAGGAGAAACCGAGCTGGATCCAAACGGTATTCCATCTTCAACGATTCCGTTGGATCGGCTGGCAGCCGGAATCCCGGCCTTCAGGCTTTTTCACGATATCGGCTTGGCGTCTTCTGGAGCCGCTGCGCGACGGCTCATTGATCAGGGGGGTGCTTATGTCAATGGAAAGCGCATTGATAGTTATGAGCAACTGATCACCGATGGGGACGTGTCCGATGAAGGCGCGCTGGTGCTGCGTTCTGGCAAGAAGCGCTTTCATCGCCTTCAGGTTATAAAATAATTTATTTTTTTCTTGACAAACAATCTGGTCCCATATAAATATGTCTGGTTTTGTAGCCGGCTGAATTGTTTAGAGCGTTTAAAAAATATACAAAATAAGTTAAAAAGTTCTTGACACATCAGCATAGATTGGTATATTAAAAAAGTCGTTTTGCGGCTCTAAAATTTTAGCCGCGGAAACAAGTTGATTGCTTTTTTGATCTTTGAAAACTAAATAGTGGCGTCCGGTCGAGCCAAACTCCGTTAAGTTCATGCCGTTTTTTTTGGACGGCATGATTAGGTTAAAGTGGAGAGTTTGATCCTGGCTCAGAATGAACGCTGGCGGCGTGCTTAACACATGCA
>CAYRUF010000083.1:0-14571 GCA_964427375.1 uncultured Desulfatibacillum sp. | reverse complement strand
GCCGCTTCCTGCGGCAGATCATTCATTAACCTTGTTTGAGCGATTTTTGCATGGACGGTTATGGGAAGGTCCGCCGGGGGGTGCGCCCCGCCGGGCCGCCGCGATTTTTCAGTAGCCGTCTTGACGGCAGCCATCCCGCTCAGATAGGCCCCGATAGCCCCGGACGGCAGCGCTCCCGACCGACTCGGCCGTCGCTGCCGGTGCGGAGCCATGGGAGAAACCCCGGGGGCGTTGACGAAGCCTGGGCGTCTTTTGCGGCGGCCCGGCGGGGCGCACCCCCCGGCGGACTAGGCCGTCAGGCAATACCATCGCTCCATTTAGGATCAAGAAAGGCACCGCAACCGGGATGAAGCCCCAACCGAAACCTGCTGCCGTCGCCGAAATTCTGGCCACCGGCGAAGAGATCCGCACCGGCGCGCTGGTGGATTCCAACTCGGCCGCCATCGCCGAACAGCTGGAGCTGGTCGGCCTGAAAGTGGTGCGGCTGAACGGGGTCGGCGACGACCTGGATCAGCTGGCCGCCGTCCTGAAAGAGATCGGCGCCCGCGCCGACGTGTGCGTCGTGACCGGGGGCCTGGGTCCGACCGTCGACGATCTCTCCGCCCAGGCCGCGGCCGATGCGGCCGGCGTCGGCCTTCAGACGAATCCGGCGGCTTTGGGGTCGATCGAGGATTTTTTTCGCCGGCGCAACCGGCCGATGAATCCCTCCATCCGCAAGCAGGCCTTGCTGCCTGACGGCGCGGAGGTGCTCCTCAATCCGGTCGGCACCGCCCCCGGCTTCCAGCTGAGGATCGGGCGCTGCCGGTTCTTCTTCCTGCCGGGGGTGCCCTTCGAGATGAAACGCATGCTGGCCGACCAGGTGCTGCCGAGAATCGCGGGGCTGCTGGGCGGCTGCCGGGAGGTCCGCCGGATCAAGACCCTGTCCTGCTTCGGGTTGACCGAATCCCTGACCGGCGAGCGGCTCGATGGCCTGGGAACGCAATTCCCCGGCGTTCAACTCGGCCTGCGCGCCCGGTTCCCGGAGATTCAGGTCAAGCTCTACGCCAGCGGTGCGGACGAGGCGCGGGTGGCTGCTGCGCTGGAGCAAGCGGCCGTTTGGGCGCGCGACCGGTTGGGGGATCTGGTCTTCAGCGACAGCGGGGAGCCGATGGAGGCTGTCGTCGGGCGCCTGCTGCGGGGGCGGAACGCCAGCCTGGCCGTGGCGGAGAGCTGCACCGGAGGGCTGGTCTCGCACTGGCTGACCGAGGTCGCGGGCAGCTCGGACTATTTCCGGCTCGCGGCGGTGACCTACGCAAACGAGGCCAAGACGCGCGTGCTGGGGGTTTCCCAAGAGACCCTGGCGCGCGGCGGTGCGGTGCACCCGGATACCGCCCGGGACATGGCGGAGGGGGTGCGCCGGCTGGCCGGGGCGACCTACGGCATCGCCACCAGCGGGATCGCCGGACCCGCCGGCGGTTCCGCCGAAAAGCCCGTCGGCACGGTCTGCATCGGCCTGGCCGGCCCGGCCCGGACCTTCGGCTACCGGTTTCAATTCAACTACGGAAGACGCTCCATGAACAAACAGATGTTCGCCATGAAAGCGCTGGACGTGCTCCGGAGGGAGCTGCTCGGCCTGGCGCACACTCCCTGAACCGATTTCGATCGCGACGATTCGCCCGTGCAGACACTCCTTTACACCATCGGTGGTTTGATCCTCGCCTACCTGCTCCTGTCGCTGGTTTTCACTTACCTGGTCCAGGAATATCCACGCAAACCGTTTCGCGACCCGCCGGATTGGGGCCGGATCACGGACACGTCGATTGCGGCGGCCGGGAACGGCCGGCTGGAGGTGTGGCGCGTCGAGCCCGAGGGGCCGTCGCGCGGGATCGTGGTGTTGGCCCACGGCTGGGGGCGCAACCGGGACCGCATGGTGCAGCGCGCCCGCCATTTCGGCCGCTGGGGCTTCACCTGCGTGATTCACAGCGCCCGCGATCACGGAGGGTCCAGCCCCCGGCGGTTCATGAATGCGGTCCGCATGGCCGAGGACATTGTGGCGGTGCTGGACTGGGTCGGCGAGCCGGTATTGCTCTACGGCCATTCGGCCGGCGCCAGCGCGGCCATCCTCGCGGCGCACCGCCGCCCCGAGCGGGTGCGCCTGCTGTTTCTGGAAGCCTGCTATGCGGACACCCATGAGGCGCTGCTGAGCCTCTACCGCTGGTTCAACCGCTTCTTCGGCGCGGCGTTCGGGCCGTTGATCGTTTTCTGGATGGACCTGTTTTACCGCAACCGGCTGAAAGACGTGAGCCCGGCCCGCCTGGCTCCGTCCCTGCCCATGCCGGTGATGATCATCCACGGGGCCGACGACCGGCGGTTCCCGCTGGCCTTCGCGCTCCAGCTCAAGGCCTGCCTGCCGCCCGAGCGGGTCGGGCTGTTTGTGGCGGCGGGCGCTCGGCACAGCGAATCCAGCTTCGACCCGGCCTATCCCGCTGCCGTTCGCAATTTCATCGCGCGGCATCTGGACGGGATGGAGGAGGGGGCTGCATGAGGCCCATGGATCGGATCCTCGCCTGGCTGACTCGATGGAGGGAGCCACGTGCGGGACGGATAGAGGACCGCCGCTCGGTCCCGCCCGATGAAGGGCCCTGGCCGCCGCCGAACCGGCCGAACGCGGACCGAAGATCGGAGGGCCATACCGCGACCTTCCGGGTCGGCTGGCTCATCGACGGAAGCGGTGGGCCGATCCGCGAGGGGGTTCGGATCGATATCGCCGGCGGTGCTCTTGGCCGCATTTCGGAGGATGTCGCGGCGTCCGGCGGCCCGCCTGAACCGCCGAACCATATGGTCCGCGACTGGACGGATTGCACGCTGATTCCCGGACTGGTGGACAGCCACGTGCACCTGGCCATGGTGGGCTCCATGGATGAGCGGCAGCGCATTCGGCTGCGCCAGGCGCCGGCGGAGGTCGTTTTTCGAGCGATCCGGGAGAACCTGAGGGAGCACCTGCGCTGCGGCGTGGTGGCCGTCCGGGACGGGGGCGGAGCCCGGGGCAGTGCGCTGCGGTTCGCCAAAGGAGCTGGGCGCCGCACGGATCCGGCGATCCGGGTCGTTGCGTCCGGCCGGGCCTGGCATCGTCACGGCCGCTATGGCCGGTTCATCGGCCGGCCGCCGCTGGAAGGCTTGAGCCTGGCGGAGTCCATCCTCCATGACGACAGCCCGTGCGACCTCGTTAAAATCGTCAACTCGGGAGTCAACAGCCTGACCGAGTTCGGCCGGCGCACCGCGCCTCAGTTCAGCCTGGATGAAATGATCGCCGCCGTGCAGGCCTGCGGGCGGAAGGGGCTGTCCGCCATGATTCACGCCAACGGCGAAGAGCCCGCGGAGATTGCGATCCGCGCGGGATGCCGCTCGGTCGAGCACGGGTTCTTCATGGGGCCGGACAACCTCCGGCGCATGGCGGACTCCGGCGTGGTCTGGGTGCCGACGGTCGTTCCCATGCACGCCTATGGCCGGATCCTGGAGCCGTCCGACCGGCGGGCGCAGGTGGCCCGGCGGACGGTCGACCATCAGCTGGAGCAGCTGCAGCGGGCGCGGCGCCTGGACGTGACCGTGGCCCTGGGCACCGATGCCGGCAGCCCGGGCGTGGACCACGGCGCCGCGGTGGTCGAGGAAATGCAGCTCCTGATGGCGGCGGGGTATTCGCTCGTCGAGGCGGTCCGCTGTGCGTCCTTCAATGGGGCAGGCCTTCTCGGAGCAGACTTCGGGTTTTTGGCGGAAGGCCGGCCGGCAACCTTCGTCGTGGTCCCGGGAGGTCCCTCCGCGCTGCCCGATTCCCTGAACCGTGTCCGCGCGGTGTATGTGGCCGGCGAACGGGTGGTTGAGGCCGGGTGAGGAGCTCCCGGCCGGTTCGCCCCGCCGGCTATGAGGCAGCCGCCATGACGAGGGCCTGATGAAACCACAGCGCGGCCGTGCGGATGAACGCCTGCTGATGGCCGGGGTCGCTCATGGGGTGATCCCCGCCTTTCTGAATGATCAGACGCTTGGGGTCGGCCGCGCCCTGGATGATGTCATGGGCGTGGGCGATCGGGACGACTTCGTCCGCATCCCCGTGGAAGACGAGAAGGTTGCCGGTCTTCGACAGGTCGCCGGTCAGGTCAAATTCCTCCCTCCATGGCGGCCAGGCCCGGCCGCCGTGAAGTCCGGCCGCCTCGAAGGCCGCTTTCAGAGGCCGGCTGCGGACCGGAGCGGCGCAGGTGACGACGGCAGCGGCGCCCGCCCGTCCGGCCGCCCGGATGCATACGGCGCCGCCCATGCTGCTGCCGAACAGCCCCAGCCGTTGTTGGATGTCCGGCCGCCGATAGAGATGCCGGACCGCATGCAACAGGTCGCTCACGCGGTGGTCCAGGGAGGCGCCCGTCTCCAGACGGCCCTCGCTCTCCCCGCAGCCGCGGTGATCGAACCGGAAATAGGCCATGCCCCGCCGCCGGCAGGCTTCGGCCAATGCGATCTGCTTGGGCGAACGGCGGTCGCTCAACAGGCCGTGGCATCCGATCACCAGCGGCGCCGGCCGGCCGGCGGGCAGATGCAGGGTCCCGCACAGCCGAAATCCGTCTGCGCGGAATTGCAGTTCCTCGACCGTGGCTTTGACTATTTCGCTTGCAGTTCCGGGCGCCATTCCTTAGTCTATCCTCAATATGAGCAGAAGGAAATACCCGCCGGTTGCCGTCGAGATCACCGGCATGGCGTTCGGTGGCCGGGGCATCGCCCGGCTCGAGGGGCTGGCCGTCTTCGTTCGGAATGCCGTCCCGGGGGACCGCGCCCTCATTCAGATCACGCGCAAGAAGAAAAATTTCGCCGAAGCCCACCTGGCGGAGCTGATCGCGCCGTCGGCCGACCGGGTGGAGGCTCCCTGCCGCTACAGCGGCGTTTGCGGCGGGTGCAGCTGGCAGTTCCTGCGCTACGACAAGCAGCTCGAGTACAAGCGCCGGCATGTGGCCGAGTCCCTCGAACACATCGCTGGAATCAAGGAGACGCCGGTTCACGCAACCGTTCCGTCGCCGGCCGTCTTCGAGTACCGCAACAAGATGGAGTTCACCTGCGCCGATCGGCGCTGGCTGATGCCCGCCGAACTCCGGGATCCCGAAATCGGAAAAGACTTCGCGCTGGGGCTGCACGTGCCGGGGACCTTCCACAAGGTGCTCGACACGCAGGCCTGCCTGCTTCAGCCCGGGCTCGGCAACCGGATTCTATCCGAGATCCGGGCGTCCATCCGGTCCTCGATACGGCCGGTCTACGGGCTGCGCAGCCATGACGGGTTCTGGCGTTTCGTGGTGCTGCGCAGTTCGACGGCCCACGGGCGCTGGCTGGTCAACCTCGTCACCGCCTTTGAAGACGCCGCGGCGGTGAGGCCCCTGGCCGAGCGCCTGTGCGGGGCGTTTCCAGAGGTCGCGGCGGTCGTGAACAACGTGACCGCCCGCAAGGCGGCCATCGCCGTGGGCGAATTCGAGCGGCCGGTCGCCGGGGAGACCTGCCTGCGCGACCGCATCGGCCGCTACGATTTCGAGATATCGGCGAACTCGTTTTTTCAGACCAACACCCGCAGCGCCGAACGGCTCTATGAAATCGTGGCGGCCTATGCCGGGCTCGATGGGGGCGAGACCGTGCTGGATCTCTACAGCGGCACCGGCACGATCCCGATCATGCTCTCCGGAAGCTGCCGGGAGGTCATCGGCATCGAAGTGGCCGCGAGCGCCGTGGCCGATGCCCGCGCCAACTGCCGGTTGAACGGCATCACCAACTGCCGGTTCGTCCTCGGCGACATCCAGGACTGCCTGCCGGCGCTGGAGGAGCGGCCCGAGGTGGTCGTCATCGACCCGCCGCGGATCGGCATGGCCCGGGAGGTGGTGCAGGAGGTCCTGCGCCTGGCGCCGGAGCGCATGGTTTATGTTTCATGCAACCCGGCGACCCTGGCGCGCGACCTGGCCCTGCTCCAGCCGGACTATCGGGTGCATGAAGTCCAGCCGATCGACATGTTTCCGCATACCTTTCACGTGGAATCGGTTGCCCGTTTGAGCCGACGCAACGAAAGGAGGCCGTGATGAAGGTGGTCTTTCATAACGATTTCTATGACGTGTACAGCGACGACCCTGCCGCCGCCGCCGGGCGCATGGAAGCCATCATATCGGCGATCGAGCCCTACGCCGAATTCGTGCAGGCCCGTCCGGCCACCGAAGCCGAGATCGCCGCGGTTCACACTCCGGAGCACATCCAGCGCATCCGGCGGATGGGGCTTTACGACATTGCGGCCCTGGCCGCCGGCGGCGCCATCCAGGCCGCGACGATGGGGCTGGCGGAGGCCTGCTTCGCGGCGATCCGTCCGCCCGGCCACCATGCCTCGGCGGGCTCCTGTTGGGGGTTCTGTTTTTTCAACAACATGGCGGTGGCCATCGAGGCGCTGAAGCAGCAGGGGCGGATCCGGACGGCCTACGTCCTGGATTTCGACCTGCATTTCGGCGACGGTACCGAGAACATCCTGGGCCGTAAGAGCTATGTCAGCATCCATAACCCCGGTTCATATGATCGCGAGGCCTATCTGCAAGAGGTGGAGCGGGAGCTGGAGCGGTTTCCCGTCGACCTGATCGGCATTTCGGCCGGCTTCGACAACCATCGCCAGGACTGGGGCGGTCTGCTCAAGACCGACGATTATTTTACGATGGGGCGCATGGTGCGGGATGCCGCACGGCGGAATAACGGCGGGTGCTTTGCGGTCCTCGAGGGGGGCTACAACTACGACGTGCTGGGACAGAACGCGCTGGCGTTGATCAACGGGCTCAGTCCTTAGCGACCCGATCGGCATGGAGCTTCAGCGCGTTCGTTCGACTCGGGGAGGTGGCGGGATGAATGCATGCAAACCATATGGAATGATGCTGCTTTGGATGGCCGCGGTGATGACGGCGGCTCCCGCATGCGGTGAGCCGCTGACCTATACCTGCCGGTATGAGTCCTACAGCAACGAGAAGGGGCTGCACCAGGTGCAGGATGAATTCAAACTGGTCTTTGTCGTCGATGCTTCGAAAGGTTCGGCCCAGCAGCTGACCGATCGGGGCAAATTCGACGTTGAGATGATGCCGGCGCTGCATGGGGGCATGACGCTGGTCGAACTGATCGACGGAGGAAAAGTTCTGGCGACGTCGATCGACAAATCCGGCCGATCCGTGCACAGCCGGAACATCATCGTGGAGGGCCATATCGCACCTTCCCAATACTACGGGAAGTGCTCTAATTGGTGAGTTGGTTTAACCCGATTAATCAATCCGTCCACGCGAGATTCCCGGCGAATTTTTACGGCAAAGCGTTGGTTCCGGGCAAAGCTATTCCAGAACTTGCACCTATACAAAAAGCTTGATTTGCAAAAAATAGCTTGGTAAAAGCGGCCACGGTTTGCGATATAAATTCAAAAAAATATTTCAAAGGAGAAAATCAATGCCCAAAAGAAAAAAGGTCGATGCAAAAACGTTGATCAAGGCGGTCGAAGCCGGCAAAACGCAAGCCGAAATCATGTCGGAGTTCGGATACAAGTCTTCGGCTCAGGTAAAAACCGCCTACATGAATGCACTGGTCGAAGCGGGAAAAGTAACCCCCATCACCGGCGGCCGGAGATCCAAAGCCTCCAAAGTCAAAACCGTCGGGGTCGGCAAGCGCGGCAGCATCATCATCGCAAAAGAGGTGGTCGATAGGCTCGAAATCAGCGCTGATGACAAGTTTGCGATTCGAAAAACAAAGGCGGGAATCGCGTTGAAGCGAGTTTGATCAAAGCGGGTATTTTAGAATGAGTTTTAGACGAAGAGCAGGAGCGATCCTGCTCTTCGTATTTTCACACGACTTCAATCTTGAATTGATCAAAACCGGTCGGTCACAATTATAACAATTGGCTGAATTCTTATTCCGAATCAATACGTTTCATCATTGAGCCTGTGCGGGCTGTTTTATTTTTTTCCTCCCTTTCCTTTCCCATGACCATCCTTGCCCTTGTATTTTTCCTTGGGGTATTTCCGCACATGCTCAGGGTTGTAATCGTAGGGGTGCTCCGAATCCAGACCGATGCTGACGTAGGTTCCCAGGCTGGCAACGGACAGATGAGACGGAAGCGATGCTCCAAAGGCCCATCCCTCCCCGGCCATGTAAAAATAAAGCCCTCGGGCAGGCTCGTAATAGACGTTTCGGTAGGGGTAGTAACGGTACTGGTGCTTGGCTCTATAGCCATGCGCCGGGGCATGGGGCGGTGGTCCTCCGTGGTGATGGTAAACCGGGCCGGGCGGTGGAGGTGGCGGCGGTTGCGGAGCCGGGGGATCCCCCCACTGAATCGAGACGCTGCCGCTCTGAGCAAACCCGGCCGTGCCCATGGCCAGAACGCTTAACCCGACCCATACAACGACAAGAAACCGGTTCATGATCCCCTCTCATGGCGTGATGATGATGCATCTGCGAGCATTATAGTCCAAGGGCGGCGTTGAGGCAAATAGCGAGCGGGTCGGACCGCAGCTTTTCCTCATCCGCAGCGGTCTGATCGGCCTGCCCGGCATGAAATCTGTTGACAAACGGGTCCTCTTTCTCTCATATACAGGGCGTTTTTTCCGTCCGGTTTCCCGCTCATAGCCGAGGTTGAATGATGCAGGACCTCACCCGGTTCTCCCCTGTCTCGCAGGCCGTGATCGTCACAGCGGCCATCGCCGTTGCGTTGTTCTTTGTGCAGGCGGCCGCATCCATCATAGGGCCCATCCTGCTCGCCGCGTTCATCGCGGTCATCGCCACCCCTCCGTTGAGATGGCTGCGGCGTAAACGGGTGCCGAAATGGCTGGCCCTCGCAGTGATTGTTTTTGCACTCTTCGAGGCCGGAAGTCTTTTGGTATTGGTGTTTACCGGACAACTGGAGGGATTCAGGGACGGTTTGCCCGATTACCAGAGTCGACTGGTCCTGCTGAGCGACCGGATGGGCGGCTGGCTGGAGGATCTCGGGGTGGACAACGCCCGAGAAGCCCTAAAAGAAATCTACGATCCGGCCTTGGCCATCGGTCTGGTGCGTACCGCCCTGTCCAACGTGAGAGACACCTTCGGGACCGGCCTGCTGGTCCTCTTGGCCGTCATCTTTATGCTGCTCGAGGCCCCGGATCTTTCGGCCAAGCTGAAATCGGCATTCCATTTAACGGACGAGGGCGAGGCCCGAATTCAGCGTATGTCGAGCGCGATCAATCATTATATGGTGATCAAGAGTATCGCCAGTATAGCCACTGCGCTGTGCATCTGGGCGTGGCTGCGGATTTTTGGCATCGACTTTGCCGTCCTCTGGACCATCCTGGCCTTCCTGCTGAACTTCATCCCCTTCGTCGGCTCCCTTCTAATGGCCGTCCCGGCTGTCCTGATGGCGCTGGTTCAGACCGACGTGCCGACAGCGCTGTTGGTCGCGCTGGGCTATTTTGCCGTCAACACGGTCATCGGGAGCATCCTGGAGCCGAGAGTCATGGGCCGCGGACTCGGCATCTCGACGCTGGCGGTGTTTCTCTCCCTGCTGCTGTGGGGCTGGGTGCTGGGAACTGTCGGGGTATTCCTGGCGGTGCCACTGACCATGGTTATTATTATTGCGCTGGACGCCAGCCCGCAGACCCGGCCGATTGCCGTCCTGCTCGGTCCGAAGGTGGCCGAGATGCCCGAACGCAAAAAAGAAAAAAGCACGGCCGGCGGAGCGGCCGATTAGCGTGCCGGAATTCTCCAAAAAGCGCCCATTCCACCCCGGTACTCCGTGGAGCAGGCAGAATGATTTAAAATGGAGGCTTGCCGAATGAAGAAGGTGCTCTATACGGGTACGGTTTTTTTCGTGCTGCTGATGCTGGTTGCAGACCCATCCTATTGTCTGGACATCATGAACCTGCGCGATCAGTCGACGCTGAGATGTCCGCGAGGAATAGTCGCCCGCGGGGATTCAGAAATCAACGTGCAGCGCCGATGCGGGGAGCCTTTAACGATAGCCGCGCGGCAGGATTCCGGCCCCATTTGGATATATCATTTTCGCGGGGGGAGATTCATGTATTACTTGACTTTTTTGCATGGAAACTTACAGCGAATTGTCAGCGCGACGTGCAACCCGAATAGACCCGAATGTTTGGATATCAGATGACCATCATCACCGTACCGTTATTCAAATAAACGCGCTATCTAATCTTGATGAACTTGCAAATAGTCGAACGAATCGATGACTTCGTAAAGAGGCCAAGATCAAGGCGCGCGAATCTCGTGCCGCGAGGCGTACTGGCCGTACGCCGCAGCGGCGACGAGATGAAGTGCAACGCAGAGATTGGGCTATTTGCGAAGTCATCAATCTTCATGGATGAAGAGGACTTATGATGCGAAAATTTTTGCTGCGGTTGATGTGCTGGGTGCTCTTCCAGGGTTTGATATGGGCTGCCGCCAACGCCGGGGAAAGGCAGCCGACGGGATGGGATGTATTTGTTCACGGGCAGCATGCCTATGTGGCGGGAGGGGAAAACGGGCTGTACGCGGTTGATATTCGCCAACCGGCGAACCTGCAGCGCGCGGCATCCATAAAAACGGCCGGTCAGGCAAAGGGCGTCTTCGCAGCCGGCAGCTTCGCCTATGTGGCGGACGGCTCCGCCGGTCTTCAAATCGTTGGTATTCGCAACCCGGCCGATCCGGTGATGGTCGGTTCGGTGGATACTCCCGGGGATGCACGCGGTGTCTATGTCTTCAGCGATTATGCCCTCGTGGCGGATGCCCAGGCCGGTCTTCAGGTCATCAGCATTCGTGACCCCGGGCGTCCGCGAATCGTGGCGGCCGTCGACACTCCGGGTGAAGCGCATCAGGTAGCGGTCGCCGCCAACCATGCCTATGTAGCCGACGGCATGGGCGGCCTTCAGATTATCAACATCCGCAGGCCGACCGAACCGAAAATGGTTGCTTCAATCAGCGCATTGCACGATGCACGCTCGGTGCACGTCATAGCCGACCATGCCTTCGTGGCAGATGCTGCCGGGGGTATTTCGGCGATCGATATAAGGAACCCCAGCCGGCCGCAAGTCGTCGGCGCCCTGAAGACGCCCGGCGAGGCTCAAGGCGTTTACCCCCTGTACAATCTTCTCGTCGTCGCCGACGGCTCCCGCGGCCTCCAACTCATCGATATCCGCAAACCCGGCTCCATGCGCATCGTCGGCGCTTACCATACGCCCGGAGAAACCCGCAGTGTCTTTGGATTGGCGAGCCGCGTGTATGTTGCCGGATCGGGCTTCGGACTGGGTGTATTCGATGTCATCGACCGATCCAGGCTCAATGCCAAAGGGCACTTCCTCGTCGATATGGATCGATAAGCGATACTGAAATGCCGGATGATACGCATCGCAACCAGTTGAGGCGGCCGCTTCACCGATGGGCCTCCATCTGGTCTTACCTGCGCTTTCGGGTGCTGCCATCGAGGCCGGTCCAGCTGCTGATCCAGACCGGCCTGAAATGGGACCGCGACAACTGTCCGGGCATGGCCGCCGCTCTCTCCTACTACGCCCTGTTTTCCCTCTTCCCGCTGCTGCTGGTGATCCTGAGCATCGTCGGGGCGCTGATCGGCCCGGAAACCCATGCCTTTCTCTATGTCCAGAAGCTGATCGTGCGGGATCTGCCGCCGGCCGTAAACGACATGGTGGTCGGAACGATCCTGGCGCTGTACCAGAACAGCGTCGGCGCCGGAATCGTTGGGTTCATCCTGCTCTTTTTCACGGCGAGCAAGATGTTCACCGTGCTGCGCCAGTCGGTGAACATCATCTGGGAGTCTCCGGCCCGGATTTCGGAGGCGGGCTCGATCCGCAAAATGGTGCTCCTCTTCTTTCTCAACAAGCTGCTGGCCTACCTGCTCGTTTTGGCGACGGCCCTGCTGCTGCTGCTCTCTTTTTTGGCGAACCTTCTCATCCGAGCCGTCATCGGAGTGGTGAATCACTTCCAGGAACACTTCGACGTTATTCAGCAGGTGGACGAGCTGCTGCTGACCCGCGGGCTTCAGGTCAGCACCTCGGTCTTCATCCTGAGCGTGACCTTGTGCGTCATCTTCAAACTGCTGCCCACGGCCCGCCCCCAGTGGCGGGACGTCTGGCTGGGAGCCATCATCACGGCCCTCATGCTGGTCGGCCTGCAGCAATTCGCCACGGGCGGCGTCGTTTCGGTTTTCAGCAAATTTCTCTCCTACGGAGTGATCGGCAGCGTCATGATCCTGATGCTGTGGATCTTTCTGGCCTGCCAGATCGTCTTTTTGGGGTGCGAGTTCTCCTATGTTTACGCTCACCTTTACGGAAGCCGGCGCTCCGCCCCCTCACCATGAGGTGATGCCATGACCCGTCTCAAACGGCGCCTGTTGATCGGCCTTGGGGTGATCCTGCTGCTCTTGGCCGGGCTGGGGTTCCTGACCTACCAATTCTACCTCTCCCCCACGAGCTACGCCCTGCAGCGGGCCGAAGCGTTCTTGTTCCGCCGCATGCAGGTCGCCCGGCTGAGCCTCGAAGGGGAGTACCGGTTTTTTTTCATCACCAACCGCCGCCCGATCAGCACGGCCGGGCCGGTCGAGGAGCGTTTCGGGACCGAGCGCGAAGAGACCCTCAAATTCGGCTACTTCGATGTGAAGATCGAACCGACCCTGGGGCTGGGGATCATCATCAACCCGACCGAATGGTTCCAGAACGAGGAGATCAAGCTCCAGGCGGTGGGAGAGCTCGACCCGGCCGCCTTCATTGAACAGATGCGGGCCCTGGTCGATCAATCTCCGCAGCGCTCGCTTCTGGTGGTCGTCCACGGGTTCCGGGAGGCATTCCCGTCGGCCCTGCGCAAGACCACCTTCATCGGCCACGTGCTGGACATCAACTCGCCGGTGCTGCTCTTCGACTGGCCCGGCAACCAGGGCAGCTCCCCGAGCGGCTACCGGCGGGCGCGCGAGGTCGCCAAGGAGTCCGCCTCCGATCTGGCCCGCAGCCTGGAACTGGCCATTCGGGACATCCGGCCCGGCCGGCTGTGGCTGATCGCGAACAGCATGGGGGCGCAGGTCGTCGTCGACGCCTTCCGCCGGCTCTACGATCAGGCCGATCTGGCCGACGCGGAAACCGAGATCAAGGATGTCGTGCTGACCGCTCCGGACGTGGACTACAACGAGTTCGACGAGAAGTTCCGGCAGGCGCTCGAGGCCCTCGCCCAAACCACCACGATCTACGTCTCCTCGAACGACCGGGCCCTGCTGGCGAGCCGGATCCTCAACCGCGGGCGGCGGCGCGGGGAGAGCACGCTGAGCCCTCGGCAGCTGGAGACCGCCGTGCGGGTCGTCGACCTGGATCCGAACGCCGAGGACGTCAACGTGGTGGATGTCACACCGGTGAACCGCACGCGGAACTTCCACAATTTCAGCCTCGAGACCCCCGAGTTCTTCGACGATTTGTATCTGCGGCTCAACAATGCCGAGACCCCGCGCAGCCGGCTCATCTATCCGGTCCAGGCGCCGAACGGCACCGTCTACTGGATCCTGACCCGCGGCCGATAATCGGAGAATCCAATGATCCCAGCCGCAATTTTCTTTCGCCTCCAATCGCTTCTTCCCCGCTTGGGAATTTACGGCCTCGCGGCAGTTCCTATCTTGCTATTCCTTACTGGCTGCAGCGACCAGCCGCTGCAGCCTTGGCACACCGCAGCGCTGACCGCGGAATTCACCGCCGCCAAGGCCGCCGAGGTCCGCACCTTCGCGGACTACCGCCGCCTCGAAGATCGGCTGTTCGCCGAGCTGGATGAAAAAGTCGTTGCGGCCACCCCGACGGGGCCGGCGTATGCGCTCGTGCGCTACAGCCGGGGCAGCGCCGCCGACCCCGAAAAGCAGGATGCCAACTGGAACCGCAGCTTCGAGCTGCCGGCCGAGGCTCCGGCCGGCGGGGTGCTCCTCCTGCACGGAATGTCGGATTCGCCTTACAGCCTGCGAGTGCTCGGCCGGCGCCTGAATGAGCGGGGCTTTTGGGTGATCGGCCTGCGCCTGCCCGGCCACGGTACAGCCCCCTCGGGGCTTCTCGACGTCCGATGGGAGGACATGGCCGCCGCCGTGCGCCTGGGTGCGGCGCATCTTGCCGCCAAGGTGGGGTCCCGCCCGATCCACTTCATCGGCTATTCGACCGGCGCCCCCCTGGCTCTTGACTTCGCCCTCGATGCCCTGGAGGGCAAGGCCGCGCCGGTTCCGGCCGGGCTGGTCTTGATCTCGCCGGCCATCGGCCTTCACCCGGCGGCGGCGCTGGCGGTCTGGAAGCGCAGGCTTTCTGCGTTGCCGGGCCTGGGGGGCCTGGCCTGGCTCCTGGTCGAACGGGAATTCGACCCCTTCAAGTACAACTCATTCACCACCAATGCCGGGGAGCAGGTTCACCGCCTGACCCAGTCGGTGGCCGGCCGCGTGGAGGCCCGGGCGCGCTCCCACCCCGACCGCGTCCTGCCGCCGACGCTCGTGATCAAATCGAATGCGGACGCAACCGTTGCGACGGATGCCGTGGTGGATCGGCTGCTCGGACGCCTCGACCCGCATCGCCA
>CAYRUF010000082.1:2205-14644 GCA_964427375.1 uncultured Desulfatibacillum sp. | reverse complement strand
TCCTTGGTCCCCTCGTAGATCTCCAGCACTTTGGCGGCGCGGTAGAAGCGCTCGATGTCGTAGTCGTTGAAATAGCCGTAGCCGCCGTGCAGCTGCAGGGCTTCGTCCACGACCTCCACGGCCACATGGCAGGCGAAAAGCTTCGCCATGGCGGTCAGCTTGGTGTCGGGCTTGCCGCGGTCGAGCAGCCAGGCGGACTTGTAGACCGAGTTCCGCGCCATTTCGATTTTGGTCGCCATCTCGGCGATCTTGAACTGGGTCGCCTGGAAGGCGGCCAGGGGCTGGCCGAACTGCCGGCGGCCCTTCACGTGCTTGACCGCCAGGTCGAGCGCGCCTTGGGCGATGCCCACGCCGTGGGCGGCCACGTAGGACCGCGAGTGGTCGAAGAACTTCATGAGCTGGATGAACCCGCCTCCTTCCGTCCCGAGCAGGTTTTCGCGGGGCACCCGCACGTTGTTGAAGTAGACGGCCGAGGTGTCGGAGGCGCGCAGGCCCATCTTGCCGTGCATGGGCTCGGCCTTGTAGCCCGGCCGATCGGTTTCGACGATCAGGATGCTGTGGCGGCCGGTTTTCTTCGGCACCTCGGGGCGGGTGAGGCAGTAAACCAGCAGAAAGGTTCCCACCGTGCCGTTGCCGATCATGATCTTGGACCCGTTGACGACATAGTGGTCCCCGTCTTCGACCGCGGTAGTGGTCGCCGCGGACGTGTCGCTGCCGGCATCCGGCTCGGTGATGGCGAAGCCCATGATGCCGTCGCCCTCGAACAGCGGCGGCAGCCATTGCTTCTTCTGCGCCTCGGTCCCGAACAGCAGCAGCTCCTCCGCGCCGAAGGTCAGCGAGCAGAGCTGCTGGCCGATGCCGGGGTCGACCTTCCAGAATTCCTCCAGCACCAGGGCCTGTTCGAGAAACCCGAGGCCCGGCCCGCCATAGGCCTCCGGGACGAACAGCCCGATCAGGCCCAGCTTGCGCGCCTTCCGGATAACGTCGAACGGCACTTTCTCCTGGACGTCGCACTCCAGCGCCACCTTGGGAAACTCGCCGCGGGCAAACTCGCGGGCCGCCTTCTGGATCTCCTTCTGTTCGCGGGTCAGGTCGAAATCCATAATTAGTACTCCTTGACTAATCGTTGGCCCGTTCGCCCGTGGACCCGTTGGCCCGTGCGTCCGGTCGCCATGCGTTACGGTTGAATTTTCACCAAGAATAATCCCAATGCCATTTTACTCTTGTTGCGCCAACCCGCCCTCAGGATTACACCCTATCGTTGGTTTCCTTAAACGGGTCTACGGGTCAAGGGGCATACGGGTCCACGTTTCCTCTATAAAGGAATATTCCCGTGCCGCTTCACCGGCGCCGGCCTTTCCTTGTTGCGCAGCATGCGCAGCGCTTTAATCAACTGCGGCCGGGTGTCGCGCGGCCGGATGACGGTGTTCACCAGCATGTTCGACGCGGCGTGGAAGGGGTTCGAGTACTTGTAGTCGTACGCCTCGATTTTCTGCCGGCGGCTGTCCTCCGGGTTGGCGGCATTCTGGATTTCCTTGCGGAAGATGAGATCGACCGCCGCGGCCGTGTCCAGGACCACCAGCTGGGCGATCGGCCAGGCCAGCATCAGGTCGACGCCCATGCCCACGCAGCACATGCCCATGACCGCCCCGCCGTATTCCTTGCGCAGGGCCAGCGTGATCTTCGGCACGGTCGCCTCCGCGTAGGCGTAGAGCATCTTGGCGCCGTGGCGGATGATGCCGGCGTGCTCCTGGCCGATGCCCGGAAAATAGCCCGGCACGTCCACCAGGTTGATGAGGGGGATGTTGAAGCAGTCGCAGAAGCGGATGAAGCGCGCGGCCTTGTCGGAGGCGTCCACGTCCAGGCAGCCGGCCTTGATGCGCGGCTGGTTAGCGACGATGCCGACGCTGCCGCCTTCCATGCGCGCGAAGCCCACGATGATGTTGGCGGCAAAGCGCGGCAGCACCTCCAGAAACGAGCCGCGGTCGACGATGCGCTCGATCACGGCATGCATGTCATAGGACTTCCTGAAGTTGGCCGGCACGATCTGCTCGAGGGTGTCGTCGGCCCGCTCGGGGTCGTCCCCGGAGTCCGCGACCGGGGGAGGTTCCAGGTGGTTGGAGGGCAGGTAGCTCAGGAGCCTCTGGATGGCGGCGATGCACTCCGCGTCGCTGGCCACGACGAAATGGGCCTGGCCGGTGACTTCGCTGTGGACCTTGGCGCCGCCGAGCGCTTCGAGGTCGACCGTTTCGCCGGTCACGGCCTTGATCACCCCGGGGCCGGTGATCACCATGTGGCTCGTGCCTTTCACCATCACGATGAAGTCGGTCAGGGCCGGCGAATACACCGACACGCCGGCGCAGGAACCCATCATGCCGGTGATCTGCGGGATCAGCCCGGAGGCGGCGGTGTTCCGGAAGAACATGCCGGCCACTCCCTGCGAAGCGAAAAACCCCTCGTGCAGCCGGCCGCCGCCCGAGTCGTTCAAGGCCACCAGGGGGGCCTTGACCTTGAGGGCCTCGTCCATGATGCGACAGATTTTGGCGCCGTGAACGGTGCCGACCGACCCGCCGAGCACCGTGACGTCTTGGGCGTAGGCGAAGACCCGCCGGCCGTCGACCGTGCCCCAGCCCGTGACCACGCCGTCCCCCGGGACCTTCTTTTCCTGCATGCCGAAGTCGACCGCCTGGCTTTCGGCCAGCTGGTTGATCTCGACGAAGCTGCCCGGGTCGAAGAGCCGGTTGAGGCGTTCTCGGGCGGTCAGCTTGCCGCGCTGGCGAAGGCGCTCGAGGGCCTGGGGTCCGCCGCCCGCCTCGGCGCGCTGCTCCAAGGCAGAAAGTCGTTCTAGCTCGCTGTGGTGGGTTTTGTCGATTGTCATGAAGCCCCCCGGGTGGTGACGGAATGGGTTGGAGCCGAAGGACAGCCGGAAGACGGATGCGGCGGGAGATTCGAGCAGGCGTAGGTCTTCCGTTCCAAATTGTCTCAAATACTGTATACTGTACACAATAACGGTGTCAATCATTTGAAATGCAAGCGGAGGCCCCATGGCATCGACGGACCTTTCTCTCCGCGTCGAGCGGCGGGAGCGGGTGTGCACGCTGACCCTCAACCGGCCGGAAATGAAAAACGCGCTGAGCTTGGAGCTGGTGGACGCTTTGACGCGAACGCTGGGGGAATGGTCCCGGCGGCCGGATCCGCCGGTGCTCATCATTCGGGGCGCCGGCGATGCCGCGTTCTGTTCGGGGTTCGACATCCGCGCGCTTCCGGCCGGCGCTCCCCCGGCGGCCGGCCTGGAGCGAATCGAGCCGGTGGAGGCGCTCTTTCAGCATGTGGTCGACTACCCCATGCCGGTCATCGCCATGATCAACGGCGCGGCCTTCGGCGCCGGCTGCGAGCTGGCGGTCTGCTGCGACCTGCGGATCGCCGCCGACCACGCCGGCATGGGCATGCCGCCCGCACGGCTGGGCGTGGTCTACCCCTGGACGGGGCTGCGGCGGTTCGTTGATGCGGTCGGGCTGACGAACTCAAAGGAAATGTTCTTCACCGCCCGAACGTATCGGGGAGATGAGCTGAAGCGGATCGGGCTCGCCAATGAAGTCGTTCCGCGCCAGGAGCTGCAGGCCGTCACGACCCGGCTGGCCGATGAAATCGCCGCGCATGCGCCGCTCGCCCTCAAGGGAATCAAGCGGGTGCTGAACCTCCTGCAGGAGTCGACGGCGCTTCCGCCGGAGGCGGCGCGCGAAGCCCAGGCGCGGGTCGCCGAAGCCCTGGCTAGCGAGGATTTGCAGGAAGGCCGGCAGGCCTTCATCGAGAAGCGGCCGCCGCGGTTCAAGGGGAGATAGGAACGGCAATTCGGAACCGGGATTGACTTGTGCGACCCGCTCCACAATACTGGCTGCGCGGGTCGGGAGCGGCTCCGTGGGCCACCCGGCCGTCGCCGCCTGGGCCGGCCGCTGCCCGTAATCCAGAGGGATGCAAGAACCCTAGGAGGTAGACCGTGAGAAAGCGCGCCGATGTCTCCGCAGACGGGATCCGGGAAATGATCCGTGATTTCATCGCCGCCTCGCCTTACAACACCATGAAAAACGAGGATGAAGATCCGGCCTGGGACGATGCGCTGGTCGGATTCGCATCCGGTGCGGACCCGATCTGGCAGCAGTACAAGGAGTATGTCGGCCCCTTCCACTGGACCCCCTGGGAGGTCTTCTCCCAGCATTGTCCGGAGCAGCCGGCGAAGGCCGAAGAGCTCACCGTGGTTTCATGGGTTCTGCCCCAGCGCGAAGCCGTCCGGCGGGCCAACCGCCGGGTGAAGCGATACCCGGCCGAAGAATGGGCCCGAATCCGGGTCTACGGCGAGGAGTTCAACGCCGCGCTGCGTCGCCACGTGGCCGACCGCCTTCGGCAGGCCGGCCATGCCGCCATCGCTCCGATGCTGGTTCCCAACTGGGCCGTCGTTCAATCGGCGCGTTTTTCCTATGCCTCCTCCTGGTCCGAGCGCCACGCGGCGCATGCGGCCGGTCTGGGCACCTTCGGCCTGTGCGACGGGCTTATCACCGCAAGAGGCAAAGCCATGCGGGTGGGGTCCGTCGTGGCACGGATAGCGATCCAGCCCACCCCCCGGCCGTATTCCGACCACCGCGCCTATTGCCTGTATTTCGCCGACGGCACCTGCGGCAAATGCATCGACCGCTGCCCGGCGCATGCCATCACCCAGAGCGGCCACGACAAGGAGAAATGCCGGCGGCACCTGGTTCGCTCGCGGGAGTACGTGAAAAAGACGTACCGGTTTGAAGGCTACGGATGCGGTCTGTGCCAGGTGGGCGTGCCGTGCGAGGCGGGCATTCCGGTGAAGGCCGCGCGCGAAGCCCTGGAGCAGGGGAAGCTGCCGCCGCCTCCGCCGCCCCTGGCCTGAACCCTGAAGCATTGTCCCTCGACCCGCAACCTTTTTTTCCGGCTATGGTCCAAAAACCGCAGCAGCAATCTGCGACAACCCGACTCCTGGCCGGGTTCGATCCTTTCCGGGACCGGCTGAGCCGCGATATCCGAAACGACCTCTCGCGGTGCTTCGGGCAGTCTCTAGCAGCCGGAAGCCTGTCCCCGGTCGAAGAGCTATCCGCTTTCCTGCTCAAGAGAGATCTCCAGCGCTGCTACCGCGAGTATGTGGAGAGCCGCCTGGAGCTTTATCGCCGGGCCTTCGACCGGGTCCGGAAAAGCGGCCAAGACCCGATCCGAACGGGGCTCATTCTTTGGGATTTACGGCTCTTCTTCGAAATGCACGAGGTCCTCGAGCAGGCCTGGCATCATTCCGAGGGCGGCCTGAAGATGCTGCTCCAGTCCCTGATTCGGGCGGCCGGCGTCTACATCAAGCTCGAGCACGGCTATCATCGACAGGCTGCCAAGCTGGCGGAAAAGGCTTGTGCAGTCCTGGAAAAACACAGTGACGCGCTGCGGGACTATTTCGCCCCTGAAGCGTTGATTGCCGCCCTAAGGTCGCTGAATCCGGTCCCTCCCATCCTCTTGGGCCAATCACTTTCCGAAGCCAATCCTTCGCAGGAAGAGATCGGACATGGCCGGTGAGACGAGGATTCTTTCAAGGAGAGATTTCCGTAAAGCCCCCGGTGCCGCCGGTTTAGGGTCTGCGCTTGTGCCCTTCAATTCTGCGATGAACCTGAACGAATTCGCCATATTAAACCAAAATTATAGTTGTCGCGCTGGCCATCATGTCTTGGCCCCCGTCAAAGAACTTCTGTCGATTTTTGCGATTTCGGCCTTGATGACCTCAACGATTTTATCTCGTTTGGTTGGTCCCATGCATCCGAAGCAGGTGGCCGTGATGATCGAGGCATAAGGGGTAGGCGGGGAGGGCGCATCGATTGGCTTTTCTTTTTCAGGAGCGATGCTCCTGCCATCCTCTCCGCCACTCCGCGCGGCCGTGCCTCCGACCGGCTAAGGCCAGCGCCGCAGCACCCGGCCCGAGGTCGCGCCGAGGATGCGGCCCCTCTCCACGGCCGGGCGGCCGTTTACGAGGACATGGTCGATCCCGTCCGGGCCGCGGTTGGGTTCCTCGAAGGTCGATCGATCGATGATGGTGCGCGGGTCGAACACGACCAGATCCGCGTCGAAACCTTCCTGAAGCAGCCCCTTGCTCTTCAGTCCGAAGGTCGCGGCGGGCAGGGAGGTCATCTTGCGCACGGCCTCTTCAAGGCTCAAGACCGCTTCCTCCCGGACGTACTTTCCAAGGACTCGGGGGAAGGTGCCGGTCATGCGCGGGTGGACCCGGTTGACGCCGAAGCCCGGAATGCCGTCGCTTCCGATCATGGTCCAGGGGTCCTGCATGATCCGGCGGATATCCTCTTCGCACATCCCGAAAAGGATCGCGATCACGCCGATGTTCTCCTCGGCAACGAGATCGAAAACCACCTCGTAGGGGTTTCTGCGCTCCATTTCAGCGATCTGTGCAATCGTCCTGCCGACATAATCAGGGTGCCGAGAAACGGAGATCAAAATGCCGTCGAAGCCCGACCGCTTGAGAAGGTTGTCCCAACCCGGCTCGGTTCCGTCCTCAACGGCTCGAATGATGTCCCTGCGGAAGGCCTCGTCCGTGAGCCTCCGGCTGAAAACGGAGGGCCCGCCGGCCAAGGCCCGCGGCGGCAGGACCGCCGCGAGATAGGTCGACCCGGCGCGGTAGGGATACTGGTCGCAGGTCACCCCGATGCCGCGGTTCCGGGCTTCCGCCATCCGACGGAGGGTTTCGCTGCTTTTCCCCCAGTTGTTGCGGCCGCCGATTTTGTGGTGGGCGATGTGGACGTGGACGCCGGCTTCCGCTCCGATCCGGATGGCTTCCGCGATGGCCTCCAATTCGAGGTCGCTTTCGCTGCGCATATGGGTGGCGTAAATGCCTCCGAACGGAGCCAGCATTTTGGCCAGCGCGACGATCTCCTCCGTGGATGCATAGTTTCCGGGCGCATAGATCAGGCCCGTCGACAAGCCGAAGGCGCCCGCCCGCATGGCTTGGGCCACGAGCGCTTGCATGTCCTTCAGCTCCCGATCGGAGGGCGCTCGGTCGGCCATGCCCATGCAGCCCATGCGCACGGTGGAGTGGCCGACCAGCGCCATGACGTTGACCCCCGGCTTAACACCTTCGAGTTTGCGGAGATAATCGTCGAACGAGTCCGCCAACAGGTCGGCTCGGCTGATGTGCGCGCTGCCGATGATTTTCAGGAAATCCCAGAGCATTTCCCGATGGGCCTCGCCGGCCGGAGCGGCGGATTGGCCGCAGTTGCCGATCACGACGGTCGTGACGCCCTGGCGGACTTTGTCGTCACCGGTGGGGCAGCATAGGAGATAGAGATCGTCGTGCGTGTGGGTGTCGATGAAGCCCGGGCTGACCACCCGGTTTTCGGCGTCGATCGTCTGCCGGGCGAGGTCCGGTTCGATCCGGGGGGCGATCCGGCGGATCCGGCCCCCGGCGATGCCGATGTCGGCGCGAAAGCCGGACCGGCCGCTGCCGTCGACGATGCCGCCGTTCCGGATGACGATATCGAACGGGTCCCCCATAACCATTCCTTCTGCTGCGATCCCGATGCCGCCGGGTTCGGTCGTGCTCCCCGGCCTACCACAACCGGCCAGGGCCTGCAAGATGCGGCCGGGCCGCGCGTTCCGGCGCGTACCTCCGACGATGGTCGGTCCGGATGCTTCCGGAGCCAATTATCTTGACATCTCAAATTTGTATACTGTATACAGCATTTGAATGCGATTCATCGGTCGGCAGACGATCCGGATCCGCCAGGGTCGTCCGGGAATCACCCCTCGCCCGCACCCATCACCCCGTATCGGGAGGAACGATGGACCTCTTCAAGCGCTTGACCGTGCTTTCCCTCGAGCAGGCGACCGTCCTGCCCTACCTCACCTACCGGCTGGCCCAGGACGGCATGAACGTGATCCGTCTCGAGCACCCGGTCCATGGCGATCCCAACCGGATGATCGGCGACAACGTGCTCGGGGAAGAGCGGATGAACGCCTATTTCCTGTGCATCAACGCCGGCAAGAAGGCCCTCACCCTGAACCTGGCCGACCCGCAGGGGCAGGCCCTGCTTTACGACCTGATCCGCCGGCTGCCGGTGGATGTTTTCACCACCAACCAGCTGCCGCGCAACTATGCCAAGCTCGGCATCGAATTCGAAACGCTCAAAAAAATCAAGCCCGACCTGATCTGGCTGGGAGTCACCGGTTTCGGCCCGGACAGCAACGAGGGCGCCTATGATCCGATCCTGCAGGCGCGCTCGGGATTGATGGAGCTGACCGGAGAGAGCGGCGGGGATCCCCAGGTGCTGGGGATACCGCTGCCGGACATGGGCACCAGCGAGCACGCCTACGGCTGCTTGATGAAAGCGCTCTTTCAGCGCCAGGCCACCGGCGCCGGATCCTGCATTCACCTGTCGATGCTGGAGTCCTCCGTGTCCTGGCTCACGGTCCCGATCACCTTCACGGCCACGTTCAACAAGACCCTCTCGCGCCGGGGCAACACCCATGAGTTCTTCTGCCCGGTCTCGGTCTATCCGACCCGCAACGGCTTCGTCTACATGGCGGTCGGCAACGACCGCCAATGGAAGGCGCTCGTCGCGCTCGAGATGTTTCAATCGCTCGACCGGCCGGCCTATGCCCAAAACGCCGGCCGCATTGCCGACGTGAACAACTTGAACCGGTCGATCAGCGCGATCACGCGGCAATTGAGCTCGGAGGAGCTGGTGCAAACGCTCAATGCCATTACCGTTCCGGCCAGTAAAATCAAAACCATCCGCGAAGTGGCCGCCGACCCCCTGGTCGAGCGCCGGCTCTTGCATGCGAGGGACCCGGTTACCGGCCAGGGCCTGACGCTGGCGCCGGCACCCTGTTCGACGCCGTTTCTGGAAGCGAGCGGGCGGGTCCTCTCCTTTCCGCCGCGCTGCGGCGAACACAACGCCGAAATCTACGGCGGGATTCTGGGCCGCACCGCGTCCGATCTTGCCGACTGGAAGGCCCGGGGAATCATCTGACGGGCTGCGGACCGCCATGCGAATCAGACCCCGGAACCCGGACGCGAATCTCAAGATCGCCCTGCGGCCGCTGCGGGGCCTTCGATCGCGCAAGTCGCTCGGTGAACGGGTCTGCGACAACCTCCGACAGGCCATCGTGCGGGGGGACCTGGCTCCCGGAACCCGGCTGGTGGAAAGCCGCATCGCCGGCGCTCAGGGGATCAGCCGGACGCCGGTGCGGGAGGCGATTCACAAGCTGGAGCGGGAGCACTTCATTGAAAGGCTTCCGCGCGGCGGTTTCGGCGTGCTGGGCCTGAACCGGAACGATATTATCGAGACCTTCGGCATCCGCAGCGTACTGGAGGGTTATGCCGCCCGCCTGGCCGCCCTCAATTACCAGGCGGGCGACTTGAAGCCGCTGGAAGCCAAGATCGACGAATTCGAGCGCCTGCTGCGCCGAAACCGGTTGAACGGCCTTCCGGACGTGAACACCCAGTTTCACGACCTGCTCTATGCCCTCAGCCGGAGCCCCCGGCTGGTGGGGATGATCGATGCCCTGCGGGACCACATTTTCCGGTTCCGCCAGATCATCCTCCGCGACGCGCGCGGGGCGCGGATCAGCAACGACGACCACCGCCTGATTCTGGAAACCATCCGGCGCCGGGAGGCCGAAGGGGCCGAGCGCCTGGTGCGGGAGCATATCCTCAGGGGGCAGGAGATGGTGCTGAAGACATTCGACCGTTTGCTGGGATAAGGTGAGGCCATGTCGGGAAAAATCATCAGAATACTCGTGGGCAAGCCGGGCTTGGACGGCCATGACCGCGGCGCGAAGGTGGTGGCCCTGGCCTTGAGGGATGCCGGCATGGAGGTCATCTACACCGGGCTGCACCGGACGCTGGAGCAGATCGTTTCTGCAGCGGTTCAGGAGGCGGTGGATGTCATCGGCCTCAGCATCATGTCCGGCGCCCATCTGCCGATCTGCCGACGGCTGCTCGATCTGATGGCCGCCGAGGGCATTCGGGACATTCCGGTGGTGGTGGGCGGCGTGATTCCCAAGCAGGATGTCGCCGCGCTGAAGGCGATGGGCGTCAAAGGGGTCTTTCCCGGCGGCACCCCTTTCGACGAGATCGTCGCCGGGATCCGGGACGTGGCCGCATGAACCGGGTCCGCCGCCGTCGGCGCAACGTTTCCGAAGCAGGATGAGGGACCATGGGGGTTGCCAGATACATCAAGGACGAAAAGGACGCCATCCGGGACGTCGTCTACCAATCCGGCATCCGGATCAAACCCAGCTACTCACCCCGGGATCTGGAGGAGGTCGGGTTCGACTATGCCAAAGACCTCGGCGACCCGGGCGAATACCCCTTCACGCGCAGCCTGCATCCGCTGGGCTACCGCAGCCGGGCCTGGACGACCCGCCAGTACACGGGATTCGGGACCCCCGCGGAGACCAACCAGCGCTTCAAGCTGATGATCTCCCACGGCCAGACGGGTCTGAACGTCGCCTTTGACCTGCCGACCCAGATGGGCTACGACTCGGACGACCCGCGCGCGGCGGGAGAGGTCGGCCGGGTCGGCATGGCCGTGGACTCGCTGCGGGATTTTGAAATCGCCTTTCAGGACATTCCCCTGGACCGGATCGGGTCGGGGCTCACGATCAACGCGGTGGCCTGCATCATGCTGGCCATGTATCAGGCGGTCGCCGAGAAGTTCGGCTACCCGGCTCATCAGATCAGCGCCACCCCGCAGAACGACATCCTCAAGGAGATGATCGGACGCGGGGCCTGGATCTTTCCGGTGGACCCGGCCGTGCGGCTGGTGGGCGATGCCATTGAATATTCGGTTCGGGCGCTGCCGCGCTGCAACCCGGTCAGCATCTGCGGCTACCACATCCGGGAGTCCGGGGCGACGCCGGCCCAGGAAATCGCCTACGCCTTTGAAATCGCCAAGACGTACATCGCCGAGGTGCAGGGCCGCGGGCTCCAGCCGGACGAGTTCGTCGGAAGCTTCTCCTTCAACCTGAACGTCTACGGCAATCTCTGGGAGCAGATCGCCAAGTTCCGGGCGGCGCGCAAGCTGTGGGCGCGGATGCTCCAGGAGGAATTCGGCGTGCGCCAGAAGAAAAATCTCTTCCTGCGCGGGCTGTTCGGCGGCGGTGGCAGCGGCCTGACCAAGGCCCAGCCGGAAAACAACATCATGCGCAGCGCGTTCTACGCCCTGGCCGCGGCCTTGAGCGGCGCCCAGACCACGGCGCTGTGCTCCTTCGACGAGGCGTACACCATTCCTACGCCGCGCGCGGCCCTGCTGTCGCTGCGCACCCTCGAGCTGCTGATGGACGAAGTCGGGCTGCGCGATACGGTCGATCCGCTGGCGGGATCCTATTTCGTCGAGACCCTGACCAAGCAGATGGAGGAGCGCATCCTGGCGGAGATGGCCGATGTCCAGAAGAGCGGCGGCATGCGCCGGGCCGTCGCCCTCGGCCACATCCAGCGCAAGGTGTCGCAGCAGGCGTACGAATTCGAGCGGGGGATCCAGAACGGGGACTATATCAAGGTGGGCGTCAACAAATACACCGAAGGCGTCGAGGACCAGCCGGACGTCGAGCTGCACGCCTACGACGAATCCTGGGCGGTCAAACAGATCGACGGGCTGCGGGAGCTGCGCCGGGTGCGCCACAACCGTGAGGTGGGCCGCGCCCTGAACGATCTCGAACAATGCGCCCGCTCCGGCCGGAACGTCATGCCCTTTCTGGTGGACTGCTGCCGGGCCTACGCCACCGTCGGCGAGATGGCCGGCGTGCTGCGGCAGGCGTTCGGGGAGTGGGAAGAACCGAGCATTTTTTGAAGGCGGAGGGCGGAAGGCGGAATGGGGAATGGGGAAGGTGGAATGGGGCAGGTGGAATGAAAGCAGGAAAAAACGGCGAGATTGTAGAGAATGATACGGCTAAAATCTCAAATCAGATGAGAAACCGCGACCTGCGTGAAAGAACCAAACAATTCGCCCTGCGTATCATTATACTCGCCTCCGTAATGCCCCGTTTAAGGGAAGCAGACATTATTGCCAAACAGATAGTGAAATCTGGAACTTCGGTCGGGGCCAATTATAGAGAGGCTACCCGAGCCAGGTCAAAAGCGGAGTTTACGGCAAAAGTCGGTGTGGTTGAGCAGGAAGCGGATGAAACTCTATACTGGCTGGAAATCATCCGCGAGTGCAGCTGGGTCAATAGTGAGCTGGTGGACAGCCTTGCAACCGAAGCAGATGAGCTGGTGGCCATATTCACGACGATAGGAAAAAGATCGAAAAAATAATTTTTTGTTTTCCGCCTTCCGCCCTCCGCCTTCCGAATTCAAAAGTATCGGGAGTCGATTCGATGGTGAGCGGATCAGAAAGTTGCGGGGTGAGAGAGTCGGTTTGATTCCGCCTTC
>CAYRUF010000082.1:0-2105 GCA_964427375.1 uncultured Desulfatibacillum sp. | reverse complement strand
GTGCCCAAAGGATTCTACCGTTTGGGTTGCGACATCGGGGGCACCTTTACGGATTTCGTGCTGGTCAATGATCGGGCCGGCCGGTTCTATGTCTACAAGTGCCTGACCACGCCGGCCGATCCGTCCGATGCCGTGGAGCAGGGCATCCGTGCGCTGTTCGACCAGATCCCCGGCCGGAAGCCGGACATCGACGAAATCATCCACGGCACCACCCTGGTGATCAACGCCATCATCGAGCGCAAGGGAGCCGTCACCGGCCTGATCACGACGCGCGGGTTCCGGGACGTGCTCGAGCTCGGCCGTGAACTGCGTTACGACGCCTATGACATCTTCGCCGAATACCCCCGGCCGCTGGTGCCGCGCCGGCTGCGATGGGAGGTCGACGAGCGCATCACGAGCGACGGCCGGGTCATCCGCCGGCTCGACCCGCCGTCCGTCCGGGGGGTGCTGGCCGAGCTGCGCCGCGCCGGGGTCGAATCGCTGGCGGTCTGCCTGATCAACTCCTACCGCAATCCCGACCACGAGAAGGAGATCAAGGCCCTGGTGGAACAGGAGTGGCCGGAGGTGTTTCTCTCCACCTCGGTGGAGGTGCTGCCCCAGATCCGCGAATACGAGCGCACCTGCACCACCGCCACCAACGCCTACGTCAAGCCGATTACGGCGCGCTACCTGAAGAAGCTCGCCGGGCGGCTGGAATCGCTCGGATTCGGCGGCCGGCTCTACATCATGCTGTCCAGCGGCGGGATCACCTCGGTGGAGACCGCCCGGGAATATCCGGTGCGGATCATCGAGTCGGGGCCGACCGCAGCCGTCATCGCCTCCCAGCACTACGGCCGGATGTTCAAGATTGCGGATATCTTCTGCTTCGACATGGGAGGGACCACCGCCAAGTCCTGCCTGATCCAGAACGGCCAGGCCGGTTTGGTCTCGACCTTCGAGGTCGGCCGGGTGCAGCGGTTCAAGAAAGGCAGCGGCCTGCCGATCCAGGTGCCGGTGGTGGACCTGATGGAGATCGGCGCCGGCGGCGGCAGCATCGCCCGCATGAGCAAAATGGGGCTGCTGCAGGTCGGCCCGGAGAGTGCGGGCGCCGACCCCGGCCCGGTCTGCTACTCCCGCGGCGGCCGGGAGCCTACGGTGACCGACGCCGATCTGGCGCTGGGGTATCTGGATCCCGATTATTTCCTGGGCGGCACCATGCCGTTGGACAAGGCCGCTGCGGAGGCTGCCATCGCCGAAAGCGTCGCCCGTCCCCTGGGCACGCCGCTTCTGGAGGCCGCCTTCGGCATCCACGATCTGATCAATGAAACCATGGCGGCGGCCGCCAAGACGCACATCGCCGAAAAGGGCGGCAACCCCAAGGTCGTCACGATCGCGGCGTTCGGCGGCGCCGGACCGGTGCATGCCTACGGGCTGGCCAAGAAGATCGGTGCGCCGCGGATCATCGTCCCGCCGCTGGCCGGAGTGGGTTCGGCCATGGGGTTCTTCACGGCGCCCGTGGCCTTCGACCTCTCGCGCAGCCAGCGCACCGCGCTCGACGACGCCGACTTCAGCCAGATCGAGCAGCTGTTTCAGGAGCTCGAGGCCGAAGGGGCTGCGATCCTGCAGCGGTCCGGCCGGCTGCGGCAGGTGCGCTTCGAGCGCACCCTCATGATGCGTTTCGTGGGACAGGGCGCCGAAACGGATCTGCCGATCGAACGCAAGCCCTTTCAGACCTGGAGCAGGGCTCTGGTCCGTCGGCGCTTCGACGCGGTCTATCAAAAGCTTTACGGTCGGACTTACCCCGAGAACCCGATCGAGTTCGTGACCTTCAAGGTGCGGGCCAGCCTGCCGGAGCGGCCTTTCCGCCTGCCGCCGCTCGACCGGCGCCGGGGCCGAATGGCCGAATGCATCAAGGGCCGGCGGCCGGCTTTTTCCGTGCTCAAAAAGAAGTTCGTGCCCTTCACGGTGTACGATCGAGCGAAGCTTTACCCGGGCGCACGGATGACTGGGCCGGCGATCGTGGAAGAGAAAGAATCCACCATCGTCATCGGCGAAGATGCCCGGGCGCGGGTGGACGATTACGGATTCGTGTGGATCGATATGAAATGAAGGCGGAAGGTGGAAGG
>CAYRUF010000081.1:0-14649 GCA_964427375.1 uncultured Desulfatibacillum sp. | reverse complement strand
GATTCTTTTTCGGAATGTCGGTTGCGGATGCAGGGTCGGCTTTCAGTTTTGGTATTGGCGGCCGGTAGGGTGGGGGTATGAAAATCTGGACCATCTTGGGGATTTTAAGAAATACTGGGACGGACCCTGCAAGGCAAAGCTTGAAGCCAAGTGCGACGAATTCAAGGAAGAGGTGAAGTGCGAATAAAATTAAGCTTAAAAAACAAATGGTTTTAACTCATAACCCATACAGTACATGAACTGCATGCACCACCAGAGCGACATCAGAAATTCATTTGGGGCCGGCATTTTTTCCTCAAATTCCATCCAGGCCAGCGATAGATTGGTAACCTACATATCCGGCCCGAAACTTGGACTTGCCGCTGTTCAAAAACTCGGAAAAATTCCACTCGGCTTCTTCGAGGCGATCGACGTACCCCGGTCGCACGATATAGGTTTCGGCGGTCAGCCGGCCGCCGCTATCAATTTCGATTGAGACGGCCCGGCGGGCGTACATCTCGCCCTCGAAGCGATCCAACCGCTCCCAGGCCGAAGCCGGTACATCTAAATATACAACCCCATCGACACGATTGCCTTCACGTTGGAGCAGGCCGGGATAGACTTGGCCTCTCACGCGCCGGCGAGCATACCCTTTGAGGACTCCCTGTCGATGTTCCAGAAGGCATCGGGAAACCTCCTGCATGATATCCTCGCACATCAGTGTGCCGTAGGCGAATAGGTGCGTCATTTTGGATAAAGCCCGTCTTGAAAGTTGCCGCTCAGATTCCGAATAGCCTGATCAGTGGGGGTCGGTTGTTCATAGCGGCAGAGGCCATTTCTTTTTGATCCATTTCCAGGGAAACAGCATCGAGACCCTGTTTTGATAATGACGGTAGTCATCGCCGAACTCCTTAACAAGTTTGCGCTCCTCCAGAAACGCTCCGATAACCAGATACAGGCTGAGTACAAAATTTATGATTAGAGCCGTCAATCCCAGATCGCGCGCCCAAATAAGCAGCAGTCCGCCCGCATACCAGGGGTGGCGGATGACACCGAGGATGCCGGAGGTCGCGAAAACAGTACGTGTTGAAAGAGTGCGATTGGATTCTCCATCGCGGGTTTGAGCAAGGCCAAGAAAAAATGAGAGGCTGTAATGCCTGGCTCCGGCAAGAAAAAGAAAAACGCTCAACGAGAGCAGAACGTATTGAACGACGGCAAGTGCCCCATCCCAGACCAGAATCGGCATCTCCTTCAGCTGGAACGAATAGAGCGCGAGGGGAAAGAAGGTGGCCAGCGCAACGGTGTTGAAAAATAGCCGATAGAACCGAAAGTAATCGCCGAGCTTGTCCTTCAAATAAGCGGTCACCAGGGAAGTGATCATCAGACTGTGGACAAAGCACCATGCAATCCAGAGCGCCACGACAACCAGATGTTGAGATGCGAATTCCATCAGTTCGCCATACCCAAGAATTTCAAATCTGAACCCTCGTCGCTGTTGACCCCATGTTGGCGAAGTCGTTCGAGAAGGAGTTGGTGGAAGCAGGGGATTAATGCGGAAAATATATGGCTCCGCAACTTTCATTTCAATCTTTCCTGGGGGTAGGGTGCAGTGTAGAATCCTGATCATGCCCGAACGATTCATCAGTGAGCCCATTATACCTCTGACCGAAACGGCCGACACCTCCCGTATGGCAATCGGCGAGCCCGGCCTGCCCCAGAAATTTTTCTGGCGGGGGCGAACGGTCTGCGTCAAGGCAGTCCTGCGCTCATGGCGTGAAACCGGAAAATGCCGGCATGACAGTCCCGAAATGTATGTCCGCAAGCACTGGTACGAGGTGGCGACTGAATCAGACGGCATTATGAAGCTGTATTTCGATAGGCAACCTCGCCTCGGCCGAAAGAGGAAGGAAGCGCGATGGTGGTTATTCAGCATCCGTGAGTCGGAATAGAGCCCAGCACCAAATTTTTCGGCGTCACATCAAGGAATCCTAGTCCTATCATCAGTTTTTCAATACCATTTTCACCGTTTCGCGGTAGTCTGTGAAACCTCAGTACAATCGTCCATACCGTAATTGCTGTCCGTTTAAAATCGCCGGCCGGAAGGATGGGCTGATTGACAGACTCCGCCTCGACCCTTTGCTTTTCTAATTCGAAATCGCAATCCTTGGGGCGATGCCACCCATAGTTGCCGTTCATGTCATACTCGCTAAGCTCACCCTTGCAATGGGCACCCGATAGCATCCACCCGGATTTGCTCCTGTACAGAAAAGTCATAGACAAGACGAAAAGCTTGACTTTTTAACAGAATCGGATAGTTAAATCAGAAACGTCACTCCTTGTACAAAGCATCTCCACCGCAACAAGACCGTTTTCGGCATCAGCTTCTGATTCTTTCTTCGGTTTGCGGATTGTTTGAGCCCATCCAGAATAGCGTCAGGAGGCTAACATGGCCACCGCGAGGACCCGCCGAGTCCTCATCAGCGATATCAACAACCCGCCGGATTTCATTTGCGACCGACACAACCTGGCGCGCGTCATGCGGCCTCAGTGGCATGCCGAAGATGAGGAGCGTTTTTTAAGCGTGCGGTGGCTATCATCTAAGGCGGGCTTCCCCCCGAGGCATCCCGAACGAAGAATACCTCCAAAAGCTGCAGATGAGCGTCGAAAGGGACCATGCCCTCGACGAAGTTCAAGGCCCCGAGGCCTGAACCACGGCTGCCAGGGATTCTCCGCGCCTCCCGCGGAATCACCCAATGCGTGAAGGCCTGTTCGAAAAGAAAAGGGCCGAGTTCCTCAAAGGGAGGTTATACGCAGGAGGAGCGAACGCTTCAGACCGAAAATTTAAACGACCAGAATAGGAGGCGACCCCATGGCATCTATCACGATCAACGGCATTACCCTGGACCCCAAGGCTCAAGCGTCGAGCGTGCGGGCTCTCGGCCTGCACAGCCGCGATGCGACGGACTCCAATTTCATTCTGATCCAGACCAAGGCGCCTCTGGACAAAGCCCAGAGGGCCGAGCTGGCCGGAAAAGGGGTCCAGATCATGGAGTATGTGCCGGAGAGCACTTACCTGTGTCACTATCCGCCTGCCGATCTGGAGATCCTGCGCGGCCTTCCATATGTCGAGTGGGCCAACGTCTATCTGCAGGGATTCAAGATCGCGCCTTCGCTTCATGGGGAGTCTTCTGCCAGCCGATCTCCCAGCGAGCTGACTTCCCTGGCGATACGCGGAGGACCCCGGAGGAGCAATGAGCTCAGGAAAGTTGACGTGGTATTTCATGCCAACGTTGACTTCGAGACGGTGCGGGAAAGAGTGGCGAACGCTGCGGGGCTCGATCCGGGAGCACTGAAGCCAACCGGCAGCAAGATCAGGATCAAAGTGAAGGTGCAAAGGCTGGCCGAATTGGCCCGGATCGATGAAGTCCGGCACATCGAGGAGGTGCGAGCGCCCAAACTGCACAATGACGTGGCGCGCCGAATCCTGCGCGTCGAGACCGGCCAGCCGCCTGCGGCGCGTTTCGAGGGCGAGGGGCAGGTCGTCGCGATTTGCGATACGGGTTTCGACCAGGGCTCCACGAGCAATGCCCATCCGGCCTTTGCCGGGCGGGTCCTGAAGCTCTATGCCCTGGGGCGCGCCAACCAGGCGAGCGATCCGGATGGCCACGGCACCCACGTGGCGGGTTCGGTCCTCGCCGACGGCGACTCGGCCGTGCTTGGCTACAAAGTGCGCGGTACCGCGCCCAAAGCAAAATTGGTCCTTCAGTCGGTGCTCGACGGCTGGGGAGGGCTGGGCGGAATTCCGGACAACCTCGGCGATCTGTTTCTTCCTCCCTATCGAGACCAGGCTGCGCGGATCCACACCAATTCTTGGGGCTACATGAATGGTGACGGTTCCTACAATTCGAATTCAAGAGAACTGGATGATTTCGTCTGGAACCACCGGGACTGTGTCATCTGCTTTTCCGCGGGAAATGAAGGCACGGACCGCGATGGCAACGGTCGGGTCAATGAACGCTCGACGACCCCGCCGGGAACCGCCAAGAACTGCATCACCGTCGGCGCGTCGGAGAATCTGCGCCCGGAGGTCGACGAATCCTACGGTTCGTGGTGGCCGCAGGACTTTCCGGCGAATCCCATCAAGTCGGACAAGATGGCCGACGACGCCGAAGGCATGGTGGCCTTCAGCGGCCGTGGACCTACGGCCGACGGCAGAATCAAACCCGACGTGGTGGCGCCGGGGACGTTCATCCTCTCCGCTCGCTCCCGCGCCACCACCGATAACGGCTGGGCGCCGAGCGGCGATCCGCTCTATTTTTACATGGGCGGCACGAGCATGGCCACTCCCTTGGTGGCAGGCTGCACGGCGTTGATTCGTGAATTCCTGGTCAAGGAGCGGGGCATTGCGCAGCCCAGCGCCGCTTTGGTCAAGGCGCTGTTGATCAACGGGGCGACGAATCTGGACGGACAGTATGTGCCGACGGAGTCGGGCCGCCTTCCCAACCACTCGGAGGGATTCGGCCGCGTCGACATGGCAGCTGCGGTTGGTCCCTTCCGTGCCGGCCTTCAACTGACCCTGAAGGATGAGGGTACCCAACTCGATAGCGGAGAGGAGGAGGTAACGACCATTCCAGTAGCGAGCGCCGGAACGGATCTAAAGGTGACGCTGGTGTGGACCGACCCCCCGGGCGAGGCGCTCCAGAACGACTTGGACCTCATCGTCCGTGCTTCCAATGGAAAGGAGCGCCACGGGAACATGACTGCTAACTCCAAAAAGTATGACCGCGTCAACAACGTGGAGCAGTTGGTTTGGAACAACCTCCCCGTGGGCAATGTGGATGTTGTCGTGCGAGCCTGGCGCATTACGCAATTCGCGCAGAGTTATGCCCTGGTGATCCGGCTGAGCTGAAGCGACCGCCAGCAGGGTTTTGCAATACCACCGATCTCGCCGCGCAAGCGGAAAGGCGGTTCAATCGGGGCTTTCTTGGGAAGGAGTGCAATCAAGATGGAAATACGGGACCATTGGCTATTTGGCGGCAATGCCATCGCTACGGAAACTCCCAACATGGGTGGCCTCATCACTCCGGAATATCTTGTCATGCATTTCACGGCGGGCCGAAGCGCTCAGAGCGCCATTGACCACTTCAAGGATCCCTCGGCCCAAGTCTCAGCACATGTGGTGATCGGCCGGCAGGGCGAAATTTGCCAGGTGGTGCCCTTCAACCGAAAGGCGTGGCATGCCGGGCAAAGCGCCTGGGCCGGACGGCAGGGTCTGAACGGATTCTCCATCGGCATCGAGTTCGACAATGCCGGTAAATTGACCAAAATCGGCGATAACTATCAGGCCTGGTTCGGGGGCAGTTATGCAGAGGGCGAAATCGTGCAGGCTCGGCACAAGCATGAACAGGACCTCTCTTACTGGCACGCGTTTACGGAGAAGCAACTATCGACGGGGCTGGATCTGGCCAAGCTGCTCATCCGATCATACGGCTTGAGAGACATTCTGGGCCATGACGACATTGCACCGGGGCGAAAAGTAGACCCCGGCCCGGCCTTCCCCATGCGGAGTTTTCGATCCTATCTGTTCGGCCGCGGCGATGATGAGCTGCCGCAGTACGAAGTGACTGCCGGTTTATTGAACGTGCGCGCTGGACCTGGAACCGAATTCGCGACGGTGATGCCGCCGATTCCCCGCGGCACGCGCTTAAGCCTTCAGGAGATGCAGGCGTACTGGGCCAAGGTGATGTTGAGCGATGGAACGAAACAAGAGGGTTGGGTCAACAACGGGTTCATAAAACCGGTGTAAAGAGCCGGAAAGGAGACGGCCATGAGCTTGACAGTGGCGGACTGGGTGCAGGTGATCGCTTTTGGCGCCCTGCTCGGGGCAGCCGGACAAATCGTGCGCGTGGTGGCCGGCTTGAAGAAGCTGAACGAAGAAGCGAGTCGAAAAAATGTCGACGCCGCAAAACTGTTCTCCACGAGCCAATTTGTGTTCAGCATCTTGATCGGAGCGGTTGCCGGCCTTCTGGGGGCGCTGTCGCTGGGGGTGAACCCAAAAGAAATGATTACGACGGACAAAGTGATTTCCCTCCTTGGTGTGGGCTACGCGGGCGCGGATTTCATCGAAGCGTTCATGACCAAAAGGGGGGTCATGGGCGGCCCGGGAAGCGGAACAGGAGCGGCGGGGGAGCCGACAGGGTCTGCTCCGGCCCCGGCGGCGATTTCTCCGACAAACGTTATGAGGGCGGCCGGTAGTGCAACGGACCAGAGCAGGCCGACCCAACCAAAGACCGAAGAGGCTGTGGGTTAGAGCGGACTGTCAAACCGGCCGGCAAGGCCAGGAGGGGGGGGGTATAATCCGGCCGGCCGTCACGTGAGATCATGGAGCCTCCGTCAACCGGACGGCCGGGCATGTCTATTCTGCCTAAAGTTTTGCGGGCATTGACCGAATAGTTAAGGTAAGCGGTTTTTCAATAAATCGTTCCTGCCGAGAAGAAGGCCCGGCCGAACTCGGGGCAGTTGATCCCGCTGGCGAGCACGCAGGCGTTTGAGAATTTTTTAACATTTCAGAGCGGCAGGGAACCAACGCCGAATGGAGAGCAGATAATGACACAATCAGCACAAATCGGTGAAAAAGTGGCCGGGAAATACCTGACCTTCGCGCTGGCCCAGGAGCAGTACGGCATCCGGATCATGAAGATCAAAGAGATCATCGGCATGATGCCGATCACCTTCGTGCCGCAGACCCCGGCGCACGTGAAAGGGGTGATCAACCTGCGCGGCAAGGTGATTCCGGTGGTGGACCTGCGGCTGCGCTTCGGCCTGGAGGAGGCGGGCTACACGGAGCGCACCTGCATCATCGTGGTGGAGGCCCAGGGGGTCTCGGGCACGGTGCCGATCGGCATCGTGGTGGACGGGGTCTCGGAGGTATTGAACATCCGCGCCGAGGAGATCGAGGAGGCGCCGGTTTTCGGCGGCAGCCTCAGCACGGAATACATCCTGGGGATGGCCAAGAGCGGAGAAGGCGTTAAAATCCTGCTCGACATCGACCGCGTCCTGTACGAGGAAAACACCGCCGGCTTGCAGCTCGCAGCCTGACGATTCGCAAGCATCCAGCGGCAAGAGTCGGGTTGCGATGGGTGTCTTTAAAGGCTCAGCGGGATTCCGAGGGGATCCCGCTGAGCCTTTTATTCTTCAAAATGGAATGCTTGGCAGAAATGGACCGCACGCGCTAAGGTAGCCCATCCTTATTTCATAATGATCTTGAAGCGTTATGAATAACGTGGTATTGCTCGAACGATCACTGCCGAATGCCCTGACGCCAGCGCGTCTCACGCCACGCCCGGAATGACTGCAGCCTTCGGAGGTTCGAGCCGTTGTTCAAGTTCATCCACGCCGCCGACATTCACCTGGACAGCCCGCTGCTGAAGCTCGATGCCTACGAAGGTGCGCCGGCAGAGGAAATCCGCGGAGCCACGCGGCGCGCGTTTGAAAACCTGGTCCGGACGGCGGTCGCGGAAGCGGTCGCTTTCGTGGTGATCGCCGGCGATCTCTTCGACGGCGACTGGAAGGACTACAACTCCGGACTGTATCTGGTCTCCCAGATGTCCAGGCTGCGCGAAGCCGGGATTCCGGTCGTTATAGCGGCCGGCAACCACGACGCCGCGAGCACCATCACCCGCTCCCTGCGCCTGCCGGAAAATGTTCACTTTTTCCCGTCCGACCGGCCGGACACGCTGCGTCTGGACCATCTCGGCGCCGTGATTCACGGCCGGAGTTTCGGCACCCCGGCCGTCAAGACCGACTTGGCGCAGTCCTATCCGCCGGCAACGGCCGGCTGCTTCAACGTCGGCGTGCTGCACACCTGCGCGACCGGTCGCGAGGGGCACGAGCCTTATGCCCCTTGCAGCCTGGAGACCCTGCGCGCTAAAGGCTACGACTATTGGGCGCTCGGCCACGTGCACCGCCGCGAGGTGCTCCTCGACGATCCGCTGGTGGTCTTCGCCGGCAATACGCAGGGCCGCCATGCGCGGGAAACCGGACCCAAGGGCTGTTTTTTGGTAACGGTGGACGACACCGGCCGGTCTCAGCTCGATTTCAAGCCGCTGGATGTGGTGCGCTGGGAGGCGGCGACGGTCGACGCGTCGGGGGCCGAGAGCGCCTACGAGCTGATCGACCGTTTCCGCGAGACCCTTCTGATGCTGCTGGAGCGCGCCCCGAACGTGCTCACCGTACTGCGGGTCACGGTGGCCGGCGAAACGAGCGCCCACGACGAGATTCTGTCCGACCCCGACCGCTGGGTCCATGAGGTCCGTGCGGCGGCAGTGGATGAGGCCGGCGAGCGCGCCTGGATCGAAAAAGTGCGGTTCCGGACCCGGCCGCTCGGCGGCGGTGCGCGGTTGGAGGGCGCCGCGGGCGAGTTGCTGGCCCTCATGGATGAACTGTCCGCCGATCCGGCGGCTCTCGCCCGGCTTTCCTCCGAGCTGGCCGACCTTGACAAGAAACTGCCGCGCGAATTCAGAGAAGGGTCCGAAACCTGGCGGCCGGGCGACCCCGACCGGCTCAAGGAGCTGCTGGCCGAAGCCAAATCCATGCTGATGCGGCGGCTGTTGCATGAAAGCGAGCGCCGGTGAAGATCCTCTCCCTCGATCTCGTCGCCTTTGGCCCTTTCACGGGCGTCACCCTCGACCTGAGCGCCGGCAGCGAGGGGCTGCACCTGATCTACGGTGCGAACGAGGCCGGCAAGAGCTCGGCGCTGCGCGCGCTGCGGCAGCTGCTCTACGGCATTCCGGAGCGCTCGACCGACGATTTCGTGCACCCGTTCTCGAAGCTGCGTGTCGGCGGCCGCCTGCGGTCCGCGGGTGGAGAAGTCCTGGAAATCCTGCGCCGCAAGGGCCGCACCCGAACCCTGCGGGCTGCCGACGACCAGACGGCCGTCGCGGACGCCGTGCTCGACACCGTTTTGAACGGCGTCGATGCCGGCTTCTTTTCGGCGATGTTCGGTATCGGCTACGAAGACCTGGTCGCCGGCGGGCGCGAAATCGTGCGGGGCGGCGGCGAACTGGGCCGGCTCATTTTCGCGGCCGGCTCCGGGCTGGCCGGCTTGAAGTCGGTTCGTGACGGCCTGCGGTCCGAGGCTGACGCGCTTTTCCGGCCGGCCGGCCAGAAGCAGAAGATCAACGAAGCCCTCGGCCGGCTCAAACAGCTTCGAAGCCGACTGAAGGATGCCCAGCTTTCAGGATCGGAGTGGGCGCGGCACGACCAGGCCCGGCGGGATGCCCAGGCGGGCAAGCTGGCGACGGAGGCAAAGCTCGACGGTGCGCGCCGGCGCTTGAGCCGCCTGCAGCGCATCGCCGAGGCTCACCCCGTCATCGGACGGCGCCGCGAAACCCTGCAGGCGCTGGAGGCCGTGCGCGATGCCGTACTGCTCCCGGAAGCGTTCCCCGAGCGGCGCCGCGATGCGCTCGTGCGCCTGGAGGTGGCTCAACGCGACCGGGAACAGTCGCTCGCCAGCTGGGCCGCCCTGCGCAGCGCCATCTCCGATTTGGAGGATCCCTCGGCCGTTCTCAACCGCGCCGAGGAGATCGAAGAGATTCACCAGGAGCTCGGCAGTCAGCGAAAAGCCGCCCGGGACCGCATCTCCATCGAAACCCGCCGCAACACTCTGCGAACCGAGGCGCGGCAGATCCTGCGCCGCCTGCGCGAAGATCTGAGCATTGAAGACGCCGGAAGGCTCTGGGTCAAGCGGTCGGACGCCGTGCGGATCCACGAGCTGGGCGCCGAGTTCGAGCGCATCGAAACGCGGATCGAGGAGGCCCGGCGCAAGATTCCGGAGCATGCCCGGCAGATCGCCGCCGTGGAGGACCGCCTGCGCGCGTTGCCGCAGCCCCGGCCCGTCGAGGCGCTCCGGTCGGCTCTCGCGGCCGCCGAGGAAGCCCTGCCGCTCGAAAAGCAGCTCGCCGCCGCCCGGCTCGAGTGCCAAACGCTGCTCCGGGCCTGCGAGCAGGGGGCCGCCCGGCTGGGGCTGGCGGTGACAGCGCCGGATGAGCTGTTGGGACTCCCCGTGCCGGCCGCTGAGACGGTGCGTGTCTTCGACGGCCGCCTGGACGGGCTCGAACGCCGCATGGCGTCCCTTGAGGAGGATGCCCGCCGGCTAAACGCGGCTGCGGCCGAGACCGAACGCCGGCTGGAGGAAGGCCGGCTCGAGCGCGAAGTCCCCACCGAAGCGGATCTTCGGGCCGCCCGGGAGCTTCGCGACCGAGCGTGGCGGCTGATCGCCAGCCGCCTGGAAGATCGTGTGATCAACGAAGATGAAGCCGGGGGGATTTTGCAGGCCTTCCCCGGGCAGGCCACTCTGACAGGAGCCTACGAGGCGAGCGTCCTCAAGGCCGACGAGACCGCCGACCGGCTGCGCCGCGAGGCGGACCGCGTCGCTGAAAAGGCCCGGCTTCTCGCCGACCGGGCGCTCCAACGCGAACGCTCGGCCAAGCTCGCCGAACAGATCGGCGCCGCACAGGCCGAACGCGGCGCGGCCTGGGACGAGTGGACCGGACTGTGGCGGCCGATCGGCGTGGCGGCCCGTTCGCCGCGGGAGATGCAAGCGTGGGTCGCCGATTTCAACCTGCTGGTTGAAAAGGCGTCCGATGCCCTGAAGCGCGCCGCCCAGTGCGATCTCTGGGGCCGGGCGGTTGACGCGGCCCTGGCGGCCTTGTCGCATTCGACGGCAGCGCTTCCGGAGCCCCCGGCGGCCGGCGGTGAAACGCTTTCCGATCGGTACCGGCGGATCCGCCGCATCGTCGAGGAGGCCGAAGAACTCGCCCGCCGCCGGGAGGAACTCGGCCGCGAAAAACAGCGGCTGTCTGCCGAGAGCGAAGCGTTGAGCGCGCACGTCAGGGCCAACGAGGCTGAACGCGCGCGCTGGCGGCAGGCATGGGCGCAGGCCGTCCAGCCGCTGGGGCTGGATGCCGCGGCCCGGCCGGCCGAGGCCGAGGCCGTGATGGACGAACTGAGCCGGCTGTTCGAACGACTCCAGCGCGCCGAGGTCGAACAAAAACGCATGGACGGGATCGATCGCGATGGCGAAGCCTTCCGGCTCAAGGTCGGTTCGCTGGCGGCGGCGGTGGCCCCGGACCTCGCGGGGCGCCCGGCCGAGGAGGCGGCGCTGGAGCTGCATCGCCGCCTGAGCCGGGCCCGGGAGGCGCAGTCCAGACGGGTGGCCCTGCAGAAGCAGGTTGAGCAGGCCGAGGCCAGAATCGGAGCATCCGCCGAATCCATCGCCGCAATGGAGCTGCAGGTGAAGAGCATGTGCGCCGAAGCCGGCTGCGGGGCCAGCGGCGAGCTTCCCGAGGCCGAGCGCCGCTCTTCGCTGCGGCGGCACCTCGAAGCTCAGCTTGCGCGGCAGAATGAGCGCCTTCTGCAACTGGGCGGCGGCGCGACCGTGGAGGAGTTCATCCAGGAGGCATCGGCCGTTGACCCCGACGGGATCGGCGGCGAGATCGAACGACTGAAATCGGAGATCGGCCGGCTGACGGCGGAGACCTCCGTGCTCGACCAGACCATCGGCAGTGCCCGCGCGGAGCTCGGCCGAATGGACGGCGGGGACGAGGCGGCGCGGATCGCCGCAGAGATCCAGTTCGTCCTGGGCGGGGTCGAACAGGACGTCGAGCACTATGCACGGCTCAGGCTCGCCGAGCGCGTGCTGGCCCTGGCCATGGAGCGTTTTCGGGAGAAGAGCCAGGGCCCCATCCTGAAGAAGGCGTCGGAGCTCTTCAGCCGGATTACCTGCGGATCGTTCGAAGGCCTGCGGGCGGAGCATGGCTCCGACGGCCATCCGGTGCTGGTGGGCGTGCGGCGCAAGGGCCAGGAGACCGTGGCGGTCGAGGGCATGAGCGACGGCACGGCCGACCAGCTCTACCTCTCCCTGCGCCTGGCCGGCCTCGAACACTATCTCGATGCGAACGAACCCATGCCGTTTATCGTCGACGACATCCTGATCAAGTTTGATAATGCCCGGGCGGTCGCCGCATTGAAGGCTCTTGCCGAACTATCCGAGAGAACCCAGGTGGTCTTCTTCACTCACCACCGGCACTTGACGGAACTGGCGGCAGGGAACCTGCCCGGATCGGTTCTGATCGAGCATCGCCTCAACTAGGCCGGCGAAAAGAGCGTCCGCGTCAGGGAATGCGCCGGGCGGACGGTGGCCGCGCCGGATCCGCGGAGTCAAGCCCGGCCATCTATATATGGAGCGCTGATGCCGTCCACCACCATCGAACAGGTTTCCCGTCGGATTTGCGCCTGGCGGCCCCAGGACATACCGGATGCCGCCCTGGACCAAGCGGCTTGGTGCGTATTGGATCTGCTGGGTGCGGCCATGGCCGGGTGGGGGCAGGAATCCGCCCGCGCGGCCCGCCGTTTTGCAGGCCGGTTCTTCCCGCGCGGCCCGGCAGCCGTTTGGCTTTCGCCGGAACGTCTTTCTGCGCCGGGCGCGGCTTTCTGCAATGCGGTGGCCGCCAGCGCCCTGGATCTGGACGACGGGCACCGGGCGGCCGGCGGGCACCCGGGCGCAGCGCTCGTTCCCGCGGCGATCGCCGTGGCGCAAACCCGCCATTCAAGCGGCCGCGACGTGCTGGCGGCACTGGCGATCGGTTACGAAACCGCGGTGCGGGCGGCGGCGGCACGCCATCCATCCACCCTGGACACGTTCTCGACCGGGCGCTGGTGCGGGTACGGCGCGGCCGCCATCCGCTGCTGGCTGGAGGATCGGGGGCCGGAGGTGCTCGCGCACGCCATGGCGATCAGCGGAATTCATGCGCCCCTGCAATCGGCTTCGGCCTACAGCCGATTCGGCCATCACACCAAGGAAGGCATTCCCTGGGGAACCCTTACCGGCCTGGCCGCGGTTGATCTGGCCGCCGATGGCTTTGCCGGGCCATTGGACATCTGGGACCACGCCGACTATTACCGCCCGCAGGCCATTCTGCAGGGATTCGGAGACGATTGGTCCATTTTCAGGACCTATTTCAAGGCCTATGCCTGCTGCCGTTGGCTGCACGCCGCCCTGGACGCCTGGCAGGATCTGATCGGGCAGGGGCTTTGCGTCGGGGAAACGGAGCGGGTCGATGTTTTTACCTTCCAGCGGGCCGTCGACCTCCATAACCTTCCGGACCCCGGCACGCTGGAGCAGGCCCAGTTTTCGTTGCCGTTCTGCCTGGCCGTGCTGGCATTAAAAGGACCGCATGCCCTATTGCCCCTGTCGGCCGATCTCTTGGGCCGGCCGGAAGTTGAGGCCTTCGCCCGCAATGTCCACCTGCATCCCGACCCGGCGATGGAGTCCGAGTTTCCAGCCCGCGCCGGGGCCCGCGTGGTGGTTCACACGGCCGGGCAGGCTTTTGCCAGGGAGGTGCTTTATCCGCGCGGAGACCCTGGAAATCCATTTTCGAACGGGGACCTGCTATCCAAATTTTACCGATTGGCCGGTGTGCGCGCGGACCGCAACCGGGCGGAGGCCGTCGCGCAAGCGGTCCTGCAATTGAAACAGGCGGGGATCGAAGAGCTGTCAGCCGCGCTGCAGGCTCTCGCAGACGATGGATCCTAACCAGCAACGAGCCGCGCATGCGGGAACCGTTCGCATCCCGCCGGCGTCTGCAGGCAGGGCATCATTTCGCCAGCCACAGACCGACGGCGAAAACCGATGACCCGGTCAGGAAAAGAAGAAGCGTTGGGATCAACAGCAAGCGGTAAGTTCGATTCATTTCAGCCCGATAATACTGCATGGTCATCGATAGGCAGGCGTGCATCGGCGACAGGAGGTGCGCACAGATGCCGCTGGCCAACGCCAGCATCACGTAAAAGACGTTCGAGCCGTCCGGCGGCAGGAACGGCACCAGGACCGGGGAGCTCAGTCCGACAAATGCCGTGGTGTAGCCGGTGATGAACGCGATGAGGGCGGGCAGAACCACCACCAGCACCACCGTCGGTATTCCCATGCCGGCCAAATCCCGGGCCATGTTGCCCATCGCTTCCGTCGATAGAAGAATTTCCTTGAAGAGCATGATTCCCCAGATGAGAAAGGCGAGCTCGACGCTGAGGTGCTGCCGGGCGAGGCGCCCGAGACGGTCGATCGGCATGCGGCTGAAAAGGAGCATGCCCGTCGTGACGACGGCCATCGGGTAGAGCAGATGGACATTCAGGCCGACCGTCAGCAGGATCACCAGAAAGAACGGCAGCAGATTTAAAATGAATTTCCACAGGTGCTTCCAGGGTTCCGGTCCGGATCCAGCGAGACCGTCCGGCTTTGACCCCGCCACCCCCTTGAAGCCGAAGACCGCACCCGCCGCAATCGCCATCAACGTCAGAGGGATGCCGACCGTCGCCAGCTTCGCCACGCGGACGCCCGCGATGCTGGCGGTCAGAAAGACCGCCGGAAAAGTCGGCAGGGTATATTCCCACACGTGGCGGAACCAGAAGTTCAAAAAGGTGCGGCGTTCGGCGGACAGTCGCAGCTCATCGGAGGCCTCGGCCACCAATGGGGCCGACAGCATGGCGCCGCCCACCACCGGAAGAAGGCCGATGACGGCGGGGATGACGGCCACGGTAAAGCGCGCATCGCGGATAACTTGGCTCAAGGCCGAGATCGCCCGGTGCATTGCTCCGTTTTCTTTTAGTACGGCA
>CAYRUF010000080.1:0-15120 GCA_964427375.1 uncultured Desulfatibacillum sp. | reverse complement strand
ACAATGCCCTTTTAGGGCCAGTCAAACCACCGGCTGCGCCGGTGGTACTGATTTACTTGGAAGGAGCAGTCGAAACCGGCCGGGGCTCCATGTCTCGGCACTCCCGAAAGGCATCCTTATGCAAGCGAACAGATACCCCGACCTCGGGAATCTCCACCATTTCATCCCTCTCGCTGTCGGCATATTTCTTTCCCTGACGGCCGCCTGCGGCCGTCAGGAGGGGCCGGCCCCGCCGCCGCCCCCTCCCCCGGCGGTGGTGGTCTCTCCCGTACCGGCGGCGACCGTCCCGCTCTACCGGGAATACGTGGCCCGCACCGAGGCGCGCGAAACCGTTGAGATCCGCTCCCGCGTGGACGGGTACCTCGAGAAGGTGCTCTTCACCGAGGGCAGCCGCGTCAAGGCCGGGCAGCTTCTCTTCGTGATCGACCAGCGGCCGTTCCGAGCGGCCCTGCAGGAGGCGCGCGGCAGCCTGGCCCAGGCCCAGGCCTCGCTCAGCAAGGCGAAGCGGGACGTGGCCCGCCTGCAGCCGCTGGTAGCCGAATCGGCCGCCCCGCAGGTGGACCTGGACAACGCGGAAGCGGCGGTCGAATTCAGCCAGGCCTCGATCGAAAAGGGCAAAGCGGCCGTCGCCATGGCCGAATTGAACCTGAAGTTCAGTGAAATCTACGCCCCCATCAGCGGCATCATCGGCAAGCAGGATGTGACCGCAGGCAACCTCGTCGCCCGGGACCGCACCCTCCTCACCGCGATCTCCTCCTGGGACCCCATGCGGACCGTCTTCAGCCTCAGCGAGGTGGACTACCTGCGCCTGGGACAGCAGCGCCGCGACGACAACCCCTTCATCCCGCGCAACAACGGAGCGCCCTTCGAATTGATCATGGCCGACGGCTCCATCTACCCGCACCGCGGGAGCTTGAGCTTCCTGGACCGGACCTTGGACCCCACCACCGGAACGCTCAACGTCTACGTCAACTTTCCCAACCCCGACCGGGTGCTCCGGCCCGGGCTCTTCGGCCGCATCCGGGTGGTGGTGGAGGCGAAGCCCGACACCCTGCTGGTACCGCAGCGATCGGTGCAGGTCGCTCAGGGCGTGAGCAGTGTTCTCGTGGTGGACAAGGAAGACGCCGTCGCGCTGCGCGTCGTGACGTTAGGGGAGCGGTTCCGGGATTTCTTCATCGTCACGGAAGGGCTTAAACCCGGCGAGCGGGTGGTGGTGGAAGGCGTGCAGAAAGCGATCCCGGGCCGCAAGGTGAGACCCACCGAGCAGCCCATCAACCTCGAGACCCTCGGGGGCTGACGGCCATGGTCAAATTCTTCATCCACCGCCCCGTTTTCGCCATCGTCATCGGCCTGATCATCCTGATCGCCGGGGGGCTCGCCATCCTCGCCCTGCCCACCTCCCAGTACCCGCCCATCAGCCCGCCCACGGTCACCGTGGAGACCTTCTTCGTCGGGGCGAGCGCCCGGGTGGTTGAGCAGAACGTGGCCGTCCCGATCGAGCAGGAGGTGAACGGGGCGGAGAACATGCTCTACATGTCCTCCAGCAGCACCAGCGACGGCCGCTACCGGCTGGTATGCACCTTCGCGGTGGGGACCGACATCGACATCGCCCAGGTCGACGTGCAGAACCGCGTCAGCCGGGCCGACCGGGCCCTGCCTCCCGAGGTCCTTAATTTCGGGGTTCAGGTCCGGAAGGCCTCCCCGGACATGCTGATCGTGCTTTCGCTCTTCTCTCCGGACGGCACCTACGACGATCTTTTCTTGAGCAACTTCGCCTCCCTGAACATCGTCGATCACATCAACCGCATCTACGGGGTCGGAGACATCGCCATCGTGGGCGAGCGCGAGTATGCCATGCGCCTGTGGGTGCGGCCCGACAAGCTGGCCGGCCTGGGACTCACGGCCCGCGACGTCGCCCAGGCGGTGCAGGACCAGAACGTCCAGGCCCCTTCCGGACTGGTGGGCCAACCGCCCGCCATGGCCGGCCTGAGCCGGCAGGAGAGCGTCGAGGTGCGGGGGCGCTTGACGGACCCCGAGGAATTCGGGAACATCGTCGTCCGCTCGCGCCCCGACGGCTCGATCCTGCGGGTGCGGGACGTGGCGAGCACCGAGCTCGGCGCCCGGAGCTACACCTCTTTCTCGCGGCGGGCCGGGCAGCCGGCCACGACCCTCGCGATCTATCAGCTCCCGGGGGCGAACGCCCTCGATGTGGCAGGCAAGATCCGGGCCTTCATGGAGGAGGCCAAACTAAGTTTTCCGCCGGGGCTGGAATACGAGGTCTCCTACGACAACACGCTCTTCGTCCGGGTGGCGCTCCAGGAGGTGGTCTTCACCCTGTTCAAGGCCCTGGGCCTGGTCATGCTGGTGGTCTTCATCTTCATTGGAAACTTCCGCGCCACGCTGATCCCCTGTTTCGCGGTGCCCATCCCCATGGTGGGGACCTTCGCCGCCTTCCTGGGCCTGGGGTTCTCCATCAACACCCTCTCGCTCTTCGGCCTGGTCCTTGCCATCGGCTCGGTGGTGGACGACGCCATCGTGGTGGTGGAGGCGGTCAAGGCCCACATGGCCAAGGGTCTGAGCCCGCTCGAGGCGACCGAGAAGTCCATGGACGAGGTCACCCGGCCGATCATCGGGGTGGCCTGCGCGCTCTTGGCGGTCTATGTGCCCGTGGTCTTCCTGGGCGGGATCGTCGGGCAGCTCTACCGGCAGTTCGCCCTCACCCTCGTTTGCGCGGCCCTGCTCTCGATCCTGGTCTCGCTGACCCTCACCCCGGCCCTTTGCGTCATGATCCTGCGCCCCAAAAAAAAGAGCGGCTTCCTCCACGCCTACAACAAATGGTTCGACCGGCTCTTCGACGCCACCACGACCGGGTACCTCGGGGCGATCCGGTTCCTGATGCGCCGGCTGATCCTGGCCGTTCTGCTCCTGGGGGCGGTCTACTTCGGGGCCGGCCATCTCCTGCGGACCCTTCCGGGCGGCTTAGTTCCCGATGAGGACCAGGGGGTGGTCTTCGCCACCTTCAACCTGCCGCCGGGGGCCACCCTGGAGCGCACCGACGCGGTGCTGAGGCGGGCGGAGCGGTTTGCCGCCGGAATACCGGGCGTCCAGACGGTGCTCGGATGGGGCGGCTTCAACCTCATGTCCAGCTCGTTCAGCTCCGATGCCGCCACCCTGGTCATGACCCTCGAACCGTGGGAAAAACGAACCTCCCCGGAGACCCAGATCGTTGGCATCATGCAGCGGCTGCGGCGGGAGTTCGCCGACTACCCCGAAGCGCGGGCCTTCGTCTATTCGCTGCCCTCGATTCCCGGCATGGGCAACGTGAGCGGCTTCCAATTCATTCTCCAGGATCGGGGCGACCACACCCCTGAGGAGCTCTTCCAGAGGGCCCAGGAGATGGTGGCCGCCAGCGCCGCCGAGCCTGCGATCGCTCTCCTCTTCAACACCTTCGAGGTGAACGTGCCGCAGGTCCAGGTCGAGATCGACCGCGAGAAGGTCCAGACGCTCGGGATTCCCCTGCGAAACGTGCTCGAGGGGCTGCAGCTTTACCTGGGCGGTTTCATGATCAATGACTTCAACCTGTTCGGGCGGGTCTACCGCGTGATGATCCAGGCCAAGCCCGAATTCCGCCGGGGGCCGGAGGCCATCGGCGACATCTACGTCCGCAATTCGGCCGGCAAGATGGTGCCGCTCAGCACCCTGGTCCGGATCAACCCGCAAAGCGGCCCCACCCACATCACCCGCTACAACATGTTTCGCGCCGCCGAGCTCTCCGGCATCCCCGCGCCCGGATTCAGCTCCGGGCAGGCCATCGCCGCCATGGAGCGGCTCTCGGAGAACCTGCCCCGCGGCTTCGGCCACGAATGGACGGGGCTCGCCTTCCAGGAGAAGCTTGCCGGCGGCCAGGCCGTCTACATCTTCGCCTTCTCGGTCCTCTTCGTCTTCCTGGTGCTGGCGGCGCTGTACGAAAGCTGGGCCATCCCCATCGGGGTGCTCCTGGGGCTGCCGATCGCCGTCTTCGGCGCTCTTCTCGGGATTTGGTTCCGAGGGCTGGCCAATGATGTCTACGTCCAGGTCGGCATCGTGATGCTGATCGGCCTCAACTCCAAGCTCTCGATCATGATCGTTGAGTTCGCCAAGAACAAGCGGGACCTCGAAGGCTTTAGCACCTTCGACGCCGCCGCAGAGGGGGCCAAGCTGCGCTTCCGGGCCGTGCTGATGACCGCCCTGGCCGAGGTGGTCGGGTTGATGCCTCTGGTGATCTCATCCGGCGCGGGCGCGGCAGCCCGGTGGTCGTTGGGCACCGCGGTCGTCGCCGGCATGGCCACCGCCACGGTGCTGAGCCTCCTTTTCATTCCGGTGCTCTACTATGGCATTCAGACATTGGTGGAGAAAGTGAAAGGCCGGCCGGCCGCCCCCGCGGCCATCGATGCGACCGCCGCCGGTCCGGCCGGCAAGGCGTAAGGAAGGTTCGCATGAGACGGTTCGGTATTCTCCTGATCGGCGCTTGGCTCCTCGGCTGCTCCCTCGTCCCCACCTACGAGCGGACTCCCGGGGAGGTGCCCGAGGATTTCCGCTTCCAGTCCCTCGATGGCCGGGCCAGGCCGGAGCTCGCCTCGCTGGCCGACCTGGAATGGTGGGAGATGTTCGACGACCCGGCGCTGCGGGAGCTGATCGACACGGCCCTCGTGCAGAACTACGATGCCCGCCTGGCCATGGCCCGGGTGGCGGAGGCACGGGCCCAGGCGGGCGTCAGCCGGTCGTTTCTGATGCCCCAGGTAGGGGCTGCCGCCCGCTATCAGCGGCAGCGCGTGAGCCGCACCAGCGTCGATCCGCCTATCCCATCGAGCGCCGATACGCCGGACAACTTCGCTCAATTCAACTTCGATCTTTTCTGGGAGATCGATCTCTTCGGCCGCCTGCAAAACTTGAACGAGGCCGCCCAGTCGCTCTTCTTCGCCTCCGAATGGGGGCAGCAGGCCGTGCTCTCCGCCGTGGTGGCCGATGTGGCCAGGGCCTATTTCGAGCTGCGCACCCTGGACCTTCAGCTCGAGATCTCCCGCGCCACCCTGGAGTCCTTCGAACGTTCGCGCCGCCTGGTCATGCTGCGGCTCCGGCACGGCCTGGTATCGCGCGAAGAGCTGGCCCAGGCCGAGGCCCTGGTGCATACCGCCGGGGCGCGGATCCCCGACATCGAGCGGCTGATCGCTCAGAAGGAGAACCAGATCAGCATCCTTTTGGGGAGCAACCCGCAGCCCATCCGGCGCGGCAAGCCCCTGCCCGAATTGGCGGTGCGGCCGGCGATCCCGGCCGGACTGCCCTCCGACCTCTTGGAGCGGCGGCCGGACATCCGCCAGTCCGAGGCGGTGCTGATCGCCGCCAACTACCGCATCGGCGCCGCCCGGGCCAACTTCTTCCCCCGGATCGCCCTCACCGGCCAGGGCGGCACCCAGAGCGTGGACCTCTCCCGCCTGTTCACGGGGGCATCCGCCTTCTGGAACATCGGCCCGGCCGCCACCCTGCCCATCTTCACCGGGGGGTTCAACTACTTCACCCTCCAGGCGACCCATGCCCAGAAGGACCAGGCCCTCACCCTCTACCAGGCCACCGTACACCAGGCCTTCCGGGAGGTTTCCGACGGGCTGGTGGCGCATGCCCGATTCCAGGAATTCCTGGCGGAGCAGCAGGCGCTGGTCGAAAGCTACCGGGAATACGCCGATCTCGCCAACACGCGCTTCAAGGGGGGGCTCGAGTCCTTCCTGTCCGTGCTCGATTCGGAACGCCAGTTGTTCAGCGCCAAGCTCGATTTGGCGGCGGTGCAGCGCGACCGGCTCCTCACCCTGGTGCAGCTCTACAAAGCCTTGGGAGGCGGCGCGGAGATCCTTCGCGAACCTCACGCCGCGGAGAACGCCGCCGTCCTCTCCGCGACCCGGTGACCGGTGCTGCCGGCCGACCGCAGAGAGGACATCCTTCTCCGCCTTTTCCACAGCGCCGTGGAATGAAGGATCCGCCCACCGTCGGTTGAAAGAAACGACGACAGAGATAATCGATCGCTGGCGGTGGATGCCGGAAAGCCGGCCGACCGGTAATCGCGCCCGCAACGAGGGAGGCATGGAAGAACCGTCTTCAGCCACGGAAAGGAGCGATTGAAATGAGACGACCTAGTTGGGCATGGTTTGCCGTCATCACCGTATGCGCGTTCGATCCCCGCAAAGGCAACACCGGCCTCGACCATGCGACGGTCGTGGTCGCGGAGGCGGCCGCCGCGTCGGACGAGGATTGATCCGATTCATTACGCCAGTGCGCAGTCTGCCACTGGACACGCGCCAGAATGGAGGACCTTCATGGAATCATGATCGCTCCGAAGATCTGGGAGATCATCGGCGGCAGGCCGCTGATCAAAGGCTCCGGCGTGACGATCCTATTCCTGTTGCCGTACCAGTCATGAACTTCGGATAGTAGAAGGAGAGAGATTCATGTCGAGTTCACTTGCAGGGGTTTTGGCTATTGCATATGGTGCAGTCTTTGCGCTGTTTGGCTATCCTATTTTCCGTATTTTTCTGCCGATTTACGGAGGAATTATCGGCTACATTTTAGGAGTCACCGTCGTTGCACCCGATTATCCGATAGCGGCCCTGGTCATAGCGGTTATCCTTGCGATCTTGTTCGCCAGCGCAGCTTACCTGTACTGGAGTGTAATGATTGGCATTGCCGGAGCGGTTCTTGGATATGGTCTGGTTACTGTCATAGTCGGGGCCCTGTGGCCTTCAGCCACTTATACGCCATTGCTGGTCGGTCTGGTGGGCGCCTTGGCCGGCTCATACGTTTTCATTTACGCCAAGGATGCGATGGTCATGGTGGCCAGCGCACTCAATGGCGCAATGATCGTGGCGTGGGGATTACGGACCTGGCTTTATCCCGGTTCGAGGATCTTGGATTCTTTCACCATCATTGCATTCGTCCTCGTGGCAGTTACAGGTCTGGTGGTGCAACTCAAATTTTTCGGTCAACAACGGAAATATTCCAAAAAAAACCATAAATGAACCACCGAAGGCTATAAAATAAGGCGGTTAGTCCGGTTTTTGCGACAGATCGCAAAGGTCAATGGCTGCCTGATCGACACGGGCGACTCCACCCGCGCAGCGGCCGAGATGAGAGAGACGCTCGAACAGGCTATCGGCGCGAATTTCCCGGGTTCGTCCTCGGTCAACGAATCTCGCCCGGACTCCCTAAACGCTGCCGGAGGACGGGTATCAGGCTTAGGCGACTCCCGGCACTGCGCTGCCGTGAACATACGGCGTGGTTTCGTCAGGCGTGACACTCGCTGATGATCCCGTTGGTTTCGATTCGACATGCTTTTGACAAGCGGGGGGATTGAAATGAGACGACTGGGTTGGATATGGCTTGCTGCAATCCTAGTATTCGGGATCGGCGCCGATTCGGCGGCCGTCGATACGCAGATCGATGTCCGCGTCCTGAGCAAGGGCGCGAAGTTCATCGGCACCGGTGTCGCCGGTGCCGAGATCACGATCCGCGACGCCGAGACGAATGAGCTGCTCGCGCGGGGCAAGACCGTCGGCAATTCAGGCAACGACCGCCGGATCATGGCCGAAGCCTGGCCGCGGCACGCACCGCTGTCCACTACGACTTCGGCCGTGTTTAGGGCCACGCTCGATCTGGAGGAGCCGCGGCAGGTCGTCGTCACGGCCCGCGGGCCGCTGAGCCAGCCGCAATCGACCGCGGTCGCGACGGTCACGCAGTGGCTGGTCCCCGGGAAGCACGTCACCGGCGGCGACGGCCTGGTGCTCGAACTGCCGGGCTTCTCCGTGGACATCCTGTCCCCGCCGTCCCGCTGGCGTGTGCCGGCGGGACAGAAGCAAATCGAGCTGCGCGCCAATGTGATGATGCTGTGCGGATGCCCGATCGAGCCGGGCGGGTTCTGGGATGCGAACGCCTTCGAGGTCGTTGCGCTCATCCGCCAGCGGGATCGCCGGGTCGGAGAGATCAAGCTCTCCTATGCCGGCGAGATCGGGCAGTTTGCGGGCGTCTTCATGATCCCCGGCCCGGGCCCCTACGACATCACCGTGTATGCGTTCGATCCTGGAAACGGCAACACCGGTTTAGACCGCGCGACGATCGTCGTCGCGGAGGCGGCCGCCTCAACGGATGAGGATTGATCCGATTCATCACGCCGCTTTCTTGGCTGGTTCCGGCCGGCACGACGTGTTGGGCTGACCATTTGGCGGAACGCCATTCGGGAGGTGAAGATGCGGACGGCTACGATAAGCGAGTTCCTATCATACACGATGCCAAAAAGTCACTTCTGGTCGGCCCTCCCGTTCATCTTCATTCTGCTGATCACCCTGAATGCCGTCGCGGAGGATGATCTGCCGGACGTTTTCGAGTATCGGTTCCCGCATGTCAATCCCATCCGGATCTATTCGGGAACCGTCCGATTTGCACATAAAGAACACATTGTTAAGTACAGGATCACGTGTGTACGGTGTCATCATAGCCTTGAATCCGGAGCCGTGCGGGTCGATAGTCATTGTCGAGAATGCCATACCGCCAAGGGTTTCCCGCGCTTTGAAGATGCGGAGGCTCTCAGCTCGAAAGAAAGAAACGAACACTATCTGGTCGCTCTGCATGCCCAATGCGTCGGCTGCCACATAGCGGTCAGGCAAAACCTGAGGCAGAGCCAAATACCCATCAGTTGTACCCGGTGTCACCTGCGTTGAATCGTCCTGAAAATTTTTATGCGGGTTGAACCGCACCCCGTTGGAAAGATCGATCCCATGCAGAAAAAAATAACCCGACGATCTTTTTTGAAAACCAGCATGCTGGGCGGCGCCGCAGCCGCATCCTGCCTGCTGCTTCCTCGAACCGTTACGGCATCCAATGGCGAGGATTTATGTACGCTCTTGGATTTGCGCAAATGCATTGCCTGCGGGGCTTGCGTGGAAGCATGCCGTGACATCAATGTGCATAAATTCCCCGAGCTGGATGGCCCTATACCGGCCATGTTCCCGCGCAGCCGGGTGGATATTGCCGATTGGACATCACCCGCAAAACGGGCCGTCCGCGACCGGCTGACCCCCTTCAACTGGCTGATGATTCAAACGGCCAAGGGGCAATATAAGGGAAAAGATTTTGAACTCCACCTGCCGCGGCGGTGCATGCACTGCCACAACGCACCGTGCGTCAACCTGTGCCCCTTTGGCGTGGCCTTTGCGCAGGGCAACGGTATTGTCCGTATTCATCCGGACCTGTGCATGGGGGGCGGCAAGTGCAAGCAAGTCTGTCCCTGGCAGATACCCGAGCGGCAATCCGGCGTGGGTTCCTATTTGAATCTGCTGCCCAATTTCGCCGGCAACGGCGTGATGTTCAAATGCGATCGCTGTTACGACCGGGTGGCGCTGGGAGAGTTGCCGGCCTGCATCGAGGCCTGTCCCAAAGAGCTTCAGAGAATCGGACCCAGACAAGCGATCCTGAAGCGGGCGCACCAGCTCGCCGGGGAGATCGACGGATTCATCTACGGCGAAAACGAGAGCGGCGGCACCAACACCATTTACGTCTCGCCGGTTCCGTTCGATATTCTCGACCAAGCCATCGCCACCGGGCCGGGTCGGCCCCACCTGAAAAGCGTCCCCGATTCCATGACTCGGGTCAACCGCTTTGCCTCGGCGCTGATTGCCGGACCGGTGATCGGAGCCATCGCCGCGGTAGCCAGACGTAAGCGTTCGGTCGACCAATCAGACGGACAGGAGGGTTGACCATGCGCAACGATTGGTTCGATTACTATCTGAAATGGGCGTTCCCGGCGGCATTGGGGATTTCCATCTTTACCGGGTTCGGCAACATGCCGCTGTGGGGCCGCTATTTCGTGTCGGATATACCCGGACTTGGCTGGTCGGCCGATTTTTTTATCAATATATATGTTCATTACCTATCCGGAGGAGTCCTTCTCGCACTATCGACCTATTATATCATCCATTACAACCAGCGTCGCAGCCGAGATGCCCGCTTATCGAGGGCCGGCGTTCTCCGGGTGGTGGCGTTCGGCATGGTGCTTGTCTCGGGCGCATTGTCGGCGCTCAAAAATCTTCCCGCTATCAACCTGCCCCTGGCCGGTTTGATGGCCGTAGTCTTCTTTCATCTCGGTGCGGTGATGGTCTATATTTTAATCTCCCTGGCATGTCGGATTTTGAGAAAGCCCTGGATGTCTTGAAGCTGAATTGAGGCTTCCGATCCACGCAGCGAAAGGAAACACCATGGAGGTTACTCGCAGAAGGTTTCTTCAACTGTCCGGAACGGTGTTTGCCGGAATATCGGTTGGCGGGATAGGCTTCGATTTGGGTCCGATTGCGGCCCATGCGCGGCAGTTGAATTTAAAAAGCGTCCGCGAAACCAAGACCATCTGCCCCTACTGTGCAGTCGGCTGCGGCGCGATCGTGCATTCTCGGCTGGATGGAGACCGGCGCACCATCCATATCGAAGGCGATCCGGACCATGTGATCAACCGGGGATCACTGTGTTCAAAGGGGGCGGCCCTTTACCAGTTTGTCGAAAATGAAGACCGGCTGACCCGACCCATGTATCGCGCCCCCTATTCAACCGAATGGAAACCCGTCTCCTGGGATTGGGCCCTGGATAAAATCGCACAGCGCATCCAACAAACCCGTGATGCCGGTTTTACATTCCGGAACGACCGCGGCAACACGGTCAACCGGGTAACCAACATGGCCTCCATGGGCAGTGCGGCCATGAACAACGAAGAGTGCTGGCTTTATCAGGCATTGCTGCGTGCCCTTGGCCTGGTCTATATCGAACACCAGGCGCGTTTGTGACACAGCTCGACCGTGGCGGCTCTGGCAGAGTCGTTCGGACGCGGCGCGATGACGAATCATTGGATCGATGTCAAGAACAGCGACTGCATCCTAGTCATGGGGGCCAATCCGGCCGAGAACCATCCGATATCTTTCCGATACGTGATGCAGGCCAAGGAAAATGGCGCCAAACTCATTTGCGTGGATCCCCGCTTGACGCGCACAGCAGCGGTTGCGGATATCTATGCCTGCTTGCGGTCCGGCACCGACATCGCCTTTCTCGGTGGCATGATCCGTTACATAATGGAAAACCAGCGCTACCAGAAATCATATGTTTCCCACTACACCAATGCAGCCTTCATCGTTAACGATCAGTTCGGATTCGAAGACGGTCTGTTTGCCGGATTCGATCCCATCCAACAACGCTACGACACCACCCAATGGCAATTTGAAATCGATGACGCCGGCCTCCCCAAAAGAGACTCCTCGCTGAAGCATCCGCGGTGCGTGTACCAGCTGCTGAAAAAGCACTATGCCCGCTATGATTTGAAAACCGTTTCCCGGGTTACCGGAACCACCGAAGAAGAGTTGCTCGCGGTGTATGAGGCATTTTCCGATACGGGTGCTGCCGATAAGGCGGGAACGGTATTATATGCCATGGGGTGGACCCAGCATACGACCGGCGTCCAGAATATCCGTGCCATCAGCATCATTCAGCTGCTGCTGGGTAATATGGGCCTTGCCGGCGGCGGTATCAATGCGCTGCGCGGGCACAACAATGTGCAGGGATCAACCGATCACGGGCTGCTGTTCGACAGCTGGCCCGGTTACTTGAGCCTTCCGCGGGAGTCCGACCGAAGCCTGGAGGTATACAATCGGAACAACACCCCCGCGAGCAGCGATCCCCGCTCCACCAACTGGTGGAATAATTTTCCCAGGTATTCGGTTAGTTTTCTCAAATCGATGTTCGGAGAGGCTGCCACAAAGGCAAACGATTTCGGGTACCATTGGCTGCCGAAAGGCGACGATAACCGCAGCTATTCGTGGTGGAAGCTTTTTTACGACATGTGGCACGGCGATATAAAAGGTTTTTTTGCCTGGGGCATGAACCCGGCAGCTTCCTGCGGCAATGTCAATATCATTCGCGAATGCCTGACGCGGTTGGACTGGATGGTCCACGTCAATGTATTTGACACGGAGACAAGTGAGTTTTGGCGCGGTCCGGGCATGCGGCCCGAGAATGTCAAAACCGAGGTGTTCAGCCTGCCGGCCTGCACCACGATCGAAAAAGAGGGCAGTGCCACCAACAGCGGGCGATGGATGCAGTGGCGTTCCGCCGGTCCGCAGCCGCTCGGAGAGAGCCAATCCGACGGTCAAATTCTGACGGCCCTCGGCAGAAAACTGAAAAGGCTCTATACGAAGGGCGGCATATTTCCCGACCCCATCCGCAACCTCCAGTGGAACTACACCACCGGGGGCCAATTCGACCCGCACCAAGTGGCCAAGGCGATCAACGGCTACTTTGTCGAAGATATAATCATCGATGGCACAGAGTATAAGAAGGGAACCCTGGTGCCGGATTTTCTGCACCTGCAGGACAACGGCAGCACTTCCAGCGGCAACTGGCTTTACTGCAACAGCTATACGGAAGCAGGCAATCGATCGGCACGGCAGGGCCAGCGGGACGGCCCCGGCCAGCTCGGCCGGTATCCCGAATTTGCCTGGGCCTGGCCGCTGGATCGCCGGATTATCTACAACCGCGCCGCGGTTGATCCCAACGGGCAGCCATGGGATGAGCGACGCTGGGTGGTTCGATTTGACGGTGAGGTCCACGACGGCCGGTTTGCCGGCGGGCAATGGGAAGGGGACATCATCGACGGCGGCGGCATGCCGCTGAAGCACCCGGATGGCTCTGCCAATGAAAACGGTCGCTACCCGTTTATCATGCTGCCCAACGGTGTCGGGCAGATTTTTGCCCCGGCACTCAAAGATGGACCGCTGCCGGAACACTATGAGCCGTTTGAAAGTCCGATTTTGGAAAATCCGTTGAGCTCACAGTTGAGACCACCGCTGCTTCGATACGCGCCGAAGGCCGACCTACCGGCCAAGGCCGATCCCAGTTTTCCGATCATCTGCACCACCTTCAGACTATCGGAGCACTGGCATACGGTTACCCGGATGATGCCATGGAACCTGGAGATGCAGCCACGGGTGTTTGTTGAATTGAGCCATGAACTGGCAGCAGCCAAAGCGATCGAGACCGGCGAGCGAATCATCGTTCAAAGCTCCCGCGGCCAGCTGGAATGCACCGCGGTCGTCACCCATCGGTTGCGGCCGTTTAAAATCGCCGGCCAGACCCTGCATCAGGTGGGGATCCCCTTTCATTTCGGCTGGCGTTGGCCGGGGACCGGCACGGAAGAAAGCGTCAATGTTCTGGTCGCCACCGCGACCGACCCAGTCGCCGAGATACCGGAATACAAGTCGTTTATGGTGAACATACTTAAATTGAGCAAGGGATAAAGCGATGGACAGCGGTATGTTTATCGATACGACTCGCTGTATTGCCTGTAAAGCCTGCCAGGTTGCCTGCAAGGCATGGAACCGCCTCCCGGCGGAGCAGACCGAAAACTTCGGGAACCTTCAAAACCCGCCGGATTTGTCGTACACGACCTACAAGCTCGTGCGAATGCGGGAGCAGCTCATCGACGGCAAGGTGCACTGGCTTTTTTTCCCGGACCAATGCCGCCATTGTCTCGCAGCGCCCTGCCTGCTGTGGGCCCGGAACACCGACGCCATCTATCAAGACAAGCAGACCGGTGCCGTGCTGTTTACGCCGAAAACCCGAAATCTGAACGCGGCGGATATTACGGGGGTCTGCCCATACAACGTTCCCCGCAGCGGCCCAAGTGGTGAGTTGGCCAAATGCACGCTGTGTAACGACCGATTAATAGAGGGCCTGGAGCCGGCCTGTGTGAAAGCCTGCCCGACCGATTGCCTCAACTTCGGGAAGCTGGCGGATATGCGCGAAATGGCGTACCAGCGCCTTAAAAAAGTTAAATCAACCTGCCCGACTGCCCGACTGTTGGACCCGGATGATGTCCGGGTTATTTTCCTCACTGCTTTTCCGCCGAATAAATATCACCAGAATGCGGCTTCGTTTGATCCAACAATATGGCAGACGCGATGAAAATCCCGCACCGTAACTGACCGGTTGTGCGGCGTCATTTTTTTCAAACCCAAAATGGAGAAGCTACATGGACAGGCAGACGCTGTGGGCGTTGCTGGCCGTCATCGTGGTGCTCGCCTCCGGCTGCAGCTACACCCCGCTCACGGGGCCCGCGGCCAATCAGCCGGTGGAGCAGGCCCCCTTCGGCACACCCTACCGATGCGGCGAGGCTTCGATCATCTTCGGTGTGCTGGGGGAGCGTGCGCGCATGGTCGCGGGGGGCGAGGTCTTCGACCTGAAACCGGTGGTGTCGGCCTCCGGGGCGCGGTACCGGGCCGTCGACGGAACGGAGACCGGCTTCTGGAGCAAGGGGGAGAGCGCGCTCGTCACCGTGCGCGGCAAGGAACTCCCGGAGTGCCTGGCCGTGCGGGAACCCGAGCTTCCCTTCACCGCCCGCGGCCAGGAGCCCGGCTGGATGATCACGATCGATCCGGGTGCCATCTTCCTGAACGCCGACTTCGGGGCGCTCCAGCTGCGCTTCCCGCAGACCGCACCGCAGGTTTCGGTCGACGGCATCCGCTTCCGCACCGAGGCCGAGGGCCGCCGCCTGTCGGTATGGATCGAGCCCCGGATCTGCGCCGACGTCGCCACCGGTATGCCCCACCCCTACCACGTGCGCTACGAGCTCGACGGCAAAGGGCATCACGGCTGCGGCGGCGATCCGAAGAGCCTCCTTACCGGCGGGGAATGGATCGTGGAGACGATCGGCGGCGAGCCGGTGGTCGACCAATCCGGAGCAACGATTCTCTTCATGGAGGAGGGGCGGGTGGCGGGGAACGCCTCGTGCAACCGCTTCATCGGGGGCTACCATTTGACCGGAGAAGGGCTCTCCTTCTCGCAGATGGGGACCACCATGATGGCCTGCGAGGAGGCCTTGAGCCGCCAGGAGACCCGGTTCCTCGAGCTGCTGCAGGCGGTTTTCCGCTTCGAGATCTCCCCGGAGAAGCGCCTCGTGCTGCACACGCCGGACGGAAGGAGCATCACGGCCAAGCGCTGATACAAGCGGACAGGTTATTAACCCTACAACGTTACTTGATTACCATTGAGCATCGTGCGTAATCGTTTTCG
>CAYRUF010000079.1:0-17471 GCA_964427375.1 uncultured Desulfatibacillum sp. | reverse complement strand
TTCGTGGATGTTGTCGAAGCCGCCGTTGGACATGACGAGCACGACGTCGCCGCTCCGTCCGCTGTCGACGATGGATGCGATGATGCTCTCGGTATCCGCGAAAAACGCGGCATCCCGGCCCTGCCGCTGCAGATCGGCCACCAGGGCCTCGGCCGAGAAGCGCTCGGCCGCCGGCACCTTCTCCAGCATCGATGGCCTGCGGATGCAGATCCGGTCCGCGCCGTCGAAAGACCGGGGATAGACCGGCTGAAACACCTTGCGCATGCTCGAATTCGTGCGCGGCTCGAAAACGGCGATGATCCTCCGGCCGGGGTAAGACGATCGCACCGCCGCGATGGTTTCGCGCACGGCCGTGGGGTGGTGCGCGAAGTCGTCCATGACGATGATGCCGCGCTTTTCCCCCCGGATCTCCTGGCGGCGCTTGACCCCCTGGAAGCTTTCCAGCGCGTCCGCCACCGCCGGCGCCGCGATCCCCAGATGGTCGGCGATCGCGATGACGGCGATCGCGTTCAACAGATTGTGTCGGCCGATCATACGCGTCCGAAAGCGGCCGAAGGACCCTTCCGGCCGCAGCACGTCAAATGAGGTCCACGGCGGGTCGATCGTGACCGGCCCCAGGCGCCAGTCGGAGCCGGTCTCGCAGCCGTAGCGCTGCACGGCCGCGGCGGCGCCGTCAACCACCTCGTCGATGGCCGCATCCCGGTCGCAAGCCACCAACAGGCTCTCGCGATCGAGCCCGGCCACCAGACCCCGAAAGGCGCTCTGGACGTGCCCGAGATCGCGGTAGATGTCGGCATGGTCGAACTCGATGCTGGTCAGCACCGTGGCGGCCGGCCGGTAGTGCCGGAACTTGGGCCCCTTGTCGAAAAACGCGGTGTCGTATTCGTCGCCCTCGATCACGATGTCGGTCCCGCGGCCCAGGCGGTAGTTGCTGTCGAAGTCCTTGAGGATGCCCCCGATCACGAACGACGGGTCGCGGCCCGCCGTCTGCAGAACCCAGGTCAGCAGCGCGGAGGTGGTGGTCTTTCCGTGAGTGCCGGCGACCATCAAGGACCGCCGGCCGTCCGCGACGAAGCGGTTGATCGCCTGCGGCATGGAGCAGTAGGGCAGGCCGAGCCGTTCGCATGCGACCGCCTCGGGGTTGGTGCAGGGCACGGCGTTGCCCACGATTACCAGGTCCGGACCGTAGGCCAGGTGCTCGGCCTGGAAGCCGTCCATGACCGGGATGCTCCGGGCGGCCAGAAAGCGACTCATGGGCGGATAGACCTTCTGGTCCGAGCCCGTGACCTCGTACCCCAGATCCTTGAGCATGCACGCCAGCGCGCCCATGGCCGTTCCGCAGACGGCAATCAGGTGGATCCGCCGCACCGCAGCGGGGATAAAATTCTGCTTCACATCCATGGCCTTAGAAAAACACCATTCCAAGCAGCGTTGAGTGAAAGAGATGGGCTAGTGGCAGAGCTGTTTGAAAACCTTTTCCGCCGCCTGCACGGTCCGATCGATGTGCCGTGAGGTGTGGGCCGAGGACAGGAACAGCGCCTCGAACTGGGACGGGGCGATGTAAACGCCCTCGCGGCGCATCCCCTGGTAGAATTTCGAAAAAAGCGCCAGGTCGCTCTTCCTGGCGTCTGCGATATTCCGGACCGGATCGGCGCAGAAGAACATGCCGAGCATCGACCCCACGTGGTCGACCTGCACCGCAAAACCCGACTGGGCGGCGGCTGCGGCGAGACCCGTGCAGAGCCGCACGCTCTGCTTCTCGAGTTTCTCGTAGAATCCCTTTTTCCGGAGCTGCGCCAGGGTGGCGATGCCGGCCGCCATGGCCAGCGGGTTGCCGGACAAGGTCCCGGCCTGGTAAACCGGCCCCTGGGGCGCGATGTGGGACATGATTTTGCGGCGGCCGCCATAGGCCCCCACCGGCAGCCCGCCGCCGATGATCTTGCCGAAGCAGGAGAGGTCCGGCCGGATGCGGTAAAGGCTCTGGGCCCCGCCGTAGGCCACCCGGAAGCCGGTCATGACTTCGTCGAAGATCAAGACCGCACCGTGCTGGGCCGTCAGCTTGCGCAAGCCCTGAAGAAAGCCCTTGACGGGCGCCACCAGGCCCATGTTGCCGGCCACCGGCTCGACGATGACGCCGGCCACTTTCTCGCCATGCTGGTGCATGAACCGGCTGAAGCAGTCGATGTCGTTGTAGGGCAGCGATACGGTGTGCCGGGCCGTGGGCTTGGGAACGCCGGGGCTGCCGGGGATGCCGAGCGTGGCGACCCCGGAGCCCGCCGCCACGAGCAGGGTATCGGCGTGGCCGTGGTAGCAGCCGTCGAACTTGACGACGAGGTCGCGGCCGGTATAGCCCCGCGCCAATCGGATCGCACTCATGGCGGCCTCTGTGCCGGAGTTGACCATGCGCACCATCTCCACCGACGGCACGGCCGCGATCACCATTTCCGCCAGCGTGATCTCGAGATCGGTGGGCGCACCGAAACTCGTTCCGCGCTGCATCGCCTTCTGAATGGCGGCCACCACCGCGGGATGGCGATGGCCGAGAATCATGGGCCCCCACGATCCGATGTAATCGATGTAACGGTTTCCGTCCGCATCGACGATCTCCGCCCCGGAGGCGCTGCGGATGAACAATGGATCGGCTCCCACGGACCGGCAGGCCCGCACCGGGCTGTTGACGCCGCCGGGAATCGACCGGACGGCACGCTCGTAGAGACGGCATGAATGCTGGGGTGCTTTCACGGCGATGATCCTTTCCAATGGTGGATATCCGGTTGACTTTTTCAAAGATGCGGCAAAATATCAGAAGCCACTAAACGGGTCAAGACAGCGGACCGAGCGAGGCCGGCGCCATGCGCCGAGGGCCCTGACCCGCAACGATGCAGAAGCCCGGCAAAGCATCCGCCGGTGCGACGGGTGCCGACATGGACAAGACGCGTTCCCCCCGGAATCTCGCCAAAATGCTGGCCTACGTGCTGGGCCGACGGCCGGATGAATTCGGACTGATTCCGGATGCGGACGGCTTCGTCAAGATCAAGGACCTGCTCAAGGCCCTGCACGAAGAGGCCGGCTGGGGATACGTCAACGAATCCCATTTGCGGCAGATGTTGATCACGATCCCGGAGCCGGCGTTCGAAATCGACGCACACCGGATTCGCGCCCGGCTGCGGGAGGACTTGCCTCCCGACCCCGAGGCGACGCGACCGCCGAAGCTGCTTTATACTTCGATCCGCCGCCGCGCCTACCCCAGCGTTCACGCCAATGGGATCCATCCGTCCAGCCACCCTCGGGTGGTTCTGTCCGTGCAACGGGAGTGGGCCGAGCGGTTGGGCCGCCGCATCGATCCGCAACCGGTGATCCTGACCGTCAACGTTCGCACGGCCGAAGAGCGGGGCGTGGCGTTGACCCGCTTCGGCACCGGTCTTTTCTTGGCTGAACACATCCCGGCCGGCTGTTTCAGCGGCCCGGCCCTGCCGGCCGAATCGCCGGAAAAGACCCGGAAGCCGGCGCGAGCCGACCGGCTGGCGGACCGGCCGGCAACGCCCGGCAGCTTCGCGCTGGATGTGGACAAGGCCGCCGGGCCCCAGGTGGCGGAGTCCTTGAAACGCACGACCCGCAAGGGCCGCAAAATCGACCCGAAACGTCTCAAACGCGAACAATGGAACCGGGAGAAGCCTCCCTGGAAAAAAAATTGACAAGGGACGGCAAAGCTGGTAGAAGTCGCGTTCGTTGTTTTGCAAAGGCTTTGTGGGGGCTGCTAGCTCAACTAGGCAGAGCAACTGACTCTTAATCAGTAGGTTACTGGTTCGATTCCAGTGCAGCCCACCAGCCTGACGGTGCGCTCCAGCGTGCTCACCCCTTATTCCCGCGTTCATCAGAACGGCACCCTCCCCGGAAAATTTTGTTGACCGAGGCAGAATGAGCGGGTAAATAGATAGTTTTTGTTGTTTACGATCACACGATCGTCTGTCCATCCTTGCTCTGGGGCCGGACTCCAGGGCTTGACACCCGAAAGGAGGATTCATGCGACGGTACGAAACATTTATCATCCTAGATCCGGATCTCTCCGTGGATCAGCGCGCGCCGGTTATCGAGAGAGTGAAGGACATCCTGTCCCAAATGGGCGGGTTCCTCATCCGCATCGATGAGTGGGGATCGCGGAAGCTGGCCTACGCCATCGCCAAGAAGGAGCGGGGGTATTATGTGCGCTTCGATTTCGGCGGCACGGGCCAGCTGGTCAACGAGTTGGAGCGGTTTTTCCGCATCGACGAGCGCGTGCTGAAGCACATGTCGGTGCTGCTCGACTCGAACCCCGACATCGAAAAAATCAAGGAAGAGATGGCCAAGGCCGAGGCCGAAGCGCAGAAGCCGGCCGAGGCCGCACCGGCAGCTCCTGCCGAAGCGGCCGCCGCCGTCGAACCCCCGCCGACCGATTCCGCGGAAACCCAACAGGAGGCTTGACCCATGCCCGCACCCACCAACCGAGATTCCCGGCCGTCTGCCGCCCCCAAACGCAAGCGCCGCGTCTTCCACCGACGGAAGGTGTGCCGATTTTGCGCCGATAGCAGCCTGGTCATCGACTATAAGGATCCGCGCATGCTGCGGTATTTCATCACCGAACGCGGCAAGATCATCCCGAAACGGATTTCCGGCTGCTGCGCCCGTCACCAGCGGAGGCTCACCCACGCCATCAAGCGCGCCCGGACGATCGCGCTGCTGCCTTTTGTCGGGTCCCTGGATCAGGGCTGAACGCGGTCGCCGGCGCATCCGGCCGGCGGGTCGTTCTTCGGCCCCGGCAACGGGTCAATGACCAGGGAACTTGCCACCGGCGTCGTGATCACCTGCCTGGCCGTTGCGGTTTGCACGCTGGTTCCCATGGCCGGGCTGATCGGATCGGCGTTCATTCCGGTACCGCTGATCTTCTTCCGCGCCAAGCTTGGCCATTCAGCCGTCCGGACCATCGGCGTGGCGGCACTCGGCTGTGCGCTGCTGATCGGCGGCCCGGTGGAGGCGCTGTTCTTCGGCGAGCTGCTGCTGATCGGTTTCGTGATGGGCGAGCAGATGGCCCGCCGTCGGTCCCTGGAAAAAACCGCGGTTGCCGTTTGCATCGCCGTCATGCTGGCCAGCCTCGGCGGCGTGCTGGCCGCCAGCCTCTGGACCGGGCAGGGGCCGCTGGCAACGGTATCCGAGGGCATCCGCCGGCACCTGGAGCTGAGCCTTCTGCTCTATCAGCAAATGGGCCTTTCCCGGGAGCAGCTTGATTTTCTGCAGAACTCGCTCGACGCCATCCAGCGGATACTGGTGGGAATCTTGCCCGCGCTGGTGATCGGATCCAGCCTGTTGATCACCTGGATCTGCCTGCTGGTGTCGCGCTGGTTATGCCAGCGGCGGAGCCTGCCGTTCCCGGATTACGGGCCCCTGGATCGCTGGAAGGCGCCGGAGCCGATGGTCTGGGGGGTCATCGGATCGGGCGTCCTGCTGCTGATACCGAGCGTCGGCGTCAAGCTGCTGGGCTTGAACGGTCTGATCGTGTTCATGGTGATCTATTTTTTTCAAGGAATGGCGATCGTGGCCTATTTCTTTCAGAAGAAGCAGATCCCGCTGTTCGCCCGCGTGGTGCTCTACGGATTGATCGCCATCCAACAGGTGGTGATGCTGGCTGTGATCGGCGTCGGATTCTTCGACACCTGGTTCAACTTTCGAAAACTGCAAAAACCGCTTGCGCCGGGCTGACGGCGCCAGACCCTGGAGGATATTCTATGAGAGTGATACTCACCCAAACCATCGAATCCCTGGGCATCATCGGCAGCGAGGTCGAAGTCAAGCCGGGTTATGCCCGCAACTTCCTGCTGCCTCAAAAAAAGGCGCTCATCGCCACCCCGGAAAACCGCAAGCGGCTGGAGTCGGAAAAGGCCAAGTTCGAGCTTCAGATCGCCAAGGAGCGCAAACTGGCCGAGGAGATGGCGCAAAAGCTGGAGGGCGTCGTCTGCCGGATCGGCGCCAAAGTGGCCGAGGAGGACCGCCTGTACGGATCCGTCGGCGTCCGCGATATCATCGATGCCCTGGCCGCCCAGAACATCGTGGTGGAAAAGCGCATGGTGCTGCTGACCGAACCCGTCAAACAGCTGGGCAGCTTCAAAATTCCGATCCGTGTCTACAAGGGAGTCGAGCCGGAAATCACGCTGGAAGTGGTCAGCGAAGGCTGATTCCCCGGAATGGAAGGAATTCGACCCACCCGGCGCGGCCGCCGGTCAGCGGCGGCGGCGGGCGGAGGCTCCGCCGGGATCCGCTCCGGATCCCGGAATCGCTCAGGTTAGGAACCGGGCACGCCTATGGCCGAAAAGGACAACCCCGCCCCCAGGGACACGGAGCCGCTCCATGTCCCGCCCCAGCACATCGAGGCCGAGGAGTCGCTGCTCAGCGCGATCCTGGTCGACAACACCGCTCTGCTGGAGGTCGTGGAGATCCTGGCGGCGGCGGACTTCTACCGCACGGCTCACCAGCGGATATTCGCGGCCATGACCGACCTGTTCGACCGCGGGGAGCCGGTCGACGTCATCACCCTCAACAACACCCTGAAGGAAAAGGGCCAGCTCGAGGCCGTCGGCGGCGCCGCGTATCTGGCGCGGCTGCTCGATGCGGTGCCGCTCGCCGTGAACGCGCAGCATTACGCCCGCATCGTCCACGACAAGGCGGTGCTGCGGCGGCTGATCGAGAAGGCCAACGCCATCACCAAGCGCTGCTTCCAGGAGCAGGGCGGCACGGACGACATCATCGATTTCGCCGAAGCCGCGATCTTCGAAATCACCGACAAAAAAGCCCGCCAGGCGTTCTATCCGCTCAGCAAGCTCATCGACGGCAACATCGACTTCCTGGAGGAAAAGCAAAAAAACAAAAGCCTGGTCACCGGCGTTCCCACCGGCTACACCCTGCTCGACAACCTGACCTCGGGGCTGCAGAACTCCGACCTGATTATTCTGGCCGCCCGGCCGAGCATGGGCAAGACCGCCCTGGCGCTGAACATCGCCCGCAATGCCGCCGTCGATGCCGGGGTGCCGGTCGCGGTCTTTTCCCTGGAAATGTCCAAGGAGCAGCTGTCCCTGCGCCTGCTGTGCGCCGAGGCCCGCATCGATTCGTCGCGGCTGCGCAGCGGGTTTTTCAGCATGGAGGACTGGGAGCGTTTGACGGATGCGGCCGGGGTGCTCTCCGCCGCTCCGATCTTCATCGACGACTCGCCGAGCCTCTCGGCGATGGAGGTGCGCGCCAAGGCCCGCCGCCTCAAGATGGACAAGAACATCGGCTTGATCGTGATCGACTACCTGCAGCTCATGCAGGGCCGGGCGAGCGCCGAACGGCGCGACCTCGAAATCTCGGAGATCTCCCGGTCGTTGAAGGCGCTGGCCAAGGAGATCCAGGTCCCCGTGATGGCTCTTTCCCAACTGAACCGGATGCTGGAGCAGCGCAACGACAAGCGGCCGAGGCTGTCGGACCTGCGGGAGTCCGGCGCCCTTGAGCAGGACGCCGACGTGGTCGCCTTCATCTACCGCGACGAGGTCTACAACAAGGAGGAGACCAATCCCCACCGGGGCACGGCCGAGATCATTCTCGCCAAACAGCGCAACGGGCCGATCGGCGAAGTCCTCCTCACCTTCCTGTCCGCCTACACCCGCTTTGAAAACATGGCCCCCGAGGCGATGCGCGGAACGGCGTAACCGCTGAATGATTAAGGAGGCATGGCCCGACCCGAATGAAGCGGCTTTTCGGTAACGTCACCGGCCTAAAGCCCAGCCAGATCCGAAAGCTGGAAAATATCTACCGGAGGCGCGTCCCGCCGGAGGCGTTGATCACCCCGGAGCTCGCCCGGGACCTCAGCCGGCTGTCCCACGACATCCGGCGGCAGATCGGCCTGCTGGTGAATCGCCAAGGGCGGATCGCCTTTGTGGTGGTGGGCGATCCCAAACGGATCGTCATTCCGACCACGGCCGAATACCAGGCTGCGCCGGGGCGTCTCAACGGCCTGCGCTGCATCCACACCCACCTCAGCGACGAACCGCTCACCCGCGACGATCTGACCGACCTGGCTCTGCTCCGGTTGGACGTGATGGCGGCCATCGGCATGGGAGCCGACGGGATGCCGCGCCGGGTGTATGCCGCCCATGTCCTTCCGGGCGCCTCCGAGCGCCTGCCCCACCGGCTGCTGCCGGAGGCGGCGCCGAATGCGCTGGACCTCGACTGCCTTGCGCTCGTCGAGGCCCTGGAGGACGAGCTGCAGCGGGTGATCACGGGACGCACGGCCGGTTTCGCGCGGGATCGGGCCCTGCTGGTCAGCGTCTCCTCTGCCCCTCGGCGCCAGTCGGAGGAGTCCATGGCCGAGCTGAGGCAGCTCGCCCGCTCAGGCGGTATCGAGGTCGTCGGCTCCGTCATCCAGCAGCGGGAGAAGGCGGACCACCGCTATCTGATCGGCACCGGCAAGCTCCAGGAGCTGGCGATTCACGCCCTCCAGGAGGCGGCCTCGATCATTGTGTTCGACCAGGAGCTGAACCCGTCCCAGATCCGCTCCATCACCGACCAAACCGATTTGAAGGTCATCGACCGCACCCAGCTGATTCTGGACATCTTCGCCCAGCGCGCCCGGTCGCGCGAGGGCAAGCTCCAAGTGGAGCTGGCCCAGCTCAAGTATATGCTGCCGCGGCTAGTGGGCAAAGGCACCGCCCTGTCCCGTCTGGCGGGCGGCATCGGCGGCCGGGGCCCCGGCGAAACCAAGCTGGAGGTCGACCGGCGCCGGGTGCGCCGGCGCATCGCCCAGCTGGAAGATGCGCTGGAGGAAGTGCGCCGCCACCGGCGGCAGCTGCGCGCCAAACGCGACAAGAAAAAGGTCCCGATCATCTCGATCATCGGCTATACCAACGCCGGCAAGAGCACGCTGCTCAACAGCCTCACCCACAGCCGCGTGCTGGCGGAGGAGCGCCTGTTCGCCACCCTGGATCCATCCAGCCGGCGACTGCGGTTCCCCCGAGACATCGAGGTCATCATTACGGACACCGTGGGCTTCATCCGCGACCTGCCCCGCGACCTGATGGTGGCCTTCCGCGCGACCCTGGAGGAGCTCCAAAATGCCGACCTGCTGCTGCACGTCGTGGATCTCAGCAACCCGCGCTTTGAGGACCAGATCCACGCGGTCGAAGCCATCATCGACGATCTGCAGCTCGGGGCCAAGGCCTGCCTCAACGTATTCAACAAGCGCGACCGGGTGGCCCCGGATCTGGCCCGGAATGTTGCGCTGCGGCATGGGGGCGTGGCGGTTTCCGCTCGGGACCCATCAACGCTGGCTCCGCTCATTGAACGCATGCGATCCATGATCGCCTCCAGCGCGGCGTCCGTGATCCCTGCCTCTCCGCCGGACGATGGGAGCTCGGCGGACCTCACCGAAAGCGGCGACGCTGAAGCCGAAGACCCCGAGTGACGGCGTGCCCTCCGCGATCGACCACAACCGATGGGGGTTGACACGATTCCCTAAACCGATATAACGTGATCTCTCGATGGACCTCGATCACATACTGCGGGTAGCGGTCCGGGCCGCCTACGCGAGTGCGGACGTGCTGCGCACCCGGTGGAAGCATTTGAGATCGATCGATTCAAAGGGACCCAACGATTTGGTCACGGACGCGGACATCGCCGCAGAAAGGGAGATCATCCGCGCGATCCAGGCCGCTTATCCGCAACACGGCATCCTTGCGGAGGAGAGCGGAGCGCAGAACGGGTCCTCGGAGGAGCGCTGGCTGGTCGACCCTTTGGACGGGACCGTCAATTACGCCCACCAGGTTCCTTTCTTCGCTGTCTCCATCGCTTTCGCCCGGGCCGACCAGGTGCTGGCGGGAGTGGTGCTCAACCCGGTCAGCGGCGAATTGTTTTCCGCACAGGCCGGAAGAGGCGCTTTATTGAACGGGGAGCCGATCGGCGTCAGCCCCGAAACACGGGTGGCCGACAGCCTGTTGGCCACCGGTTTTCCGTACGAACGCTCGCAGGGTTTCGACGCCATGGCCGAACGGCTGCTGCGCTGCCTGAAGGCCTCCCGGGGGATCCGCCGCTTGGGTTCGGCCGCGCTGGACTTGTGTTTCGTGGCGTGCGGACGGTTTGCCGGCTATTGGGAGGACCGGCTGCAGCCCTGGGACACGGCCGCCGGAGCGCTGATCGTGCGCGAGGCCGGCGGCCGGACCACGGATTTCTCCAACCGGCCGGTGGAAACCGACGGCCGCGAGATATTGGCGACCAACGGTCGCATCCATGCCGACTTGCTTCAGCTCATGGGAGGGGAAACCCGTTCATGAAAAAAAGAGGCCTTCGCCGCTCCTCGGCCACGATCTCCCTCGGGTGTTTTGGAGGCTTTCAGGCCGATGACCCGATCTGCCGTCAATATTGCGCGATTCGGATCCGCTGCGCCATCGAGCGCGACCAGGCCATCTTGTTGGAGGTTCTGGAGGAGCCCGCCTCGGGCGATGACCAGCTGCTGACGTTCCAATAGGAGCGTGACGCCGGCGCAGCGGGTCGAACGCCGCACCGCATCCCGATCGGCTTAATTGAGCTTTCCGGCTTCCAGCTTCTGGCGGAAGAACTCCACCTGCTGCCGGATGGAGCTGTCCGACTTCAGCCCTTTTTCTATGCAATGGATCGAGTGCAGCGCGGTGGCATGGTAGCGGTTGAAGGTCTTGCCGATGGCCTGCAGGGGAGAGTCCGTAAAACGGCGCGATAGATAGATGGCCATCTGACGCGGCCGCACGAGATGCTGCTTCCGCGAGCGCGAGACCAGATCCGCCGGGGAAACTTGGTAATATTTGCAGACGAGCGCTTTGATCGCCTCCAGGGTGATTTTCTGGCGCTGGCTGGCAATGTGCTTGACGACGCTCTCGGCCAGCTCCAGGTCGATCGGCGCCCCCAATAGGGACGACTTGGCCGCCACTCCGTTCAGACCGCTTTCGAGCTGGCGCACGTCGCCCACCAACTCCGCGGCCAGATAGCTGATCACCGGCTCCGGTAGGTGGTAGTTATGCAGGCTGGCCTTTTTCTGCAGAATTCGCACCCGCGTGCGGTAATTCGGCGGCTCGATGGCGGAGATCAACCCGCAGGAGAACCGCGACCGCAGCTTCTCGTGCAGCTTGGGGATATCCGACGGCAGGCAGCTGCTGGAGAAGATGATGCGCTTGCCGGCCTCGAAGAGCGTATCCAGGGTCATTGCCAGTTCGATCTGCGTGCGCTCTTTTCCGCTCAAGTAGTGCACGTCCTCGATCAACAGCACATCGCAGTGCTGGCGGTATTTCGTCTTGAATTTATCGATGGCATCGTAGCGATAGGCCTGAACCATCTCGTTGCTGAAATCTTCGGCGGTCATGTAATACACGCGCTCATCCGGCGTTTGATCCAGGATGTAGTGGCCGATCGCCTGGGACAGGTGGCTCTTGCCGAGGCCCGTTCCGGCCAGCAAGAACAGCGCCGGCTGGCGGCATTCGCGCTGGGTGGCCAGGGACAGCGACGCCGAATACGCGAAGTCGTTGTTGGCCCCCACGACAAAGTGATCGAAGGTGAAATCCTTGCGCAGCAGGCGGCCGTTGTGGGGCCGGATGGTTTCGCTGGGCAGGGGCAACTGCAGGTGGGCCTCGGGGCCGACGAGCCGATGTCCGTTCCGTCGGCCGGCCACATGATAGCTGACGCGACCGGCCGCATCAGCGAGGATCCGCCGCAGCTCCGTTTCGATCAGCGCTCCGAAGTGGTCCTGGACTCGCTTTCGGGAAAAGGCGTTCGGGCAGGTGATCACCCACCCGTCATCATCTCCGCGGTTCAGCTCCAGCGGCTCGATCCACATGCGAAAACTATGCGCCGGAATCCGCCGCTTGAGACTGGCCTTAATGTCTTTCCACGCCTTGTCCATCGAAGGTTCTATACCGCCTGATTTAACCGGTCGCCTCCAGCGTTCGCGCCGCCGCGGACCCAAAGAGGCCGAAGAGGAATCAAAAAGGGGTGGAGGCTATGCGCTCCGTGTGATGCCCCGCAATCATGAGGCAGCGTTTTAAGCCAACGTCCCGATTAAAGTCAAACCTGAATTTCTGGGGTTTGCGCCGCCCCCGCCTGCGGTTATGAACAATTTATATCTGTTTGTTATCATGCTTTAATATTTTAGCTGAAGCCAATTTTGGCTGAACGAGGACCTTTCGGGGAATTGTTAGATTTTCAAACAATTTCGGGGAATCCAATCCTTTCCAGGGGGGTGGTTCGAGGAGACATCTCCTGAATTCCTCTTTTATCTTTTATTTTCTAGATTTTTTGAATTATGGGCAGCCTATGGGACGCCAGTGGGACATCCCCTGCCCCGATGCCGAACCTTCCCGGGGAACCGCGCTGAGACCGCCATGCCGGGACCGCCGACGGCGGGATGAGACAAAGTCCATCGACTAAAAAACGCAATGAAATTAAAGTAATTATATGATAAACCCAATTGGAGCTGCGGCAGGGGCGCCACCTTGCTGGTTTTTAATGGAGGCACTTCTTTCAAACCGTTGAGGAACAAGGGCTGGCGCAGGATCGGTCCGGTTCGGATCGCAATTATCGCGGCTCTGAAGGGATTACAGGTGATTTTTCCGAATCATTCCAAACGGTCTCAGGGCGGTCCGGCAGACCGGCGGCGGGGCGTTGAGCGATGACACCGAACGAAGCGATCATTATCCGCGGGGCTCGCCAGCACAATTTGAAAAACATTGATGTGGAGATCCCCCGCAACCGCCTGACGGTGATAACGGGGCTCTCGGGATCCGGGAAATCGACGCTCGCTTTCGACACCCTCTACGCCGAGGGGCAGCGGCGGTATGTCGAATCGATCTCCGCTTATGCCCGCCAGTTTCTCGAACGCCTTGAAAAGCCGGATGTCGATTTGATCGAAGGCCTTTCACCGGCCATCGCCATCGAGCAAAAAACAGCCAGCCACAACCCGCGCTCGACCGTCGCCACGGTCACCGAAATCTATGACTATTTACGCCTGCTCTACGCCCGCGTCGGTCAACCGCACTGCCCCCGCTGCGGCCATGCGATGGCCGCCTGGACCATCGACCAGATGGTGGATCGGATCCTGTCGCTGAAGGAGGGCACCCGGATCATCATCTTGGCGCCGCTGGCCGTCGGCGGCAAGGGATCTTGCGCCCTTCTGCTCAAACGCCTCCGGAAGGAAGGGTTTGCCCGCGTCCGGATCGATGGGTCCACGCTGGATCTGGACGAGGCCGTCCCGCCGTCCGGCCGGCCGCCCCGGCGCATCGACGTGGTGGTGGACCGTCTCGTGGTAAAGCCCACCATCCGAAATCGACTGGCCGATTCGCTGGAACTGGCGCTGGCCCATGGCAGCGGCAACATCCTGGTGGACGTCGTCGACGGTGAATCCATCCGCTTCAACGAAGCCTCGGCCTGCCCGGCCTGCGGCATCCGCCATCCGGAACTCACGCCGGCCAGCTTTTCCTTCAATTCGCCCCACGGCGCCTGTCCGAAGTGCAGCGGACTCGGATCCACCATCGAGTTCGACCCCGGCCTGATCGTCCCCAACCCGCGCCTGTCCCTGCGCGAGGGGGCGGTGGCCGCTTGGGCCCAGCGCACGAATGTGCATTTCATCGATTTCCTGGAGGCGCTGACCGCCCATTACGGGACCACCATTTACACCCCGTTTGCCGATCTGCCCGAGGCCTTCCGGCGCGTGCTCCTCTACGGCTCGGGGGAGGAGGCCATCACCTATTACTTTGACCGGGGTGCGACCCGCACCCGCTATCAGCGCCCCTTCGAGGGCGTCATCCCGAATCTCGAGCGCCGCTACCGCGAAACGGACTCCGAGGCGACGCGCGCGGACATCAAACGCTTCATGAAATTTGGAGTCTGTCCGGAATGCGCCGGCGCCAAGCTCAATCCAGCCAGCCGCGCCGTCCGGCTGCAGGGTGTGAGCATCTCCGGTTTTTGCGCCATGACCATCGCCCAGGCCCGCCGTTTCTGCATGAGCCTGGTCTTCGAAGGCCAGCGCCAGCGCGTCGCCCACCGTCTTCTCCGGGAAATATCGGATCGCCTGGGTTTCCTGGAGAATGTCGGTCTTCCGTATCTGACGCTGGACCGCTCCGCCCAAACCCTTTCCGGCGGCGAAAGCCAGCGCATCCGACTGGCCACCCAGATCGGATCCAAGCTGACCGGCGTGCTTTACGTTCTGGACGAGCCCAGCATCGGATTGCACCCGCGCGACCACCGGAGACTGCTCGATGCCCTGCTGCGGCTGCGCGACCTGGGCAACACCGTCCTGGTCGTCGAGCATGATGAAGACACCATCCGGGAGGCCGATTTCGTGATCGACATGGGGCCGGGCGCCGGCATCCACGGCGGCCGGGTGGTCTTCGCCGGCCCCCCGCTGGAGCTAATGCAGGCCCCGTCGTCGCTGACCGGCCAATACCTTTCGGGCCGCACGGCCATCGACATTCCGTCCCGGCGCCGTTCCGGGTCGGGAGCCCGGCTGATCCTGGCCGGCGCCTCCCAGAACAACCTGAAGGACATCACGGTCGAATTTCCCCTGGGGTGCCTGATCGGCGTTACCGGAGTCTCTGGGTCCGGGAAATCCTCGCTCGTCATCGAAACGCTCTACCCGGCCGTGTTTCAGCACTTGAACCGATCCCGCATCACCGCCGGTGCCTACCGCCGGCTGGACGGCGTCGAACACATCCGCCAGGTCATCCATATCGATCAGACGCCCATCGGGCGGACGCCGCGCTCCAATCCCGGCACCTATACCGGGCTGTTCGGCTTCATCCGCGAGCTGTTCGCGCGCACCCCCGAGGCCCGTATGCGCGGATACAAGGCCGGGCGTTTCAGCTTCAACGTCAAGGGCGGACGCTGCGAGGCCTGCCAGGGCGACGGGACGCTGCGGATCGAAATGCACTTTCTGCCGGATGTCTATGTCGCCTGCGACGTGTGCGGCGGCCGGCGCTACAACCGGGAAACCCTGGAAATCCAGTACAAGGGCCGGTCGATCGCCGATGTGCTCGACCTGACCGTGGATCAGGGCCTGGCGTTCTTCGCCCGCATCGGCTCGATCCGGGACAAGCTCCAGACGCTTTCCGAAGCGGGGCTCGGGTACGTTCCGATCGGACAGGCGGCGACCACGCTTTCCGGCGGCGAGGCTCAGCGCGTCAAGCTGTCGCGCGAGCTCAGCCGCAAGGGCGACGGCCGGGTCTTGTATGTATTGGACGAGCCCACCACCGGCCTGCATGCGGACGACATCCGTCGGCTGCTCGGCGTTCTCAACCGGCTGGTCGACGCCGGCAACACGGTGGTGGTGATCGAGCACAACCTGGAGGTGATCAAGACGGCCGATCATCTGATCGACCTGGGTCCCGGCGCCGGGGAGGACGGCGGTCGGCTGGTCGGGTGCGGTACGCCCGAGGCCCTCGCGGCCAACCCGCAATCATGGACCGGGCAGTACCTTAAAACGATCCTGGCAACGCGCAGCGCAGGAACCGCGGGCGGGAGAAAACCATAAGCACCCCAAAAAAAGCCCGCGGAAGCGCTTCCGCGGGCTTTTAGAGCTGTGGCCGCAACGATTACTTCATGAACAGCTTGGCAATGGCCGTGGCTTGGGGATGCGCGAAGATGAGAATCAGGGCGACGACCAGCGCGTAAATACAAAGCGACTCGATCAGGGCCAGACCGATCAGCATGGTCACGGTGACTTTACCGGAGGACTCCGGATTCCGGGCAATGCCCTCGACCGCGGACCTCAGACCCAGGCCCTGGGCAATGCCGCAACCGAAAGCGGCGATCGCGATTCCGAAACCGGCGGCCGTCACACAGGCGATGAAGAACTCCAATGCTTTGGCTTCCATACGTTTGTCTTCCTCCTTTAGATGGGTATGTGATGGGGGCTTCTTCCAGGCTCCCGTTAAACGCGCATCCGCCGCAAGCGCATGGATCCATGCGGATCAGTGCGCATGCTCCATGGCACCGCTGAAGTACATGATCGACAGCAAAAAGAACACAAAAGCCTGCACAAACGAAACGAAAATCCCCATCGCCATGATCGGCAGCGGCGCGAAGAAGGCGCCGGCCAGCATGAACAGGATCATGAGGACCAGTTCGTGCCCCATCATGTTTCCGAACAACCGGAAGGACAGGGACATGATGCGGGCCAGATGGCCGATCAGCTCGATCGGGAAGATAATGGGGATCATCCACCAGATGGGCCCCAGAAAATGCTTGATGTATTTGACGCCGTGGTACTTCACCCCGATGAAATGCGTGAAGGTGAAAGACACCAGCGCACAGGACAGGGTGGTGTTGATGCTGGCGGTCGGCGGGAAAAACCCCGGGATGAGACCGATCAGGTTGCAGGTGACGATGTAAAGAAAGATCGTTCCGACCAGCGGAAAGAACCAACGCCCCTCCTCGCCGGTCACGTCCACCATGAACTCCTCCATCCCCGAGACCACCACTTCGAAAAAGTTCTGGGCCTTGCCGGGGACGAGGTTGATGCTGCGGCCGCCGATATAGGCCAGAACGATCAAAATCAAGAGGACGAGCCAGGAGTAGACCACGTGAGGATAGGCATTCGCGAAATGACCCAGACCGAAGAGCTCGAAAATTTTGGGCAGAAACAGATAGGGGTGTTCCATCCTTAGACCGCCTCCTTAAAGATGATTTTTTTCACTTCACGAATGGTCGCTAGGATGATGCTCACTACCACAACCGACAGGCCGATGACAAGCCCCAGCGGATTCACCACGCCGCCGGCGATCAGCAGGAAAATGACGAACGCGCTGGCCAGAAAGCGCAGATAATACTTGGCGATCACCGCATGGTGCGAGGCCAGATGGGGCGGTGTCAGCGCCCGCCGCAGGGTCCTGGCCAGCAGGTAAAAGTTGACGGTGACGATCAGGCCGCCGCTGAGAATGCCCAGCGCGAAATCCGGCGGCGCCATCGCGACTCCCGCCGCCGTTGCCGCCGCCAGGATGACCCAGTTGGCGCGGGTGACGAACTGCAATATGCGTTGTTGAATCTGCACGGCGTCGGCACCAATGAATCGGGCCGCATGCGGCTCACAGGTTGCGGCTTTTGCGGATCGCATGCCCGATGTTGCGAAAACCGGCGGCAATGCCCAAAACCAGAAAAATCAACAGGCACCAGGGAGACGTATCAAACCGTCGATCCAGGTAGACTCCCACGGCCAGCCCGATGACGATGGAGAGCGCCACGGAGAAGCCCAGACTGCTGTAGTACGCCAGCTCCCGCCACGCCCGTCTGGTCTCACGCTTCATAGGAAATGGAGTCTCTTCGGCGCGCCCGCCGCCGGAATGGAACGACTGCACCTAACATATCGTCTCTGCCAAGTCAACGTCAAACCTGATGGCTTCGTAAAAAACCCGATTTCCGCGTTGCGCTTCATCCCGCTGTCGCTGCGGCGTACTACCAGT
>CAYRUF010000078.1:0-17787 GCA_964427375.1 uncultured Desulfatibacillum sp. | reverse complement strand
GGTGGTACACTTTTCATTTCCGGAAATTGGTACACTTTTCGTTCCTATTGACAAACCCCGATGTAATCATCCACCATGCGGTCCACGCTGAACCGCTCTTCAACCCATTGGCGGCAATTTCGGCGGTCAAGCTCTTTCACCTTCGAAACCAACCGGGCCATTTCCGCGGCGTCAGCGGCCAGATAGCCCGTCCTGCCGTCCGCGACAATTTCCGGCATGCTGCCCCGGCGGAAGGCGACCACCGGCGTGCCGCAGGCCATGGCTTCCACCACGGAAAGCCCGAAGGGCTCGTCAAAGTTGATCGGGTGCAGAAGAGCATAGGCGCCGCCCAAGAGCCCGTCCCGCTTTTCCGGACCCGCACTGCCGACATAGCGGACGCGGTGGTTGTCCACGGTGGGCTCGATTTGGGTTTCAAAGTATTCCCGGTCCTGGACAATGCCGGCGAGGATCAGGTTCATTCCGGTTCGTCTGGCTACATCTATGCATTCACGTGCGCCTTTGTCGGGATGGATCCGGCCGAAGAAGAGCAGATAATCCCCGTGCTCCGGCCGAAACGTAAAACGCTGCAAATCGATGCCGTGATGAATGGTGGCGATGTAATCCAATTCCGGGGACCGGTCGGACTCGCTGATGGCCACGTAGAAGGTCTGATGGTTGTACTTCTTATACACCGGCAGAATTTTGGGCGATGAAAATCCATGGATGGTGGTGACCACCGGTGTCGAGGTCATGCCCGTGTAAGTCAGCGGCAGGTAGTCGAAATGGTTGTGAATCAGGTCGAAAAGGTCGCCCTGCTCAAATAGCTCGGAGATATGCAGGCACTCCCATACCTTGGGCAGAAGCTCCGGATCTTCCGCGTAGCCCGTGGGGCACACGCTTTTCAGTCGACCCTTGGTTCGTGAATCAGCGGTGGCGAACAAGCTCACATCGATGCCGCGATCCAGCAAGCCCTCGGTCAAAAGGGAGACCACGCTCTCCCAGGGGCCGTAGTGCCTCGGCGGCGTTCGCCACGCAATGGGTGAAAGCATGGCGATCCTCATGAAACTAACTCCATGTCCTCCGGTCCCTTTGGCTGTGCTTCTCCAGCCAATCCAGCAGTTCCGAAATACGCGCCGTGGCCATGGCTATGCATTTATCCGCGCCGCCGTAGTAGAGCCGGAGCTCATCTCCGTCCGCCACCCAGCCGCAGGGGAAGACCACCTTATCCACGTCGCCGACCACCTCGTAATCCTCCTCCGGTGCGAAGGCCCATTCATCGGACCGCGCCAACAGCCGAGTCGGGTCCTCCGCATCCAAAAGCGCCAGACCCAGGCGGTAAATGCAGCCGCTGGCCGTATTCCTGACCCCGTGATAAAGTATCAGCCACCCCTTTTCGGTTCGCAACGGCGGCGGGGAAAGGCCGACCTTGTTGGCATCCCACCATCCCCCCCGGCGGGCCGGGATGAGAATCTGGTGGTCGCCCCAGTGCTTCATATCTGGGCTGAAGGAAATCCAGATATGCGCCCCCACGCCGGCAAAGCCCGGCACGGGCCGATGGAGCATGGCCCAGCGGCCCCTGAACCGCACCGGAAACAGGGCGGCATCCTTGTCTTCGGGCGGCATGACAACTCCCTTGCGGTTGAAGGTTTTAAAGTCCGTGGTGGTGGCCAAAGAGACCAACGGCCCGCCGCGCGAATAGGCGGTATACAGAACTGCCCACAGGTCCAGCTCCTCGATGCGGGTCACCCGGGGGTCCTCGATGCCCCAAATTTCCTCGGGATAATTCTGCGGATCGGCCGGCAGCGTGGGTTCGGCGTCGATCCGCCAATCGGTCAGGCCGTTTCGGCTTCGCGCCGCGGTGAGATGGGAGATGCCCCGGCGGTCCTCCACCCGCATCAGCAATAAGGTATCGTCGCCGATGCGGGTCGCTGCGGCATTGAAGGCCGAGTTGGCCTGGTACGGGATGTCCTTGGCCTGGATGATGGGATTGTCTGGATACCGTGCAAAAAGACCCTTAAACCGCGCCTCGCCCATTTTTCTTCTCCTCCCCTTTCCCTTTTCGAGCGCTAAAATTCCAGCTCCAGCACAACCGGCTGTCCGGTTCGGGCGGCCTGGCGCACCAGCTTGTAGGCCTCGTTGTACTGCCGGGCCACTACTTCCCAGCAGACCACCTTGTCGAGATAGAGTTTGAGGTTCCCACCCAATTCCATGCGCAGGCGCTCATCCGTTGCCAGTTTGATCACCTTCTGCCTGAGCATCGCCTTGGTGGTGAAAAGGAGACCGCCCTCGCTTTCCAGGGTCTGGGCGGTCAACCCTTCCATGGGCGCCGTGGTGATATAAGGCTTGTTCAACGCAATGATGCGCGCCAATGTGCCGGACTGGGTCTCATCGGTGGAGGGCAGGACGATAAAATCGCAGATCGCCATCATTTTGTAATAGTCGTCCCCGCGCGGGACGAATTCGTAATAATGGGCGATCCCCTTGCTTTCCAGGCTTTTTACTTCCGTTTTCCATTCCTCATAGTCCTGCCGGTGGTTGGGATCGCGCATCGCTCCGGCGGCCAGCAAATCCCAGTCCTGCCCCGTGCGGGCTTTTACTTCGTTGTGAATATCCTCCCACATCGAGAGCAGGATGTCCCAGCGCTTGTTGGACTGAATCCAGCCGATCATGCCCACTACGTGGTCGGCCAGGCCGATCGTGTCCAAACCGAACTGTTTCCGGATTGCCGGTATCTCGTGCACGCCCCAGCGCTTGTCGCACCGGGCCCCATGAGGCACCACCATTATGTTCCGAGGCGTCGGCCATCCTCTGCCCTGGAAGGTCCAATCCAGACGCCACTTCTGGTAATGGCACTTGAACAGCACCAGATGGCTTCGCTGGCTGAGTTTGTAGATGAAATCCGCTTCGAAGTCCCTTAACCGCCCGTGAACGGTGTGAGGTTCGACGACAATCGGAAAGTTTCCGATCGCCTCCAGCAGGTCCAGGAAGCCTTCGTTTCCATCTCCTACTCCCCTGGGGTCCGCGTATTCATAAAGACCATATTCATGCTGGATGTGAACGACGTAGGGCTTCAGTTCCTCGATCCGCCTGGCCACCGGGGTCCACCAGTCGGGTCGTTTCAGGTCGATCAGAGGAAACACACCGTCGCCCCTGCCGTCGGTGTGACTGATGACCAACACCTCACGATCCGGGTTGGCCTTCTGGATGAACTCCCGCGCCTCCTCGCAGAAGGTTGCTATGCCGCAGAGCCTCGGCGAGTAGGAGCTGACCATAACAATGGGTCTATGGTTCATGGGCTGCGACCTCCTGCTGATGCTTCGATTTTGTCACGGCGGAGGCCTCCACGGTAATCTGACGGCTGCGCCACTGATGGATGTGGACCAGGGAGAGGAAACAGGCCAGAGTCGATTCCGCCCCCTGGTTGCGGTTGGGGCCGTCGGGTTGCAGGCCGTCGCAGCATCCGCCGGTTTTGTGATCATAAAGCGGCGCGTTCAAGTCATTGTGGCCCAGAAACCATTCCAGGCAGCGTTGGGCCTGCGTAAGCCATTTGGGATGGTTGGCGGCCTCATAGGCCTCACGACATGCCTCTATCATGGCCAGCGCCTCGATGGGTTGCTGATCAAACCGCGCCTTTTCGCCGCCGCGGGGATACCAGCCGTTGTTGCCCACCGGGACGAAATGACCCCTGCCGTCGGCCTGAATCTCCAGAAGCCATTCCAGGCAGTGCAACCCTGCCGCGAGCATTCCCTCATTGCCCAACCGACGGCCGGACATGATGAGGGCCTGAGGAATTTTCCCGTTGGCGTAGGTGGCTATGTTTTCGATCCAGGGCCAGTCCTCGCTGGCATTCTGGCGGTACTGCAACAGCAGCTGGTCGGCCAATCTTTCCCTGATGCGCCGCACCTCGCTGTCGCCGCCGAATCGGCTCAAATAAGCGTGGATTCCAACCAACGCAAAGGCCCACGCCCGGGGAGAGGTGAAATCGGTTAAGGCGGGCAGCGCTTTTTCGAACACGGCCTGGGCCGCAGCCCGGATATCCTCAGACTCGGCGAGCGCCACCGCTTCACCCAGCCCCCAAACCGCGCGCCCATGGCTGTCTTCAGTCCCGGCCTCTTCCAGCCACTTCCGGTCATATCCCATGAAATTGCGAAACCGGCCGTTTTCCTCATTGAAGGCGTGGTGCAGAAAGCTGATATAGGTGCAAGCCAGATTGGTGGCGGCTTCGCTGTCGGCCATCATGTCCTGGGCCGCCATGACGGCTATCAGCGCCCTGGCGTTGTCGTCCGTGCAATAGCCGTGGTAGCGATCCGGCACGATGAACTTGGCATGTTGGATGATGCCCACATCATCCGTGAGCCGGATGATGTGATCCAGCTTGGGCTGGGGAACCTCACGCGGGACGGACCCCATGGTCTTTGCCCGAAAAACGGGCCTGGGTGCGCTTTCCCGTTCCCGCTTGACCTCTCCGAAGAGCTGGAGATATCTTCGCGCCACCACTTTCCAGACCATTTCGCGGCAAAAGGTATAAGCGCGTTTGCGCATGGCATGCCGCTCCACCTCTTGGCTGAAAAGGTCGTTCACCTGCTTGGCCAGCGCATCGGGGTCCTGAAAGGGCACGATCCGGCCGCGCCCCTCGGCCAGCATCTCCTCCGCGTACCAATAGGGAGTGGAAATTGTCGCCTTGCCGCTCCCCAGGGCATAGGCGAGCGTTCCCGAGACGACTTGCTCACGGTTCAAATAAGGAGTGACGTAGATGTCGGCTGCTCCCAGGAATTCACACAATTCCTTTAATTCAACGAATCGATTGTGAAAGATCAAATGATCGCCGACCCCTAGTTCCCTGGCACGGCGTTGCAACGAGAGGCGGTAGGCTTCGCCCTGGTCCTTCTTTACGTGGGGATGGGTCGCTCCCAGAACGATATAAACGGCTTCCGGGTGCTCCCGGACCACCGCCGGCAAGGCCTGGATCATGGTTTCAATGCCCTTGCCGGGCGAGAGCAGCCCGAAGGTCAGAATCACTTTGCGGCCCTCGACGCCGTACTGATCCTTGTAGTAATTGGGATCCACAAAAGGAACGTTGGGAATCCCATGGTGAATCAAGGCGATCTTCCCGGCCGGCACCCCGTAGATATCCTGAAGCATGCCTTCAGCCTTGCGGCTCATGACCACCAGCCGGTCGGACAACTGGGCGATGCGTTTGATGACGGTCATCTGCCCCGGCGTTGGGGATTGAACCACCGTGTGCAAAGTTGTGACCACCGGCATGCGCAGGCTGCCCAACAGCTCCAGTATGTGAGCGCCGTTCTCGCCGCCGAAAATACCGAATTCATGCTGGAGGCTAACCACCTCAACCCGATTCATGTTCAGGAAATCCGCCGCCAAGCGGTATTCCGCCAGCACCCGATGGTTGATTTCGAAACGAACTTGGCCGGGATATGGGTATCCTTCCGTTACATCGTTCATCACCATGGCCCAGTGTTCGCCCGCGGGGTTTTCCTCGCTCAGCGAAATCAATAAGTCCGTCGTAAACGTGGCGATACCGCACTTGCGGGGAAGGTAATTCCCGATGAGGACAATCTTGCGCGGAGGGGCCTGGAATTCGCCGGGCGGATGCATGTGAATTCTCCTTTATCGCCCCTTAGGCGTCGATCCACCAAGGATGGCCAGCCAAGCCATCGCCTTCGGCCTTGCCGCCGATCGGCCTTGGGGTTGGAACTATCTCTATGGAATCTCCATCCCGAAGGGATTGGCTGACGGCGGCGATTCGGCCATTAACTTCCACGTGCCCGCCTTCGGGGACTTGGACGTTGATGATTTTCAGAAAATCACGAACAGTGGCATTCTCGCCCAATCGAACAATCCGGCCGCCGTTGCCGAAAACCACCACGTGATCCTGGAACACCTGCCGGTGCAGCAACTCGATGAATGCCTCGTCGTTCTCGGCTTCGATGTGCTGGCGCGCCAAGCCTGCCATCCACTGCGCCTGGTCATTTTCCTGATCGGCAGCGGCGCTCCCGTTCTTGTAGAGCCAATGCGCAGCAACCCCGTGCTCGGCCTCAGCGTGCATCAATTTGGTACGTATCTGGAATTCGATGGGCTTATGCGAAATCTCGCGGACCGGATAAACGCAGGTGTGAAGGGACTGGTATCCGTTCGCTTTCGGAAGGCCGATGTAGTCGTCAAATGTGCCTGAAATGGGCTTGAAATGCGTGTGCAGCAGGCCGAGAACGGTATAACATTCGGGAACGGAAGCGACAATGATCCGCACCCCGATCCGATCCATTATTGCGTCTAAGTTCCTCCCTGTCCGGGCCATTTTTCGGCGGATGGCGTGAAGGCTTTTGGTCCTTGCCTGAATTTCCGCCGCCACGCCGCTCTTGTTCAACAGCCGCCGGACTCCTTTGGTCAGGATCTCGAGGCATCGGTCGTCTTCGGCTTGAATAGGCCCAACCTGATGCTTTAGCTTTTCGTGCTCGTCGGGCTCCAAAATTTTAAAGCACATATCCTCCAGACGACGGCGCAACTCCCCGAGGCTCAGGCGGTTGGCGATCGGAACGTAAAATTCAACCGTTTCTTGGGCAATTCGGCTCAAATCGGATCGGTAAACATCAACCGCCTCTTCCAATTCGGCGAGACGAAGGGCGATTAAAAGAAGGGCTTTCCGAGGGCTCTTCGTGAGGAATCCCAAGAGCGCACGGGTATGACCGCGGTCATTGGGTTGGCTTTCGTTGCTGAGAATGAATGGGGTCTTTAAGCCGTCGAGGGTGTCGGCAACCGCTTCGCCAAATTCTTCCCGGATTCCATCGAGTTCGAAGAGGCCATCGCGTAAAGGCTGGAGCAACAAAGCCGCTGCAACCGTGGTCGCGTCCGCTCCGTGGCAGGCAATCAACTCGGCTGCCCTTGAAGACAGACTCCTGGAGCCAGCCCCTCCATTCTTGGAGAGGGCCTTGATGAATGTCTCGACTTCTGCCGGGCCAAATCGATTGCTGATTTTGTCAATAAATAGGCCGTCACCAGCCAATTCCAGAGGATCTCGTCTCATTTGACCGAAATTTCTAGAATCAACAGGATGTCAACTTATTTATCGGGGTAATCGGGCTTGCAAGGAATGACTCAACCACCAAACAGCGAAAATATAAAACATGCCATGTTGGGAGGCAAGGGCGCGTTGAACTCAAAATGGAACCTGAAAGAGGCTGATTGGCCCAGTGCGGCGCCGGCTGACCGAAAAATCGGGAAATCCTGAGAATGGACGATCTGTCCGGTCGGCCTGCCCGGTCGCTTAAGCGGCGTTGATGGCATCGATGAGCTGCCGGAGCCGCGCAAAATCGCGCTTGTTGAAATCCACCACCAGCCTCGGCAGATTGGCGAGCTCCGGTTCGTCGCACTCCTTGGGGAGCGTTCCGGACAGCGCCATCTCGCCGCCTGCCGCAATGATGTCCGCAAACTCCTGCCGCAGCCGGTCGACCTGCGCCGGCGGCAGCCCGGTTGCCATCCGAAGGACGGCCTTTCCGTCCACGAAGCGCAGGCTGTGAAAACGGCGGTAGAATCCCTTGATAACGGCCACCGCCTCGCCAACGTCTTGCGTGTGATGGAAGAATGCGCCATCGCCCGGCCCGATGTACCCCGACGATGAAAGGTGTTGTTGCATGAAGTCCAGCCACCCGGACCAGTAGCGGTCACCGGGCCGGTCGATCAGGACGACCGGGATGGGGTAGCGCTTGCCGGTCTGAAGCAGGGTCAGGGCCTCCATCGCCTCGTCGAGGGTCCCGAACCCGCCGGGGAAGAGCGCCACCGCGCAGGCTTCCTTGAGAAAGGCGACCTTGCGGTTGAAGAAATACTTGTAGGTGATGTCGCGCGGGCTGCCGTTCAGAACGGGGTTCGACTTCTGCTCGAACGGCAGGCGGATGCCGACGCCGAAGGATTTCTCCGGACCGGCCCCCTCGTTGGCCGCCTGCATGATGCCCGGCCCGCCGCCGGTGATGACCATGAACCCGGCGGCGGCCAGATTGCTCCCGAACTCCCGGGCCATTTGGTAAAGCGGCTGGTCGGGCGTCGTCCGCGCCGAGCCGAACACGGTGACTTTGCGGGCATTGCGGTATTCGCCGAACACCTTGGACGTGTAACGCATCTCCTTTAACGTCGAACACATGACTTTCAAGTCGGCCAATTGTGGTTTCTCCTGGCCGGCCTTCAGAGCGGCGATGATCATTTCGCGGACGATCGCAGGATGATGGATCGGGCCGGCCAGCTCAAAGAGGTCTTTGATGACACGGTCCACGACGCCGTTGTCGGCGTTGAAGCTGAGGTTCATTGAAATCTCCTGTTGAAAAGCATTCTTTTCGTAGCATACCAGATTCGCATCCGGATCAAAAGCCCGGCCGGAGCGGGCGGGTGCCCGGCCTTCGGTTTCAGTTTGACAGGCCGGCGGGCGGAGGTTATGGGCATGGCATGACTCAAAAAATATCGGCCGGCGGCCCGGCCCGCCGGGCAACTCGAAAATCTCATCTCGAGGCAGGAAGCATGACCACCATTCCACTGGCTGCGAGCCTGGCGGCGGTTCCGGCCTCCCGGATCCGTGAAATCGCCGATCTGACCTTCGGCGTGCCCGGGGTCCTGCGGCTCCATTTCGGCGAGTCCAACCGGCCGACCCCGGATTTCATCAAAAGAGCGGCGGCGCAGGCCGTAGAGGACGGCTTCACCTTCTACACCGAAAATCAGGGGCTGCCCGGCCTGCGGCAGGCCATTGCTGCGAAATACCTTGAGCTCCATGGCGTAACGCTCGATCCGGGCAGTGAAATCCTGATCACGGCCTCGGGGGTCCAGGCGTTGCATCTGTCCATCCGCTGCGTCATCGATCCCGGCGACGAGGCGATCGTTCTGACCCCCAACTGGCCCAACGCCACCGCCATCGTCGGACTGCACGCCGGGCGGGCGCACGAGGTTCCTCTAAGCTGGGATGGTGAACGCTACCGCCTCGACCTGCCCGCCATCGATGCCGCCCTCACGCCGCGCACCCGGCTGCTGGTCTACGCCTCGCCCTCCAACCCGCTCGGCTGGGTGGCCCGGCCGCAGGAGCAGGCCGCCCTCCTCGACTTCTGCCGCCGCCACGGCCTGTGGCTCCTGGCCGATGAAGTCTACGAGCGCCTGTACTTCGCCGGGCCGGCGGCGCCGTCGATTCTGAAGCTCAGCCGGCGGGATGATGCGGTGATCGTGGTGCAGTCGTTTTCCAAAACCTACTGCATGACCGGATGGCGCCTGGGTTGGGTGGCGGCGCGGCCGGATCTGGTGAGAAAGGCGACTCAGCTCAACGAGTTCATCGTGTCGCATGCACCGTCCATGGTGCAGCGCGCGGGGGAAACGGCTTTGCGCGATGGCGAGGCGTTTGTGAAGGGTATGGCGGCGGATGTGCAGCGCCAAGTGGAATTCTGCTATGACGCCCTGCGGAGGATGCCGGAGGTCACGGTGGCCCCTCCGGAGGGATCCTTCTATCTCTTTCCGCGCATTGCAAAACTCACCGACTCGTTTGCCTTCGCGCGGTCTCTCTTGGACGAGGCTCGGGTGTCCGTAGCGCCGGGGTCCGCCTTCGGCACCGGCGGCGAAGGGGCGATTCGAATCTGCTGCGCGGCCGACGAGTCCGTCCTCGAACCAGCCATGAAAAGACTGCGCAGGTTCCTTTCAGTCTATCCCTGAGGGGAATCCAATCCTGAAGGAGCTTAAGGGGTTTGATTCGATGAGGGGCGCGAGTCTCCCGGGCTTCCGGCGATGCCGGTGCGGATTCGAGACCGCGGGCCGGTGTTTCCGGCCGGACGCCAGTCCCGGGGAGCGTTGACCTTCTGGAGGAGATCGAGCCGGTTCTGGCTTTTGAGCCGATAATAGATCATGGCCCAGGCGCAGGGAATCTCCGGGTTCACTTCGCAGCTGCCGCCCTGCGAGCCTCCGCAGGGGCCGTTGAGCAGGCTTTTGGCGCAGCGGGCCACGGGGCAGATGCTTCCGGTAAAAGATAGCATGCAGTCGCCGCAGCCGTGGCACTTCTCCCGCCAGATGCCCGGTTCGTCCAAGGCGCCTAAAAAGGTGGTGTTCAATGCGGGGAAAACCGGGAGCGGCGAGAAGACGTCGGCCAGGGTCTGGACGCCGGCGCCGCATGCCAGGGAGACGACCGCGTCGGTCTCCGGCGGCAGCGTGAGATAGGTTTTCACCAGGTCTTTTTCGCACTGGCGCAAAATGCCGTTCACGGCGAAGTCGGGCGGCGGGCCATCGGGGTAATAGAGAGGCAGGGACAGTTCGTCGGCAAGTTGCCGGGCCTCCCGCTCTCCCCCGGAAAGACAGACCGTGACACAGGATCCGCATCCCACCACCAGGACGTTCTTGAGCCCGGATACCGAAGCGGCGATTTCCTCCACCGGTTTTAGATTTCCTACGATCATTTCGCACCTCCTGGAGAAGGCGGGCTCGCCGGCCTGATACGGGCCCAGACGCTCATGCTCTTTTCCCGGCGATGCGCCGGGCAGAGGGCTTCTGCCGGCATCCGGAGCTTTTCCAGGATCTTTTTCCCTAAATCGGACGTCACCACGGGCTCTCCGCATACCCGGCATTGGGTCAGACCCAGAGCCACCACCTCCTGCCAGGGTGACTCCAGCAGGTGCCTGAACTCCACGGCCTGTTCCGGACAAACCCGCCAGCACTGGCCGCATCGGGCGCACAAGCCCATGTTATGCATCAGAACGCGTTGGCCGGCATGGTCCCGGTGATCGAGGGCCCGGTTCGGACAATTTTGGACGCAGGCCAGACACCCGTTGCATTTCTCGTTCACGATGAAAGAAGACATCTGGAACGTTCCCTCTCAATGTCCATTATGGAGCGACGCCTTCAGCTTTTCAGCGGTTTCCAGGACCTCCTGGATAATTCCGGGCATCGCCTGACGGTCCATGGACCCGGCAAATCCAACGGCCCACAGGGCCAGGGAAAGCCCGCGGTGATTCCCGAGACTAAGGGCGACGGCGCGAACCCCGGGCAGGTATTCCTCATCGTCCACGGCGTATCCTTCCCGGCGCACCCGGGCAAGCTCCCTAAGATAGGCCTGCCCGTCCGTAATCGATTTCGGCGTATAGCGCGTCAGCCCGTAGCTGCGGATCAACTGCAGCGCCTCTTTATCGTCGAACTGAGCCAGGAACATCTTTCCCAGCGCGCCGGCCAGAACCGGCAGGGAGGTGCCCGGCGGCGACGATATTTTCAGCGGGTTGGACGCTTCGGCCGCTGCGATGATCATCACCCGGGATCGGCTCAGCATGCCGAGAAACACGGTCTGCCCGACCCGGTCGCGCAGCTGGTCCAGCAGGGGCTGGGCCTGCTGGATGGTTCGTCGATAGCTGCGGCTCTTGAAGGCCAGCTCCACGATGGCGGGTCCGAGAAACAGCTTTTTACGCTGAGGGCTCTGATCCAGCAGCCCGGTCTTGAGCAATGCCTGCACGATGCCGTGGACGGTTCCCTTGCTGTAGCCCAGTGCGGTGGACAGCTCGCTGACGCCCAACCCTTCTGCGGAATCGGCGACCATGGCCAGCAGCTCAAACGCCTTCTGGACCGCCGGCGCCTCGTAGGCCGGCGCTCTCGGTGGTTTTTCGGGTCTCCGCGCCATGCTTACTTCCCGTGGAAAACAAGCGACTTAATCGTAACGGGAAATACCTGGCCGGCCACCAGGGGCGCGGCGATATCGATCCAGTCTCCCTCTTTGAGGCTCAGCTCATCGAGCGATAACAGGTTCCGTTTCAGGCTCGTTTCCCGGCGGATGACGTTTCCCACCCCGCAGGCGATGTCTTTTTCGAAAACCAGGATGATCGGTAATTGCCGGGCAATCGAGCTGGGCAGAGCGGCTTCGACGGATCGGGCCAGCAATTCCAGCTCGGGATAAGACGCCCGGAACGTATCCTTGAAGTACAGTGCGGCGATATCCTCGCCCTCATTCAGATCGAACCTCTGAAGCGAGACATGGATTTGGGATGCCACGTGCTCGACGCTCAACCGGGACCGATCGACGTCGACTCGGACGACGGGCACGTTCCGGATGGGAAAGCGGAGGCTCTCATCCATGAAGCCGGAGCAGCCCGAGATGGATAACGAATAGGCTCCCGCGCCGATGACCGTGGCCCTGATTTTATTGGCCGGTTCGACCACCGGAGCGGCCAGCCGGGACGTCAGCAGATTGATTTTCTGGGCCAGGACCGGGCCCATGTCGTCATAGACGCCGTTGCCGCCATACATGAGCTCGGCCACGCCTCCCGAAAAGGAATATTCGTCGATCCGGCCCGGAAAATTCAGATCATCGGTCATCATCAGCTGTCTGGCCAGAGGCGTCTTCGCCGGACCGGTGATGACCTCAAATAGGACTTCGGCAAACCGAAAGGCGATCTTTTCCACATCCGCTTGCGGGATGGAGTCGCCGATGCCGTAGTCCAACCCCATGTCCGCCATGACGTTGGCCGCCGGCCGGGACATGCGCCAGATTTTTCCGTGGGAATTGACGCCCAGCAGCCGGCCCCCCACCGCGACGCAGCTGGTCGCGACGACTTTTCCATTCTGGGATACGGCGATGTTGGCGGTCCCCCCGCCGATGTCGCAGGATAATATCGTGTTATGGCAATTCTTCGACCGGGCCGTGGCGCCCGACCCCCTTGCGGCGATCAGGCTTTCGAAATGGGGGCCTGCCGCGGCGGCCACAAATTTTCCGGCGTCGCTGGACAGCGCTTCCACGATTTGTTGGGCGTTATGTTTCTTGGCGCTCTCTCCGGTAACGATCACCGCCCCGGTCTGGACATCGGCCGGATCGATCCCCGCCCGCTCATATTCTTCTTTCAGGAAGAGGGACAGCCGGTCGACGTCGATGGTGTCATCATCCCGCAAAGGCGTATGGATGATTCGGCCTTCATAGAGTATTTTTCTTTCCCGGATGTTGAAACGGCGGGTGGCCGAGCGTTCATCTCTTTTCAGCACCAGATTCGAAAAGGCCAGGTGGCTGGTCGAGCTGCCCACATCCACGCCCACCGAGCGTATTTCAAGCTCATTTATTTCCATATGAACATCCGCCGCCGCCGCTTCCCCATCTACCGGTGAAGGCCCGCCTCCAGCGCCGCCGCCTCTTTGCCGGCAACGGACAGCCGTTTGGCGGCGTCTCTCTTCTTGATCATGCTCACTTCGTCCATGTCGATGAAATCGACGGCCTTCATTTCACAGAAGCGGACACACTGAGGGTTGCCGTCGCAGAGATCGCACTTAAAGACTTTTTTCTCTTTAAGATTGAAGCTCATGGCGCCGAACGGGCATGCCGCGATACAGGAGCGGCAGCCGATGCAGACATCGTAGTCCACGAACACGCGCCCCATCTCGTCATCCCGTGAGATGGCCTTGACCGGACAGACCAGCTTGCATGGCGCATCCTGGCACTGCTGGCAGGACATGGGAACGTAGAGGCCTTCCGCCTCCCATTTCATCACCCGGATCCGGCTTCTCGCAGGATTGGAAATCCCGTCATGGGAAACCGAGCAAACGAGCTCGCAGAGCCTGCAACCCGTGCACTTATGGTAGTCGATATACAAGGCTTTTGACATTCGTTTCCTCCATTTCGGGCTAGATCAGATGGCTGGGCTCGTTTTCCAGGCCGAGCTCTTTCAGCGTCTCCGGTTTGGGAACGCCGTCTGGATCGAGGCCTTTGTGTTCGTAAAGCTCATCGACCATCTGTGTGAATTTTTCCTTGTCGATCGTCCGGCCGACGACGTCGATGGCCCCGCGTCGGCAGGGCTCGTCAAAATAACGATGATTGAGCATGTCGCCTTTTTTGAGATCGTCTCTCGTCAGGCCCTCCCTCAGGTTGAAGAGCCTTTCGATCATGTTGCACCGTCTGGCGACCATCCAGATCTCTTCGGGCGTCATCTGCAGACCGGTGTTGTAATAGAGCACCTTCGACCAGTCTTCGAAATTGGGAAGCGTCGCGCCCAGGAAGGTCGTATGGTATTTGCAGATGCCCAGGCAGTCGACGCCCATGTAACAGTTTTCCTGCCAGAAGACCTGCCAGGGTTTTCCCACGTACTCCGTGTGCTCGGAGCTCAGGGGTCCGTCGTAGGGAACCGGATTGCTGTAAATCTTTCTCAGCACCGTTTGCGGCAGATGGTACAGGTCGATGGCCGGCCGGCTCCTCAGGTGGTCCGAGCCTCGCGATGCCGTGGCGATGTTCAGCGCCAGGCCGGGGGTGGCCCGCTCGTCGGAGTGCAGGTTGCTCATTCCCTTGACCTGGATCAGGTAGTCGAAGGAATTTTTTCCGATCTTCTCGGAAGCGGCAATGCCGCCGTCGGCCAGCGCGTCCGCCAGCCATCCCTTCCGGTAGCAGATCCGCTCGATCATTTCGATGACCGCCTCGTCGTTTCCGAATCGAAGATCCAGTCCGTCGGTCTCTTTGGCGGTGATGATGCCCAGCTCGTAAAGCTCCATGGCCCAGGCGATCAGGCTTCCGGTTTCCAGGTTGTCCATGCCGAACTGATCGACCAGGTGGTTTCCGGTGAGCACCGTGGTCGCCCGGGGCGTGTCGGTTTCACCGCCGAATGCCCCCAGGGAGGTGTATTCCGGTCCCTCGTCGTATCGCCCCGCATAGGGGCCGTCGGGAATCTTATACTGGGCGCGGCAGTGGACCTGGCAGCCGAAGCAGCCGGTCATATGGTAGGGGCCCATGGTCTCTTCGCAGATCTCGTCGATCCGCTCCGGTTCGATGTCATCGGCGTATTCGCACTGGTTGTATTGAAAATTCCGGCACCGAACCCCGCCCCAGGAATTGGTGGCGCCCCAGATGAACGGGGTTCCCAGCGTGCCCTGGGTCTGATTCACCTTGGCGCTGACGATCTGGTCGATGAAACGTTTATTGTACTCCAGGGCCTCGGCCGGCCGGGCGATCTTGATATCCATGGTACCGCGGGCGGCCACGGCCTTGAGGTTCTTGGAGCCCATGACGCACCCCATCCCGGTGCGGCCGGCAGAATTTTTTATCCCGGTCATGACGCACGCAAACCGGACCAGGTTCTCTCCGGCGGGCCCGCAGACGCAGCTCTTGACTTCCTGATCGCCCAGGTCTTCACGGATGGCCCACTGAGCTTCCGTTGCCGACTTTCCCCAGATGCCCCGGGCATCCCGGATCTCGATGTTGCCGTTGTGGACATAAAGGTAAACGGGATGTTTCGCCTTTCCCTTGATGACCAGGTGATGAAACCCGGCCCAGGCCAATTCGGGAGCGAAAAAACCGCCCATGTTTGCGCTGCCGAGCAATCCGGTCAGGGGGGATTTGGCCATGATATGGGTCCTTGCGGTGGCCGAAGCGCAGGTGGCGGTCAGAATGCCGCCGCTGATGATCAGGGTGTTATCCGGGCCCAGGGGATCGCACCCCTTCTTCGTATGGTTGTAGAGCAGATAGGCATCCAGCCCTCTGCCGCCTAAAAATTTCTTTCTGACCTCCAGCGGAATCGCTGCGGTCCGGATGTCGCCCGTGGTGAGGTCAATATATGCGATTTTTCTGTTTAACGGCATATTACTCTACCCCCTTTTCTTTTAGTTTCGCTTCCGCCAGTTTTCGGTTTACCTCCCATACCGGGCCTCGAATCCGGGGCAGCGAGGGATTGACCCAGTGGATCCGGTACTCCATCCCGCACGTCGGGCACTTGGCGGTCTTATCCCCTTTCTCGGGCTGAATCCGCTCCATGCAGGTGGGATTGTGACATCGGAATTTACCGTAGGTCCTGGTTTCTCGCAGGCTCTCGGCCGTTGACATCCCTTTTTCTTTTTCGATTGCCATGATTCACCTCTTTGGGTTCCACATAGGGTTCTGCGATTTTTGCGGCAGGCGGGGCTGAATCAAAATGTTCATTATAGTGAACAAATTTGATAAAAACTTACATCATAGTTTCAACCCTTGTCAAGCAAAATTATCGTTTTAAACTTTTTTTAACAATAAATCACAAGATGATGGATCAATCTATTGCCGTCCGAAGCGCATCCGGTTCGGTCCGGCCCGAAAAGACGAGTTTTAAAAATTGTTCATTATGATGAACATATATTCGACGGGTTGAAGCCCGCATGCCGTGCGTTAAGAAATACCGGGTCAGAAGGGGAGAGGCTGCAGCGAGGATCAAACGGAAAACATAACGAGGAGCGGATGAAAGCCTTTTCCCCGCGGAACCCTTACCTGGTCGGCTCCTCCCACCAGCAGATGATCGATCCGGACCGCTTATAGCGGAGCCCCTCGTTCTGCTCGATCTCCCGGATCCAGGCCCCCAGGCCGGAAGCATGATGGATAATCAGGGGAATGCTGTGGCGGGGCAGGATGTCGTTCGGCAGGCCGAAGAGATACATGGTTTTTTGGGCTCCGGCGACAATCTCCCGGGAATCCCAGGGAGTGGGATGGATGAGCCCGTGGATGGCGCCCTCCTGGGCCGAATATCCCAGATGGTGCGGAAAGTCCGCCTTGAGCCGGCGGATCAGCCGGACCGCTTCCAGGTTCTCTCGGACGCTGATTCCCTTGTTCAGGTTCCGCAGGATGGTGTCGTCAAAGGACTCGAACCCGATCGCGCTCAGCAGGATGTATGCCCCCATCTGCCGAGCGGCACGCAGCGCTTCTTCCAAGCGGGCAGCCCCTGCGATGAGCCCATCCGCTCGAAGGGTGAGGTTGATTTGGGAAAGCCGCAGGCCGCTCCGGCCTGCCGCTCTCAACAAATCCGGAAGCCCCGGCAGGGGGTATTCATTGATGAGCTCGAAGGGGATCTTTCTGCCGTCTCTTGCCTCCGGGAGGCAGCGGATTTGACCGAGCACCGTTTCAATGTCCAGCCTGCCCGTAAATCCCTTGTCCGCCGCCACATCGCAGAAGCTGCAGCCCCTCAGGGCCAGCTTGATTCTCTTCCCCTGTCCCGGGCGGATGGACGCCGGATAGTCGATTTCCGCCTCTCTGACCCGGGCCGCGTGCGGACAACCGACCTGCTGCAGCACCTGGCCGGCGGTGATCCGCAGGGGCGTTATCCCGTTGGCGCCCGCGACGTAAAGATTATCCCATCGGACCTTCCCGAGATAGTTCTCGTCCCAGTCCTTTTTGGGATTCTGGACGATCCTGCCCTCCCGATCTTTATACGAAAGGCCGGGGACATCCGGCCAGTCCTCCCCGTCCAGGCGGCTCAACAGCGGAATCGCCTGCTCCGCCGGCCCGTGCAGGGCGAAACGGAAGCTATCCGCAAGGCCCTTGAACCGATGCGGGTGCTGCTGCCAGCCCTCCTCCCCTCGAAAATCGGCATCCGCCTGGGGACCGGCCAGGATGGTGACGGCCCCCTCGTCCTTGAGCTCTTTGGCCAGGTCAAAGAGATCCTCCCGGCCGCTGAGCGCCGCGAATCCGATTACGGGCCTCCGGGAGCCGAAATAATCGGAAAGCGCCTTTTTCAGGCAATCCTTGTCATCGTCCCGAGTTACGGCGATGACGATGCAGGGATCGCGGGTATCATCCTGGATAATCGTGGCGGCCATTTGCGGCCCCAGGAGCCCGTAGGCGGCACCCGAGACGTAACTGGTGATGATGGCCATTTGCATTGAGCTGAGTTCCTGTGCTAACGAAAATGGGTACTATCGCCTAGTTTGAGCGATTCTTACATTGATAGTTATGGAAAGGTCCGCCGGGGGGTGCGCCCCGCCGGACCACCGCAGAAGACGCCCAGGCTTCGTCAACGCCCCCGGGGTTTCTACCATGGCTCCGCACCGGCAGCGACGGCCGAGTCGGTCGTGAGCGCCGCCGTCCGG
>CAYRUF010000077.1:0-18361 GCA_964427375.1 uncultured Desulfatibacillum sp. | reverse complement strand
CCTTCGGGCGCCGCCATGCGGGGAAGGGCAGCCGGAGGGCCGATTTCGGCGTTGCACTTCACCTTTTTGATGCCCGATGATAAGATCGCCGGCAATGACTGCCGTCAAACGGCATTGGCGGACACCATTTTGAATCTGCACTCGACACGCGGCGGCACGTGAAACCGAAAGGCTTCTCCATTTCGATTCGGACGGTTCTGGTGGCCTGGATGCTGGCCGTTGCTTTGGTGCCGGCCGTCCTCATCGGCGCCATCGGTGTTTACAGCATCAATAAGAGCGTGCGCAGCGAAGCCCAGTCCCGGGTCAACCAAGACCTCGAAATCGTGGTGACGAGCTACCGCGAGCAACTCGCCCGCCTGGCCTACTCGCTGGAGACCGCATCGAGCCGGGTCGGTCTGGCCGCCGACGCCCCCGCCGAAATCCTTTCTGCCATCCGCCGCGAGCTGGATCTCACCGTTCTCAATCTCTGCGACGCCGAGGGCCGACCGATGGCCGGCAGCCATCCGGAAACGGTGCAGCGAATTCCGCTGAGCCGGGATCCGGTTCTGCGCAAAGCGTTGGAGGGAAGGTCGGCCTGGGGTACGGTGCTGCTGGATCCGGATCGGCTCCTCATGGAAGGCGGTCCGGCGCTGCAAAACGCGGTCCCGATCTACAACGGCGACCAGAGCGGGGAGCCGATCAGCCGTGCGGCGCTGCTGTGGTGGATCGCCTGCCCGATCGTTGAGCCCAACGGGCGGGTGAAGGCCCTGCTATACGGCGGCCGGGTGCTGAACTTCAACAACGAGCTCGTGGACCAGCTGCGCGATACGGTGTTCAGCGAGAAGGACTACCAGGGCAAGCCGCGCGGCACCGTGACCATCTTCAAGAACGAGGTCCGGGTCGCCACCAACGTGCTGACCCGCGACGGGGCCCGGGCCGTCGGCACCAGGGTTTCGGAAGCCGTGCGTCCCACCGTCCTCGAACAGGGGATGAACTATACCGGCGAGGCACTGGTGGTGGACGCCTGGTATCTGAGCGCGTACACGCCCCTGCGCGATCCCTCGGGAAAGACGATCGGCATGATCTACGTCGGCCTTCTGCGGGCACCCTACGACGACATGCGCGACGACTTCATCGCCAGGTTCCTGCTGCCCGTCGGCATGGTCGGGCTGCTGGCCGTCTGGGCCGCTCTTTACATCGTCAACCGGATCACGCTGCCGGTGCGGGCCTTGAGCCAATCCGCTTCGCGGCTGGCGAGAGGCGATTGGGAGCACCAGATCACGATTCCGCACACGTATCAAGAGCTCGAAAACCTGGCGGTGGCCTACTCCGACATGCGGACGGCCATCCAGAAACGGGACCAGGAGCTGCGCGCCCGCAACGAAGAGTTGAGCCTGATCAACGAAAAGATCGAACAATCCAATCGGAATTACATGCAGACGTTGGGATTCGTGACCCACGAGCTGAAGGCTCCCCTGGCGGCCATCCAGATGCTGATCGGAACCATGGTGGACGGCTACCTTGGCACCGTCTCGCCCCAGGTGTCGGATTTCTTCAACCGCATCCAACGCAACTGCGAGGAACTCCAGGACATGGTGCGGGACTACCTGGATCTTTCGCGGTTGGAACGCGGTGAGCTGGTCGCAAACAAGTCTCTCATCGATTTGCCCAAGACCGTGGTGGAGATGACGGTGGATCAGACGGCGGTGTTTTTCCGTTCCCGGAAAATCAACGTCGAGATCAACTGCCCGCCGGAACTGACGGTAATCGCTGACCCGAGCCTGCTGCGGATCGCCCTCAACAATTTCCTGACGAATGCCGCCAAATACGGACGGGAGGGCGGCCGGGCGGCCGTCACCGTCAAGGCGGAGGACGGCCGCGTCACCCTGAGCGTCTGGAACGACGGCGAGGGCTTTCCGACCGAAGCAGCGGAGCACCTCTTCGAAAAGTTCTTCCGAGTGCGGAATTCAAACACCCATTCCAAGCGGGGAAGCGGCATCGGGCTCTTCACGGTCCGGAACATCGCCGAGCTTCACGGCGGTCGAGCCTGGGCCGAATCCGAGCCGGGCGCCTGGGCGGCCTTCCACCTGAGCTTTCCCTCTCATCCTCCCGCCGCTGCCTAAAATAGAAACCTTCTACCCTTTTAAGAGAATTCTATTTCCCTTCGGGGCTGCGACATGATGTTTTCGATAGGCTTATCTGCTTGATTCAAAATTGTTTTTCTTTTTTACAAGGGCCCTGCACAAATTTTGCTAAAAGAGATTTCGAGGGAGCCGAAACCCATCCAGAGGATCGATCGCGGCAAAACCGATTGGCTGTGTGTGAAACCGGGGAGGTTGTGAATGTCCTCAAATTTTCAGATTGTCGCAAGCCTGGAAAACGACGGGTTGCATCTGCAGATGCTGGGGGAATTCGACGGCAGCGCAGCCTGCGACCTCATCAAAAAACTCGAAGAGGGTCGTTCCAAAGCGTCCAAAGTTTTTGTAGACACCTCCAACCTTCGCAGCGTCCACCCGTTCGGCAAGTCCGTCTTCGACAACCGGATCGGGCGGCTGTCCCGAACGACGCCGGGGCTTTCATTCATCGGGAAAAACAAGCACTATTTTCAATCCTGAGCCGATCGGGCCAACGCCCCGGCCAGCGCGCCATCATTTCACCGTGAGAACCGGGCAATCGCTTGAAAGAATAACATACTGAGCAGTCGAACCGAACATCAGCTTGCCCACTTTCGAACGCTTTTTGATTCCGATCACAACGAGGTCGGCGCGAGTTTCTTTTGCAAACGCAACGAGGTCCTCGCCGGGCTGGTTTCCGCGCATCAATAAATGCTTCTCACATTTCAGCCCCTCTTTTGCCGCTTTCTGATGGGCGATGCGCAGGCCCTTCTCATACGCATTGATTTCTTCGACATTTTCCTTAGTTCCGCCGACCAATGAGGCGATCAGGATAAGCTCGGCATTCAATTTTTTTGCGAATTCCAGCGCGCTGGAGAATGCCTTCTCCGCAGCGTCCGTCATGTCGTAGCCGACCACGATTCTCATGCTCCGCTCTCCCCTATCTGGTTAGGATTGAAAACAGCTTGCTGCATTTGGGTTGGTCTCACCAATTCTTTTACAGGCCATCCGTCCAGCGCTTCACGGCGTTCCATCAGCGTTCCAGCCCCTAACCTTGTAATACTCCGAAAGCATCGTCTCCATTTCCTCTTTCGAAATACGGCTGTTGGAATCGAGCAGCGCCTCGGTCGTCAGGCGCACCGGCAGGCGATCGTCTGCGCGCGTGAGCCCCTCGCGCAGGTTGAAACGGCGCGTGTCGTTGGTTACCCGCGCGGCAATCGCCCGCATGCCGTCTACTCCCAGCTCCATGCCGGTGGTGGCAGCAATGATCGCTGACAGTTGTTCCCACTGATAGAGGTCACGGTAGAATCGGCAAATGATCAAAGTGTCAAAGACGGTCAGGCGATCTTCCCATTCGGCAAAGATTTTTGCCTTGCCTTCGATCTGGTTGGGATCCACCAATCCGGAAAGCTCCGGTTTATAGAAGGTGGCGCGTAAGTGGCATGCGCCTCGATCAGAGACCCCATACGCCAGCCCCATGCCCTTTAGAACCCGGGGGTCGTAACCGGCCGGTTCGAGCCCCTTGACGTGCACCGCCTGGTTCTCCATGCCCCACTCGGAGGCCGTTGCACGGATTCCCCGAGCGAGAGTGTCGCCTATCCCTCGGCGTGCAGCGACATCCTCGATCAGGCGGGCAACGGAATCCGCTTCGCCGTAATTGATCGGGTAGTTGATTTTTCCCTGCCGCACCGCTTCTATGGTGAATGCCGCCAAATTGCCGGCGGTGATCGTGTCCATCCCTAGACGATCACACAGGTCGTTCAAGAACAGGATTTCTTCAACGCTGTCAATTTCGCAAAGGCCCCCGAAGGCATAAATCGTCTCGTATTCCGGTCCCTCGGCCTTCAAGCCTTTGTGTCGCCCCGCTTTTACAGTGGACAATCGGCCGCAGGCCATCAGGCATTTCAGGCAAGCATGGGGCCGGACCTCGCAGCGCGCATGCAGGGCCGCCGCATTGATCTGTGGGTAACGGTCGAATCGTCCTCTTTGCCAGTAGCGGGTGGGGAACCCGCCGGCCTTGTTCATAATGTCCACGAGCATGGGGGTGCCCAGTGTCTTGTAGGCCTGGACGCCGGGGTTCTCTTTGGAAATTTGCGCAAGATCAGCGGCAAGACGCTTCATCCGTTCGGGGTCGGCCACCTCCTTGGACCGATTGCCCCAGAAAGCGATGGCCTTTATGTTCTTGGACCCCATGACCGCCCCGCAACCGGTGCGGCCAGCGCTTCGCCAGTAATCGTTTTCAATCACGGCAAAGGCCACCTTGTTTTCGCCGGCGGGTCCGATCGTCACCACACCGGCCTTGCGGGCTTCGGGACGGTTTGCTTTAAGCCACGATTTGATGAAATCTTCGGTCCGATAGGTGTCAAGCCCCCAAAGTTTTGCCGCCGAGTGAAACTGGACCGAGTTCTCCGCGATTTCGAGCCAAACTGGCGCCGGCGAGGCCCCGTGGATCATCACGGCATCCGCCCCGGTGGCCGCCATGGGCTCGGCCGCCGTACCCCCGGAATAGGATTCCGCGTAACACCCGGTCAGCGGCGATTTGGTGTAGACGCCGTGCCGGCAGGATCCCCACAACGAGCTGTTGGTAGCCGGTCCGGTGGCGAACAGGATGTGGTTCTCGGGCCCCAAGGGATCGACGCCGGCTGGGTTGTATTTCAGCAGAAGGTGAGTGGCCAGGCCTTTGCCGCCCAGGGTTTGCTTCAGGATGGAGTCCGGGATTTTTTCGATCTCGAAGGCTTTTTGCGACACATCGATGCGCAGCGCAATGTTATGGAACCCATGCATATTGATTGCCTTCCTCGCTGGCCGACGAGAGCGTTAGAGGACCTCGCGGTAAATCGCCTCTGCGTCCGCCGGAGTGATCCGCCTCGGGTTGTTTGCCAGCAAGCGGGTGACCTTCATGACCCCTTGGGCCAGGGCCGGGATGTGCTGGTCGCTGATGCCGAATTGACCGAGATGTTTCGGAATCTGCAGGTCGTCCACGAGATCTCGAATAGCTTTGGTCATGCGGCGTGCTCGTTCGCGCAGGTTTAACCCTGAAACAGGTTCACCGAAAATTGCGGCCATCTCGGCAAACTTCTCTAAATTCCCCATCATGTTGAATTCCATCACGGGCGGCAGCATGATGCTATTGGCGACCCCGTGGGGGATGTGAAACTCGGCGCCGATCGGATAGGCGAAGGCATGCACGGCGGTGACCCCCGCGTTGGCGAAGGCCATGCCGGCCAGAAGGCTGCCTTCCAGCATGCCGGCCCGCGCCGCAAGATCTTCGCCGTTCGCATAGGCCTTTCGGATGTTTCCGAAAACCAACTGCATGGCCTGTCGAGCCAACACATCGCTCATGGAATTGGCATTCTTGGACGTGAACGCCTCCACAGCGTGGATGAGCGCATCCAGGCCCGTCGCAGCCGTGACCGCGGGGGGCATGCCGAGGGTGAGTTCCGGATCCAGAATGGCAACAGCCGGAAACAAACGCGGGCTGACGATACCTTTTTTCAACTTTTCCTGCTCGTCACTAAGGATCGCTATCGGCGTCACTTCGCTGCCGGTGCCGGCTGTGGTGGGGATCAGGATGGTTGTCAGCCCGGCCTCGGGCACCATGTCGATCCCGAATAAATCGCCGACCGGCTTGGTGTTCGTGGCTAGGACCGCGCAGACTTTGGCGATGTCCAAAGGCGAGCCGCCTCCCAGGCCGATCACCAGGTCGGCCTTTTCTTTTTTCGCCATCGCGGCGGCCTCAACGGCAATTTCAAAGCGGGGGTCGGGTTCGACCGCATCGAAGCGGGTCCAGGCGATACCGGCGCCGGTCAGAACCGCTTCCAACCGTGCGGCCAATCCGGCTGCGATCAATCCCCTGTCGGTCACGATCAGCACGCTGCGAGCCTTGAGCCGATTGACCTCAGCCGCCGTTTGGGCCAACGTGCCGGGGCCCATCAGGATTCGTGGTGTCGTCTGGAACAGAATGGTCTTCAGCATGCGAGCCTCCTTCGGCTTGATCTCCATCGGGTGTTGAAATGGGCGCCGATTCAAACCGACAGATATTTTTTTTGCAGTTCGGTTTTTTCCTTGAATTCAGCCGCCGTGCCGGAATAGACGATATGGCCCTTGTCGATGATGAAAACCCGGTCCGTCACGGTCAAGGCAAAGCGAATGTTTTGCTCCGAGAGCAAAATGGTGGTTTCCATGCGCTTCAGGCTTTGGATCAGTTCGCGGAGCTCAGCCACGATGACCGGCGACAGCCCCTCCGTGGGCTCGTCCAGGACCAACACGTCGGGGTTGCCCATGAGCGATCGGGCAATGGTCAGCATCTGCTGCTCCCCGCCGGACAGCGTTCCGCCCAGGCGATGCGTCATGTCCTTGAGGACCGGAAACTGGGCCAGCACCTTTTCCATCGTCCACGGCCCCTTGCGGCCGGGTATTTTGCCCAGCTCAAGATTCTCCAGGACCGTCAGGGGACCCAGGATCCGTCGGTCCTCCGGGACAAACCCCAACCCCATGCGCGCCATTTTAAAGGATGGATACCGTTCGCAATTCTTCCCCTTGAACACCACCGAGCCGCTCTTGGGCGGCGTGAGCCCCGCCAGGGTCCGGAATGTCGTCGTTTTCCCCGCGCCGTTTCGACCCATCAGGCACACGGTCTCCCCCTCTCGTACCGAGAGGCTCACGTCGAAGAGGATGTGGCTCCGGCCGTAGTAGGTGTTGATGTCCCGCGCATCCAGAATCGCTTCCGTCATGCCTCTTCTCCCAAATAAGCCGTGATCACTTCCTTGTTGTTGCGGATCTCGGCCGGCGTACCATCGGCGATCAACGCTCCATGGTTCAGCACCATGATGCGGTCCGCGATTCCGAAGACCATGTCCATGTCATGTTCGATGAAGAGAAGCGTCAACTGGTATTGGCTCCACAGCTTCTTGATCAACTGGCGGGTCAGGTGCCGTTCCTCCGGCGACATTCCCGCAGTCGGCTCATCCAGGAGAAGCAGCTTGGGTTCCAATACCAGGGCGATGCCGATGTCGAGCAATTTCTGATCGCCGTGCGCCAGCTCAAACGCCATCCGATCGGCCTGGCGCCTCAAGCCGAGGCTTTCCAGGATGGCGTAGGCTTGCTCGGTGGCGCGCTGGAACTGTTGGACCGGGCGCCACAGATGGCGGGTTTGATTGAGTTTGGACATGCAGGCGACGCGGACATTGTCCAGGGCCGTCTCGTCCGGGAAAATGGAGGCGATCTGGAACGCTCGTCCGACCCCCATCTTGACGATGGCCTGCGGCGTCTGCCCTACGATGTCCTGGCCTTCGAGGAAAACATGTCCTTCATCCGGGGGAAGATAGCCGGTAATTTGGTTGAAGAGCGTCGTTTTACCGGCTCCGTTCGGTCCGATGATGGCGGCGATTTCCTGGGGTTGCACCTCGAGGCTCACCTCGTCGGTGACCCGCAGCCCGCCGAAGGATTTTTTCAAGCCTTCAAGCCGAAGCATGGGTTTCATGCTCGCCTCCTGCACTGCCCGTCGCCCGCAGGCGGTGTTTGAGGTGTCGGATTTCACCGACGACGCCTTTGGGGAAAACAATGACGAAGACCATGATGATCGTGCCCAGGACAATCGGCCAGAATTCAGTTTTGGCGCCGATGATGTCCTCCAGCAGGATGAGGATCACCGCGCCGATGAAGGGGCCGAAGAACTGGTTGATCCCGCCCAACACCGACATCAAAATAACTTCGCCGGAAGTGGTCCAGAAAAGCATGTCGGTGTGGATGGAGTTGTCAACGCCGGCCATCAGGGCGCCAGCCAATGCGGCAAAAACCGAGGAAATCACATAGATGCGCAGCTGATTCATCTTCACGCTGCGTCCGATGAAACGGACTCGATTGGGGTTTTGCTGAATGCAGCGCAGAACCAAACCGAACGGCGAATAGGCTATCCGTTTCAGAAGCCATATCGAAAGGAAGACCAACACCAGGACAAAGTAGTAATAAACCGTCTTGTTGGACAGAATGCCCGGCGGGATGATGCCTTGAATGCCGTCGTCGCCCCCGGTGAAGTCATACCATTTGAAGGTGACCTGCCACGCCAATTGCGCGAAGGCGAGGGTCAACATGGTGAAATACACACCGCTGACTCGGATCACCAGAAGTCCGAGGAGAAATGCCAGCACCGCTGCAGCGGCCAACCCGATAGGTATCGCGGTCAAATACCAGGATTTCCCGGCGTGGGTGACCAGCAGGCCGATGCTGTAGGCCCCGATTCCAAAATACAGTGCCTGGCCGAAGGAAAGCATGCCGGTGACGCCCCAGAGCATGTTGAAAGAAACAGCGAAGAGGCCCCAAATCAGGATGTGGCTGGCCAGATTCATTTGATAGCGGGAGGTCATGAGCACCGGCACCGCGGCAAACGCGATAAAACCGAGACTCCACAGCAGCCCGAATTTATACTTGCTGGTACCGGCCATCGTCACACCTTCCGCACCCGGCTGGGTGCAAACAACCCCTCGGGTTTGAAGATCAAGGTCACGACCATAACGAGATAGCTGAACAGAGTGGCCCACTCGGGCACATAGGCAACGGCAAACGCGTTGACCTCGCCCAGCAGCACCGCCCCCAGCCAGGCGCCCCAGAAGTTGCCCATGCCGCCGAGAACCACAACGATCAACGAGTCGATGATGACCTCGATGCCGGCGCCCGGCGTCACCGACCGCAGCGGAGCGGCCAGTGCTCCGGTCATTCCACCCAAGGCCGTGGCCAGCCCGAACACGACGGTCAGCGTGAGGGGCACGTTCACGCCCAGGGACCCCAGCATCTCCCGGTCCACCGCGGAAGCTCGCGCAATACGTCCGGGGCGCGTCTTGGATAGGATCCACCAGGCGGCCAACACGACGATCAGGCCGATGACGATGATGGCAAAGTTGTAGGTGGGGATGGGGATGTCACCGAGTCTCAACGCGCCCTCGAAGCCGGGGGGTTTTGCGACCGATTTGTATTCTGTGCCCCAGATCAGCTTGACGAGGTCATCGAAAATCAAAATCAAGCAGTAGGTCAGAAGAATCTGAAACCCCCCCTCCTGGGCGCGGCCATAGATGCGGCGCAGAAAGAGGAATTCGGCGCCCGCTCCGACCAGGCCGGCCCCGACGCCAGCCGACACGAGCGCGATCCAGAAGTTCACTTTCCAGACGCCCACCAGCTGGTAGCCGAAATAGGCGCCGATCATGTAAAACGAGCCGTGCGCGAAATTGAAGATGTTGCCGACGCCGAAAATCAACGTCAGCCCGCTGGCGACGAGGAATAGGAGCGTGGCCAGCGTAAAGCCGCTGATGAGTTGGGTTACGATGAAATAAATATCCATCGCTTGGGCATCCTAAGAGGTGGGAGGTTTCGGAAGGGGCCGGCGCCCCTTCCGCGCCTAGTCTACCGACGATGTACACCGGTCACTTTTTCATCCGTTTTTCGATCAACTCTTTCGGGGGCAGCAGCTCCTCCGCCTTGTATATCTTCCATTTACCCAGCATCATCTTGGCCGGCGGGAACTTGTCGTTCGGCTCGCTGACGCCTACGGCCTGCATCTGGACGATCTGGTGGGTCTGCGGGTCGATAAAGGAGGTGAATCCGTCCGGGTCTTCAGGCAGCTTGATTTGCAGGCCTTCCAGGGCCTTGACCAGCGCCTCGGTGTCGTCGGGGTTGCCGACCTTTTCGACGGCCTTGGCGATGGCGTAAATTCCAGCATAGGCGCCCTCGGCGGCATAGGTCGGGTAGCGGCCCGTGCGGCGCTTGAACTCCGCAACGTATTTCCGGTTCAACTCGGTGTCTGGCCAATTGTTATGATGGCGTGCGGACAGGACGATGCCAGGGGGCATTTCGCCTTCCAGTGCGCTCATCACCTCGTAGTTGCCGCCGGCGTCGGGGTGGAAATACAGCATTTTTTCAAACAACCCGTAAGCCTTGGCCTGTTTGATGAAGGCCACCGTATCCCCGCCCCAGAAACCGGAGACGAGGACATCGGGCTTGTCCTTCAGGATCGAGGTGATGTAGCTCGTGTAGTCCGGCTCGTAGAGCTTGGGCAGGTATTTGCTGACCAGCTGGAAATCGACGCCGAAGCGCTTGAGGTTGTACTGGATCTCTTCAAGCTGGCTGTGCCCGTAGGCGTAGTCGGGTCCGATGTAAGAGATGGTTTTCCAGGGCTTTTCCTTTTGGAGCTCCTTGAGGTACAGAGCGCCGGCCGTCATGGACTGGAAGGTGTTGTTGGAAACGCGGAAATAGTAGGGTTGAAAGTTGTCGAGCGTGAGTTCGGTGGCGGCGTGGTCGGTTCCGATGAAGATTTTCTTATTCTGTTTGGAAACCTCGGTCAGCGCCAGCCCGACTCCCGAGCTGACGACCCCGAAGAGAAAGTGGACTTTGTCCTCGGTGATGTAGCGTTCGGCCACCCGCACCGCATAGGCCGGCTTGGATTTGCTGTCGGTGAAAACGATGTCGATTTTGTAGCCGGCAGCACCGCCCTTGCTGTTGATTTCGTCGATCGCCATTTCGGCGGCGGCCACCGAGTCGAGTCCGTAGAGGCCTGAACGGCCGGTCATCGGGTACAGAGCGCCCACGCGAATGAGTTTCTCCTGGGCCATGGCGAAGCAGGGAACGAGAACCAGGGCCATCACCATCAAAGCGGCTGCGATTTTTTTCCGAGACATGCGATCCTCCTTAACCTTCAAATGGGGTGAACTGAAATCTGCCGAAACCGAGCGACGACTGTGGACCAGGCTTTCAGCCGAATGACAACGTATCGACGCTTTAGCAACTTGGGTGCCAGGCTCGGGTGCGGCTGGTTCGGAAATTATTTCGGTTTGTTAGCGAGCGGAGTGCGATAGGAGGCGCTTGCAGAATCGCAAACAGCGGGCGGTTGTTTTTTGATGTCGGATATATTTTTCTCTATTATCAATTGGTTATAACTTTTTTGCATTAATGCAAAAAATTTCAGTTTTGCAAATCGATACGATATTTTTTTAGTTTCCGCCAGAGCGTCGAATAGTGGATCCCGAGCGTCCGGGCCGCCTCACAGGGCGAACCGGAGCGTTTCAGCACATCGCGCAGGAGGTGCTCCTCATAGATGTCCAACGCCCTGGGCAGGGTCATGTCGCGCCGACCCAGCCTGGGGATGACCGGCGCCGACGACAAGACTTCCGCAGGCAGTTCGCCGGCTTCGATGATCTCCTTTTCGCTCATCGTGTAAATTCGTTCGATGATATGAATGAGTTCCCGCACATTCCCGGGATAGGCGTACTTCTGGAGGTAGTCGAGTACTTCCGGGGCCATTCTCTTCCGGGTGCCCTGGCCCTGGTTGAGCATGTTCAGGACGTTCAGCGCGATGGGAACGATGTCATCCGAGCGGTCCCGCAGCGGTGGGATTTCGATCGGCACCCCGTTCAGGCGGTAGTAGAGGTCCCTGCGAAAGAGACCCCGCTTGACGCGATCCTCCAAGTCCTGGTGGGTCGCTGCGATGATGCGCACGTCCACGTGGGTGGGGCGGGTGGCGCCCAAGCGAATGAAGGTTTTGCTTTCGATCGCCTCCAGCAGCTTCACCTGCACGGAAAGGCTGAGTTCGGCCACTTCGTCCAGAATCAGCGAGCCGCTGTGCGCCGCTTCCATCAAACCGGCCTTGCCCCCCTGGGCCGCACCCGTGAAGGCGCCGCGATCGTATCCGAACAGCTCGCTTTCGATCAGGGACTCCGGGATCGCGCCGCAGTTGATCCTCACCAAGGGGCGGTCCTTGCGCGGACTCATCTGGTGAATCAGGTCGGCCAGCATGCTCTTGCCGACGCCGGATTCTCCGTAAAGAATGACCGACGTACCCGTGCCGGCCACCTTGATGGCCTTCTTAATGGCCTGGATCATCTTGGGGCTTTTGACGATGATCCGGTCCAACGCATGCTCCAATTCCTTGTGTTCACGAAGGTACTCGTACATTTTGGAGCTGATGCGGCGGGCATCGGCCAGATCGGCCCGCAGGCAGTTCAGTTCGGTTATATCGCGGACATTGGTGACGACGAAGGCGATGTGGTCGTTCTCGTCGAAGATCGGGCTGCCCGTGACCATTACCTCCTTTTGTCCCTTGATGCGCTGGACCAGGGTCACCGGCTTTTTTTCCTTCAGCACTTCCAGCGTCGAAGAGTAATCGAAAACCTTTTCCCGGACCAGATCGCGCATGTTCCGGCCGATCAGGGCCTTGGCGGACAGCCCCGTGATGCGCTCGTAGGCGCTGTTCACCCGAATGGTGTTCGCCCGGCCGTCCGTGATGTACAGGCCGTCGTAGGAGGATTCGAAGATCGCCTCCAGCTCGCGCCGCACCTGTTGGTAGGAGCGCAGCTCCGAAATGATTTTTTCGTACTCCGATATGTCCTGAAAAACCGAGATGACGCCGATCACCGACCCGTTGACGCAGATGGGACTTCGATTGGCGATGATGGTGGCCTGGGGCAGGTCGATCTTGCGGCCGATTTGAGCCTGCCCGGTTTCAAGGACCCGTTTGAGATCGGGCCAGGTCTCCGGGCGAACGTCCTTGAAATGCTCGCCCACCACCGGCCGGTCGCCGTCGTTGAAAATCTTCCGGGCGGCTTTGTTGTAAAGCGTGACGACGCCGTCGGTGTTGATGACGACCACCCCGTTATGGCATGAATCCAGGAGCAAGGCGCTTTGCTGGAAGATTGAGTCAACGTTGGCAGGTTTCCCCTTTGCAAGGGATCCGACCCGCCGCAGATGGTGGATGTGGTGTCCGCTCATGGCTTTGCCATTCCGCTCGGGCGACGATTTTCCGATCCGACAGTCGAGGGTGAAGGGCCTGCCAAAATCTCGCTGATTTTTTGCTGGAGCTGTTCGATGTTGAACGGCTTTTGGATAAAGCCCCGGCAGCCGCGATTGAGAATGTCCAGCGCCTGGCCGTTGAGGCTATAGCCGCTCGACAGCAGCACCGGCGTCTCGGGGCTGAGAGCGTGCAGCCGGTCGAAGACGACGCCACCGCCGATGCCCGGCATGATCATGTCGAGGATGACCAGATCGATTTCGGCCTGATGCCGTTCAAACAGGCTCATCGCCTCGGCGCCGGATTGCGCCGCCAGCACCCGATACCCCAACCGTTCCAGCATCTGGGATCCGATCTCAGCTACGATCGCCTCATCCTCCACGAGCAAAACGGTGTGAACGGCTTTGTCGGCAGTGCGTCGAGTCGGCGCCGGCCTCACCAAAGGCGCCTCCTCGCCGGCCGCAGGCAGATAGATTCGGAAAATGGACCCGTGGCCCGGCTGGCTCTGAACCGTTATAAACCCATGATGGTTTTTGATGATGCCGAAGGCGGAGGAAAGCCCCAAGCCGGTGGCCTGGCCGGCGATTTTGGTGGTGAAGAAGGGTTCGAAGATGCGCGCTTGGACGGCGGCGTCCATGCCGATGCCGGTGTCGACGATGGCGATGCAGGCGTAGCGGCCGGCAGCGGCGTCCGGTGGTTTTTGAGGATCGTGGGGGTCGACGACGGCATTCGCGGTCGTCAGGCGCAACTCCCCGCCGTTCGGCATGGCCTGCCAGGCGTTGACGAACATGCCCAGCAGGACCTGCTCGAGCTGGCTCTGGTCGGCCTCCACCGGCCACAGGTCCCTCTGAAGATGGGTGTGGACCGTGATTTCCTTTTTAGATCGCCCGAACATGTCGGCGGTTTTGGCCAGCACCTGATTGAGGTCGGTGATGCGGACCTCATATTTCCCGCCGCGGGCAAACCCGACGATCTGGCGGGTGAGCTCGGAAGCCCGTTGCACGGCGGTTTCGATGTTTTTCAGGTAGGTCGTGTCGCGATGGTGCGGCTCCTTGTTGAGCAGCAGCAGTGAGATGTTGCCCTGAATGGCCATCAGCAGGTTGTTGAAGTCATGCGCGATGCCGCCGGCCAGGGTGCCGATGGCCTCCATTTTCTGGGCCTGCTGAACTTGGGCCGCCATCTGCTGCCGCTCTTTTTCAGCTTGGCGCCGATCCGTGATGTTCTCGACGATTCCGAGCCAATAGCGGACGGCGCCCTCCGCATCGCGCAGAACGGTGACGCGCACCATCGCCCAGACGGATTCGCCGGCCTGCGTCACATAGCGTTTTTCCTGGCGATAGGAGGAGGTCTTGCCCTGGCGGACCTCCTCACAGAGACGGTGGGTCTCGGCACGGTCATCCGGGTGCGTCACCTCCAGAATGGACCGCGCGAGCGCCGCTTCCCGGGCATAGCCCAACATGTTCAGAAAAGCCTGGTTCACTTCGACGAGCCGGCCGGTTGAATCCGCGATGGAGATGCCCAACGGAGCATTCTCGAAAAGGGCCTGCAACAATTGCTGACGCTGGTTGAAATCCATGAGTTCACCTGTGGTCGGAAACGTGCGCGCGGGCCACGTCGATGTCCATCAGTTTTTTTTGACGATAAACCGGTCTTCAACGCCGTCCTGCAGAAAGACCCGATCGAAGTGCTTCACCGCGGCTTGCTCGTACCACTGCCGGCCGGCCTGTCGGCACGCGGCGCATGCTTTCCGGGGAATGTGGACCGCCAGGATATGGGGGCCGCGGTCGGAGACGGAGTCGATCCGCAGCGCGCCGCCGCACGCTTCACAGGCCGTTATCTCCTCCTGTTGCGACTCGGAAAAACCGTCGGTGTCATAGTAGATGCGGCGGGTGCGGCGGTGGCTGCCTCTTTTTTCCAGCATTCTTTCCCGCAGCTGATCGCGCCCCTGCCAGCAGGATAGAATCAGGTCGGTGACGTTCTTGACCGCATCCGTCACGCTCTCGGACTGGCGGATCTGGCGGCGGTCGTAGTCCGGCTCGCGGACCTTGCTGTAGTCCAGGCCCGCCATGGCGAGCACGATCCCCAGGTTGACGTAGGGCAGGGCGCCCTCGATGGAGTAGCCCCCCTCCAAGACCGCGATGTCGGCGTTCAGGAGGGCGGTCAGTTCCGCATAGCCCTGGGCCGAGAAATTCATGTTGGTGATGGGGTCGGTGTAGTGGTTGTCCTGCCCGGCCGAATTGACGATCAGCTGCGGCTGGAAGTCCTCCAGAATCGGCCGGACGGCGTTGCGGATGACGTGCAGAAAGCCTTCTTCGCTGGTATGGGGCGGCAGGGGGACGTTGAGGGTGTATCCCACCGCATTCGGTCCGCCCAGTTCGCCGGGGAATCCGCTGCCGGGATAAAGGGTCCGGCCGTCCTGGTGCAGAGAAATGAACAAGGTGTTGGGATCGTGCCAGTAGATGTCCTGGGTGCCGTCGCCGTGGTGGCAGTCGGTGTCGACGATGGCCACGCGGTCGACGCCGTATTTGCGGCGCAGAAATTCGATCATGATGGCTTCGATGTTGATGTTGCAGAAACCGCGCGATCCATGAGCGACCCGCATCGCATGATGGCCCGGGGGCCGCACCAGTGCAAACCCCTTGTCGACCTGCCGTTCGAGCACGGCCATGCCGATGGTCTTGGCGCCGCCGGCGCTGATGAAATGGGATTCGGTCGCGATGCTCCAGGCGTCGGGAACGCAGAAATGCACGCGCTGAATGTCGGCGAGAACCACTGGGTCCGGCTTGAGTTCGACCACACCCTCGATGTCGAACAGGCCCTCTTCCAGGATCTGATCCTGGGTGTAGAGCAGCCGCTCCTCCCGTTCGGGATGGCTCGGGCTGATGGCCCAGTCGTACGCCGGGAAGAAGACCAGGCCGACTCTATTTTTCGCCTGCAACATTAAGACCCCCGGTTTGTTTCAATTTGCGCAGGTCTTGCTGAATACGCCATCGGCATAGGGCAGAGCGCATAGGGCATAGGGAAAAGACGTAAAAATACTCCGGGCTCCTCTGCTCCATGCTCTATGCCCTATGCGCTCTGCTCGCTGCGGGCCGCGAGGCTCCTGAGCAGGTTGTCGTAGCCGTGGATCAGCCCCGGCTTGACCTGCACCCGGACGCGGATGTTGCGGCCGGAGGTGTTGAAACCCCTGACCATGTTGAACTGCTGGGTTTCCACCACTTCCATCTCCAGATAATCCGGGTTGGCGCCGCGCTCCAGAGCCTTGGCCCGCAGCAGACTCAGCGCCTGGGTCGTCGCGGTTTCCAGGCTGTAGCCGTCCGTAATGGCCTGCAGGAAATTTTCCGCCGGCGCGCTCGCCACTTTCTGTTCGGTATCGGCAAAAAACCCGACTTCGCAGGTGGTGCGCGCCAGCGCGGCGCCGATGGCGTTGGCGACCTGCCAGCGGGGGACCACCCGGACTTGCATGGGAGTCAGGCGCTGAAGGTGTTTGGCGAAATACGGAGCCGGGCCGCCGAGCACCAGGACGGAGCGGGGCCGCACCTGATAGCCTTCCTTGAATTCGTGCAGGGTGTAGACGGGCTTGCCGTTGATGTGCGCGGTGAGCCGATCGGCCGCCTCCAGCATGGCCCGGCAGGCGGTTTCAACCACCTGGTTGGCGAGGGCCTCGACGGAGACGCCCAGTTGGTCCGCCAAGGATTGGAGGCCGGCGCGGGCGCGGCCGTCGTCGGTGTGGGCCAGGTCGCCCAGAACCGCCAGCGCATCGGTCGGCGTGGGCACGCTTCCGCCGAAAAGCAAGGCCGGGCCCGCGCGGTGCGGGCCGACGCTCAGGCGGCCGTTCTGCAGACGAACCGCACTGTCGCCGCCCATGCCGATCGAGAGGGTCTCCAGGGAACGGATCAGCGTCCGGTAAGGCCCGATGGCGATTCCGTGCGGGTCCAGCACGGGCGCGTGGCCGATCAGCACCGCCAGGTCGGTGGTGGTTCCGCCGACGTCCATCACGATCGCATCCTCGTCCCCGGCGGCCATGGCCACCGCGCCCATGACGCTGGCCGCCGGTCCGGAGAGGATGGTTTGGGCCGGGATCTCGATCGACGACTCCAGTTTCATGTTGCCGCCGTCGGCCTTGAGCAGGCGCAGGGGCAGGTGCATGCCCTTGGCGCTCAGGCTGTTCAGGACGGCATCGAAAAACGATTTGTGGATCGGGTAGACGGCCGCGTTGAGATAGGTGGTGGCGATGCGCCGGCCGAAATTCAGGCTGCCGGAGACGCAGTGGCCCAGGAAGACCTTGTCAAAGGAATTCCCCAGGAGTTCGCCGATGCGGATTTCGTGCGACGGGTTGCGGATCGAGAACTTTCCGACCACCCCCACCTGCCGGATCCCGTTTCTCCGGTAGTGCTCGGCGGCCGCCCGAATCTCCTCCGGCCGGAGCGGCTCGACCTCGCGGCCGCGGTGGTCGATGGAGCCTTTCACGCAGACATAGTGAGGATTGGTGCGAAAATGTTCCGGGTCGATCCCCGGGCCGGCCGAAACGATCATGCCAACGGCCGGCAAGGTGTTCTGAATGACGGCGTTGGTCGTCAGCGTGGTGCTGAGGACGATGCGTCGGATGGCGGCGGCATCCACGCCTTCGGTGACCGCGTCCAGACCCTTTAGGACCGAACGGAAGAGATCGGACGCATCGGTGGTTACCTTGGCTTCCCGCAGCAGGCCGGCGTCATTCAGCAGAACGACGTCCGTGTGGGTCCCTCCGACATCCAGCCCGATGATCATGCGGCCTTCCCGGTTGTGTTTTTGCGGCGATTCCATTAAAGGAGTAACGGAAATAGGTATCGCTGTCAACGGCTTCGGCCCGGAACGGGCCAGGAGGTGAAGGCATGATCGGCAAGACCATCCATGAGCTGGCCGTCGGCGAGAGCGCTCAGTTTTCCAAGACGGTCACCGAAACGGACATCAGCCTGTTCGCCGGGATCACGGGCGATTTCAACCCGGCGCACGTCGACGAGGAGTACAGCCGCAAGACCTATTTCGGCACGCGGATCGCCCACGGCCTGCTGGCGGCGGGATTCATTTCGACGGTACTGGGGACGCGGCTGCCGGGTCCGGGAACGGTCTATCTGCGCCAGGAGCTGACCTTCCTGGGCGCGGTCAAGATCGGGGACACCATCACCGCCCGGGTGGAAGTGGTTGAAATCGATACGACCAAGGGCCGCGCCAAGCTGTTGACCACCTGCGACAACCAGGCGGGCGTGCGGGTGCTCACCGGCGAGGCCGTGGTGAGCACGCCCCGGCCGCCCAAATCTCCGGCCTGAGCCCCGGCGGAAGCGGGGATAACCGATGCTCCCGGAGCCATGATACCTGCGGGGCCGGCTTCGCGACGATGAAGCGAGCGTTAATCCTTCACCGGGAGAACGTGGATCGCCTTGATGACCAGCTCGACCTGCTCGCCGGCCTTCAGCTTCAGGTCGTTGACCGATTCGGTGGTCAGCACCGAGGCCAT
>CAYRUF010000076.1:0-19253 GCA_964427375.1 uncultured Desulfatibacillum sp. | reverse complement strand
AAAAGATCATGTCTATGTCTAAATCAGGCCCTCGCCACCCTACGGCACTTGAAACTTAAAACCTAAAACTTAACACTGATCTTTTGCTTCAATCATACCGAAAATGCTCCGGAGGCAGCACCACCGGAATCCTTCCGGCCAGGACTTCCGAGAACACGTAGAAGAAGTCTTCGGGCCGGGGCGGGCAGCCGGGCAGAAAGATGTCGACCTTCACGACCTCGCCGACTCCCGTCACGGTCTCGATCGGCCGGCCCAGTTCGACCGAGTCCGGGATGAGGCCGTCCACGGTGCTTTCGGTCTCCAGGTACGCCCGTTTCAAGGCAGCCTGCGTGCCGACCAGGTTGCGGGCGGCGACGATGCCGCCGAAGGTGGCGCAGTCCCCCACGGCCACGAGATAGGTGCAGCGCTCGCGCATGCGGCGCGCCACCTCGATGTTGTGCGTGTTGCTGATGGCGCCGGTAAGGACTCCGACCGCGACCCCGCTCTTCGGCGGGTGCTTCAGGTCGGTCACCGGGCTGGATGTGAAGGTGACGTGGCTCAGCAGCTCCAGGAGCCGCTCGTCCGTGTCCAGCAGGGACATGTGGCAGCCGGCGCAGGCGGCCAGCCAGTCGGTGGCGATCAATACCTTGGACATGTTCGCTCTCCTTTCAGGCATCGCACCGGGGAAGCTCGGCCTTGGCCGCCCGGGCATCCAGCCCCAGCCGTTCGGCGAGACGCCCCAGGATGTCCCAATCCGAGCGCGACTGGCCGGACGGCGGCAGGGCCGCATGGGCGCGCAGCGGGGTCCCCTCGGTGTTGGTGAATCCCCCGGAACGCTCCAACCACGTGGCCATCGGCAGGACCAGATCGGCGCGCTCGGTCAGCGCAGAGGCGTAGCTCGCCATGACGATGACGAACGCCGAGGGGGAAATTCGGGCGGCGGCTTGGTCCAGCGCACCGTCTTCATCGGCGGCTGCGATGAACACGGTGCGGCAGGCGGCCGGGTCGATGCGATCGACCAGCCGAAGCGCCGCTGCCGTGACGGTGTTGACGCCGGGTACCAATGGGATGAACCGGGCTCGCGGCTGGGATTTGCGCAGCTGGTCGGCCTCGCTCCTGCGCAGCCCGGCGCCGCAGAGGACCACCGGCCGGGCGGCGGCCTGCAACAAATCCACAGCAATCGCCAGATCCCGCGTAAGAAAGGAGGCTTCGGCGAAGGTGGTCAGCTCGGTCGGCTGGTTTTCAACCATCACCAGGCGCACCCCCTGGTCCACGGCCCGCTTGATGAGAAACGATGCCACCGGCTGGTCCCGAACCGGATCCGCTTCCACGATGAGGATCAGATCGCTGCCGGCGATATCCGCCAGCTTCCCGCAACCAACGAACGGCAACGCCGGGGGATCGGCGAAAGACGTCCCGCGGTGGCCGGCCCGCAGTTCTCCGACAAAGATCGCATGCAGGAGCGCCAGGGCCTCGTTCGTCAGGCGGGTGCTGACGATCAGGCCCAGCTGCTGCGGCGCTTCATGATGCAGGCGCCGCGCCGCCTCGGCCAGGGCGTAGTTCCAGCTGGCGGGTGCGCTGCGGCCGTTTTCCCGGATCAACGGCTCCAGCAGGCGGGGCCGCGGGTCCTGAAGGGCTTCGAAGCGACCTCGCCGGCAGAGGAGACCGCCGTTGACCGGCGCCTCCCAGCGACTTTCCAGGCGCAGCACCTGGCCGCGGTGCATGACCACGTTCAGTCCGCATCCCAGGCTGCATTGGGTGCAGATGGTGGCGACCCGAGCGACGTCCGTCGGCCGGGCCATGAACGCGCTGCGCTTGTCCACCAGGGCGCCGGTCGGACAGACGTCGACGCAGGTGCCGCAGCTGACGCAGGTGGATTCGCCCAGCGGCACGTCCATGTCCGCGCACAGCATGCTGTGCGCGCCGCGTTGGCGGACATCCAAGGTGTGGTTGCCCACCAGTTCGGCGCAGGCCCGCACGCAGCGGCGGCAGAGCACGCAGCGGTTGTGGTCCATGAGGTGATGGGGCGGTGAGGCGTCCACCGCAAACCGCTGCGTGTAGGTCGGGTAGACCCAGTGGTCCAGACCGTAACGGTAGCCGAGCGTCTGGAGCTCGCAGCCGCCGCTCATTTCGCAGGCCATGCAGAAATGATTGCGCTCGGAAAACAGCAGCTCCAGTACAAACTTGCGGGCACGGACCACCTTGGGAGACTCGGTCTGGATCTGCATACGATCGGCGACCGGAAAGGTGCAGGCCGGCTGCAGGGCGCGCTGGCCGGAAATCTCCACCAGGCAGATGCGGCAGCCGCCGCTGGCCGTAAGGGCCGGATGATGACAGAGCGTGGGGATCTCGATGCCGGCAGCCTGCGCGGCCTTGAGCACGGTTTGTCCGGGCAGGGCGGAAACTTTTTGTCCGTTGATCGTCAGGGTGATCGAGCCCATCGAATGACCTCCGGATAGGTGGGCATAGGGCACAGAGCATGGAGCATAGGGTGGAAAATTCCTTTTATTGGCCCCATGCCCTTTGCCCTATGCTCTTTGCCATAGATCATGGCGTTACCCCATTGATACCGTCTTATACGGTCAGCGCCTGCGCCTCGCGCTCGCGCTGCTTCAGCCGGCCCCATTCCAGGTCGCAGCGCAGGCAGCGCCGGCACTCCGTGCGGATGTCCGCCGCCTGAGCCGGCAGCTCCACCTCCGCAAAGCTGCCCGCGCGCGCGGCCACCGGGGAGAGGGTCATGCGCAGGCGCGGTGTATCGCTGTGCGCTTCCATGTCCCAGGTGAGCGGCGGCAGGCGGGCCTCCAAGGGGATGTCCGCCTTGGCTCGCATCCCGGTGGAGAGAAAGAGATCCACCTCGCGCGCCACCCGGTTGCCTTGCGCCACCGCTTCGATGACCGACGCCGGCCCGCTCACGGCATCGCCCGCGGCGAAGACCCCCTCCCGTGTCGTCGATAGGGAGGGGCCCACCTTCAGGGTCGAGTTGCGGTTGGTTTCGAGGCCGGCATCCAATGCGCAGAGTTTGTCGGGCTCCTGACCGATGGCCGGGATCACCACGTCGACGGGAAGGGTCTGCACGGCCTCCTGGATGGGGACCGGGCGTCTCCGGCCGCTGGCGTCGAACTCCGTCAGCTTCTGGAGCTGAATTTCGACGGCGGTGACCCGGTCGGAGCCGAGCACGCGAACCGGAGCGCTCAGGAAATGGAAAATGACGCCCTCCTCGCGGGCGGCTTCGATTTCTTCGGGGTAGGCCGGCATATCCGGACGGGTGCGCCGGTACACGATGTGCACTTCGGCGGCCCCCAGGCGCCAGGCGGTGCGGGCCGCGTCCACGGCCACGTTGCCGCCGCCGATGACGGCCACCCGGCGGCCTTTGACCGACGGGGGACGGCCGAGAGCCACCTCCCGCAGGAAGTCGGTGCCGTTGATGACCCCAGCGGTCTCCTCGCCGGGGATTCCCAGACGCAGGCCGCGATGGGCGCCGATGGCGATGACGACGGCCTTGAAGCCTTCGCGGTCGAACAGGTCCTCCAGCCGGAAGTCCCGTCCGAGCGCCCGGTTGCAGACGATCTGCACGCCCGCCCGGCGGATGTGATCAATCTCAATGTTGAGAATCTCCCGCGGCAGACGGTATTCGGGAATTCCCACCGCCATCATGCCGCCCGGGATGGGCAGGGCTTCGTAAACCGTCGCGGGATAGCCCGACTGGGCCAGGCGCAGGGCCGCGGTGAGGCCGGCCGGGCCGGACCCGATCACGGCCACCTTTTCGCCGCGGGCGGAGCGGGGTTTTGCGGGAAACCACGGGACGGCCGCTTCATGATCGGCCATGAACCGTTTGATCGCGCGGATGCCGACCGGCGCGTCGATGTCGCCCCGGCGGCAGCGCTGTTCGCAAAAAGCCGGGCACACCCGGCCGCAGATCAGGGCGAAGGGGTTGCGCTCGCGGTGGACCGCCAAGGCCTCGGCAAAGCGCCCCTCAGCGGCCAGGCTGACGTAGGTCGGCACGTCCACGCCGGCCGGGCAGGCGTTCAGGCAGCGCGCCGGCACCAGCTCCTTGCAGGCGCCGGCCGGGCAGCGCTTGTCCTCGATGTGGGCGATGAACTCGTGCTCGAAGTAGCGCAGCGCCGCCATGACCGGGCCCGGGGTGAGCTGGCCCAGGGCGCAGAGCGCCGCACTTTCCATGCCCTCGGCGATCTTGCGGATCGCGTCCAGGTCCTCGGAGCGGCCCCTTCCGGCGCAGATGCGGCTCAGGATTTCGAGCATGCGCTGGCCGCCGGCGCGGCATGGCACGCACTTGCCGCAGCTTTCGGCCGTGGCGAAGGTCAGGAAGAACTTGGCGAACTCCACCATGCAGGTGTCCTCGTCCACGACGATCATGCCGCCGGAGCCCATGACCGCGCCCACCTCGCGCAGCGAGTCGAAGTCCACCTTGACGTTCAGGAACTGCGGCGGGATGCAGCCGCCGAGGGGACCGCCGGTCTGCACCGCTTTGAACTGACGGTCGCCGAGAATGCCGCCGCCGATGTCGTAAATGATCTCCCCGAGGGTGATCCCCATCGGCACTTCCACCAGGCCGGTGTTGCGGACCTTGCCGGTCAAGGCGAAGATGGCCGTCCCCGGGCTCTGGGGCGAGCCGATGCCGGCAAACCACTCGGCCCCGTTCAGAATGATCTGGGGCGTCATGGCGTAGCTCTTGACGTTGTTGAGGTTGGTGGGCTTGCCCCACAGCCCCGACACGGCCGGGAACGGCGGCCGCGGCCGGGGTTCCCCGCGCCGGCCTTCGATGGAGGCCAACAGGGCGGTCTCCTCCCCGCAGACGAAGGCGCCGGCGCCCTCCTTGACGGCGAGGTCGAAGCTGAATTTCGAACCCAGGATGTTCTCGCCGAGAAGTCCGTATTCGCGCGCCTGGCCGATGGCGACCTGCAGGCGTTGGACCGCCAGCGGGTATTCCGCGCGGCAGTAGACATAGCCCTGGCGGGCGCCGATGGCATACGCGGCAATGGTCATGCCTTCCAGCAGGCTGTGGGGATCGCCCTCGATGATGCTGCGGTCCATAAAGGCGCCGGGATCCCCCTCGTCCGCATTGCAGACCACGTATTTGGGCTCGACCGGCGACCGGCTCGTAAACTCCCACTTGAGGCCGGTGGGGAAGCCGGCCCCGCCCCGGCCGCGCAGGCCCGAGGCCTTGATCTCCGCCAGGACCTGCTGGGAGGACATTTCGCCCAGGACCTTGGTCAGGGCCGTGTAGCCGTCCCGCGCGATGTATTCGCGGATATCCTCCGGGTCGATCATGCCGCAGTTGCGCAGCGCGATGCGCTTCTGTTTGGTGTAGAAGGGGATCTCGGCGTAGTGGGGGATGGCCCGATGCTCGAGCGGTTCCCGGTAGGCCAGCCGCTCCACGATGCGGCCCTTGAGAAGGGTTTCCTCCACCAGCTGCGGCACGTCCTCCGGCTTGATCTGGCAGTAGAAGATGCCGTCCGGATAGATCATCACGATGGGGCCCATGGCGCAGAAGCCGCGGCAGCCGGTCTGGACCACGCGGATTTCACCGTCCAGCCCGTGGCGCTGGATCTCGCTTTTCAGGGCGGCGAGGATATCGCGGGCCTGAGACGCCGCACAGCCGGTGCCTTCACAGATCATCACGTTGGATCGCAATAGAGCTTCAGCCATTTAAAGCCTCCTTTGCAAAACGGCGTCTCAGGCCGTGATCCTTCGTTGCACGGCTATTGGAAATGCTCACAACCCATTGGGGTTGCTCCGCTTTCCAAAACGCCGTGCACCTTGGCTGACGGCCTGATACTTGTTTTGCATCACTTGACTAGTCCTTGGCCAACCGGCCCACCACCCACTCCGACACCACGCGGCCGTTGATCAGATGCTCCTCGATCAGTCGCGGGATCATGTCCGGCTTGACCTGGCCGTAGGTGATCCGGCCGCCGTCCGCCTGCTCGATGTCGACCAACGGCTCGGAGGCGCACATGCCGATGCAGCCGACGGTAGTGACGTGGGCGTCGATCTCGCGCCGCTGCAGTTCCGCCACGATGGCCTGCAGGGTCTGCCGGGCGCCCGCGGCGATCCCGCAGGTCCCCATGCCGACGATGATGCGGGTACCGGTCCTCGTCCGCGTGTGGATGCTGCGCCGGGCTTCCTCCTGCAGCTTTTTGAAGTCTTCGATGTTCATGAGCTTGGCCATGGGTTCGGACCTCGCTTTTCAGGGTTCAAAATTCAGGTGACAGAGTTCGGGGTTCAACGTCCAGGTTGCAGGGTTCAGGGGTTCAGAGAAACCGAAACCCCATCGTTTAGACCTGTTTTTTCCTGAACCCCGAACCCTGTCATTCACTCCAGCCCCTTCAAAATCGCCGTCATCTTTTCCGGCGCGAGCTTGCCGATCGTCGCGTCGTCCACCACGGCCACGGGCGCCAGCCCGCAGGAGCCCAGGCAGTAGACCACCTCGCAGGTGACGCGGTAATCGGGGGTGGTTCCGCCGGCCGCAACCCCGAGTTCCTGCTCCATGCGTTCCACGATTTTCCCGGCGCCGCGCACATGACAGGCCGTGCCGTCGCACTGTCGGACGATGTGCCGCCCCCGGCGGGTCAGGTAAAACTGGGAATAGAACGTCGCCACCCCGAAAATCCGGCTCAAGGGCACGCGCAGACCGGCGCTGATTCGTTGCAGCACCTCCGGCGGCAGGTAGCCATAGATTTTCTGGGCTTTCTGGAGGACCGGGATCACGGCCCCCTTCATTCCCCGGTATTCGCCCAGAATCGGTTCCAATCGCGAAAGATCCAGTTTCTGATCGACGGTCGTTTGGGCATCTGTCATACGAGACCCTCCTTAGCTGGCCGGCATCGCCGCTATCGGCAGATGAACCACGAAGATCGTGCCGGCCCCTTCCTCGCTTTCCACCACGATGCGGCCGCCGAGCTGGTCGGCGATCTCCTTGACGATGGCCAGGCCCAGTCCGGTGCCGATGTCCTCCATGGCCTTGGCGTTTTCCGCCCGGAAAAATTCGCTGAACAGCTTGGGCCGCGCCGCCGCCGGGATGCCGATGCCGGTGTCGCTGACTTCGATGCGCACGGTACCGTTGGCCCGGCTGAAACGCACGTCCACCGATCCCTCGGCCGGCGTATACTTGATGGCGTTCGACACCAGGTTTTCGAGCATCTGCTCAACGGTTTCAAGCCGGCCGCGGACATCCGGGAGAGCCTCCGGCAGGCTGACCCGGAAGGCGATCCGCTTTTCGGCCGCCTTGTCCTGGAAGGTGCGTTGGACGCGGCGCGCCAGCACGGCCAGTTCCGTGGTGGCGGCGGATTCTCCATCCGGGCGCTGACGGTTGCGGGAGAGGGCCATCAGCTCGTTGACCAGGGTCAACATGGTGCGCGCCCGGCGGTCGAGGCGGCGCAGGTATTCGCTTTGCTGGTCGTTGATCGGGCCGAGATAACCGTCGCGCACGACCTCCAGGATGCTCAGCATGCCGGCCAGCGGCGCCCGCAGGTTGTGGGCGACTTTCATCATGAACCAGGTCCGCTCGCTGCTCATGGCGGTGACGGTTTCGTAGGCCCGCGCGTTTTCCACGGCGATCGCCACCAGGCGCGCCGTCAGGCGGAAAAAATTCACCTCCTCCGCGTCGAAGCGGTCCGGTTTCTCGCAATAGGCTCCCAGAATCCCGATCACCCGCCCCTCCAGGGTGAGCGGCACGAAGAGCACGGATTGGAGGTGCGCCGCCGAGAGGGTTTCGCCGAATTGAAACATTTCCGTGGCGGTGACCTGGCCGGTGACGAACGGCTCGCCCTGGATCACGCGCTTGTTGAGCGGGCTGCGCTCGACTTCCACGACTTTCTCCCGGACCATGGACTCCGGCAGTCCGAAGGCGGCCGCGTAGCGAAGCAGCTTGCCGTCCCCGCTGAGGAGTTTGACCGAGACGCCCTTGACCTGCATCACCAAGGCCACCTCCGCGACCGCTGTTTCCAGAACGCGATTCAAGTCGCGAACCGAACCGATCACATCCAGCGTGGAGAAGATGCTCTGCAGTCGCCGGCGGGTGACCGCCTCGGTCTGCTCCCGACGTTCGATGTCCTGGATCTGTTGGCGGATGCCGCTGACGAGGGACCCCATGAGCGCGACGGTCAGGTAGGCCGTGCCCGCCCAGAACCCCCAGGATGACAGCGTTCGCATCGGATGGGGGATGGGGACGATGTCCGTGCCCCGGAAGGGGAGGGACTGGTGCGGAAGCCAGCCGCAAACCTCGGCCGCCGCCATGACGCCCAGGGCGGCCAGCAGGGCGGTGCAGAACGCCATCGCCGCGCGGGTGGGCAGCAGCATCGAGGCGAAGGCGACCGGCAGGAGAACCCCGACGGCGAGCGGGCCGGTCACGCCGCCGGTCAGGTAGGCGAGCGCTCCGAGGGCGATGCCGTCGATGGCCGCCTGCCAGCCCACCAGTTGGTGGCATGCCCGGAGGGATCGGGGCGGACGATGGGCGGGGCGGGAGAAATGCCAATAGACGCCGACGTTGGCTACCAGCATGAAGGCGGCGACCAGAATAACGGCCCATGCCGGGAAGGCGATACCGGCTGCTTGCGCCATCCAAACCGCCGCCCAGAGAGCGGGGGCTGCCGCCCAGCGGATGCGGACCGGCCACCAGGAGAGCTCGAACAGCTTCTCCGGCGCCGCGCCTGGATCAGCGTCACGTGCCACGGCAACCATCGCCTTCCCTCCGCCTCGTTGCGACGTTCGGCCGGGGTGAAGACTCGCGACCCACCGCCCCGGCGAACCTAACCGGGAACGATTTTCTTGGCTTTGAAAATGGCTTCGATCTTGGCCAACAGTTTTTTCGTGTCCAGGGGCTTCTCAAACAGCCATTCCACCGGCCATTGCTCGCCCAGGATGAATTCAAAGGGCCCGGGACCCTCCGTCCGAACCTTGTCGAGGAAGGCCGTCAGCATGATGATGGGCAGGTCTTTGAACTCCGGATCCTCTTTCAATTTAAACGCCAGGTCGAATCCCTCGGTTTCGGACGCCATCATCACGTCCAGCAGCATGAGATCGGGCTTGCGCCGCGAAAGCAACTCCAGGGCCTCTTTGCCGCTGGAAGCCGTTTGAACCTCAAATCCGTTGCCTTCCAGGATGATCCGCGACGTCGCCACGATGTCCGGATCGTCGTCGACCACGAGAATGAATCCTTTCGCGTTCATAACCTTGGTTTCTCCTCGACCGGCCGCCGGTCGCGCCAGGGTGTCGACGGATGCCGGCCTCGCCCGCCGCCGCCGGGCGGCGGGGATCAGGCATCCGCCTTGAAGGGATTCACCACCATCACCGGGACCGGCGATGATTTGACCACGCGCTCCGCCACCGACCCGAAAATGACCTTGTCGATTCCCTTGCGGCCGTGCGTCCCCATGACCACCAGATGGATTCCGTGGGTGTTGATGTAGTTGAGGATCTCCTCGGAAGGGTCTCCGGCCACCACCTGGGTGCGGGTCCCCGCGACGTCCTTGAAGCTTTCATCCGCGAACTCATACAGCCGCTTTTCGGCGCCCTCGAGGACTTCCTTTTCGAACTGGCTGACCGAGGGATGCGGCACGTACATGCTGGTGAAATAATCGAAGACCCGTGCGACGAACAGCAGATGAATCCGAGCGTCGTACCGGCTGGCCAGGCTCTTCACGAAGGGAACGATTTTGGTCGACGATTCCGACAAATCCACCGGGAAGAGGATTTTCTTGAACTCATGCATGCGTCATCTCCTTTCTCCTGCGTTGTCCGGAGCGCGAGCGGGGCGGCCGGCCTCCGGCCGGCATCCAAGGACGATGCCGACCGATCCGTTCGCAGCGTTCGCGTCTCAGTAAATTTCACGCCGGTTTTCACGGTGGTCGACCAGGTAGAGCAGGGTGGCCGACTTGGAGAGTTCCTCCTTGAGGCCCGCCAACTGGGACCGCTGGATGCCATGCATGCGGATGTACACCTTGCGATAGCCCGCGGGCACATTTTCATAAGAACTCAGGATGCTCACCATGCGGCCGCCATAGCGGCGGATGATGTCGGCGAGGTCTTTGATCGAGCCGGGGCGGTCTTCGGTCTGGAAGGCGAACTGAATGCCGCGTTTGCCGACGCCGGTCAGGGCGATCAGCACTCGGAACAAGTCCGTCTGGGTGATCGTGCCGACGACCTGCCCCTTTTCGTCCACCACCGGTGCACCCGAAATCTTGTTGTTGAGCAGGACCTCGGCGGTTTCCTCCACGGTCAGGTCCGGGGACACGGAGATGGGGTTTTTGGACATGATGCTTTTCACCTTGATCTTCGAGATCAGGTAGAGAAGCTCATGAACGTCCAGGGTGGTGGCATCCGAGGCCGACGCCCGTTTCAGGTCCCGATCGGTGACCACCCCGACCAGCTGGCCGTTCCTCAGGACCGGCATCATGCGGATGTTGTGCTGCTTCATCAGCTTGAGGGCCTCCTGCATGGAGTCATCCTCGTTGATGGTGATCACGTTCTTGCTCATCCAGTTTTTGACCAGCATCCCTTCACCTCCGTTGAAGTCCCCGGCATTGGACGGGGGGGAAAGACGCCATTCGGTTCGTTGCGGCGTCGGGGGTTTGGCACCTTAAAAAGCAAAGCATGTGCCATGGCTCAGGCCCGGGCCATGCGGTTATAACTGATTGATCTAGAACAGGTTTATCGGCCTGATCCGCGAAGGCCCGGGCCGTGGCGACCTGTCTGGTATTTTTACAGTCCGTAAAGCGCCCGCGGCCGAGGGACCGGCGGGCGCGCAGGAACGTTCAGGCGGGCGGGTCGTCTTCGACCGAGGTTCGCAGGCGCAGCCGGTATTTTTCGATCTTGGAATGCAGGGTCGGCCGTGAGAGTCCCAAAAGCCGAGCCGCCTGCGAGCGGTTGCCGCGGGTCATGTTCAGCGCTTCGCCGACGAGGATGCTCGCGAAATGATCCATGACGGCATCGAATTTGTTCGTTTCTTCACTGGTGGTAATGGTTTCGCGCACCCACTGCCTCAGCACCTGATCGGTTTCACGCAGCGAGACCCCGCTGCGGCCTCCGGCCGCTGAGCCTGCCGCCTGAAGAATATCCTGGGGCTGGATCGGCGCGCCGCGGTTGAAGATCAGGGCTTTTTGAATGGCATTGGCCAGCTCGCGGACATTACCCGGCCAGGGATGGCTCCGCAGGATGGCCACGGCCTCCCGGGTGATGCCGGGGTTGTCGATCTCCAATTCGGCGGCATAGCGCGCCAGGAAATAATCCACGAGCAGCGGGATGTCGTCCATCCGTTCGCGCAGCGGCGGCAGGATAATCGTTACAACCTTCAGCCGGTAGTACAAGTCTTCGCGAAAGCGGCCCTGCTGCAGGGCCACCTCGAGATCGCGGTTGGTGGCGGCGATGATGCGCACATCGACCGGGATGGTCTCCCGGCCCCCCAGCCGTTCGATGCTTTTTTCCTGCAGCAGACGCAGGATCTTGGACTGAATGCCGAAGGGCATGTCGCCGATTTCGTCCAGGAAAACGGTTCCGCCGTGGGCCTGTTCGATTTTTCCCACCCGGCGGTGGGCGGCGCCGGTAAAGGCGCCCTTCTCGAAGCCGAACAGCTCGCTTTCGAGCAGATTTTCCGGGATGGCCACGCAGTTGATCACCTGAAACGGCTTTTCGGCCCTGAGGCTGTGGCTGTACAGGGCGCGCGCCACCAGCTCTTTGCCCGTGCCGGATTCTCCGCGGATCATGACCGTGGCGTCGGTGGAGGAGACTCTGCCGATCGCTTTGTAGACGTCCTGCATGGGGCGGCTGCGGCCGATGATCGCCTCGCCGCGGTGGGCGGCGCCGGGGGCGCCGTCCATTTCGACCGGAGAGCGCATGAAGCGGCCGGCCTCCAGGGCCTGCCGGATGATGCTCAGCATGCCCGGAATCTCGAACGGCTTGAGGACGTAATCGAAGGCGCCGAGCTTGATGGCCTCGATGGCGTGGTGGGTGGTGCCGAAGGCGGTCATGATGATGACCGGCAGCTTGGGCTCCATGGCGTGGATGGCCCGGAAGGTCTCCAGGCCGTTCTTCCCCGGAAGGCGCATATCGAGGATGACCAGATCGGGAATCCGCTTCTTGAGCTTCTGGAGGCCGTCCTCGCCCGAGGCCGCGCTGTCGGTGGCATAACCTTCTTCGGAAAGCAGCTTTTGAAAGCTTTTGCGCAGCTGGTCGTCGTCGTCAATGATCAGGATCAAGCTCATGATGGGTCGGCTCCTGGCACGGCAGGATGATGATGAAGGCGGCGCCATGGCCGTCGGTGGACTCCACCTCCAGTCGTCCGCCGTGTTCGGTGATGATGCGCTGGGCGATGCTCAGGCCCAGCCCGGTGCCCTGCTCCTTGGTGGAGAAAAACGGCTGGAATATCTTTTCGTGCAGGTGGGCGGGGATGCCGGGCCCGTTGTCGCGCACGACGATGACCGTCGCCGGGCCGAGATACGGGTGGGTTTCGGTGCGCTCCTCGATGGCGATGGATCCTCCCGGGGGCATGGCCTCGCAGGCATTCACGATCAGGTTGACCACGACTTCCCGGAGCTGTTCGGTGTCGATCCGCGCCGTCGGCAGCGGGGCCGGTCGATTGACCGTGACGGTGACATCGTAGGATTTCAGGCGGTATCGAAGCAGACGCAGGGCGGCGTCCACGACGCTGGATGGGCTGCTGTCCTGCATCTTCAACTTGGGCGGCCGCGAGAACTCGAGAAAATTCTGCACGATGGTGTCGATGTGGCGGATTTCAGAGGAAATCACCTCCAGGTCTTCTTTCTGGACGTCATCCAAATCCAGCGACCGGCTGAGCGAAAACAAGCGCATTTGGACGGAGGTGAAGGGGTTGCGGATGCTGTGCGCCATGCTGGCGGCGAGTTTGCCGACGAGCGCCATCTTTTCGACTTGCGCCAGCGACTCCCGGCTTTTTTCGAGCTCCGACTGGGTGTGGTCGACATTGTGCAGCAGCACCCGGACCCGCCGGCTCAGCGTCTTGACCTCATCTTCGGTCCGGGCCGGCTCGCCGCTGCGGTCGGCCTCCAGCGTCAGCCGCCGCAGGGGCTCCAGGATTTGGTAGACGAACACGAACCCCAGCAGGAGCGTCAGGCCGGCGGAAACGAAGATGGCGGTCAAGGCTAAGATCCGCAGCTGCTGGGCCTGGGTCTGGCTGTAACCCTTTGCCGTGAGAATGCGGTCCGTGTGGAACTGCTTGAATTGGTCGCATAGGCGAATCAAGGATTCGAAGTGGACATGGGCGACGCGGTGGACGGCAGCTCCGGCCTCGGCGTCCCCGGATCGAAAAAGCTCAACCACCTGGTTTTTTTTGGCGATGTACTGCGAGTACTGCGCTTCGATCTCATTCAGCGTCTGGCTCTGGCTGGCCGATTCGGAAGCGTCCCGGACTCGGGCCAGGAGTTCCAGAAAATCCTGCCACAAGACGTCTTTCTGGCGCAGCCAGTCCGGGTTGCCGTCCAGAATATAATAGGACACGAGCCCCTTTTGCTTCATCAGGGCGTTCTCCAGACTTTCGGCGTTTTGAAAGGCAACGAGGTCTTTTTCCGTGATGGCGGTCAACAGGCCCTCCATGCGGAAAGTGTACCAGACCAGGGTCAGGCCTCCGAAGATGGTGATGGAGACAAAACCGATCAGGATCAGCAGGACGCGGTATCGAAGGGTCAGTGGACGCATGGAGGCAGAAAGGTTAGTTCCCTTGGGCGCGTGAGCTCAGCACCGCTTGCTGGAGGTGTTCGAACACCGCCGAGCCTCGGACGGCGGCCGTCTGCCGGCCGGCGGCCAGCGCATGAAAATGTTCGATCTTCTCCTTTTCCAGGCTGCCGAAGATCTCCTCGGTCAGCTGCAGTTCGTTGCGCATGAGGCTGTAAATCACGGCCGGGCCGAGCTGGTCCTCTCCGCTTTCCTTGCGGTAGACGGCGCCGTAGATGGTGCAATGGGGAATTCTGAACGGCTTCGGCGGGGGCCGGTAGCCCAGCAGCTCGGCGAACAGGGCCAGCGATTCATTCACCCCCTCGGCGTAGTGGCTCTCCAGCGAGGCGATGCCGTCCCGGCGAATGTCGTTGATGTCCTCGGGGGTGAAAGACAGATCGAGCCGGGCGATGCACTCGGCCTGCACGGCCTTGAGGGATTCGGCCTTGCGGCTGATCTTGACGTCGGAGTCCCGCAGGATCTTGACGATATTGCGCGGCTTCACCATCTCGGCGACGTCCGGGCTCTTGCGCATGGCGACATCGGCCACGGTGGTGCGGTAAATGGGCAGCTCGTTGTCGAGGACGAGGATGTCCGGCGCGCGGGCGCCGGCGTCCTTCACATACAGATCGAGATCCCGCTCGCGGTGATGGTTAAAAGGGCTGAGCGACAGCAGCTGTCGCATGGCCGCCTTGTCCAGCTTGGATTCGGAACCCTCCGGAGCGATGCTGGCCAGGACCTGGGCGGCCAGTTGATCGATGCGGATCTTCTGCAGCAGGTTCTCCTTGAAGGCCATATCCCCCCCTTGGTTTAAGGTTTGCTCTAACACACCTGCCTGCGCAAGTAAATCCAGGCGCACCGGCGGCGCAGCGGACCGGCCGGGCGGATGCGGCGGTTGACCGGGGCGAGACAGTTGGTGTATACGAAACCCAATGCCGCCGGGATGTTTGCTTCCATCGGTGGGGTCCCATCGGTCGACGATTTCACCGCGGCGGGCTTCAGCTCATCGTGCTCGTCAGCGTCAGGGGTGCTCATGGATGACTATGTCAGGCTCACTTACCAGGGACGTGAATTCCGGCTTCCGCTGGTGGCCGGGTCGGAAGGGGAGACGGCCATCGACATTTCCCGGCTGCGGCAGGAGACGGGCCTGATCACGCTGGATCCGGGCTTCGCCAACACCGGCAGCTGCCGCAGTGCGATCACGTTCGTGGACGGGGAGCGCGGCATCCTGCGTTACCGCGGGATTCCGGTGGAGCAGCTGGCCGAGCACTCAACGTTCAAGGAGACCGCCTTTCTGCTGATCAACGGTGCGCTGCCGACCCAGAAGGAGCTCACGCGCTTTTCGGTCCTGCTGAACGACCACTCCCTGGTTCACGAGGACATGAAAATCTTCTACCAAAGCTTCCCGCGCTCCTCTCACCCCATGGGCATTCTTTCCGCGATGGTGAACGCCCTGCGCAGCTTTTATCCCGAGCTGCAGAACCTGGAGGAGGAGATCAACATCACCGTGACCCGCCTGCTCTCCAAGGTCCGCACCATGGCGGCGATGTCCTACAAGATCTCGCGGGGCCACACGGTGGTCTACCCCCGCTCCGACCTGACCTATTGCGCCAATTTTCTGAACATGATGTTCGACTCCCCGGTCAAACCGTACGAGCTGGATCCCGATGTGGTCAAGGCCTTGAACGTGTTCCTGATCCTGCATGCCGACCACGAGCAGAACTGCTCGACCGCCGCGGTGCGGGTGGTGGGCAGCGCCCGGGTGAACCTCTATGCCGCCATCTCGGCCGGCATCGCGGCCCTGTGGGGGCCGCTGCACGGCGGCGCCAACCAGGCCGTGATCGAGATGCTCGCCGAGATGTCCCGCCATGGGAACCTGGCCGCGATGGTGGCGCGCGCCAAGGACAAGAGCGATCCCTATCGGCTGATGGGGTTCGGCCACCGCGTCTACAAGACCTACGACCCGCGGGCCCGGATCATGAAACAGATGGCGCATGTCCTGCTCGAAAAGCTCAAGCTGTCCGATCCGCTGCTGGATGTCGCCCGCGAACTGGAGGCGATCGCTCTGAAGGACGACTACTTCGTCGAACACCATTTGTATCCGAATGTGGATTTCTACAGCGGCATCGTGCTGCGGGCGATCGGCATTCCCACCAACATGTTCACGGTGCTGTTCGCCATCGGCCGGCTGCCGGGCTGGATCGCCCAGTGGAAGGAAAGCATGGACGACCCGGCCTGGAAGTTGTGCCGGCCCCGGCAGGTCTACTGCGGACCGCGGGAACGCGATTACGTTCCGATCGAGGAGAGATAACCACCAGACGGGGGAGGGGAGCCATGATCATCGGCGTGCTGAAGGAAATCAAGACCAAGGAGAACCGGGTGGCCATGACGCCCGCCGGCGTGGAACAGCTGGTCGCTCGAGGCCATGCCGTGTGCGTGGAAACCCGCGCCGGCGACGGCTCGGCGTTCACCGATCCGCAGTACCAAAAAGCCGGAGCGACCATCCTGGCCTCGCCCCAGGAGATCTATGCCCAGTGCGCGATGGTCATGAAGGTCAAGGAGCCCCTGCCGGTGGAGTATCCGCTGATCCGCAAGGGGCAGGTGATGTTCACCTACTTTCACTTCGCCGCCTCCGAGTCCCTGACCCGGGCCATCCTTCGAAGCGGCTGCACGGCGGTGGCGTACGAGACCGTCAAAAAGGCGAACGGCTCCCTGCCGCTGCTCACCCCTATGAGCGAGGTGGCGGGCAAGATGGCGGTGCACGAGGGCGCGAAGTACCTCGAGAAGACCTTCGGCGGCAAGGGCAAGCTGCTGGGCGGCGTTCCGGGAGTGGACAGCGGCACCGTGCTCATTTTAGGGGGCGGCGTCGTCGGCGTGAATGCCGCCAAGATCGCCTGCGGGCTGGGCGCCAAGGTCTATCTGTTGGACACCCAGTTGGAGCGGTTGCGCTACCTGAGCGACGTCATGCCGCCGAACTGCTTCCTGGTCTATTCCAGCCCCGCCAATATCCGCCGCTGCCTGCAGGAGGCGGACCTGGTCGTGGGCGCGGTGCTGATCCCCGGCGCCGCGGCGCCGCGGCTCATCACGCGCGACATGCTCAAGCTCATGAAGAAGGGCACCGTCATCGTGGACGTGGCCATCGACCAGGGAGGCTGCATCGAAACCGCGCGCCCCACCACCCACGACGACCCCATCTATGAGGTCGACGGCATCATCCACTACTGCGTGGCCAACATGCCCGGCGCGGTGTCCATGACTTCGACCATCGCGCTCACCAACGCGACCCTGCCCTATGCCATCGAAATCGCCGACAAGGGCGTGCAGCGGGCGGCCCTGGAAAATCCTGAAATCGCCCAGGGGATCAACATCATCAACGGCAAGGTGACTTACCCCGGCGTGGCCGAAGCCTTCGGCCTCAAATGGACCCCGATCGAGAAGCTGCTGACTGCCAAGCGGCGGAAGCGATCTTAACGGTTTTCCGGAATCGCCAAAGGAGCACGCCCCAATGGCCCAGACCAAACCCTCGCTCGATGAGCTGTGCGTCAACACCCTCCGCGCCTTGGCGATGGATGCCGTCGAGGCCGCCCGCTCCGGCCACCCCGGCGCGCCCATGGGGCTGGCGCCGGCCGGATACGTGCTCTGGACCCGGGTGCTGAAGCACCATCCCCGGAACCCCGGCTGGCCGGACCGGGACCGTTTCGTGCTGTCCGCCGGCCATGCCTCGGCGCTGCTCTACGGCCTGCTGCATCTGTGCGGCTACGGCCTGCCGCTCGACGAGCTCCGGCGGTTCCGCCAGTGGGGCAGCCGGACCCCCGGACATCCCGAATTCGGCCACACGCCGGGTGTGGAAACGACCACCGGGCCGTTGGGCCAGGGATTCGCCAACGCGGTCGGCATGGCCATCGCCGAGCGCCATCTGGCGGCGCGCTTCAACCGCGGAGCGCGGAAGATCGTCGATCATTTCACCTATGTCTTCTGCGGCGACGGCGACCTGATGGAAGGTGTGAGCGCCGAAGCGGCTTCGCTGGCCGGGCACCTGGGGTTGGGGCGCCTGATCTGCCTCTACGACGACAACCATGTGACCATCGACGGCGGCACCGAGCTGTCTTTTACCGAAGACGTGGGCCGCCGTTTCAGCGCCTATGGCTGGCACGTGCTGCGGGTAAAGGACGGCAACGATTTGGAGGCCATCGAACAGGCCTTCTCGGCGGCCCGGGCGGAAACCGGCCGGCCGTCGCTGATTTTGTGCCGAACCCAGATCGCCTATGGCAGCCCCAACAAGCAGGGATCCCACGAGGCGCACGGCGCCCCGCTGGGCGCCGAGGAGGTGCGCCTGGCCAAGCTGCGGCTGGGAATGCCCGCCGAGGAGAGCTTCAGCGTGCCGGAGACGGTCCGGCGCCGTTTCGAGCGCTGCGTGGCGAAGGGCGAGCGGGCCGAGGCGGCGTGGCGCCGGAAATGGGATGCGTGGGCGCGCCAGCACCCCGAACTAGCCGAAAGCTGGCGCCGGGCCATGGATGGGACGCTGCCGGCGGGCTGGGATGCGGACCTGCCGACCTTTGCCGACGGCAGGCCGATCGCCACGCGTGCGGCCTTCGGCCGGGCTCTGAACGCCGTGGCCGGGCGGGTGCCGACCTTGATGGGCGGCTCGGCGGACCTGTCGCCCTCCAACAACACGGCGATCCAGGGCGCCCGCGATTTCCAGAAAGGCGCCTACGACGGCCGCTACCTGCGCTTCGGCGTGCGCGAGCACGCCATGGGAGCGATCCTGTCCGGCCTGGCCCTGCACCAAGGGATCCGGCCTTACGGCGGGACGTTCCTGGTGTTTGCCGATTACATGCGGCCGGCGATCCGCCTGGCCGCATTGATGAAGCTGCCCGTCATTTACATCTTTACGCACGACAGCATCGCCGTCGGCGAGGACGGCCCCACCCACCAGCCGGTGGAGCACCTGGCGGCCCTGCGGGCGATCCCGGGGTTGACGGTCATCCGGCCGGCCGACGCCACCGAGACCGCCGCGGCCTGGCGGGTCGCATTGCAGACGACGGACGGGCCGGTGGCGTTGATCCTGAGCCGCCAGAATCTGCCCGTCCTCGACCGTCGGAGGCTGCCGCCGGCCGATGAGCTCGCCCACGGGGCTTACGTGCTCTCGGCGCCGGCGGATGAATCTCAGGCCATTCTGATCGCTACCGGGTCCGAAGTGCATGTGGCCCTCGCGGCCCAGGGCCTGCTGGCCGAGAAAGGGGTGGCGGCGAGCGTGGTGAGCGTGCCGAGCTGGGAGCTTTTCGAGAAAATGCCGCAGAGCTACCGGGAATCCATACTGCCGCCGGCGATCTCGGCGCGGGTCGCCGTGGAGGCGGGAGTGACTTTGGGCTGGGAGCGCTATGTCGGAGCGTCCGGGATCGTGGTGGGAATGAACGGCTTCGGCGCCTCCGCGCCGGGCGGGACCCTCATGGAGCAGTTCGGCTTCACCCCCGAGCGCGTCGCGGATGCCGTCCTGGGGGTTCTGAGCAAGCCGGCAGCATGATCTCTTCGTTTTTTTCTGGCTATGTTGATATCCGGCAATTATCTATTAG
>CAYRUF010000075.1:0-19264 GCA_964427375.1 uncultured Desulfatibacillum sp. | reverse complement strand
CTCTCGCCCGCCAAACTGACCAGTGGGGTGATCTGGGGGGCGGGACCGACCTTTATTCTACCCACGGCCACCAACAACGCCCTGGGGCAGGGCAAATACCAGGCCGGACCGGCCGCGGTGGGCCTCTACATGGGCAAGGAGTGGGTCTTCGGGACTCTGGCCCAGCAGTGGTGGTCTTTCGCCGGCGACAACGGGGATCGCCCGGGCACCAGCCAGGCCAACATCCAGTACTTCATTCAATACCTGTTCGGGGACAACTGGCAGGTCGGCATGGCGCCGAGCATCCTGATCGACTGGAAGGCCGACCAGGACAACCGCTTCACCGTGCCCGTCGGCCTCGGCATCGGGAAGCTGGTCAAGATCGGGCCGCTGCCGGTGAAGTTCACGGCCGAGGTGGACTACATGGTCGTGCGCCCGGACGAATTCGGGCAGGAGTGGGGCGTGCGCTTCCAGATCATTCCGGTGCTGCCTGCGCTGTTTAGGGGCACGCTTTTTTAACTACTTGGGTGAAGCGATGGAACGGCTGGGCGTTTGTTTAAGCGGCCAAAATACGGGCGTCGAACACTTCGAACCGGACCTGAGGGTGCTTGGCGCGCAGCGAGCAATGCGCCCACTTGCTCTCCAGCTGCCGGAGGACATTCCTGCGTTCCGCAACGGACAGATGCCGCCACTTCACTTCGGCCACAAGCAACCGCCTGGGGTCCTCCGGGTCCGGCGCAACGAAGTCCAGCTCGACACCGCGCTCCCAATACCGCCGTGCGCCGGCAAATCGAGCCCGGCAGAAGTCCTCGAAGACGCTCGCCGCGTGGTCATGGATGAGCTTGCTCTTTTGCTCCGCAGTGAAGGTCGTCCAAAGGCTTTGATGCGGCGAATACACGCGAAACCAGAAGCGCAGGGTCGGGTCGGCGATGCGGTACAGGGTCTTCTTGGTGGAACGGACGCTCTCGCCGAAAGGAAGCTCGCGCGTCAGGACGGAAGCGTCCATAAGTTGTTGCAGCAGTCGGGAAAGGTTGGTCTGCACCGTGCCCAGCCGGGAGGCGATCTCCGATGGCCGCTCCGCGCCTCGGCCCACGGCTTCAAGCACCGCCAGGGCGTTCAGTCCGGTCACGCCCTCGTCCCGCAGAATCCTTTGCGGCTCCTGCTCCATGTAGGGAGCCAAGTCAAAATAGAGCGACTCCGCCAGTGCGATAATATCCTGACCGGCCTCGACAAATTCCCAATATTTCGGAATGCCGCCGACGCAGGAGAATTTTTCGAACGACTCCGATTCCGCGGGGCGCAGGCCGCAGGCGCTGCAAAACGCGGGGAACTCCATCGGACGGACGTGAAGCAGCTTGGCGGCTCGACCATAAAGCGGCGCGGCGCGGTGGAGAAACAGGTCGTGCATCATCCGGGTGCTCGACCCCGCCAGCACCAGCAGGCACCTCTCCGGCAGCGAATGGTCCACCCACTTTTGCAACTGGCTGGGCAGCGACGGGTCCACCGCGGTCAGATAGGGGAACTCGTCCAGGCAGAGTGTCCATCGTTGCTTTTGCAATGCGAGGATCTCGAGCAGCTCCGGCCAGGTTTTGGGTACGATCCGCGTTTCCAGTTGCGCGCGCAGGTCCTGAAAGACTTGCTGAATCTGCAGATCGCGCTGGGCTTCGATGGCCTGGCTGTAAAGGCCGCTGCGGGTCTGGAGCCAGTGTCTCAACAGCCGCGTCTTGCCGATGCGCCGCCGGCCGTAGACCACCAGCAGTCCGCCCCGCCTGGCCGCGGCGTCCAGTTCATGCAGTTCACGCTTCCGGTTGACGAATTTGAGTTGCATGAGGGGGCAGCGTACACCAAAGATTGATGCTTGTCAAACATTATGCTCGTTAAGCATAATCACGGTGCTGCCCGCGCTGTTTAAGGACACCATTTTTGTCAGAACATATTCCCAGCCGACCACAACGAAAGGAGAGAAACAATGAAAACCGGAATAAAAAACGCGATTTTGACGGTTTGCGTGCTGGCAATCGCAGTCGGCTGCGCACCGACCAATGTGCAGCAGCAGAGCACGACACTCACCCAGCTGCCGCGGCCAGACGTCATCATGGTCTATGACTTCGCCGTATCGCCCGACGAGGTCAAGCTCGACACCGGGCTCAGCGCGGAATTGATGCAGAAATACGCGCAGCACAAGGGAATGTCCCCCACGGCCCAGGAGATCAAATTGGGCCACAAGGTGGCGGAGGCCGTAGCGAATGAACTAGTGAAGAAAATCCGCAGCTTCGGACTCTGGGCCGAGCGAGGGTTCGGGTATCCGTACGGCCGCGGCAAGGTCCTGATGGTCAAGGGCCAGTTCGTGTCGATCGACCAGGGCAACCGCACCGAGCGGGTGGCCGTCGGCCTGGGGGCGGGCCGCTCCGACGTGCAGGCCAATGTACAGGTATACGAGCTGACACCCCAGGGCCTGCAGCAGGTGGACAGCATGCGGGCCGATGCCAAGAGCGGCTACAAGCCGGGCATGGCCGAGATGATGGGGGCCGGGGCCATCGCCGGCCATTTGCTGATGTCGACCGTGGTGAGCGGAGTCGTGGCAGGAGCCTCCGAGATGACGAGCGCCACGGTGGAGGCGGACGGCAAGCGCATGGCGGACAAGATCGCCGTCGAACTCGGCAATTTCTTCGTCAACCAGGCCTGGATCCCGCCGGATGCGGTGAAGAAGTCGTTCTTCTAAAGGTTCCAGGTTCACGGTTCAACGGTTTAGGGATTTGACGGCTCAACTGATGCTCGTGCTTTTTAACCGTGAACCGTTAACCCTGCACCATTTTTTAATGCGGAGGTGTCTTCACATGAAGAAAAAAATTCGACTCGGAGCGGTGCTCGTTTTAATCGCCGGCCTCGCTCTGTGCGGCTGTGCCGCCATGACCGGCATACCCAAGGGCTCGACCCTTCTGGGTGTCTATGAAGGCTCCTTCAATGGTAAATTCGACTGGGGCACCATCGAGTTCAAATTGTATCAGACTTCCGCCGGTGCAAAGGTTTTCACAGGTTCATTTATGGAGGGGGCTCAGTTCCCGGCCGATTTCACCGGCCAGGTGGCAGACGGGAAAATCCAGGGATCTCTTATCGGTGATCTGGATGGAACCCTCTCCGGAGCGCTTTCTGCGGACGGCACCTTGATGTCGGGCACCTATAAAATCGACGATCCGCCTTTCGACCACGGCACCTGGAAGGCCCAGAAACGGTAGGACCTTATTCTAAAAATAATTGGAGGTGTGAAATGATGCGCTGCATCGGATTGGTTTTGATTGGAATTCTCGTCCTCGCACCGGCAGCCGTCAAGGCGCAGGACACGCTCGGCGCCCTGATCTTCGAGCTGAACCTCAACCAGGGCCAGATCGACCAGGTCCGCTGGTTCTTCCACCAGTTCGCCCAGAAGCAGGCGAACCTGCCGACGGCCGTAGACGTGGCCCTGCAACACCGGGCAACCATACGCCAGGTGATCACCACCGCACCTTTTAACCCGGCCCAGGCGCAGCAGGTCTCCCAGCAGATTTCTTCGATCGCGGCCCAGCGCATGGTGAACCGGCTCGAGCTGCGCAACCAGATCTTCCAAGTGCTCACGCCGCAGCAGCAACAGCAATACATCCAGATCGTCCAGCAGAGCCTGGAAGGGTTGGAGTAAGGAAGCCGAAAAGGAAAGCGAAACGCGCCGTTGACAACTTTCAAGGAGGCTGAACGTGAAAAAACTGTATTTGCTCTGCGCCGTAGCCGTGATCGCCAGCTATTTATTCGGATGCGCCGAAATGAACCCGGCGCCCACCCCCAGCTCATCCCCGATCCTGGACCGGATCCTATCCCGTGGAGAACTCCGGGTCGGCATGTCCGGCGACATGCCGCCGTTGAACATGGCGACCAAAGAGGACAAGATCATCGGCCTCGACGTCGACCTGGCGGCCTTGATGGCGGAGGCCATGGGCGTCAAGCTGAACATCCAGAAAATGGCGTTTGCGCAGCTGCTGCCGGCCCTTGAAGCCGGCAGCATCGACCTGATCATATCGAACATGACCATGACCCCGGACCGCAACCTGAAGGTGGCCTTCGTGGGCCCGTATTTCACCTCCGGCAAGGGGCTGCTGACCAAGCGGAGCGCTCTCGGCGACGCCATGAAAATGGAGGATCTCAACAACATCAATTACACGTTCGTGGCCTTGAAGGGCTCCACCAGCGAAGCCGTTGTACGCAAGGGTGCCCCCCTGGCCAAACTGATAACCGCTGGTTCCGAGAACGAAGGCATCCAGATGGTGATCGACGGCAAAGCCGACGGCATGCTGGCGGATTTTCCCATCTGCGTCGTCGCGGCCCATCGCCGCCAGGGCTCCGGCCTGGTTCCAGTGAAGGCCCCCATCACCTATGAGCCTATCGGGATCGCGGTGCCCAAGGGAGACCCTCAGCTGGTCAACTGGCTGCAGAATTTTCTGAACGGCATCGAGAAAGCCGGATACATGAAAGACCTGGGCGAGAAGTGGTTCTCTAAACCGACCTGGATCGACCAGTTGAAGTAAAACCAAAGGAGCTTAAATGAAAAAGCTGGCTGGAATTTTTTCAAGAATGTGCGGATTCAGATCACTAACCGCCGCCCTGCTGTCACTGGCGACAGTTGGCATGCTTTCGGTCTACCCGGCAGAGGCGATCACCCCGGACGAGGCCATGGCCATCGGGGTGGACGCTTACATCTACGGCTACCCCTTGGTCACGATGGAGATGACCCGGCGGGTGATGACCAATGTCGAAAAACCCGTAGGGACGCGGGCGCCGATGGGACAACTCATACGTATGCGGATCTACCCGGACGCTTCGTTCCGGGACGTGACCGCGCCCAATGCCGATACGCTCTACACGACGGCGTGGTTCGACGTCTCCAGGGAGCCCTGGGTGCTGAGCGTCCCGGCCATGGCGGACCGTTACTTCCTGCTGCCGATGCTGGACGGCTGGACCGAGGTCTTCCAGGTGCCGGGCACGCGCACGACCGGCGACAAGGCCAAGACCTGGGCCATCACCGGCCCGAACTGGAAAGGCAAACTGCCGCCGGGCGTGCGGGAGTACAAGTCCCCGACCGCGATCGTCTGGCTGCTCGGTCGTATCTACTGCTCCGGGACGCCGGCGGACTACAAGGCCGTGCATGCCCTGCAGGACCAGGTCAAGCTGGTCCCGCTCAGCAGCTACGGCAAGAAATACACACCGTCTCCGGGTACGGTGGATCCCGCGATCGACATGAAGACGTCCGTGCGCGAGCAGGTCAACCGCATGGATGCAGGCGCCTACTTCAAACTCCTCGCGCAACTCATGAAGGACAATCCGCCGGCGCAGGCGGATGCGCCGATCCTGGCGCGCATCGCGAAGATCGGCATCGTGCCCGGGCAGGAATTCGACATCGGGAAGCTCGACCCGGCCGTGGCCCAGGGGCTGAATGACGTGCCCAAGCTGGGAGTCGAGAAGATCATGGCCCATTTCAAGAATGCGGGCAAAATGGAAAACGGCTGGGTCTTCAGCACCAAGACCGGCACCTACGGAACCGACTACCTGCAACGCGCCTTGATCACCGCCATTGGCCTGGGCGCCAACCGCCCCGAAGATGCGATCTACCCGACCTCTGAAACGGCCGTCAACGGCAAGCCGTATGAGAACGCCAACCGATACGTGATCCGCTTCGCCAAGGGCCAGATGCCGCCGGTCAACGGGTTCTGGTCATTGACGATGTACGACTCGGAGTACTTCTTCGTGCCCAACCCGCTCAACCGCTACACCCTGAGCTCGAGAAACAAGTTCAAAACCAACCAGGACGGTTCGGTGGACCTTTACATTCAGAACGCCTCGCCGGGCAAGGGCAAGGAAGCCAACTGGCTGCCCGCGCCGGCCGGGCCCTTCAAACTGATGTTCCGGTTCTACTGGCCCAAGCCGGCGATCATCGACGGCACCTGGAAACTGCCGGAGGTCATGGCGATCCCGCACATGCCGGGATAAAACTCGCTTTTAATCCCTTAGCGTAGCAGCAAGGCGCGGAATGGAGTCGAGAGGAAAAACTGAGATCTTGTCGTCAAGGGAGTATTCCTGATGACCCGGATAAATTATCCAGAGATGTTCCAAAGACAAGTCGCGAACGGCGATGTGCATAGAGCGGGTGGTGCCGGGTGCATCGGCGTATTTGAACTCAAAACCGTACCGTCTGCTTTGGATCCGCACCATGAGGTCAAGTTCGGCGCCGGCCTGGGTAGCCCAGAAGTACAGGTCCCGGCTTTCCAGCGCACCGATCACCTGCTCCAAGGCAAAGCCTTCCCAGGAAGCTCCGAGTTTCGGATGCGACTGCACGTCCGAGAGGCTTCTCAGTTGGAGCAGGGCGTGCAAAAGGCCACTGTCCCGAAGGTAGACCTTGGGTGCCTTGACCTGCCGCTTGCGGATATCCTCAAACCAGGGAGGAAGGATTCGGATCATATAGGCACCCGAAAGAATGTCAAGGTAACGCCGAGCCGTGTTTTCGGAGGTGCCGAGAGACCTGGCAAGCTGGGCGGCATTCCAGACTTGACCGTGGTAATGAGCGACCATCGTCCAGAAACGTCTCAGGGTCTCGGAGGGAATCGAAATTCCAAGCTGCGGAATATCTCGTTCGAGAAATGCTCGGATAAAGTCATCGCGCCAGACGATGCTCGCAGCGTCGTCGATCGCTAAAAAGGACCTTGGAAAACCGCCGCGAACCCATAGGTTGGTTGAATGATTTTCACCCACCTCTTCGATGTTGAAACCAAAGAGGTCGACAAATCCGACGCGGCCGGCGAGAGATTCCGATATGCCTTTCACCAGATGCGGGGATGCAGAACCAAGGATAAGGAATCTGGCGGGATGTTCGGGCCGATCCACCAGTACTCTAAGCAGTTCAAACAGGTCCGGGCGGCGCTGAATTTCATCGATAACTACCAAACCGGAGAGGCTCTCGAGCACCCTCAGGGGAGCTGACAATCTTCGAAGATCAACAGGGTTCTCCAGGTCGAAATAAGTGCATGGTTCGCTCTCTGCCATCACCCTGGCAAGAGTGGTCTTGCCACATTGTCTTGGGCCCAAGAGGGCGGCGACAGGATGGATTCTGAAGGCATTGGAAATGCGATTTAGTGCTCGGGTTCTTGGAAGCATATAAGCTATTTAATTCTTGAAAATCATTATGTCAAGTTATGATTTTCAAGTATAAAAATAGCGTGCTGAAACTGTACCTTAAAGATAAAAGAAGGAGGTCGAAATGAATCGACAACACCGATTTATGGGAGTGGCGACCGCCGTCATTCTGATCGCCGCCGTGTTCACAACTTTCCCGGTCGCGGCCCAGCAGGTCACCGGCACGCCAGGCTCGCCCAGCGCGACCACGACCATCAACGGCAAGCAGCTCCCTGCGCCCGACCCGAAGTTCGGCGGCGTGATCAAGGACGACGCGCTGCAGTCCAAATACTGGTGGCCGCCGCGCGTCGTGCCGCCGAAGGCCGCACCCAACGTGCTGCTCATCATCACCGACGACGCCGGTTTCGGCGTGCCGAGCACCTTCGGCGGCGTCATTCCGACGCCCGCCATGGACCGGCTCGCTCAGGAAGGACTGCGCTACAACCGCGTGTTTTCGACGGCGCTGTGCTCGCCCACGCGGGCAGCCCTGATCACCGGACGCAATCACCATTCGGCCGGCTTCGGCGTGATTTCGGAGCAGTCGACCGGCTTCCCCGGCTACAACAGCATCATCGCCAGGGACAAGGCGACCATCGGCCGCATCCTGCTCGACAACGGCTACGCCACCTCGTGGTTCGGGAACCGAGCGATGAGTGTTGAGCATTGAGGATCGGGCCACCAGTAATACGTTGCTACCAGGCAGTGCGGACTGCGTACTGGGTGATCAAGGGGTCGGGTGTCAGGAGCGTCAATTCATGATGGATGGCCTGGCAAACCAATGCGCGGTCAAACGGGTCGCGGTGAAGCAATGGTAGTTTTGACAGGTACAAAACTGCCTGCTCTTCAAGGGGAAGCGATGTGATGCCGTGACGTTCGCGCTGAGTCGGAATGAAGCGATCTGGAGAGGTCGGGAGAGGGAGTTTGCCCAGGCTGTGCTTAACCGCAATCTCCCAAACCGACACTGCACTGAGGTAGATATCGTTGTTGGGGTTCGAGAAGACATTCCTGGCCGCCGAAGACAGCGCAATGTCGTCAGTGATGAGCCACAGAAACGTGCATGTGTCGAGCAAGATCCTCACTGGGTTTCACCCTGGAAGGCTTGCACGAGTTCCTCGGGAAGAGGTTCAAAGAATGCCTTGGGGACGGCGAATCGGCCCTTGGCAAGTCCGATGGGGCGTTTCTGGGTGCGACGCAACTGTAACGGACGAATTTCGGCGATAGGCTGGTTGCGTTTGCAGAGCAAGATAGTCTCTCCTTTAACGATCATGGAGAGGTAACGGGAAAGATGGGTTTTAGCCTCATGAATGTTGAGTCGAATCATGGTCACAATATAGACCAGGTAGTGAACTAAGTCAACAACACCCAAAGAATGGAGAAAAGAAAATGAAAAAGAAGACACGTTCCGTTGTAATCGTATCGGCAATGGTGCTGCTGGGCTTGGCTCTGATCTCTTGTGCGACGGTCCCGCTGTCGAAGTCTGAAAAAGAACAGCAGCAGGACTCGGTACGCGACATGGCGACCCAGACCCTAACCCAACTCTACGCGAAAAACCCAGCCGCGAAATCTGAAATTTCCAAAGCGGCGGGCTACGCGGTTTTCAGCGACTTCGGATTCAAGGTCATTTGGCTCGGCGGGGCCGGGGGCTCGGGCATCGCGGTGAACAACGCCACGAAGCAGGAGACCTTCATGAAAATGGTCGAGTTCCAGCCCGGGCTGGGCCTGGGGGCCGCAAAGTTCCGGCTGGTGTTCGTCTTTGAAACCCAGGAGGCGTTCAACAGTTTCGTGACATCGGGCTGGGAAGCCGGTGCCAACGCGATGGCGTCGGCCAAGACCAAGACTGAAGGCGGGGCACTCGCCGGCGCGGTTTCGGTGTCGAAAGGCGTGAAGATGTTCCAGCTCAACGACGAGGGCGCCATCGTCGGCGTCAGCCTCACCGCCGCCAAGTACTACAAGGACAAAGAGCTCAATTAGGAGCGATGAGTTCGAGGGCCTTGCGGCCGCCGCGGACGGATTCGACCGGGATTCGCTGATCGAGGGTTGCCAGTTTGCCCTTTTTGTGAACGGCCAGTCCCAGCAGGTACACGTCGGTGATTTGAGCATGCGTGATGATCGCACCGGGCTCGAGGACCTGAAGGATGCTGATGTCCTCAGACCAGAAGTGACGGCCGGGAGCCTCGCAAAGCCGGCGCAAGATAGCCAGCACGGCTGCCACCTCCCCCGGCCGGTTTGGGTAATTCGGGTGGCTGGCGATGCGGATGAATCCATTTTCGGTGATCGGGCAGGTTGCCCAGGCCTTCTGGCCCTTTTCCATGAACCAGCGATGCGCTGATTGGTGGTGGATATGCATCGGGTCCGTCAGCGCCAGAAGCAGGTTGACATCCAAAAGATAGGCGGTCATGGCGCTTCGTCCCGCAGACGGTTGACCAGATCCAGCGTGACCACGCCGGCATTCGGCCGGACCGGGAACAGCGGCAGCCCATGTTTGGTGGATAGCGGGGCCCGGCGGGTCAATGCCTGTCGCGCCAGATCCGATAATACCTGGCCAAGGGTGGTGCCGCGTTGTTTGGCAATTTCCTTGGCCGCGAGGAGAACATCTTCTTCAAGATCGACTGTCGTACGCATGGTTTGCTCCAAAATGGCGCGGACGGTGCATCTATTAGGCTGATGCTAAATCATCAAACATCAGATGTCAAGCCGGTAAGGATCCGGGATATGGGCAACAGCGCGCTGGGCATAGCGAAAAGCCTGCTGACCGTCGGCCTGGCTGCCGTCACGTTGCTGGCAGCCGCCGCCGGTCTATCTTTCGGCCAGGCCTCACCCGCACCGCCGGCTTCGGCGGTCATTTCTCCGGCAGAGGTCGCCGCAAAGTCCTCTGAAGTCGCGAATCTCCTGGCCTCTTTCTCCGACAAATTTGTCCCCAGCCCCGAGATAGAAAGAGTCCAGCGATCGTTTTCCGACGTCAGCAGGCAAATCGAATTGGATTTCACGGACACTTCCGTCATGCTGGGGGAGCAGCTTTCGCTGACGACCCTCCAGGCACAGCAGGTGGCGTGGCAGCGAAGGCACCTGCAGGTTAGCACCTGGCTGACTCTGATTACGCAGCGGGCCGTCGAACTGCGGGGAGCCATTGACCGCCTATCGCATACCAGAGAAACCTGGATCCAAACCCGAGATGCCGCCCAGGCCGAACAGGCGCCGGCGGCCATCCTGAAGCAGATCCAAACGACGCTCGCTTCGATAGAAGCCGCGCAGATGACCTGGAAGACTCGGGAGCAGCAGCTCCTGGCGCTGCAGGGCGAATTGGCCGGAGAACTGACCCGTTGCGAGGAGGCGCTGACGCAGATCGCCAAATTCCAGAAGTCGGCGGTCGTGGGTATTTTGGCGCAGGAGAGCCCGCCTATTTGGAACTTTGGGGTGTGGGATCAGGCCCGCAGGGTTTTGCCGATCCGGCTGGCTGACCTCTCCCGCGGATTATGGTTGAACGTCAAGGAGTACCTGCGGGACCCCTCGCTCGGAATGCCTCTGCATGCGACGCTTTTCGCTTTGCTGGCAGTGGCAGCCTGTGCGGCGAGGAGCAAAAAGCGCCGGTGGACGGCCATCGGTCTCGGCGTCTCCGCCGCCGTAAAGGTGTTCGACCGCCCTTACTCCGCAGCGCTGATGGTCGTCCTGCTGGTTTCTACGGCAGTCATTTCACCGACTCCCGCCCGCGTCAAAGACATCCTCTCGGCGTTGGCTCTCGTACCGATGATCAGGCTGGTTCGCCCGGCGATCGATCCTCGACTGATCCCTGGGGTCTTCGCAGCCGCGGTTCTTTACGTGTCCGATCTGATCCGGCAGATCCTTGGAGGTGTCCTTCTCGCTGGGCAGGCGCTTCTTGTTCTGGAAAGCCTGGCGGCCATCGCGGTGCTGCGATGGCTGGCGGATGCCGAACGCCTGCAGCTCGCTATTGGACAGTCTTCGGAAAGCGTTCGAGGGCGATCTGCCCGGGTTCTGGCCAAAGTGATCATATTCCTCCTGGCGGCCGGTTTTATTGCCGCAGCCTCCGGGTACACAAGGCTGGCACGTCTGATTACGCCCGCCATTATCTCCGGCAGCCTATTGGCGCTTTCGCTGTATGCCTTGGTCCGGACCCTCAGCGGCACGGCAGCCATCGCCCAGCGGGCGTGGCCGTTGCAGCGGTTGCAAATGGTCCTCAACCATTGTGACCGCATCGAACGGGGGGTTTTCCGAGTGCTGAAATGGGCGGCCGTGACGGCCTGGGCCGTCCGTTCCTTGGATTACATCGGGCTGCTCAGTCCCGTGGCGTCCGCGGGCAGTTCCATCCTCAACATGAGGTTGGAGCGCGGCACTATCAACATATCCATTGAGGATATTCTCGCCTTCGGCTTGACGGTCTGGGCCTCGTTTCTGCTGTCGAGCTTCATCCGCTTCATACTGCAGGAGGAAGTTTATCCCCGGGCCCGCATCCCGAGCGGCACGGCCTATGCCTCCTCGCGCCTGATCCATTACGCAATTCTCTCCCTCGGGTTGGTGGTGGGCATGGGAGTGCTGGGGATGGACCTCTCCAGGGTGACCGTCCTGGCCGGCGCCTTCGGGGTGGGTATCGGATTCGGGCTGCAGGACGTGGTGAACAATTTCGTCTGCGGGCTGATCCTGCTTTTTGAGCGTCCGGTGCACGTGGGCGACATCGTCGAGGTGGGCAGCCTGCAGGGCGAAGTGCGGAAGATCGGCATCCGCGCCAGCACGGTGCACACCTATCAGGGGTCCGACATCGTTGTGCCCAACTCCCAGTTCATCACCGCCAATGTCACCAACTGGACGCTCAGCGACCAGCTGCGGCGCATCGACCTGCCGGTGGGCGTGAACTACGCGTCAGCCCCGAAACGGGTAATCGAGGTGCTGGAGTCGGTTGCGCGCACCACCCCTGGCATCTTGGAGAAGCCGCCGCCCAAGTGCCTTTTCACCGGATACGGTGACAGCTCGATCAACTTCGAGCTGCGGGCCTGGACGGATCAGTTCAACAACTGGCGAGCGATCCGCAGCGAACTCGCCTCGGGGGTATACGATGCGGTTCAAGCGGCCGGAATGTCGTTTCCTTTCCCCCAGCGCGAGGTGCGCATTCTGGGAGGTTCGAAAGCGTAGAAGGAATAAGTTCATGTCGCGGCAAGATGCCGCTCCCACAAATCACATCAAGAGAGGATGGTATGAAAAAGCTTGGTCGCATCTTGATTTTATTGGCAGTCATCGTCGGCATGGCCACTGCGTCGGTTTACGCCGGCGGGCTCTGGCTTTATGAAGAGGCGACGCCGGACATGGGCGTGGGCGGCGCCGGCCGGCAGGCGGCCGGATTCGACGCTTCGACGGCCAGCGGCAACCCGGCCGCGATGACCCGCCTGGACCGCTCCCAGGTGGAAGGCGGCTTCCTGGGCATCTACCCCAACACCCAATTCGATGTCAAAAACGCGACCCACGGCGACAACGGCGGCGGCAACGCCGGTTATTTCAGTCCGGCCGCCACGCTGTACTATGTGCACAGCTTGAGCCCGGACCTGAAGTTAGGGATAGGGGTCGGCTCCTATTTCGGGCTGGGCCTCAACTACTCCAACGAATGGGCCGGCAAATACTATGTCCAGAGAGCCAGCTTCACGACGGCGGCGGTCAATCCGACCATTGGCTACAAGATTTCCGATTGGCTGTCCGTCGGCGGCGGAGTCAGTGTGGTGCACGGCCAGCTGAGCGAGCGGGTGGCGGTCAACAAGCGCCCGTTGGACCCCAGGGAGGAGGATGACGGGCGTCTCAAGTACGATGCCACCGATGTGGGCTATGGATTCAACCTCGGAGCCCTCTTCACCCTAAGCCCCCAGACCCGCGTGGGCGTGACCTACATATCTCAGGTCAACCTGGATTTTAAAGACGAGATGCGCTTCAAAAACATGGAGGGTTCGGTACTTGGGAGGCTCCTGGGCGCAGCCGGACTGCTGGACGCCCAGCTGAAAATCAACGTGAATCTTCCGGCCCAGCTGGCGGTCGGAGCCTATCATGCCCTTACCGACAAGTTGGCCCTGGTCGGCACGGTCAACTGGCAGAACTGGAGCCGGTTCGGCCAGCCCGAGATCTCGGTGGCCGACAGCAACACGGTCACCGATGACCTTGGCTACAAGGATACCTATCACGCCGGGATCGGGGTCTATTACCGCGTGGCCGATCCCTGGCTCTTGATGGCGGGGTTCGGCTACGACACCTCGCCCACTTCCAGCAGCAGCGAGCGCTCCCCCGTTCTGCCGCTGGGCGCGGCCTTCCGCTACGCGGCCGGCGTGCAGTACGACTGGAGCAAGGATTTTTCGATCGGTGCGGCCTATACCCTGATCGATGCGGGCAGCGCCAAAGTCAACCAATCCGGAGGTCCGCTGCGCGGTGACCTTGAAGGCGAGTACGACACCAACTTCATCCATGCGTTCAACGTGAACTTCGTTTACCGCTTTTAGGCCATCGATCCGAAGCCCAGCAACGGGTATCGGAGACCTGGCCGGGCTGCACAATTGCCTTCAGGGGGCAAGTGATTATCATGGTTGCGCAAGAACGTTGTCTGCCGATGGGAGGAAATGCCGATTCGGTTGGAGGTCAAAATTCCGACGGACTAACCCCATTCGGTCTGGAAGGTGCAAAAATGCAGACAAACAATCCCTCTAAGCAGGCGGTTTCGGCATTCATCATCGGAGCGGTCATCTTGGCATTCACGGCCGGAGCGCAGGCGCAGTCGGGTGCCTTTGTTCAAAATGCCATCGCCATTTTGACCAATACCTCCAACAGCCCGCAGGAGCGGATCGCCGCGGCCCGGGACTTGGGGGCTTTAGGCCAGGATTCCGATTCGGCCGCCCAGGCCCTGATAGGCGTTCTGTCGAGCGATCCGAACCCGGCCGTGCGCAGCGCGGCCGCCTCGGCCTTAGGTTCTGCCGCTTTCCCCTCCGCATCTCCTATCGAAGCCCTGATCCAAGCGCTCAACTCCGACAGCAGCTCGGAGGTCCGCCGGGCGGCGGTGGAGGGGTTGAGCATCATCGGCGTGGATTCTGCTTCGGCGCTCCAGGCGCTGCAAAACGCCGCGAAAAGCGACTCCGACCCGGGAGTTCGTCAGGCCGCCGAGACGGTCTATAAACGTTTCTCATCAAACTAGCTGAAATGGTTGAGCGTGGAAATGACATAGGGCGTACGGTTCCTCATGACACACGAAAAGGTGAATCCCATGACAGCCTCCTCTTCGAAACTCTTCTCCATGGTGGCGTTTTTCTTGAGTTTTTGGATCGCACCCAGCCTTTTTGCGTATTCTCAGCCCGCCTATGAATCTCGCGGATTTCCAAAGGCGGTGGTCGACCGGATCTACCTTGCTGCCGGGGTCACGGACAAGGATGAGGAGGCCACCATCGGAGACCCGGATGAGCAGGCCCAAATCGGTGATCCAGGAGGACAGTCGACCGTGGGCGACCCCGGCGAGGCTGCCACCATCGGGGATCCGGGTGAAAAGGCCGGAGTCAGCGACCCGGACGAGGAGGCCACCATCGGGGATCCAGGGGAAAAATCCAAGTTTTAAGCACTTCTGCTTTGATCCCAAGCAAGGAAAAGCGCATGAAGACCATGAAGGTAATTTGGCTCGCAGTGTTTTTGTCGGCGGCGGGATTCTGCCACAATGCCCCAGCTCTCGGCCAAGACCCGTCCTGCTACATTACGCCCAGCATGGAAAAGACCTTTTTCTTCGTTAGAGAGCTGGACCAGGACAGCAACCCGTTGGGTGAGCTCGGCAGCGGCTGGTTCAATCAGGGCGATCAGATGCCGGTCATCAGCCGAACCGGCCGGATCGCCATCAGCTATCAGGTGTCCTCTTCCGATAAGCGGGTAATGATGGACCCCACTGGCTGCTCGGGTGGAACCCTCATTTCTGTGCCGTAGGAGGAATTCGCGGACGGTCCTGGATCCGTTTGGACGCCGGTGGCACGCCCCGCTCAGGGTGATGGCAATGAAGAAATGCTTCTTTTTGATGTGGCTCGCGGCGATACTGGGGTATGGCGTTGCCCCGGCGGCAACCCTTCAGAACACGGATTCGCAGAGCTATGATCTCCAGATCGTGGAGATCGGCAGGTCCTTCGGCAGCCGGTACACGATCATTGAAAACGCCCAAGTCGAGATCTGTTTTTCCGGATGCGTCATGACCATGGTTTCCACCGGCCAGACGGTCAGGGTTAATCCAAACGACACGGTGGTCATCGACAGTGGTGTTATGAGTGTCACCACCGGCAATTAGCGCTGCTGTGGAAATCCAGGAAACGGATCGATATGCCGCAGAGAGAGATAACAACCGGCGGCCTCGGGACCGCTGAGGCTGCCGCCATCCGAAGCGAGCGGGCCGGCGCGGGCGTCATCCAATTGACCGTATCCGGCCGCTGGAAAATCGGTTCACCGGTGCCGGCCGCCGATGAAGCGCTGCAGCAGATCGAATTCATGCCGGGCCTGAACTGCGTCCGGGTCGATGCGTCGGGGGTTTCCGCATGGGACAGCACGCTTCTCACCCTGCTGCTTCGCATCAAAACCCACTGCTCCCGCAAAGGGCTTGCCTTCGAGCCCCAAGAGCTGCCGGCCGGCGTCCAGAGCCTTCTGAGGCTGGCGGCGGCCGTGCCGGCCCGGGAGGGGTCGCGCCGGTCCGAGGTGAAGGAACCGTTCCTGGCCCGGGTCGGGGCGGCCGCGCTGGGGGTCAGGGACGGGAGCGCCGATGTGCTCGCCTTCATCGGCGAGGCCTTTCTATCGCTCTGCCGATTCGTTGCGGGGCGGGCCCAATTCCAGCGAGCCGACCTGCTGGGATTCATTTGGACCTGCGGCCCGCAGGCCCTTCCGATCGTCACGCTCATCAGCCTCCTGGTGGGACTGATTTTGGCCTTCGTGGGCGCCATTCAGCTGCTGATGTTCGGCGCGCAGATCTACGTGGCCAACCTCGTGGCGGTGGCCATGGTGCGGGTGATGGGCGCGGTCATGGCGGCGGTCATCATGGCCGGCCGGACCGGTGCGGCCTTCGCGGCCCAGCTGGGCACCATGCAGGTCAACGAGGAGATCGACGCCCTCAAGACCCTGGGGATTTCGCCCATGGATTTTTTGGTGCTGCCGCGGATGCTGGCCCTGGTCGTCATGATGCCCCTGCTCTGCGTGTACGCAGACATCATGGGCATCCTCGGCGGGCTGATCGTCGGGGTGGGGATGCTCAACCTGGGGCTGGTCGAATACCTGAACCAGACCCGGGCGTCCCTGAGCCTGACCTATTTCTGGATCGGCTTGTTCTATTCGGCGGTCTTCGGCGTGCTGATCGCGCTGTCGGGCTGCCTGCGGGGCATGCAGTGCGGCCGGAGCGCGTCGGCGGTGGGCGAAGCCACCACCTCGGCCGTGGTGACCGCCATCGTCGCCATCGTGGTGGCCACGGCCGTCATCACCTTCGCCTTCAACGTGATCGGGATATGAGCGACCAGAAACCGCACATCATCGTCCAAGACCTGACCATGGCCTACGGCAGCTTCGTGGTGCAGAAGGATCTCACCTTCACCATCAACCGCGGGGACGTCTTCATCATCATGGGCGGCAGCGGCTGCGGCAAGAGCACCCTGCTGCGGCACATCATCGGCTTGAAGCCGCCGGCCCAGGGCAGCGTGTTCTACGAAGAAGTCGATTTCTGGCAGGCCGCGCCGGAAGAACGGAACCGCATCATGCGCGGCATCGGCGTGCTCTACCAGAAGGGCGCCCTGTGGAGTTCGATGACCCTGGCTGAAAACGTCGCCTTGCCGTTGCAGGAATACACCGATCTGCCCCCCGCCCAAATCCGGGAGCTGGTAGCGCTCAAACTGGCGCTGGTGGGTCTGGCCGGGTTCGAGGCGTATTACCCGTCGGAGATCAGCGGCGGCATGCAGAAGCGGGCCGGGCTGGCGCGGGCCATGGCACTGGACCCGGAGATTCTGTTTTTCGACGAGCCCTCGGCGGGCTTGGACCCCATCAGCGCCCGGCTTCTGGACGAGTTGATCCTGGAGCTGCGCGAGAGCCTAGGGGCCACGGTGGTGGTCGTCACCCACGAGCTGGCGAGCATCTTCACCATCGGGAACAACTCGGTATTCCTGGACCCGGACGCCAAGACCATGATCGCCGCCGGCGACCCCAAGAAGCTGCGCGACGACACCTCCAACCCGAAGGTGAGGACCTTTTTGACCCGCGGCGAGGCTTAAGAAAGAAGAGCGAGACGGAACATATGGCCAAACCCATCAGCAAAACCCTCATCGGCGCCTTTGTTTTAGGGGCACTGGCCTTGGTCTTTGGCGGAATCGTCATCCTGGGGTCCGGGGCCTTGTTCAGGGATATCAAGGAAGTGGTGATGTTTTTCGACGGCTCCGTCGGCGGTCTTCAAGTCGGGGCTCCCGTAACCTTCCGCGGCGTTGCCGTCGGCGAGGTCAGTCGGATCCAGATCGTCTACCGGGCGGACAGGAAGGAATTCTTGATTCCGGTGGCTGCCCGGCTCTACCCCGACCGCTTCCAAAAGGTATCCGAAAGCTATAAAAAAATGGAAGCGCAAGAGCTGATGGACATGGGCTTGAGGGCGCAGCTCCAGCTGCAGAGCTTCATCACCGGGCAGCTGTCCATCCAGCTCGATTTTTTCCCTGGTTCCGAGTTGCGGTTGATCGGACCGACTATGGCGGGGTTCAGCGCCCACGTCCAGGAGATACCGACGATCCCCACGCCGATGCAGAAAATCGAGCAATCCATCCAGCAGATCCCCCTCGATGAAGTGATCCGCGACGCCCGCGACACGCTGGCCAGCATCCGGGACATCCTCACCTCTCCCGCCATTCCGGACATCATCGCCAACCTGAAGCAGGTTTCGCAGGATGCGGTTGGGCTGACGCAAAGCGCCGAAGCCCGGCTGGCGGCCATGAGCTCCCAGGTCGACCTCACCTTAAGAGAGCTGCGCACGCTTGCCGCCAATGCCAATACGCAGCTCAGACCCGTGGGCCCGGCCGTCGACGAGACCCGGACCCTGCTCCAGAACATCAACCGACAAATCGAGCCCCTCGCCGCAGAGGTGTCCTCGACCGCGGCCGAGTTCCGGGCCGCTCTGAAGCAGTCGGAGGCAACCCTTGCCAACCTCAGCAGCATGACCGCCGAAAACGCCGGACTGCGGTACAACCTCGAGCAGTTCTTGACCGAGCTGGCGGCGACGGCGCGGTCCCTGCGGACGTTATCCGACTATCTCGACCGCCATCCCGATTCGCTCCTGCGAGGAAAGACATCCGACCCGCCGATGGGAGGAAGACCATGAAATTCAGACCCGGCCCCGCAGGAACTTGCATCCTGATCCTGATCTCTCTGGCCGTCGGCGGATGCACCCTTTTCAGTGCAGGCCAGCGGCCCCAGACCCGCTTCTTCATGCTGAGTTCCCTGGCCTCGAGCGACCAGCCGGCTCAGCCGTTGGCGATGCTGCCCCACGTGGCCCTCGGCATTGGACCCGTCCGGCCGGCGCCCTACCTGGACCGCAGGAATATCATCGTCCGCAGCAGCCGCAGCGAGTTCGAGCTGGTCGAACTCTCCCAGTGGGCGGAGCCCGTGCAGGATATGTTCGCCCGCGTCACGGCGGACAATCTTTCGGTTCTGCTGGGGACGAATCGGGTCTTTTTGTTTCCGTGGCGGTCGTCAATGCCGGTCGATTACCAGGTGACCCTTCAAGTGGCCCAGTTCGACGGACTTCCGGGCGAGCAAGTCGTCCTGCGGGCCCACTGGCAGGTGTTCACCGGGGACGGCAATAAGCTGATGAAGTCCGGCTTCAGCGTCATCGAAGACAAGGTCGAAGACGGGTCCATCGAAGCCCTGGTGGCGGCCGGGAGCCGCGTCGTGGAACGCCTGAGCCGAGCGGTCGCGGAGGCCATCGCCGTGCTGGCGAAATGAACCTTTTGTCTCGGATCTGGGCGCACCAATTAAAAAGCGGGGCCGATGGTGCGGCCCCGCTGGGTTTGGTCCATGCCTGGAGTTAGGCCATCTTGAGCACCATCATGCCGGTGTTGGCGCGCTGAACGAGCAGCGC
>CAYRUF010000074.1:0-19719 GCA_964427375.1 uncultured Desulfatibacillum sp. | reverse complement strand
CTAAGATTTCTTGGCAGGTTTGAAGAAGCAATCAAAGCCCAAGAAACGGCTTTCCGGCTCTCACCTCTCAGGCCGCTAACCTGGGTCAATAACCTCGCTTGGGCATACATCGGGAAGAAGCAGTATGAAAAAGCAGTTCCCTTATTTCTTGAGATTATCGAACGCAGTCCGGATGACTTTTTTGCCTACCAAGGTCTTACGGTTGCATATGAATTGTCCGGAAACCATGAGAAGGCCCGTTGGGCAGCAGAGAACGTGATGCGCATCAACCCGAGCATTTCAATCGCCGCTCTGGAAAAGATGGCTTTGACTAGGGATGAAGATTTCCGAAAACGTATTTTTGAAGCTTACCGCCGTGCAGGGATAAAATAAGCGGGGAAAATGCATTCCTTCGAATTAGGGATACTGACAGCGAGGGCTATCATATCGTTTTCTAACAACGTGAGATCGGCAGAATAAAATCCGCATGCCTTCCCTGCGTGAAATTCTCGATGGATTGTCCAAAACTCTTGATCCTTCGGTTGACTGGATGGAGCTCGTTCGCGATTTGGAGGCTCCGATATCCATTCAGCCGCCAGAGTTCATTTTTTCAGTGAGGTGGGCTGAAAAAAGAGATCTACTGATTTTAGATGCCATGCAGGGGTTTGTTAAAGAGATTGAATTCCTGGAAAGATCCCTGGATCGAGGAGACCGATGCCTTCTACTCGAACGATCAGAAAGGATTTGTGCCTTCGCATGGGTGACCTTTCGAGACTACCGCTTAAGCATGTGGCATACGATGCATCTGCCTCTCGGCTTCGCCTACCTGGTCTATATTCACGTGCAGCCGGAATATCGGCGCAAAGGCGTGGGCACCTACCTGCTGAACCGCCTGATGGTGTCCTTGCGAGAAGACGGATATCGTCGATTGATTTCGGGTATGTACGGGGACTGGGAGACCTCCATCCGCCTTCATATCAAGTCGGGTTTCCGGATTTGTCGGAAATACACCGAAAGGAGGATTTTGCGGTTTTTTCCATACCCGCCCAAAGTGACCGAGTTTGAAGAATAGCCTCTTTCCGGTTTTGCCATGGCCCAGCCGGCGCTTACATGCTTTTCTTGTCGCAACATTTACGGGGACGGCTTCAGCGACGCGATCGGCTGGGTGATGGTGCGCATCAGGGCCGCCGTGGGGGAGGCGGCGTAGCGGCGCACGAACGCCTGGCCGCTGTCGCAGGCTTCGCCGATCTGGGGATCCAGCGGGATCGAACCCAGGAAAGGCACGCCCATGTCGTTGGCGATATGCTTTCCGCCTCCGGACCGGAAGATGGATGTAATCTCCCCGCATTTCGGGCAGGCGAAGCCGTTCATGTTTTCAATGACGCCGAGCACCGGCAGCTTCAGCTGGCGGCAGAAGGTGATGGACTTGCGCACGTCCACCGCCGCGACCCGCTGGGGCGTCGTCACGATCACCGCCCCGTCCAACCGGCCGATCAGCTGGCACACCGAGAGCGGCTCATCGCCGGTACCCGGCGGCGAGTCGATCACAAGGAAGTCCAGATCCCCCCAGGCCACATCCTTGAGGAACTGCTTGATCGCTCCCATTTTCAGCGGCCCGCGCCAGATGATGGCATCGTCCGGGGAAGGCAGAAACAGGCCGATCGAGATGACTTTCAGGCCGTCCACGTCCGCCGGGGCGATCTCGCCGTCGCAGCCGCCCAGGATATGATGCTCCAGGCCCAGCATGGTCGGTATGCTGGGGCCGTGGATATCCACATCCAGCAGCCCCACCCGGCGGCCCGACATCATCAAGGACACCGCCAGGTTGACGGCCACCGTGCTCTTGCCGACGCCGCCCTTCCCCGAAAGCACCACGATTTTGTGCCGGATGCGGCAAAGCTTCGATTCGAGCTTCTGGCGGTCCGCGAAGTCCGCATCGCTTTCCTCCGGCCGGCGCTGTCCGGCCGAACAATCGGTTTTGCTGCAGGTGCGGCAGGCGGGGGCGGACGGGTCTGATTTGGGATGAGAGGTCATGTTCGCTCCTTGATTATTGGGATTCAGCAGGGATCTTGATCCGCGGGCGCCATCGGCACCTGGTAGAAAAGCTCCTCGTCTTTTCGCAGAACGGCGATCTTCCCGGCTTTCGCCAGGGCGTGCAGGCGTTTGGTGGCTTCCTGGAGATGAAGATTCAACCCGGCGGCCACCCCCTGCGGCGTGCAGGGGCGCCTGGCCAGCAAGTCGAGGATCTCCTCATCCGTCACCTCGGCCAGGCAGGCCGGCAGCGGGTTTTGTGGGATCGCATCACTGATGACTTCGACTGCTTTCGGGAAGAACTTGCACCATGCCGATAGCTGTTCGGCAGATACCGGCCTGACCGACGCCTCGGCGGGCGGTCGGGAAACCGTGTTCAGCTGGACCCTTCCCGGCTGGATGCGCCGAGCCAGGGCTGCGATCTTTTCCACTTCCTTTTCGTTCCCGGTGAGGCCGTCGACCAGAAGCACCTCCAACCACACCAGCTTCCGGAATCGAGCGGTAAAGGCAGCCAGGCCGTCGACCATCACTTCAAACAAAATCTCCGGATGGGGGCGGTTGACGCGCTGAAACATGGGCTCGTCGCCGGCATCGAGAGAGGGCATGACGAGGTCCGCCTCCATTAAAGCGTCTTGAACCTCCGGCACCCACAGCAAGGAGCCGTTGGTGAGCACCGCAACGGGAATCCGTGTCATCAGCTTGATGCCGGCGATCAAATCGCCGATGCGGGCATGCAGGGTCGGTTCGCCCGAGCCGGCCAGGCTGATGTAATCCGGCTTCGGTCCATGCGCCAGTTTCGCCTTGAGCCCGGCCAGGACCGCATCCACCGGCACGTGCTCATCGCGCTGGACGGTCCGGTGGGTGGTGCGGCCCAGCTGGCAGTAAACGCAGTCATACGTGCAGGTCTTGAACGGCACCAGGTCCACTCCGAGCGAGCGGCCCAGCCGACGCGAGGCCACCGGCCCGTAGACGTATTTGGAATCCCTCGATGTCATGTCCGGTTATTCTAAGCTCCGGCAGAGGTCCGGTTCGAAACGCTGCCGTAGGGTTTTACATTCCGCAACGCCGCCCCTGGCCCCGGCCTCGGCCCATCCCGCGGCCGCCGCCGCGGCCGCCATATCCGCCGGGGCGGCCCGGGGTTGGCCGGCTCAAGGGCGGCGGCGCCGGAGGGCTTACCCCCGTGCGGCGGCTGGCCGGCGCCGGTTCAGCGGAGGCGGTTCCCGCGGAGCGAAACTGTTCGACGGCCTCCCGCACCGTGCCCGCGCAGCCGCTGACAATCCGGATTCCGGCGGCCGCAAGCATTTTTTCGGCATTGGGTCCGCAGTAGCCCGTGAGAACGTGGGTGGCGCCTCGGTCTGCAACCCGCTGGGCCGCCTCGATTCCAGCGCCACCGCCTAGATTTTTACTGGAGTTTTCGATCGCTTCGAATTCAAGCGTATCGGTTTCCACGATCAGGAAGCAGGCGCACCGTCCGAAACGGGGGTCTACCAGATCATCCAGGGACGGACCGGCGGAGCTGACTGCGATTTTCATGGGCTTCACCTCACAGGCTTTCTAGGTTCGGTTCATCGACGCAGGCCGTGCTCTCGGGGGGCCGGCTTGCGATTCTTTGCGGCGCTCATTCCCGGCTGCGCTCCGATGCGGCTCGCGTTCCGAATCCGCCCGTCGCCCAAGTTTCCGTCGAGAAACGCCTGAATGACGTCTTCGAGTTCTCCACCGAGAAAACCGACTACTTGAATGCCGGCTCCGATCAACGCCTTTTCAAGGCTCAGCGAAATGGCTCCGCAAAGCAACACGTTCACTCCCAGCTCGGAGAGCCTCTTGACCCGTTCGAACGGATTGAGACCGGCCAGGCGCAGGCTCTTTCGGCCGATTTCCCGGCGGCCTTCGACGTCCAGCAGCAACAAATGGTCCGCCACATCGAAGACCGGCGAAATGCGGTCCTGCCAATGAGCCATCGCGACCTTCATGCCCACCATGCTGAGCAATGGTCATGCCAGTTTCCCCGCCGTGCCCAACTCATTGAAAAAGTCAATTTTTAGCGGCGACGAGCGCTGAATGTCATTGACGAAACCAATGCAATATGCATAGATAGAAAACCTAGTATTAACGCAAAGTGCATGATTTGAACCGCCAGGACCAGCGCGATCCGGCGAGGGAGCGGCGGCTGCGCCGCTCGGGAGCCCAGATGAAAGACGCCATTATCGGCCGCAGGCAGGAAGTCATCTTGGATTCGATCAACGAGGGAGTTTTCACGGTGGACCCCCAATGGCGCATCACCGCCTTCAACCGGGCGGCCGAGCGGATTACGGGCGTCAATCGCAAGGATGCCGTCGGCAAAGCCTGCTGCGATGTTTTTCATGCGAGCATATGTGAAAAAGACTGCGCGCTCAGAAGGACCTTCGAGACCGGCAAACCGGTCGTGAATGCCACAGCGCACATCATCAACCAGCAGGGGCGGCGCGTGCCGATCCGCATCTCCACCGCCATTCTGAAGGATGACGACCGCCAGGTCATCGGCGGTGTGGAAACCTTTCAGGACCTCAGCCTGGTCGAACAGCTGCAGAAGCAGCTGCGCAGCCGGTATACGTTCGAAGACATCGTCGGCCGCAGTCCCGCCATGATGCGCCTGTTCGAGCTCCTGCCCCAGATCGCGGCCAGCCGCAGCAGCGTGCTGATCGAAGGCCCCAGCGGAACCGGCAAGGAGTTGTTTGCACGCGCGATCCACAACCTCTCGCCGCGCCGCAAAAAACCGTTCATCGCGGTGAACTGCGCGGCCCTGCCGGACACGCTGCTGGAAAGCGAGCTCTTCGGCTACAAGGCCGGGGCCTTCACCGACGCCCGGCGCGACAAGGCCGGCCGTTTTGCCCTGGCCGACGGCGGCACGATCTTCCTGGACGAGATCGGAGACGTCTCAGCCGCCCTGCAGGTCCGGCTCCTGCGGGTGCTGCAGGAACGGGTGGTGGAACCGCTCGGGTCGGTCAAAACGATACCGGTGGACGTCCGCGTAGTGGCCGCGACCAACAAAGACCTCGCCAAACTCGTACGGAGCGGAAAATTCCGCGACGATCTTTACTACCGCATCCGCGTCGTTCACCTGCAGCTGCCGAGCCTGAAGCAGCGGAGGGAGGATATTCCGCTGCTGATCGATCACATCGTGGCCAAGTTCAACCGCCTTCAAACCAAGGACATCGCCGGACTCTCGGTAGAGGCCATGGCCCGTCTCATGGAGCACGACTTTCCGGGCAATGTCCGCGAACTGGAGAACATCATCGAACAGGCGTTCGTCCTGTGCCGCGGCGGCATTGTTGAGCTGCACCACCTGCCGCCCGAGCTGCGGCCGGCGGCGGCCGGTCCGTCGGAAGCCATCAGCCCCATGAGCCTTCAAGCCATGGAAGCCCTGATGATCACCGAAGTCCTGCGGCGCCACCAGGGCAATCGGCGCAGGGCGGCGGCTGATTTGGGCATCGATGCCAGCACCCTGTATCGGAAAATAAAGAGCCTTCGGATCGACGTACCGGAAACCGACGGCCGTACCCGCCGCAGTTAGTATGGCGCTTTGCAACAGTAGGCCGCTGCCGCGGTTTATATTTCAGCCCCCATCATTTTTCCGTCCTTTCTAACCAATCGAAATCATATCCAAAATACCTTTCAGCGCGGCCTTCAAGCGGCATGGCATATCCTTTGCGAAGCGAAAGACGGACAGCTGCATTCAAACAGCAGACTTGGTCTTTTCTCGAATCATGGGGAGGCGCCATGATCGCTACGAATGTTTGCAATGGTCGTATCAATGGCCTGCGGATGGTGACCCCGCCGGAAGAAAGACGCCGGAATCCCAGACACGCGAACTGCCTGCCGTTGACTCTCTCCGTGTTCAACCGGGAACAGACGTTTGAGGGCCGCTTGATCAACTACAGCCCGGACGGCGTTTGCGCGGAAATCTGCCGCGACATCCGGCCGGGAACGAGCGTTCATTTTCGCATCGATGAACGCCCGGCAGCTGGGTCAGAAGGCGTCGTTTGCCATTGTTTCCGAACCACCGCACTGGGCGAGGTGAAATGGTGTCAGGCGTCAGGCCAGGGTCCACCACGGCGATATCTCATCGGCATCCGGTACTATTCATACTATTGAGGTCTGTCGTTTAAATTCATGGAGGAGGACTACACATGGCGGAAGTCAAGCAGCCCACGGAATCGAAGGCTCCCAAATTAGCCGATCCGGAAGCCGCCTCGATCGACGAGGCCACCCAGCAGATGATCCAACGAGCGCATGAGCTCGGGATCGAAACGGCCTTCGATCGGGCCGTCACCCTCAAGCCCTGCAACATCGGCAACCAGGGCACCTGCTGCAAGAACTGCGGCATGGGTCCCTGCCGCCTGCCGCTGACGAAGTCCGGGGCCGACGGCGAGGACGGGCGCAAGGGAATCTGCGGCGCGACCCCGAACACCATCGCGGCCCGGAACTTCATCCGCATGATCGCCGGCGGCGCCGCGGCACATTCCGACCACGGCCGCGCGGTGGCCGAGGTCTTCCGTTCGGCCGCCCGCAAGGAAACCGACGCCTATCGGATTCGGGATACGCGCAAGCTGCTGGCCGTGGCCGAATGGCTGGGGGTGGACACGACGATTGACGTCGACGGCCAGACCCTGGCCCGGGACCCGGACGCGATCGCCCTGGACGTCGCCGAGACAGCACTAAACGAGTGGGGCAAGCCCGAAGGCGAGATCCGGTTCGCCAAGCGGGCGCCCAAGCCGCGCTACGAGCTTTGGAAAAAAATGGGGGTCGTGCCGCGCAACATCGACCGCGAGATCGTCGAAATCATGCACCGCACGCACATCGGCGTGGATCAGGACTACCGCAACCTGATGAAGCAGGGCACGCGGGCCGCCATCGCGGACGGCTGGGGAGGGTCCATGCTGGCGACCGAGCTGCAGGACATCCTGTTCGGCACGCCTACACCCCTGACCTCGGAAGCGAACCTGGGCGTGCTGAAGGCGGACATGGTCAACATCGTCATCCACGGGCATGAGCCGGTGCTCTCGGAGATGATCGTCGCCGCCGCGAACACCAAGGAGATGCAGGACTACGCCCGCTCAAAAGGCGCCAAGGGGATCCAGCTATCCGGGATCTGCTGCACGGCCAACGAAATCCTCCAGCGGCACGGGGTGCCGCTGTGCGGGACTTTTCTGCAGCAGGAGCTGGCGATCATCACCGGCGCCTGCGACGCCATGGTGGTCGACATCCAGTGCATCTTCCAGAACCTGGCGAACGTCGCCAAGTGCTTCCACACCAAGCTGATCACCACCCATCCGATCGCCCGGATGGAGCAGGACAACGTCATCCACATCGAGTTCGACGAGCACTACGCCATCGACGACGCCAAGCAGATCGTCAAGCTGGCGATCGACAACTTCCAAAACCGCAAGGCCGAGGTCATGATTCCGCGCCACAAGGCGCCCATGGTGGCGGGGTTCGGCGTGGAGTCCATCGAATACCATCTCGGCGGAAGCTTCCGCGGGTCCTACCACCCGCTGAACGACAACATCATCAACGGTCGCATCCGGGGCATCGGCGGGGTGGTGGGCTGCAACAACGTGCGGACGCGGCACAACGACGGCCACATCCAGGTGGTGAAGGAGCTGATCAAGAACGATGTGATCGTCCTGACCACGGGCTGCAACGGCATCGCCTGCGCCATGGAGGGGCTGCTGACGCCTGAATCGGCCAAGGTGTTCTGCGGCCCCGGCTTGGCCGAAGTCTGCGAAACGGTTGGAATCCCGCCGGTGCTGCACATGGGGTCCTGCGTGGACAACAGCCGGATTCTGCTGGCGGCGGTCGAGGTGGTCAAAGCCGGCGGCCTCGGCAACGACATCAGCGACCTGCCGGCGGCGGGCAGCGCGCCGGAGTGGATGAGCGAGAAGGCCATCAGCATCGGCCACTACTTTGTCGCCTCGGGGGTCTATACGGTCTTCGGCGTGACGCTGCCGGTCTCGGGTGCCCCGGTCTTTCAGAAGTATCTCTTCGAGGAGTTCGAGAAGCTTTACGGAGGCATGTGGGACCTGGAGGTGGATCCGGTGCTGCACGCCCGGAAGATGATCGCCCACATCGATAAAAAGCGCAAGGCGCTCGGCATCGACCGGGCGCGGCAGCGGATCATGATGGATATGGCGTCGCGGCGGGCGCTGGAGTCGGCCTGAGCCGCTTCGGACTGAAAGAAAATCTCCCGTCTCGAGCGTCCGGACCGACGCGCGGCGGGAAAATAGCCTTTGATCTTGCATAAGGAGGAGCAACCCATGGAAGAAAATGTGATTCGGCTGGGAGGAAAAAAACGATCCACCTTCATGGAGCAGGTCAGGCAGCTGCTGCCGGACGGCGGCAATTTGAACCTATGCCTCACTTGCGGGGCCTGCTCCTCGGGCTGTCCGGCCACGGGGCTGGAGGGCATGGATCCGCGGAAGTTTCTGCGCATGGCCTCGCTCGGCATGGACGAGGAGATCCTGAGCTCCAACTGGGTGTGGATGTGCACCCAGTGCCAGCGCTGCATCTACGTCTGCCCGATGAAGATCGACATCCCGAGGCTGGTCTACAACGCACGCGCCAGCTGGCCCCGGGATAAGCGGCCCAAGGGCATCCTGGGCTCCTGCGACATGGCCCTGCGCAACGCGAGCTGCAGCGCCATGGGCGCCTCCCCGGAGGATTTCGAATTTGTGGTGGGGGATGTGCTTGAGGAGTATCGCGAGGCCCAGCCGGAATTCGCAGAGATGCAGGCCCCCATCGACAAAGTCGGCGCCGAGTTCTTTTTGAACCAAAATTCCAGGGAACCGGTTACGGAGCCGGATGAGATGGTGCCGTTGTGGAAAATCCTGCACCTGGCCGGAGCCGACTGGACCTACGGTTCGAAGGGCTGGGGCGGGGAGAACTACTGCATGTTCCTCGGCGACAACGATGCCTGGAAGCATATCACCACGACGGCGGCCAAGCAGGCGGACGAGCTGGGGTGCAAGGTCTTTCTCAACACCGAGTGAGGGCACGTCACCTTCTCGGTCCTGGAGGGACTGAAAAAGTTCAACATCGAGCACAAGTTCGTGGTCAAGAATATCTATGAATACTACGCCAAGTGGATCCGCGAGGGCAAGCTCAAGGTCAACTCCGACTGGAACCGGGACCTGAAGATCAAGTTCACGGTCCAGGATCCCTGCCAAATCGTGAGAAAAGCGTATGGAGACCCCATTGCCGAGGACCTGCGCTACGTGGTCAAAGCCGTGGTCGGCGAAGAGAACTTCATCGACATGCAGCCGAACCGCTCCAACAACTACTGCTGCGGCGGCGGCGGCGGCTTCCTGCAGTCCGGCTTCAAGGAGCAGCGCCTGGCCTTCGGCAAGCTGAAGGACGAGCAGATCCAGGCCACGGGAGCACCTTACTGCATCGCCGGCTGCCACAACTGCCACGCCCAGATCCACGAGCTGAGCGAGCATTACGGCGGGGGCTACCACGTGGTCCATTTGTGGACCATGATCTGTCTGTCGCTCGGCATTCTCGGGCCCAACGAGCGGGCCTACCTGGGCGAGGACCTGATGGAGGTCAACGTATTCCATCCGGAAAGCGGCAAGTGAACCCGGAATTGGGCCGGAGACACTTCAACCTGTGTTCTCCGGCCCAACTTGGTCACCCGGTCGTTTTCAGCCAGTTGAAATGAATGAGAAATTATCGGTCGAGGAACTGGAGAGGCGCTGGGAAAATGCGCTCATCAGCACCGACAAAGCGGTGGTCGCGCATTTCCCGGTTTATCGCGAAATCAAACAGCTCGCCGCCGATATCATCACAAGACCCCTGGATATCGAGGATTACCCGGCTACGGCGGAGCGGCTAGCATCCTTACTGAAAACCATCGGTCGCCACGCGCAGGGAAGCATTTTTCACTTTTATGGCGATCGTGTGTCGCCCTCCTGCATCTGCAACTTGAAGTTTTTGAGATTAGAGTGCCGGGATCTGCTGTCCCACCTGAAAGCGTTCGATGAATGGCGCAGCAAAAAGTCTCATTTGAGGGTCGTGAAATAGGGGCGCTCCAGCAGAGTCTGACAAAACGGCGGCACAGGCCGCGATCCTGCGGCCGGCCGCCCGACATCCACACGGTTGTCTGCCAGAGAGTGGCGGTTTCAGGTTTCAGTCTTCGTCCGAGTGGGTTTCGCCTTCCGGCACCGGTTCCCCGGGCCGCCAGGTTTCGAACTCTGCGGGAGTCAGCGCATCCCCGGCTTTGATTTTTTTCTCGACCCAGACGATGCGCATGTTGCATACTTCGACTTTTTTCCCGTGGGACTTTCTGTGTTCACTGAGCTCGATTTCGGCGGCGTCTCGCGTCCGATGAACGGAAGTGACTCTTTTCAGGGGTTTTTCCAAGTCGTGGTCGTCAAAAATGATCGCATACATGGCGGCCTTCTCTTTTGTGGAAGCGAACGGCGTTTAAGGGTGCGTTTTGAAAACAGCCTTCAGCCCCAATGGCTTCAGCGAACACTCACCGGGACCCCCTCGTAAGGCGTTCGCCTGGTCGACTTGAGCTGTTTCGGGTCGCGCATCGATTTAAGAATCTCGATGCTGTGCTTGTAGCCCCTGGAGAGCCGGGCCATGTCCAGGGCCATCCCGGCGATCTGGGCCACGGCCTGGACCAGATTGACGTCGTCGATGGTGAATTCCCAGGGCTCGGCCGTGTAGACCCGCAGCGAGCCGATCACCTGGCCGTGAATCGCGATCGGCACCGACAGAATGGAAGCGATGCCTTCTTTGCGGGCCTCCTGAGGGTACTGAATGCGCGGGTCGTCGCCGACGTCGTAAATGGCCACCGGCCCTTTCTGGAGTGATTCGGCAATCGACTTGGCGGCGCTGAGGGGTCCTTTTTCGAGGTATTCGCGGCTCAAGCCGTTGGCGGCGGCCAACTCCAGTTCATGTGACTTCTGATTGACCAGCAGCAGAGCCGCACCTTTGGCTTTTAATGCCGTCTTTACGGCTTCCACCGTCGTCACGACGACGTCCTCAGGGTCCTTGCTCATCGATATGGCCTCGGTCACCTTCAGCAGGGTTGCATAATGCATCGAGTGCTTTTCCATGCCGTCCTCCTTTGGAATGATGGTTCGGGTCAAGCCGGCGGAATCGGCCGGATAAATTTTGGATCGATCGGGGTTCGCCGTCGAAATGAAGAGGAGAAGGAGAGCCAAGGCGATTCAGCCAAGCCAGCGTCCGTTTCCGGGCTGCGATGGAAAGGGAGCCAAAAGGGCGAGAGCCTGATCACCCAAGCAAAAAAGCAATCGCCATGCCAGCGTCGGGCGGTGCAGTTAACTCATTGAAAACAGGAGGATCAGCCGGAATCTTCAGCGCAGGGCAGTTGGTACAACCATGCAGGATGCAATGGTATCTCGTTGATCGAACGGCAAATTGCGCGGCATCAGGGTTCGTCCACCTTGATCGCCATCACCGTGATGTCGTCGGCTTGTTCGCCCAGACCTCGAAATTCCTCGACCGCATCCAATACCGCGATGGCGATGGCCTTCGCCGCTTCGCCGGCATTCTCCCGGATCACTTGCATCAATCGATCTTTTCCGAACATCTGCCCGGCCGGGTTGTGTGCTTCCCAAATCCCGTCGGTGCCGATAATGATCACCTGCCCGGCCGCGATCGGCAGCGTTGATTCGACAAACCGGGTCGCATCCGACACCCCCAGCGGGGCACCTTCTCCGGCGAGCTCATGAAACCGCTCCTGCCGCGGATCGTACAGCAGTGCCGGGTCGTGCCCGGCCCGGACCCATTGAATCTGATGTGCCGCCCGGTCGATCCGCGCCAGGAAAAGAGTCATGAACTCGCCTGAATATTCGACGTCCTCGACGAATTTTTGATTGACGTCGGTGATGATCTCGGCGAGCGTGCCCGGAAGCGAGGCCCGCAGCCGCAGAAAGGCGCGCGCCGTGGCCATGGTGATGGCCGAGGGCACGCCGTGGCCGGAAACGTCGCCCACTGCCACGCACAGTCGCTGCCGCCCGCCCTCTCCGACGCAAAGGAAGTCATGGTAGTCTCCGCCCACTTTCTCGCTGTAGAGCGACATGGCGTGAATATCCAGGCCCGGCACTTGCGGCGCCGACCGAGGCAGGAGGCTCTGCTGGATTTCCACGGCCGCCTGCAGCGCCTCGCGGTCCCGGTAGTGCTCCTTCAGTTGGGGGCCGACGCGGTTGAAGATGGCCCCCATCGACCCGAACTCGTCCTTTGAATCAATTGTTACCCTGGCTCCGAAATCGCCGGTCGCCAGGCGCTCGGCGGCGGCGGACAGGGCTTCCAGGGGTCTGGTGACGCTCCGGGAGAAAATGAAGATGATGACGGCGTTGACCGCCGCCAACAAAACGAGGAAGCCTCCGGTGAGAATCTCCACCCGATGCAGCCGTTCCTCAATGGCCGCCTGAACCGGCTGTGCCTGTTGCAGCAGGTCCGCAGCCGGAATGATCACCACCAGCGCCGACCCCTGGATCGTCAGCGGGGCGTAAGCCCAGAAGGTGTCCTGCCCCTCGAAGGACACCCGCACCACTCGCGATGCGCGGCGGGCGATATCGCTGAGCATGTCCTCACCCGCTTCGGATGCGGGGGTGTCCAGGTAGGCGGCCCCGCTTCCGGAAGGGTTCGGATAGTCGTGGAGAATCCGCAGGCCGGTCTTCCCGGAGGCCGGCTGCTTTTCCAACATGCAAAGCATGACCTTGGCCCGGCTCGGAAGTTCCAGGAACGCCATGGTACGTTCCAGCAGGCGATCCAGCGCCACCTCCACGCTGACGAGTCCGATCGGCCGTTCGTCGTCATCTTCGATCAGAAGAGAGATGGATGTCGCCCAGCGTCCTGAACCCTTTTCCCGGTAGGGCCGGGACCATGAAAACACGCTGTCCCTGAAAGCGTTGCGATACCAGGGTTCAAGGGTCACGTCGCCGGAGCTCAAACCGGGCTGGCGGCAAGGGTATAACGCGGCCAGGCCGCCCACCCGGGCCGCGCGCTGCTGGAGCATCAGATCGCCAAAATGCTCCGCAATCGCCGCAAAGGTGGTTTCAACGGCGGCGATCCGCCGGACCTCCTGCCGGTGCGCCATCGCGTTCGAATCCGGTGCAACCACGCAAAGACGCGATAGCCGGGATCCGCCACCGGGTTCCGGCGGAGGGGCGTCGGCCGGGGCCGGCAGGCGGCCATCGTCATGACCCGGCTGTGGTAGCGCCCGCCGGACGGATTCGGACAGAAAGAACAGCGCCATGGAGATCCGCTCCCGCTCCATGTTCAGGGCCTCGCCGAAGCTTTTCAACAGCGCCCGGATGTCGTTCCGGGCGGCCGCCAGGCGGTTGGTCTGAACCTCGTCCGAGAGCGCGTCGGCCATGGCCTGGACGTTGTGGATGCCGAACGTTCTCAAAATAACGATCGGCAGAATCGAGACCGCCAGCATCAGCACCAGCAGTTTCCAGCGGAATTTCATGGCAGCACCTTTTTCAGATCGACGCCGTACTTGCGCATGCGGTTCCACACCGTGACCCGGTTGACGCCGAGCAGCCGGGCTGCCTGGGTCTGGTTCCCGTTGGTCCGGCGCAGGGCTTCGATCAATTCGGTTTTCTCGGTCGAACCGTCCAGCGGAGGCATGCCGCCCGCTGACCCCGCGTCGCCTTGAGCAAATTGAGGGGGCAAATGCTCGATGTCGATCAGGCCGGATTCGGCGATGACGAACGCGTACTCAAGCGCGCTTTTGAGCTCGCGTACGTTTCCCGGCCAGGAATATCCCATGAGAAGCTTCATGGCGTTCGGAGTCAGCCCGTTGATACCCTTGCCGGTGATGCGCTGTAGACGCTGGATGAAGCTGCTGACGAGAATCGGAAGATCTTCCCTGCGCTCGCGCAGCGGCGGAAGGTAGATGGGAATCACGTTGATCCGGAAAAAGAGGTCTTCCCGGAACTGTTTTTGGGCGATCATCTCCAGCAGGTTTTTGTTGGTGGCCGAAATGATGCGCACATCCACGTTGATCGGATGGTGGTCGCCGACCCGTTCGAACTGCCGGGTCTCCAGAACCCTTAAAAGCTTCACTTGGACGGAGAGCGGAATGTCGCCGATCTCGTCCAAAAAGAGGTCCCCGCCATGGGCCGCCTCGAAGCGCCCCATGCGGTGCCGGTAGGCTCCGGTGAACGCCCCCTTGATATGCCCGAACAGCTCGCTTTCCAGCAGATCGGCGTTCAGGGCGGCGCAGTTGAGCTGCACGTACGGGCCGGTTTTCCTCCGGCCCTGCTCGTGGATCGCCTTCGCCACGAGTTCCTTGCCGGTTCCGCTCTCGCCGAAAATAATGATGGGCGAATCGCTGTGGGCCGCCCGTTCGATGAGCTGAAAGACTTTCTGCATGGGCGGAGAGGCCCCGGTGATTCCGAGGTGCTCGCAGTCGCCCAATTGCCGCGCCAGCACTTCCACCTTCTGGTCCAGCCGGTCGATTTCACTCAGGTCTGTGATGGTCTCCACCGCCCCCAGCACGTTTCCGAATTCGTCTCTCAGCACGCAGGCGTTCTTGAGGGCCGGCAGCAGACTGCCGTCCTTGCGGATGATCGCGCAGCGGCAGCGGCGCAGCTCCTCCTGATCCGGACGAAAAAGCTTGCACCATCCCGTTTCGTCGCAGGTGAGGACCGATTCGCAGGCATCGCAGCCGATCAGCCTGCAGGAACGCCCGATGACCTCTTCGGAGCTGTACCCGGTGAGCTGCTCGAAGGAACGGTTGACCATCAGGATGGATCCCTGGGGGCCGACCAGCATGAGCCCTTCGTTTATGGTGTTGATGATCCGGTGCCAGTGCTGGCTGAAGTCAGTGTCTTTCATTCGGCGCCGCCTTCCTGTGGATCGATGAAAAAATACAAAGTCAGACAAGCCTGTGAACGTTTTATCGTTTAGACAGGTGTTTAAACTGTTTAAACATATACGACAGCCACCGCGCTTTATCAATTTCAATCTAATAAAATAAAATCAGTATGTTATAAAAATTGATGGGAAGCTTTTACCTATGGCAGGTTTATTGCGAAAGTCACGGGAGCCCTATGGAAATTGATTTGAAAGACATAATCTGGCCGGTTTCCGTGCTCCAATGCCATGAGGCTCTCGCACGGCTCGAACCGGGGCAGAATCTGGCCATCGCCATATCCGATCCCGATGTGGTCAACAATGTCATTCTGCTGATCAAGAGCCGGCCGGAACTCGAATTCGATCAATTCGGGGAATCCCATAATTACCAAATTCGCGTGCGCCGACGGCTGGAGAATCAACCCGCCGCGGCCGAACCGAACCGAGCGACCGCAAAATGAGAGGGCCTTGCAAGGGAGAACACACATGGAATTGAGCCGACGAGGATTTTTCAAGCTGACGGGGGCTGCGGGGGCGGGCGTCGTTGCATCCACCCGTCCCGCCGAGGCGTGGCAATCTAGGGCTCCGGCGGATCCCCTGGGGTGCCTGGTCGATCTGACCCGCTGCATCGGCTGCCGCAAATGCGAGCAGGGATGCCAGACGGTCAATGGCCTTCCGGCCCCCGACCAGCCTTTCGACGACCTGACGGTGCTGGACAGGAAGCGCCGCCCGGACGAACGCGCCTACACGGTAATCAACCGCTATTACCCAGGCCGCCGCGACGAGCGCGACCAGCTCGCGCCCACCTTCGTGAAGGTGCAGTGCATGCACTGCCAGGATCCGGCCTGCGCCTCGGCATGCATCGTCGGCGCGCTGACCAAAAAGGAAAACGGCGCCGTGCACTACGACGTGACCAAGTGCATCGGCTGCCGGTACTGCATGGTGGCCTGCCCGTTCGAGATCCCGGCCTACGAATACCGCGACCCGATCACCCCGCGCGTGATGAAGTGCACGTTCTGCTACGAGCGGGTCGAAAAGGATGGCAAGCGGCCGGGCTGCGCCGAGATCTGTCCGGTCGAAGCCATCACGTTCGGCCGGCGCAGCAGCCTGCTGAAGATCGCCCGAAATAGAATCAAGGGCAACCCGGCCGGCTACGTCAACCGCATCTACGGCGAGCACGAAGCCGGCGGCACGTCCTGGCTGTACCTTTCGGGGGTCCCGTTCGACCGGGTCGGCTTCATCGACGTGCCGCACCGGCCCCTGACCCAGCTGGCCGAATCGATCCAGAGCTCCCTGTTCAGCTACATGTGGTCGCCGATCGTGCTCTTCGGCATGCTGGGCGGGATCATGTGGGGCTTCCGCAACAAGGGCGACCGCGACACCGCTGGAAAAGGAGGACAATCATGAGCGTTCATGCCGCCCCGATTCGGGCGAAGTTCTGGACCCCCGGCGTCCTGGTGCTGGGGTTTCTGATGGCCGCCGGCGCCGCAGCCGTGCTGGCGCGCTTCATCGGCGGCATCGGCTACGTGTCCAATCTCAGCACCGCGCGGCCCTGGGGGATTTGGATCGGTGTCGATGTCGCTTCGGGAGTGGCGCTCGCCGCCGGCGGCTTCACCACCGCCTTCCTGGCGCACATCCTCGGCCGCCGCTACTACGAGCCCGTGGCCCGGCCGGCGCTGCTGACCGCCATGCTGGGCTACACTTTCGTCGTTCTCGGGCTGATCGTGGACATCGGCCGCTCCTGGGCCATCTGGAAGCCGATGATCTACTGGAACTTTCATTCGGTTCTCTTCGAAGTGGCCATGTGCGTGATGTTCTACCTGAACGTGCTCTATGTCGAATTCATCCCCATCGTGGTGGAGCGCTTCAAGGGGCGGGTGAACCTGCCCGGCCCGCTCGCCGCCCTCAACGGGGCGGCGGAATTCCTGCTGGGCCTGGCCGAAACGATCCTCGCCAAGCTCATGTGGGTCTTCATCATCGCCGGCGTCGTGCTCTCGTGCATGCACCAGTCGAGCCTGGGCTCGCTGATGCTGATCGCGCCCACCAAGCTGCACCCGCTCTGGTACACGCCGATCCTGCCTCTCTTGTTTCTTTCCTCGGCCATCGCCGTCGGCTATCCCATGGTGGTGTTCGAAACCACGCTCGCCACCACTTCCCTGAAGCTGGACTCGGAGATGAGAGTGCTCTCACCGCTCACGCGCATCACCATCTTTTTGCTGGGAGTCTACCTCGCCTTGAAAATCGGAGACATGGTGATCCGCGGAACATATGTCTATCTGCTGGACGGCACGGCCCAGACCAATTCCTTCCTGGTGGAGATGATCTTCGGAGTGATCGTGCCCTGGGTCATGCTGCTTTCGCCAGCGGTACGCCATTCGCGGCGGGGGTTGTTCATCGCCTGCACGCTGATCGTCGGGGGAGTGCTGCTCAACCGCGTCAACGTGTTCGTCGTCGGCTACCGACCGCCCGTCAGTGAGAATTACTACTTCCCGTCGATCACGGAAATTTTGATCACCGTCGGGTTCATCGCCGGGCTGATGTTCCTTTACCGCTTTCTGGTAACTTACTTACCGGTCTTGAACAGACCAGGACAGGAGGTGTCCGCATGAGCAAGCGGTTGTCAGTTGCCATTGCGCTTCTAACGGCACTGGCGGCGATCGGCGGCCTGATCGGGTTCCAGGCCGGCGGCCCGTCGCCCCCGGAGGCGATCGCCGCGGCCGAAGGCGCCGCACCCGCCCCGGCGCCGCCGGCATCCACCGCGCCCTGGACCGCCCCGGACCAAGAGGCGGCCAAGAAGCGGGCGCAGGAGCTGGTCCCGTTCGTCGAGGCCGTCATGGAGGAGTGCGACCTGTGCCGGCAGATGCGGCTGCGGGAGACCGGGCTGGGAATCAAAGACATCACCAACAGCTATTTCCTGCTGGACAGCCCGATCATCAAGAAGACCGAGGACCTCTACGGCCCGGTGCGCTTCAAGCACGCCAAGCACGCGGCCCAGCTCCAGGACTGCGCGCTCTGCCATCACCGCCGGCCCCTGGACGCCCAGGCCAAGGAGACCACGCGCTGCTCGGCCTGCCACCAGGAAGCCTTCCGTTCGGACCAGCCCGAACGCCTCGGGCTGAAGGCCGCCTTTCACCAGCAGTGCACCGGCTGCCACCAGGAGATGAAGAAAGGCCCGACCGACTGCCTGGGCTGCCATCGCAAGAACGTGCCGGATCATAAGGAGCTGGTGAAGCTCCCGGAAAAGCCCGAACCGAGCCAGGTGACCCAGGAATGCCTGCGCTGCCACAAGGCCGCCGGCGAGGACATGCTCAAGACGGCTCATTGGCTGATGAAAGGACCTTCCCCCAACACCTTGAACCGCAGCAAAGAAGTCGGGAGTGGTAAAGCCACCACCGCAATAAACAATTTCTGAATCAGCATCCACAGCAACGAGGCTCGTTGCACCAGCTGCCACGCCGGATACGGATACCGAGACGAAACTTTTGATTTTACCGACATGACTAAGATCGACTGCCTGGCCTGCCACGACCGCACCGGCACCTACAAGAAAACGCCAACCGATGCCGGTATGCCCGATCCCAAGGTGGACCTGGTTCAGGTGGCCAAAAGCGTCGGCCGCACCAGCCGCATGACCTGCGGCGAATGCCACTTTAACGGAGGAGGAGGCGAAGCCGTCAAGCACGCAGACATGTCCCGCGAGCTTTTCAAGCCTGATCGCAACTGCGATGTGCACATGGGCGGCTACGACTTCCAGTGCGCGGAATGCCACCGTGCGCGCAACCATAAAATTGCCGGCCGCAGCTCCTCCGTAGCCGTCTCTGAGGGGGCGATCAGCTGCGAGAACTGCCACGGTGAGCAACCGCACTTCGGCGACGGGCTACTGATCCACCATCTCAACAAACATGCCGAGACCATCGCCTGCAACACCTGCCACTCGCCGGTCTACGCCAAGTGCAAGCCGACGGTAGAATTTTGGGACTGGTCCAAGGCGGGCGACAAGAGCCGCAAGCCCAAAAAGGACAAGTACGGCATGGAGGACTACCATTGGATGAAGGGCGAATTCGGCTGGATCGAATCCGGCAAGCCAAGCTACACCTGGTACAACGGCTCGATGAAGCGCGTGCTTTTGGGCGACAAGGTGGACATCGATGCGCCCCTTATTAACCTGAATGAGCCGGTGGGTTCCATAAAAGACCCTCGTTCGAAAATCACACCGTTCAAATTCATGCGGGGCGTAAATGAAGTCGACCTTGAACACCGCCACTTGATCGTGCCGCATCTGTTTCCCAAGAACGCTGAAGATACAACAGCTTACTGGAAGCATCTGGACTGGCAGAAAGCCAACACCACCGGCATGCAGGCGGCGCACCTGCCTTACAGCGGCAAGTACAAATGGATTCCTACCAACATGTATTGGCGTATTGAGCACGAGGTCATGCCCGCCGTCATGGCGCTGTCCTGCGTGCAGTGCCACGAGAGCCTGAAGGGCGATCTCACCTGCAACCGCTGCCACCAGGACAACAAGAACGTGGACTTCAAGAAGATCGCTCAGAAAGGCACCGACTTCAGCTACATGGCCTCGAAGGGCCGGGACGTCAGCCATCTGATCGGAAAGACCGACTACATCGACTTCAAGGCATTGGGCTACAAAGGCGATCCGATCATCCACGGCGGCCGCTTCAAAAAGCTGCCCATGGGGTACAAACCGCAATAGCTGCCCTCGGTCTCATCTCCATAAATGGGCATCCGGGAGGAATTGAAAACCGGATGCCCATTTATCTTCGTCAGCCCAAATGGAACAGCCTTGTTCTGTACGTACAAATGTGCATATAA
>CAYRUF010000073.1:0-20036 GCA_964427375.1 uncultured Desulfatibacillum sp. | reverse complement strand
GGGGACGCCATCGCCAACTTCATCCTCGGCACCAACCTCCCTCCCATCGCGGTGCTCTTCCTGATGATGGGCATCGTCTTTTTCCTGGGCATGTTCCTTGATTGGCTTGGAATTTTGCTGATCGTGACCCCGATCTTCATGCCGGTCTCGATGGAGCTGGGCTTCAACCAGCTGTGGTTCGGGACGCTGATCTGCGTCAACCTGCAAATGGCCTTCCTGACCCCGCCCTTCGGGTACTCGCTCTTCTACCTCAAGGGGATCGCGCCGCCGGAGATGACCATCTACGATATTTACAAAGGCGTGGTGCCGTTCGTCTGCCTGCAGTGGCTGGGATTATTGCTTTGCATCTTCGTGCCGGACATCATCATGTGGGCGCCGCGGGCATTTTTCGGGCCAAGCGTCATGGGATGATCGGCACCCATGCAGCCTTAAAGAAAGCCCCGCTCCGGCGGGGCTTTTTTATGCAAAAAAGTTTTTTTTAATTTGGGAGCGGCTTCCAGCCGCGATTTCTGATCGATAAACCCCTCTTAAATCGCGGCTGTAAGCCGCTCCCACGAAGACAGCGAAGTTCAAACATTCAATTTCAGCTGATGATAACGAGGAGGCTTTTATGCCCCAGAAAAAAACACCCAAGCTGCCGCTCAAAAAATTCGCCATGGTTGGCACCGGGATCCAGGGCACGCAGATCGCCATGATCGCCGCCCGCACCGGCTACGAGGTCACGGTGTTCGACCCGCGCGAGGGCGCCTTCCGCCAGACCTTCGAGAAGCTGCGCGCCGACCTCAAAGCCAAGAAGGTCAAGCCGATCATTCCCTGGAACCAGTGGGAGGCCTGCGCCAGGAAAGTCCGCCAGGTCCAGGACCTTCGGGAAGCGGTCCAGGACGCCGACCTCGTGCTCGAGGCCGTCCCCGAAAACCTGGACATCAAGAAGAAGGTCTGGAAGGAGATCGGCGCCAAGGCCGCGCCCGGCGCCATCCTCGCCACCAACAGCTCCTCCATGCCGGTCTCGCGCATGGAAGACGCAGGCGGGCGGCCCGAGCAGGTGCTTAACATCCACTTCTACTTCCCCATGCAGGGCGTGAACATGGTGGACATCATGGGCGGCACCCGCACACGGGCCAAAGTCATGGAGAAAGGCATCGCCTGGATCAAGTCGATCGGGTTCGTGCCGCTTACGGTCAGGAAAGAGCTGCTCGGGTTCTGCTTCAACCGCGTCTGGCGGGCCATCAAGCGCGAGACGCTTTACATGTGGGGCAACGGGTTCGTGGACTTCATGGACGTGGACCGGGCCTGGATGATCTTCACGCGAATGAAGGAAGGCCCGTTTGCGCTCATGGACAAGGTGGGCCTGGACGTGATCTGGGACATCGAGATGGTCTACTACAACGATTCCAAGGACCCCAAGGACCACCCGCCCCAGGCGTTGAAGGACATGATCGACCGCGGGGAGCTGGGCGTCAAGAGCGGCAAGGGGTTTTACACGTATCCGGATCCGGCGTTCCTGAGCCCGGACTTTTTCAAGTAAAAACCCCCTCCCTTTCATCCCTCCCGCCAGGGGAGGGAAAAATTCTCTTCCCCCTTTGACGAGGGAGGACGGGAGAGGGCGGTTCGATCAAGCATTGTCCAAGCACTCCGCAATAAAAAGGACGGAAACGACCACGGCCGCGGGCAACCTGCTCAAGGCTCCCGGCCTGGTCGCCATGGCCGCCGTATTCATCCTGGCGGCGTGGTACTCGCAGCCGGCCATTCTGATGCTGAGCGGCCTGTTCCTGGCCACTGCCGGTTTGGCGCGCCTGGGGAACCGGTTCGCCCTGGCCGGTGTCTGGACCGAACGGGAGTTCAAAGCCACACGGTTTTTCCCGGGCGAGTCCATCGAGTGCACCCTGCGGCTGTTCAACCGCAAGCCCTTGCCCTTGCCCTGGGTTCAGCTCGAACACGACCTGCCGGCGGAATTCGTCCTGGTCGAGCCGGCCGGCCGCCGGAACGGGACGCCGATCCGTCGCGAGGCCGCCCTGCTCTGGTACCGCAGCATCACATGGAAGCTCAAGCTGGCCGGCGAGCGGCGCGGCTATTACCCGCTCGGCCCGATGAAGCTCACGTCCGGGGACTTCCTGGGCCTTTATTCGCGCTCGCGGATGGATGGGAACACGACCCATCTCATTGTCTACCCGCGTATCTTTCCGGTCGACACGCGCCGGATCCCCTCGCTGCACCCCATGGGCGAGTTTCAGGCCGCCCGGCGCCTGTTTCGGGACCCCACCCATACGATCGGCGTACGGGAATACCTCCAGAGCGACAGCCTCAAATTCATCCACTGGAAGGCCACCGCCCGCCGCGGTGACCTCCAGGTCAAAGTGCTCGCGGCCACGACCGCATTCAAAGTGGCCCTTTTTCTGGACGTGGACAGCTTCCGGATCGGCGACGCTCCCGCAGAGGCTGATTTCGAGCTCGGAATCAGCACGGCCGGCTCCATCGCAACGGCGCTCTGCGAGCGCGGAAGCCCGGTGGGGCTGTTTGTGAACACGCGCCTGGCCGACACCGGCCAGCCGGCCGTGATCGCACCCGGTGCCGGCCGCGGCCGGATCGTGGATATCCTCGAAACCCTGGCCAAGGCCACAGGCCGCAGCAGCGGCCCGGCCGCCGCTTTCCTGGACGCCCAAAAAGGTCGCCTCGCTGCCGGCACGACCGTAATCTTCCTGGCGGCACGAATGGCGGATGGGCTGGCCGACCGGTTGGCCGATCTGAAATCGAACGGTTTCAGAGTCCTGGTTCTGGTCATCGGTGAGCAGGCCGATCCGGTCATGCCGACCGGCCTTCCCTGGCACCGGGTCCGCCGCCCCGATGACCTGACCGTAGGCGCACGGCCATGAGGCGCATCGTGTCCCAGACAGCCGGCCCTCTTTTCGTCGGCGGCATGGAAGCCTGCTGGATGGCCAGCATGCTCTGGCTGTTGGAATCCCGGCTCGCTCCAAGCGATCTTCCCGTGCTGTGGACGATGCTGGGGGTTCCACTCGCTTTCGTCCTGGGCCGGCTCGTTCAGGCGGTCTCCTTTCCCCGCCGGATCGCGGCGGTGCTGACGACCGGGCTGGCTTGGATTCTAATTCTGATCAGGTTCACGGCTTTTCCGCCGCCTGTGGACTCCGCCGGATGGGCGGACCTCATGTCCGGCCTTTTCCAACTGAGAGGCGGTCCCAACCCGGTCCAGATTACGGCGCTGGCTGCGGCCGCCGCCTGGGCTGCCGGCCTGCGGTTGTCGGCCCGGCCGGTGGGTTTCGAACAAATCTTCAGCGAGTTCCAGTTCGGTCTGCTGATCCTGCTGGTTGTTTTTTTCTGCGCGGCCCAATGGGGGATCCTGCTGCCGGCCATGCTGTCGGTGGTCTTCATTTTTTTTGGGTTGTTTCTGCTGGGCACGGCAGCGGCCCGCAGCCGGGAGGCCGGCGGACGGTCAGGGGGCGAAGCGCGGGCGCACTGGTTTCTCACCTTCGCGTTGCCCGCCGCCATGGCTCTTGGGGCGGGCCTGATTCTGTCGGTGCTCGTCACGCCGGAGGTGCTGGCGATCATCCTCGCTTTCTTGCAGGCAGCATGGGATGCCGCCATCGAGTGGGTCATCCGCTTGATCGCGTTTCTAGCACGGCTGATTCCCCAGCCGGAGCTGAAACCGGTCGGCATCGGCGCCGGCGCCGGACCGCCGCCGCAGAGCCCGTCCGGCTTTCCCGACCTCTTGAGCATCCCGGACCATGTGCGCCGGGTGGCTGCATTCTTGGTTTCGGCCTTCTGGGTCGCGCTGTCGGCCGTTTGCCTCTGGCGCGTGGCGTCCCAAATCGCTGCCTGGCTGCGCCGGCAGGTGAACGACCTCGACGCCGCGCAGGTCGAGTCTCTGCCGGGATCCTTCCGCCAGGACCTGCTCCGGCTGCTGCGGCATCTCCGTCGGCGGGTAGCCGGATGGGTCGGCTGGCTGGGATATGCCGTCGGCCGGAGGCGTCCGCAAAACGGAATGCCCAATGAGTCCATGGCCGTGCGGCGGGTGTACCGCGGCCTGCTCGCCTGGTCGGCCGCCGGCGGCTGCCCGCGGCGGCGCCACCAGACCCCGCACGAATTTCTTAGCCGCCTCTGCGAATGGCTCCCGCAGGCCCGCGTCCAGCTGGCGCTCATCACCGAGAATTACGCCGAGGTGCGCTACGGGAATCGCCGGCCGGATGCCCAGGCCGTTAAAACCCTTGAGCAGACCTGGCAGGATGTGCGAGAAATACGAAAACGATCGAAAAACCCCAACAAGCGAAGACGGTTCGAAGCGAGGGGAAATCTTTAACGATGGACGAGCGCGGAAGGTCGCCGATCCAGGACGCGGCCGAGCAATTCAAATCGAACGTGGGGCGGGCCGTCATCGGACGATCCGATGCCGTCGAGCTGATCTTCATCGCCCTGCTCTGCGAGGGGCACGTGCTGATCGAGGACGTGCCCGGGGTGGGCAAGACCCTGCTCGCCCGGGCCACGGCCCGGTCGCTGGACGGACGGTTCAAGCGCATCCAGTGCACGCCGGATCTGCTGCCTTCCGATGTCGTGGGCATCCATGTCTTCAACCAGAAGACCGCGGAGTTCGAGTTCCGGCCGGGGCCGGTTCTGGCCAACGTGGTGCTGGTGGATGAGATCAACCGCGCCATGCCGCGCACCCAGTCCTGCCTGTTGGAGAGCATGCAGGAGCGCCAGGTGACCGTCGACTGGAACACGGTGGCCCTGCCGCGGCCCTTCATCCTCATGGCCACCCAGAACCCGATCGAACTGGAGGGCACCTTTCCCCTGCCGGAAGCCCAGCTCGACCGCTTCCTCATGAAGCTGAAGCTCGGCTATCCTTCCTCGGAGGATGAACTCGGCGTGCTGAGCCGCTACCAGGAGGAGAGCCCGATCGACCGGCTGGAGAGCGTCATCCGCACGCCGGAGCTGCTGCACCTGCAAGCCCAGGCCCGGCGCATCCACATCGCCGAGCCCGTACGCCAATACATCCTATCCGTCACCCGCGCCACCCGCGAGCACCACGCCGTCCGGCTGGGCGGCAGCACCCGCTCGGCCCTCGGCCTTCAGGCCGCCAGCCAGGCCCTGGCCGCCTGCCGCGGCCGGGACTTCATCATCCCGGACGACGTCAAGTCGCTGGCCGTTCCGGTTTTGTGCCACCGCATCATCCTCAAAACCGAAGCCCGCCTGAAGGGCCTGACCGAGGAGAGCCTCTTGAGGGAGCTCCTGGAAACTGTTACGGTACCGGCCGAATAAGAACGACCCGATTCAAAGCTGATCAGTCGTCTCCTAAATGTCTTTACGTTTCCATTCCGGCGGAAGCCGGAATCCAGCAGCCCAGGCGCCTGACCTGGACATCTTTAATCCAGGGTTCGCCCGAGCGGGCGCTAAACCCTGGATGCCGGATCAAGTCCGGCATGACGGCACCATTTCGGAGGGCTTCCAGCACATCGGCCGATTCGACTTTCAAGCTTGCGATTAATTTAGCAAGCTGTTATTATTGATATATTTTTTCATTTGCGCAGGTTTGCATGCCCGTTTTCGAATTTACAGCGCTGGATGCCCGGGGCAAGACCACGACCGGCATCATCGACGCCGATGGAATCCAGGCCGCCCGCCAGAAATTGCGGGCGTCCGGGAAGTTCCCGGTTTCGATCCGCGAAGCCCAGGAAGTCCTGGCCAAGAAGTCCCGCCGGGAGTTCGGACTCGGGGCCTGGTTTTCGCGCGTCAAACCGGCCGATGTGGCCATGACCACCCGCCAGCTGGCAACCCTGATCGGCGCCGGTTTCCCGCTGGTTTCGGCCCTGGACGCCCTGCTGCCTCAGACCCATTCCCACGGGCTGAAGCGCACGCTGGCGCGGGTGAAGGATCTCGTGGTCGAGGGCAACAGCTTCGCTCACGCCCTGGGGCAGTTTCCCGGCATCTTCCCGCCGATCTACGTGAATATGGTGCGGGCCGGCGAAACCTCCGGAACCCTGGAAATCGTCCTCGAACGGCTGGCGGAGATCACCGAGAAGCAGCAGGCCCTTTCCAACCGGATCCAGGCCTCGCTCGCCTATCCGGTATTCATGCTTTTTTTCGGAGCGGTGGTGCTGTTCATTCTCCTGACTTATATTGTCCCCACGATCACCTCGATTTTCGCCGACATGAAGCAGGCGCTGCCGACCCCCACCCGCGTCCTGATCGCCTTGAGCGCCTTTTTCAGGGATTACTGGTGGACGATCCTCCTATTCGCGGCCGCGGCGATCCTCGGCGCCCGTCAATTCCGGCGCACGGAGAAGGGCCGGCGATGGTCGGACGGCGCCCTGCTCAAGCTGCCGATGTTCGGCAACCTGGCGCGCAAACTGGCCGTCGCCCGTTTCAGCCGGACCCTGGGATCCCTGCTGGAAAACGGCGTCACCATGCTGGTCGCCCTCGACATCGTCAAAAACATCGTCGGCAACGTCCTGATCGCCGACACGGTCGCCCGGTCGGCGGAGGAGGTCGGCAAGGGCAAGAGCCTTTGGCTGTCCCTGTCCGAGGGGCGCGCCTTTCCCATGCTGTCCATCCAGATGATCCAGGTGGGGGAACAGTCGGGCGAGCTGGAAAAAATGCTTTACAAGATCGCCGATGTCTTCGAAAACGAAGTGGAGACCATTATCATGCGTCTCACATCCTACCTGGAACCGGTCATGATCCTGGTGATGGGCGGCGTCGTGGGCTTTATCGTGCTGTCGATATGTCTGCCCATATTTGAGATGAATCAGCTGATTAGATAGAAAGGATTCAAGGGGCCAAGGGGTCGAGTGAAAAGAGAGGAAAAACGAAATGATTTCAGAACATGATGCTCACGTCGCCGGTGGTTTGGTATCTACCCGCTTCGCGCAGCGCAGAAGTTGGGCGCTACGCGCAGCGGGCGGAGAAAGCGGCTTTACCCTGATCGAAATCATGGTGGTCATCATCATTTTGGGGATCCTGGCGATGTATGTCGCTCCCAAGCTCATGGGCCGGCCGGAGGAAGCCAAGCAGGTCCGGGCCAGAATGGACATCGCCGCCCTGGAAACCGCGCTCAAGCTGTACAAGCTCGACAACGGCATCTACCCCGGCACCGAACAGGGCCTGCTGGCTCTGGTGCAGCGGCCGGAAGCCGGGGTCATCCCCAAAAAATGGCGTCAGGGCGGCTACCTCGAGAAGGGCAAGGTCCCGAAAGACCCCTGGGGCAACGACTACGTCTACCTCTCGCCCGGCCTCAAGGGCGACTTCGACATCATTTCCTACGGCGCCGACGGGGTCCCGGGCGGAGAAAACGAGAACCAGGACATCAACAACTGGGACGTGGAATGAGCAACCGCCGCGGGGCCGGATTCACCCTGCTCGAACTTATCGTCGTCATGGCCCTGATGGGCATCGTGTTTTTTTTCGCCATCCCGCGCTTTGAAGGCACGTTTCTGTTCGATGATTCCAAAAAAAGCGCCCGCTGGCTGATCGCCAAGCTTCAGGGCCTGAAGGAAGAGGCTCTGCGCACGCGCCGCCGGCACGTTCTCATTCTGGATCTGGATACGCAGCGGGCGTGGCACACGACGGAGGTCATGACCGCAGAGGAGATGGAGCTGGCCGCGCGCCGGGCCCAGCCGATTCCGGGCGGAGCCCGGATCGCGGCGGTCGAGTTTCCGCCGGAAAACCGGATCGCTTCCGGCCGTGCGCAGATCTATTTTTACGGGGACGGGCACAGCGACAAGGCGCTGATTCAGATGCAGACTGGAGAGGTTTTCAACACTTTTTTGCTGGAACCTTTTTTAACCCAGATACAAATGTTCGACAATCGGGTCGGATTCAACGACCTGCGCTGATGCGGCCGGGATCAGCCCCCTGCAGGCATTCGCCCCCCACCCCGATCACCGAACGCCGTCATCTGGCAAGGTCTTGAGGCCATGCGGTTCAAACCCCATCCAGCCGCCTCATCGGCACCGATGAACCGGGGGTTCACGCTCCTGGAGGTGATGGTGGCGCTCGGCATCATGGCCATCGTGCTCGTCAGCGTCTACCGCCTCCAGTCCCAGACGCTCACCATGAGCATGGAGAGCCGGTTTCACACCCAGGCGCCTCTGTTGGCCCGCAGCGCCCTGGCCCGGCTGGAGCACTCCAAGGAACGTGAAATGATTTCCAGCGAGGGGGACTTCGGGCGGGAGTATCCCGGCTACCGATGGAAGATCACGGTCGCGGATGCGCCCTCCGAGGCGCTGGGCCGCGAGCTTTCGGCGGACATGAAACGCATCGACGTTGAGGTGACCCTGAACAACGGCGAGTACACGTACGGCTTTCGAACGTATCGGCTGGTGAGGCAGTAACGAAGGGGGAAGTTGGAGGGCGGAAGGTGGAAAATGGAACGGCCGTCACCGAATTCAGAATCGTTCAGAGGCTCTTCGAATGATGAATGAACCGCTGCACCATCGGCATGCAAATTCTTGTGGCCATAGTTCCGCGCCTATGACTGAAAAACGCCGCGCACGAGGGGTGTTTTCCGCCTTCCGCCTTCCGCCTTCCGCGGATGCTCGTTTACGAGCAGCCGCTGGATTCACACTCCTCGAAATCCTCGTGGCGGTGTTCATCCTGGCGGTGGTGGTCACGACCGTGCTGGCCTCGTTCAACATGGTGTTTTCGACCACCGGCACGCTCGAAGCCTCCGCGACCGTGTTCGAATCGGGCAAGACCAGCCTGAACCGAATCGTTCACGATCTCGAGAACATCTTCGTGCTCGACCGGCCGATCTACAAGGCGCCGGTTGCTGACGGCCCGCCCGATCCCTATCGCTTTCAAGGCAGCGTCGACAGCTTCGGTGGCACACAGCTTGCTAAATTGAGATTCACCAGCCGTGCGCACGTACCGCTTAGCCCGTCCCGTCGGACTGGGATCGCCGAAATCGTGTATTATCTTCAAAGGGATGCGGCCGGCCGCCTGCTGTTGAAACGCGCCGATCATTTGTATCCCTATCCGCGGTTCGAAGAGCGCAGCTCGGACCCGACGCTGTGCGAAAACGTCAAATCCTTGGCATTTGCGTACGTCGACGCCGAGGGAAACGCTGTGGAGGAATGGGATTCCGAATCGACCAAATACGGCTACGCCACGCCGGTGATGGTGGCCGTGAGGCTGGAGGTTGCGGAGGCGGATGAAACGTACCTGTTCCAGACGACCGTAGCCCTGCCGATGCTGCGGCGCAAATCGGGGTGAGCCATGGCCGCCGACCGCCTGCACCGGATACGCAACCAGCGCGGGGTCGCCCTGCTGGTCACGCTCGCGGTGACCACGCTGCTGGTGACGATGGCGCTGGAATACAACCGGCGGGCGCGCTATGCGCTGATCGCCGCCGCCTCAGCGCGGGATTACCTGACCATGACCGAAATGGCCGGCGCCGGGGTCCAGCTGGCCATGGCGATCCTGGTCAAGGACCGAATGGAGAACGACACCGACACGCCGCTGGATGACTGGGCCGACCCGGAACGAATCACGGAGGTCCTGAAGGCGTTTCCGTTCGAAGCGGGCCAGCTGACGCTGGTCATCGAAGACGAGCTGGGCAAGATCCAGGTTAATGCGCTGGTCAGCCAGCCGGACGGAAAGCAGTTCAACGAATCCCAGCGCACGCTGTGGGAGCGTTTTCTTCAGTACTATGCCGACCGCAAGGAGCTCAAGCTGGACCTCAAGGACGACAGCGAGCCTCAAGCCATCCTCAACTCCTTGAAGGACTGGATGGACAGCGGGGACGACGATGCGATCACCGGCCTGAGCGGGGCGGAGACGAGCTATTATCGCGACAAGCAGCCGCCGTACCCGGCCCGCAACGGCCCCGTGACGGACCTGCGGGAGCTCTTGCTCGTCAAGGGCATCACCCCCGAGCTGTACGAGGGGACCCGGGAGGTTCCGGGGATCGCCCGCTACCTGACGGTTCATGGCATGGAGGCGGGGGAGAGCGCCAGTTTGAGCTTCCCGGGGCGGATCAACCTGACCACCGCGGAGCTGCCGGTGCTGTTCGCCCTGCTGCCATCCGAGAACCGCGACCTGGTGGAGGCGATCGACGAGCTGCGCCGGGACATCGCCTCCGGCAAACAGACCGTAGACCTGAAAAGCCCGAACTGGCTGAACCAGCTGCCGGGTTTGGGGGAAATCAAGCTCGACCCGAAGCTGATCACCACGGCGAGCGACACCTTCCGGGTGGAGTCGACGGCGATCCTGCACGACGCCTCCACGACGGTGACCGCGGTCGTTCAGCGAGTGCAGGCCTCCCGCTCGGGCAAATGGAGCTGCCGCCTGTTGAGCTGGCAGGTCGATTAGGAACCACCATGAGTCGAAAAATTCTCAGTTTGGATATCCGCTCCGACAGCATCAACGCAGTCCTGGTCAAGAGCAGCCTGCGCGAAAGCCGGATCGCCGCCTTCCGGTCGGTCCCTCTTCCGGAAAACGCACCGGACGTCGCGGACGCCTGGCGGGGAGCTCTCGAAACGGTGGTCGACCAAATGGATCTCGCCGGCACGGACTGTGCCGTGGCCATCCCGGCGGTGTTTTTTTCGAGCCGCAACCTGCGGGTGCCCTTTTCGAACGCCAAGAAGATCCGGATGGTCCTGCCGTTCGAACTGGAGCCGTTTCTGCCCTTTCAGGCCGACGACCTGGAGATTGATTTCAATGCCCGCGAGGGCGGCGCGGAACCGGGCGGAACCGAGGTGTTGGCGGTCGCCATCGAAAAAGAACGACTGGCGGCCGCCATCGCCGCGCTGGCCGGGGCCGGCATCGACCCCGAGCGCGTCACCGTGAGCGGCCTTCCCCTCGCAGCCTGGCTCGGCCGCAACGCCGCGCCCGAGGAGGCCCTCATCTGCTTGGACGTCAGCCGGACGTTCGCCGCGCTGTTCGTCATCGCCGCGAACCGCGTGTGCCTCCTGCGCTCCTTTCCGCTCTCCTCCGATTCACCCGCGCGCGAACGGGCCATCCGGCACCACATCCGCACCACCCTCGGCGCCCTCGCCGAAATGGAAGGCACGCTGCCGGAGATCGGCGAAGTCGCGATGACCGGCGACGGCTTGACAGGGATCGACCTGGAGAAGCTGGCGGCGGCCCTGCCGCTGCCGGTGCGCCGGGTGAATCTCCGCGAATCCTTGAACGTCCATTTTGAAAAAGAGTTGGAGCCGTCCTGGGATGCGACCCGCTTGGACGGCGCGCTGGCCCTCGCGTTGGCTGAAAGCGAGGGTGTGGAATGTCTGAATTTCCATCGCAGCCAATTTCCCGGGAAGAAGATGGTCGCGCGCTACCGGGAGCCGCTGATCAAGACCGGGGTTCTGGCCGCCGCCGTCCTCCTGCTCATGTTCGCCAGCGTCATCATCCAATCCTACATGCAGCAGCGCCGGCTGGCGGAGCTCGATCGACAGATCGCCGCGGTGTTCAGCGAGACGTTTCCGGACGTGAAAAAACCGGCGGACCCCTACCAGCAAATGCAGATCGGGCTCCAGGAGCTCCGCAAAAGCGCGGCACTGCCGGGCGAGGCCCTGCCGGCCGCACTCACCATCGACATCTTGAAAAACATCAGCGACAGCATACCCGAAACCCTGACGGTCGTGTTCGAACGCATGGTGCTGGGTCCGGAGAGCATCCTGATATCCGGCACCACCGGAGGCTTCAACGCCGTCGATGAAGTCAAGGGGCACCTGGAGCGGATCGCCGGATTCAAGAAAGTCACCATCAGCTCGGCCAACACCGATCGCTCGGGCAAGGACGTCAACTTCCAGCTCAAGGTGGATTTATGAGCTTCGAATCCATCCTCAAGCACATCAACCTGAGCAAGCTCAGCCGCCGGGAGAAAATCATCGTCGGAGGCGGGGGCGGGCTGCTGGTCCTGTTTCTGCTGATCCAGCTGGTGATCGTACCGGTGTTCGAGCGCAGCGCCCGCATGCAGCGCGCGGTGCAGGCCAAGACCCAGATTCTGGCCGACATGCAGCGCCTGAAATCCGAGTACGACGGCCTGAGCTCGCGCGCCAAACAGTCCGAAGCACGCTTCACCCGGCGGGACAAGGGCTTCACCCTGTTCTCTTTTCTCGATCAGCTGGCCGGCCAGGCCCGGATCAAGGAGCGCGTGAGCTACATGCGGCCGACCAAGACCGAGCAGAAAAACAGCCCGTTGAAGCTCTCGCGGGTGGAGATGAAGCTGGAGGCGGTGACGCTGGAGCAGCTCACCACCTTTCTCCACGGAGTGGAATCGTCCAAGAACATGGTCTCGGTGAGCAAGCTGTCCATCACCCGCCGCGACCAGAAGGAAGGCCTGCTCGACGCCATTTTGCAGGTGGATACCCTGGAGCCGTGAAAGCGATCCGCATGACGCCCGCGATTCGACGCACGCTGCTGGCCCTTTATATCGGGGCCGCCGCCGCCGTTTTCCTCTACCTGGGATTCCCCTCCGATGCGGTCCGCAGCCACGTGAGCCAGCGGCTGAGCGCCGGCCTGCCGGGGCTCAGCATCGGGATCGGCGCGCTGCGCCCCACCGTGACCGCCGGATTGGAGTTGACGGATGTGCGCATCGCCTATGCCCAGAATCCGGTTGCGGCGTTCGATCGGGTGCGCATTCAGCCGGATCTGCTGTCCCTGTTTCAAGCCAACACCGGCTACTCGTTCACGGGGTCCCTGGGCGGCGGCGAGATCACCGGCCGGGCCGAGGTCGACGCGGCGGGTCCGGCTCCCAGAATCAGCATGAATGCGCGCATCGACGGCATCCTGATCCAGCAGGTGGATCGGCTGCGCAGCCTCTACGGCCATCGTCTCTCCGGGCGCCTGGATGGCCAGCTCAACACCACCGCGACCGGCGCCCTGAACGGAAAATTGACCATCACCGATGGCCAGATCGAACTGGCATCGCCGCTGCTGGCCCAGAGCCGATTCACGTTCAGGACCGTAGAGGCCGACCTCACGCTCCAGAACCGCAGCCTCCTGCTGCGCAGCGGCCGGTTGAAAGGCAATGAACTCGACGCGGATGTGTCCGGCACCATCACGCTGGACCCGGCCCAGACGGCCAACGCCATGAATCTATCCGGCCGGGCGACCCCTCACCATGCGTTGCTGTCGCGCGCCGAGGGCAGCATCCCGGCCGGGCTGCTGCGGCGCCGCGCCGCGATCCCGTTCCGGATCAGCGGGTCCATCAACGCGCCGGGATTTTCGCTAAACTAAGAGTTGAGATTAAAAGGATAATCCGGCATAATTCCCATATGGCCCATCGATATTTCACAGCGTTGAACCTGCTGCTCGTCACGGCCGGGGTGTATTTCGCCGTGTCCATCTTTTATGCCCTCGTGACGCCGAGCCTGACCGGCGGCCCTCCGCCGATCTCCGCCGGCCGGACCGAAATCCCTGCGGGCGGCGCACCGGTTGCCAAGCTGGCCGACTACCAGGTGATCGTCGACCGCAACCTCTTCAACTCCGGCACTCAGGCGCTCGCCGCGGGAGGGAAAAGCGGCGATGCGGCGTTGGACGTCGAAAAGCTCAAGCAGACCGAGCTCAAGGTGAAGCTCTGGGGCACCACGGCCGGAGGGGTCGAATCGGCACCGGCGGCATTCATCGAGGACCCCAAGACCCGCGAGCATAAGATGTACCGCACGGGGGACACCCTCCAGAATGCCACCATCAAGAAGATCCTGCGCGAAAAAGTGGTCTTGACCGTGAACGGCAAGGACGAGGTCCTGATCCAGGAGGAGCCGGGCATCGTCCGATCCTCGGCACCGGGGGCCGCCCGCGCCGACGCCGGTCCGGTGCCTCGACCCGCACCCGCCGAGCCGGTTCAGCAGGTCACCGTCAACGAAGAGCAGATCGAGAAGGCCATGGAGAGCCTGAGCGATCTGATGACCCAGGCGACGTTTCGCCCGCACCTCGAGGACGGCCAGCCGGCCGGGATCTCCATCACCGGCATCAAGCCCAACGCCGTCTTCCGCAAGCTGAGGCTGCGCAACGGAGACGTCATCACCGGCGTCAACGACCAATCGATCGCATCGGTCGAGGACGCCATGAAGGTCTTCGGAACCCTGTCCACCGACGCGCCGATCCAGGTCAAGATCAAGCGCCGGGGGCGGGAAGAAACCCTGGAATATAAAATCGAGTAACCGCGGCACGGCCGCGAAGGGAGTTGATGAATGACTGTGCGATTCCACCCCGGACTGCGCCGGACGCTGTGCCTCGCGGCCGCCCTAGCGCTTCTGATCGGCGCGGCCGCCGCAACGGCCCAGCCGCAGACGGCCGGCGCAAAGAACGAGCGGCCGGCGGACCAGTTCGTCTCAATCGACTTCAACAATGTCGACATCCACCTTTTCATCAAATTCATGAGCGAGCTGACCGGCACCAACTTCGTGGTCGATCCGAACGTGAAGGGCAAGGTGACCATCATCTCCCCGGCCCGCATCTCCCTGGACGAGGCCTACCGCGTGTTCGAGTCGGTTCTGGAGGTCAACGGCTTCACCACGGTCAGCGCCGGCGAAATCGTGAAAATCCTGCCGGCGCCCGAGGCCCGCACCCGCAACATCCAGACGCTGCTGGAACAGGAGAAGGCCGGCCCCGAGGACAAGGTCGTGACCCAGCTCATCCCGCTCAAATATGCGGACCCGGAGGAGATCAAGCGCCTGTTCACGCCGTTGGTATCCAAGAACAGCGTGATCCTGGGCTACCCGCCGGCCAACACCCTCATCATCACCGACGTGCAGTCGAACATCCAACGTCTGATGAAAATCATCCGCCAGATCGACCAACCCGGAGCCGGCCAGAAGATCGAGGTCGTTTCCCTGAACCACGCCGACGCCGCCAAACTGGTCACCCTGCTCACCAATCTGTTTAAAACCACCGCCCCGGCGCGGCCGCAGCAGGCCGGCGCGGCCGCCGAGAAGCAGCCGGTCATCGTGGCCGACGAACGCACCAGTACGATCGTCATGCTGGCGAGCGAGGTGGACATCGCCCGGATCAAAAACCTGATCGAGAAGATCGACAAGGTCACGCCCCGCGGCAAGGGCAAGATCAACGTTTACTACTGCGAGCACGCCAACGCCGAAGACCTGGCCAAGGTGCTCTCGGAGATTCCCTCCCAGCAGGCCAGCACCGGTGCCGCGGCCATCGGCGGCGCGGGCGGGGCCGGGGCGACGACCGCGACCCAACGGGGGCCGGCGGCGGTCGTGATGGGCAAGGTCCAGATCAACGCCGACAAGGCCACTAACAGCCTCATCATCATGGCCGACAAGGAAGACTACGAAGTGGTGGAGGCCGTCATCAAGAAGCTCGACATCCCGCGCTCGATGGTCTACATCGAATCCCTGATCATGGAGGTGAACGCCACCAAAGGACTGGACCTGGGCGTGCAGTGGCAGCTCTTCGACCGCACCAACGTGGACAACCAAAGCGTCCTCTACGGCGGCAAGTTCAGCAATACGGCAGGCCTGCTCAACCCTCTCACGGCCATCGGCAGCGGCTTGGCCGTTGGAGTCTTGACCGAACCTTTCACGTTCGGCGGAATCACGCTGTCCAATATCTCGGCCATCGTCAACGCCATCAAGACGGACGACAATTTCCGCATCCTGTCCACTCCGCAGATCCTGACCACCGACAACGAGGAAGCCCGCATCACGGTCGGCGAAAACCGGCCCTTCCAGACCCGCGCCACCACGGACGTGTCCGGCGGAACCTACGAATCCTTCGAATACCGCGACGTCGGCAAGATTTTAAAGATCACCCCGCATGTCAGCGAGGGGCGCAACGTGCGCCTGAAGCTCTCGCTGGAGGTCACGAGCCTCGACCGGCTGGCGACCGTGGCCACGACGGCCACTCGGCCGGTCACCCAGAAGCGCACCGTCGACACCACGGTGCTGGTCCAGGACAACCACACGGTCGTCATCGGCGGGTTGATCGACGACAACCGCAGCTCCAATGAATCCAAGGTGCCGGGTTTGGGCGACATTCCTATTTTGGGTTGGCTTTTCAAGACCCAGAGCGACGCCAACCAAAAGACCAACTTGTATGTCTTTCTCACCCCGCGAGTGGTCAAAAACCCCCAGGAGGCCGACCGGTTACTATCTGATAAGAAGGACCAGCCGACCGCCATGCCCGAAGCGCTTAAAGGGCCGGAGCCCCCCAAGGGGGGGGAGATCAAGCTTTATAACGACAATTGAACCCGACCGAAGGCACCATGACCCCACTGGCGGACATACTGACCTCGCGCTTCGGCGTCGAGCCCGAGGCCCTGAGCGTGGCCGAGCGCACCCGCGCGGAAAAAGGCGGCCAGCTCGGAGAGATCCTGATTCAACAGAAGGCGATCACCGAGGCTCAACTGCTGAAGGCCCTGAGCCATCAGCTCGATGTCCCGTTCTGGCCCAAACTGCCGCTCAACGACATCGACGCCGCGCTGGTGTCCAAGATCCCGATCCAGTTCCTGAAGAAGCACTCCCTGGTCCCGCTCAACTACCGCCGGCCGTTGACCGCGCAGGAGTGCGGTCTGGAAGACGGCGGTTCGGCTGAATCCGCCCCTCCGCTCGACGCGGGAGCCTGCGTGATCGCCATCCGCGATCCGCTGCATATCCAGGCCCTGGACGATCTGGTCCGGATTTTGAACATCCCGGATTATCAGCTGGTGCTGTCGAGCCGCGATGCCATTCTCTCGGCCATCAACCTGCAGTACGACCTGCGCCGGGACTCCGCCGAGCAGCTCGTCCAGAACATGGAGGAAAACGGCAGCACCATCATCACCGAGATCGAGGAGACCGCCGACCTCCTCGACGACACGAGCGATGCGCCGATCATCAAACTGGTCAATCACATCATCTCCCAATCCATCAAGGCCCGCGCGAGCGACATCCACTTCGAACCCTACCAGGCCAGCTTCACGGTGCGTTACCGGGTGGACGGGATTCTCTACGATCTGCTGACGCCGCCGAAATGGATCCAGCCGGCCCTGATCTCGCGGGTCAAGGTCATGGCCAAGATGAACATCGCCGAGAAGCGCCTGCCTCAGGACGGCCGCTTCGACGTGCGCGTCGGCGACCAGGACATCGACGTGCGCGTGTCCACGATTCCGACCTCCTTCGGCGAGCGTCTGGTGCTGCGTCTGCTGAACAAATCCGGCTCGCTGCTCGAGCTGCCGGACCTGGGGCTTTCGCCGCAGCGCCTGACGCTGCTGCAGAAGCTCGCCGCGGCCCCCAACGGCATCATTCTCGTCACCGGCCCCACCGGCAGCGGGAAAACCACGACCCTCTATGCCATCCTGCAGTCCATCAACAAGCCGGGCATCAACATCATCACCATCGAAGACCCGGTGGAATATCAGATGAAGGGGATCAGCCAGATCCAGGTCAACCCCAAGATCGACCTCACCTTCGCCCGCGGGCTGCGGTCCATCGTGCGGCAGGATCCGGACGTCATCCTCATCGGCGAAATCCGCGACAAGGAGACCGCCGAAATCGCCGTCCAGTCGGCCCTGACCGGCCACCTCGTGTTCTCGACCCTGCACACCAACGATTCGCCCAGCGCCATCACGCGTCTGGTGGATATCGGGGTGGAGCCCTTCCTGATCTCCTCCTCGGTCCTGGCGGTTTTCGCCCAGCGCCTCGTGCGCGTGCTGTGCACCGAGTGCAAGCAGCCCTACCAGCCCAAAACCGTATATCTGCAGAGCATCGGCCTGCGTCCGGAGCAGTTCGCGGAAAGGCCTGTTTTCAAGGCGGTCGGCTGCGAAAAGTGCTTCCACACCGGCTACCGCGGCCGGATCGGCATTTTCGAGATCATGGTGATGAGCGAGGAGCTGAAGACCCTCATTTTGCAAACCTATGATTCCAACCGCATCAAGGCCCTGGCGATCCAGGAGCAGATGGCTACGCTGCGCGATGACGGCATCGAGAAGGTGCTGGACGGGGTGACGACCCTGGAAGAAGTCCTTCGGGTCACTCAGGGATAGCCGCGCAGAAACCTATTTTTTCCCCTTGAGCAACGGCAGGGTGTTGGCCCCCTGGGGCAGCACGGTGATGCTGGGCTTGGCGGCGCGGCAATGCGCATGGGCCACGCTCAGGGCTTCCTCGATGGTGGCCGCCGGGTGCAACTGAGCTTTCTCGGCATGCCGGAAGTTCTCCTTCCGGGTCACCAGGATGATCAGCCCTTTGTCCCGGTACTCGAACTGGTGAAAGGCCAGCCAGCCGGCCAGCGCATAATTGGCACGCAGGGCTTTTTCCATCTCCAGGCGGTTGGTGTGATCGAACCAATCGAAGAACTCCTTGGGCTCCTGGATGTCCGGGCATTCCGCTAGGATAATGGCCGCACCGTTCGGCTTCATGGCATGCCACGCGTTGTCGATGGTTTTCTGACTCTGGTAAAGGTTGATGTCCTTGGGGTAGCCGCCGGCGGTGGCGATGACGATGTCGCTTTCGGTCTCGATCGGCACGCCGAAAATGCCATCCACCAGACGGGTGGCGCTCCACCAGGCAGAGGCCCAGTTCCCGGCAAACACCTTCGCGATTTCACCGTTCAAGTTGGGCACGATGTTGACCAGAAAATCGGGCCGCGCCAGGGCGGCGATCTCCATCATGTCCTCGTGCAGAGGGTTGCCGGCCGTGGAGCCGGACGCGCAGAGCGGATTCGTTCCGGATCCGACCTGCTGCCCAAGGACCCAGAGATGATTCTGCTGGATGGTCTCGAGCGCGCAGATGCCCGGAATGACCGATTTGCGTCCACCGCCGTAGCCGACCATGTAGTGATAGACCACTCCGCCCGTCAGAATGATCCGGTCGGCCGCCGCAGCGATTTGGTTGATGGCCACCTCGGTCCCGCGGCTGGTTCGGCCGATCGGGACCATGTTCTCCGTTTTCCAGGATTGGTGATTGACCACCCGCACCCGATGGCAGACCTCGGCGCTGCAGATCTCTATGAACTCCTCCTCGGTGTTCTGGCGATGGCCGCCGACGGCGATGATGATGCGGATGTTTTCATCGGGAATGCCGGCTGCATTGAGGTAGTTCAACAGCAGGGGCAGGGTCTGGTCGTTCTTCTGCCACACGCGGGTGATGTCGCTCACCACGATCGCCACCGTTTCGCCGGGCTGCACCATATAGCGCAGCGGAGCCGAGTCGATGGGGTGGTCCAGCGCATGCAGGTAGGCTGCCTCCAGGTCGCCGACCGCCGGGACATCCTTGCCCGTGACGACGGCGGAAATTTGATCCTCCGGCAACTCGAACGAAATGGAGCCCTTGCCGTAGCGCAACGAAAACGCTCTGAATGCCATCATGTCCCCTCTTTCGCATTCATATGCCCGATGAATTATTCACCGCTGACGTCATGCCATAGCGTTTCGCAGCGGTCGGCCTCTGCGTGGCGCCCGCGCTTCCGGCAGCCGTCCGCGTAGACCCTGCATTTTTGCTTCAGAGCCGCCGCAGCCGCGATCCGCTGGGCCGCGCTGAGGCAGCCTTCCGCCATCAGCTTGGCGATGGACTCGATCCGGTAGCGGTCGAGCCCCGGGGCCCGGGAAAGTTGGTCGGCGTGGCCGCCGCGCTTGACGATCAGCGGGGTTTCGATCAGCCCCACCGGGAAACGACAGCTGACCCGCAGCCACAAATCATAGTCCTCGCAGGCCGGCAGGCGCTCATCGAACCAACCCACCCGTTCAAACAGCTCGCGCCGCAGCATGACCGCCGACGGGCTTACCAGGCACAACGCCAGCGACGGCTCGAAGATCATCCCGCCCCGCTTGCGGTGCCGCTGGCCGGGATTCACGCGGCGGCCGTTTTTCACCCAGAGCTCCTCGGTCTGGCAGATGAGGTGCTCCGGGTTCTGCCGGAAAAAGTCGACCTGACATGCCAGTTTGCCGGGAAGCCAGATATCGTCGGAGTCCAGAAATGCGATCAGCGCTCCCCGGCCGGATGCGATGCCGGCATTGCGGGCGGCGCTGACCCCGCGGTTCTCCTGGCGCAGCACACGGATCGAGTCTCCGTATGCCCGGAGCAGCTGAGGCGTTTCATCGGTCGAACCGTCGTCCACCACGATCAGCTCGAAGCCTCTGAATTCCTGGGACA
>CAYRUF010000072.1:14826-20757 GCA_964427375.1 uncultured Desulfatibacillum sp. | reverse complement strand
GATTTTACCATATCAGGTAACAATCTCAAAAACCCCTGTTATCGCAGGCGGAGTTGGGCGGAAAGGCGCCCGGTTTTTTTATCCGTCAATGATTATGGCGGTCGGCTGATAGGGTTATAGCGGGTTTGGAGACTGTTTGGCGGCAGGCCGGCCTGCCCTCCGACTCTGGCGGTTTAAAAGCCGATGCTTGGCATGATCGTGAGCGATCCGTGTCGGTAGGAAAACAGCCTTGACCATAGCAGATGGTCCCGAGACGTCATGGCCCAAGCGGACCATCCTTGGCGGCCCTGAAGCCCAAGGAGGGGCTTCGTTTTCCGGGCGTTTCGCCGAATCGCGCGGCCGAGCGGCAATCAAACTCAACAGATTCCCAACTGCCGCCGCGAACCGCACGACGCGAGTCCCTGGGTTTATCGACCCATGCCCGGCCGTCGGCCGGCGAGCCATCGTACCAGTCATGCCAGTCGTCTTCCACCCATTCCCAGACATGCCCGTGCATATCGTACAGCCCCCAACGGTTGGGCTTCTTTGCAGCTCCTCGATGAGTCGCTTCATTGGAGTTGCCATCATACCAGGCATGTTCACCAAGTTGGCTCTTGAATCGATACCACAGAAATCGGACGGCTGGAATAAAAAGGGATCCCTCAAGATGGGGCAGCTCCCTCACAGCTATTTGACACGATCTTTTCTTGACTGAACCAAATGATTCGATTATGGTATGCCTCCAGCGACTTGCTGGGGGGGCACCCTCTCTGCACTGCCCTTGCAACCTCAAAAGATGCCATATGAAGGACCATCGGCCCAGATCGTTTCCCAGCCGAACGCAAGCTTGCTTTTATGTCCTTACCTTCTTCTTCGGCGGGCTGATCCGCAACACCAGCCTTTTAATCCTCATTCTTTTCTTCGGACTGGCCGCCGCCGCAGCGGCCGTCAACACCTCGAAATCCTTTTGGCACAACCCCGGCTTCCGCAGCTTCATCGCCTCATTCGAGGCCGGCCTCGCCGGCATTGGTTCTTCAGCAGCCGATCTCGATACGCAGCCGCAACCTCGCTTCAAGGACCCGGAGAAGGCCCAGCGCGACGAGATCAGGGCCCGCCGCAATCTCGTCAAAGAGCTGAGAAAACCAAAAGTCTCCGCCAGCAGCGCCAAGAAAACCGCGCAGAACGGCCGCAAATTCTAATTGCCGCTTCTCCCATCGCCGATAGGCCAAATCATCCCGCAACCGACGACGCTTCGAAAGCGGACTGTTTCAACACCCCGCCCGGTCATGCCAGTGTGAACCTGCTGCGTGCATGCTTCGGCACATGGGGGCTATCTCGCCTTGGCGATTTCATATCCTTCCGGCAATAGATAGGCTGCATAAATGTCCAATTCGTCGGTGCCGACGAGCCCCTTTACGAAAAGCGAATGTATGGTTTTTTTGGCATCCGGCCTGGAGATCCCGAGGGTTTCGGAAATGGCGGCGGTTTCAAGAAAGCCCGGAGGCCCCGACTCGTCCCACTCCCTGGCAAGCACTTTCAACAGGGACAGTTCCTCTTCTTCCAATTCCAGCATGAGCCTTCTCCTGCGGTTTTCGTGCAACGCTCTCCTCGCAGATAGTTGTAATGCATGGGACGGCCGGGTCAACCGGATGGGCTTCAACGATCAATCCGATGCATACTTCCGCAGAGTGGTTTTGTGCCATTGACGGGGATTGCGGAACGGCGATCAGACGTGGTAGGAGACTTCCTTCTCATTTGAATCCGCCAGAGACCGATTCCGGAGGTCGGCCTCCAGAATCTGAAAGGCGATGAGCGCACATGTCTCTCTGGGTGATGATCGTGGTCCTGTTTGCGGCGCTGTTGCATGCCTCCTGGAATTTTCTGGTTAAGCGCACCGGCGATCAGTACCAAAGCATGAGCGCGGTGGTCATCGGGCATACGCCTTTTGCGGCGGCTGCCTTATGTCTGGCGCCGCTGCCCAGCCTCGACGCGCTGCCGTTCCTGCTGGCCGGAGCGGTTCTGCACGTGGGCTATCAGCTGTTCCTGCTGGCCTCCTACCGCATCGGTGATTTGAGCCAGGTATACCCGCTGGCACGCGGGGTCGCCCCCCTGATGGTCACCGGCGTTTCGGTCACCCTGCTGGGACTGCACCTATCCGGAGCCGAACTGACGGCCGTGGGCGTGATCGCCGCCGGCATTATGAGCCTGGCGATGGTGCACCGGAGCGACGGACTCCGCAACGGCCCGGCAGCCGGTTTGGCGGTCGTCACCGGAGGATTCATCGCCGGGTATTCGCTGGTCGACGGCTTCGGGGCCCGCGCGGCCGGCACCGCCCTGGGCTACTACGGCTGCCTGTCGATCCTGAATGCGGTCGTTTTTACAGTCATCATGCGCGGGATGCGTCCCGGCGTCGTGCGGCGGGTGGTCCTGGACTGGCGGTTCGCCCTGGCTGCCGGCGGCGCATCCTTTCTGGCCTACGCGATGGCCACCTGGGCCTTCACCGTCGCCCCGATCGCGCTGGTGACGGCGCTGCGCGAAACCAGCATCATCTTCGCACTGCTGCTGGGCGTGGTGGTTTTGAAGGAGCGGATGGATCTCATGAAGGTGTTGGCCACGGCGTGCACGCTGGTGGGCATCGGCTTAATGCGGCTATACCGCTGATTCTTGAATCCTCAGATTCCACGATCCGCTGAAGCCATTCGAGGTTTATCTTTTTTCGAGCAGCTGTAGCCGATTTCGCTCGCCCTCCGGCAGCCCCCCCAGCCCTTGATTCCGATAGTCTTATTTGGTTTAATGCACCCTTCACTCCGGGAGGTGGCCGTGACGAGAAAGCGGGCGATTCTGATCGGATTTCTGGCACTGCTGCTGGGCGTCGGAGCGGTGGTGTGGTGGGGTCAGTCCAGGCGGCGCAGCGCCGAGCTCTACTACTCCGGCACCATCGAAGCCACGTCGTCCAATCTCGCGTTTCAGGTCGGCGGCCGGGTGCAGGAGGTCCTGACGGATGAGGGCCAATCGGTGGATGCGGGCGCGGTTCTGGCCGTCCTCGACCGGCGCGAATACGCTGCCCTGCGGGACCAGGCGCGCGCGAACCTCCAGCGGGCGGAGCAGAACCTCCTGCAGCTGGAGACCGTGCTGGCGGTCAACCGCAACGTGCTCCCGGCCGAGGCCGATCGCGCGGCGGCCGCCGTGAAGGCGCTGCAGGCACAGTTGGCCGAGGCCGAATCCGGCTATCGCGCCCAGGAGGTGGAACGGGCGCGGCTGGCTGCGGACGCGGCCCGCGTGGCGCTGGAAAACGCCCGTAGGGACAAGGACCGCTACGAGGAGCTTTTTCGCAAGGGCGTCGTGGCCGAGAGATCCCGAGACAGTTTCACCGTGCAGTATGAAACCGCTCTCAGGGAGCATCAACGCGCCGTCGAGGCTTACCGGATGGCCCGGGAAGGGTTCCGCCGCGAGGAGATCGACACCGCGCGCGCGCGCCTGGCCGAGGGCCAGGCGGCCCTGCGGCTCGCCCAGAGCAATTTGAAAAAAATCGAGGCGGCCGAACAGGACGTCGAAGCCGCGCGCGCGCAGGTGGCGGCGGCCCAGGCAGCCCTCGATGTGGCCGAGATCCAGCTCGACCATACCCGGCTCCGCGCGCCCTACGGAGGCATCATCCTCAGCCGCAACGTCGAACCGGGGGAGGTGGTCACCTCCAGCCAGGAAGTGCTTTCGATCGCCGACCTCTCCACGGTCGACCTGAAGGTGTTCGTGGCGGAGACCGAGATCGGCCGGATCGCTCCCGGTCAGCCGGTCGCCGTGAAGATCGACACCTTTCCCGACAAGACCTACGACGGCCGGGTGGCGTACATATCGCCCCAGGCCGAGTTCACCCCCAAGATCATCCAGACCCACAAGGAGCGCGTCAAGCTCGTCTACCTGGTAAAGGTCTCCATTCCCAACCCGCGTTTCGAACTCAAATCCGGGATGCCCGCCGATGCCTGGTTTCGCTGACTGCAGCAACCCGGATGGCGAAATGATCCGGATGCAGGGCGTCAGCCGGCGGTTCGGGACGCTCACGGCGGTTCGCGACGTTTCCTTCAGCCTGCCCGCCGGCGGCATCGTCGGGGTGGTGGGCTCCGACGGCGCCGGCAAGACCACGCTCCTGCGCCTGGTTGCCGGCATGATCCCACCCGACGCCGGCGCCGTGACGGTGGCCGGCCGCGACACGGTCGCCGAGCGCGCCGCCGTCAAGGAGCTGGTCGGCTACATGCCCCAGCGGTTCGGGCTGTACCCCGATCTCAGCGTCGCCGAAAACCTCGACTTCGTCATGGACATCTACGGCATCACCGGCGCCGAACGCGCGCAGCGCCGGGAGCGCTATCTCGGATTTTCGAACCTGCTGCCCTTCGTGGAGCGGCGGGCCGGGGACCTTTCGGGCGGCATGAAGCAGAAGCTGGGGCTCGCCTGCGTGCTGGTGCACGAGCCCCGCGTTCTCATCCTCGACGAGCCCACCAACGGGGTGGACCCCGTATCCCGGCAGGAGTTCTGGCAGATCCTGGCGGAGATGAAGCAGTCGGGCATGACGCTGATGGTGTCCACCGCCTACCTGGACGAAGGCGAGCGCTGCGACCGGCTGCTGTTGATGCACGAGGCCCGGATCATCGCCGATGCGGCCCCCGCCGAGGTGCGGGCGGACTTCTCCAATTTGGAGGAGGCCATCGTTCAGCGCATTCAGACCGTGGATGCCGCCCTCCTGGAGGACGCCTTTGGCCGATGACGCCGTCGCCGTGACCGATCTCGTCAAGCGCTTCGGGCGGTTCACCGCCGTCGACCGCGTCACGTTCTCCGTGCGCACCGGTGAAATCTTCGGCTTTCTGGGGCCGAACGGCGCCGGCAAGTCCACCACGATCCGCATGCTCTGCGGCATCATCACGCCCACGAGCGGCGCCGGAAGCGTGGCCGGCCTCGACCTTTTCACCGACGCCGAGCGCATCAAGCAGACCATCGGCTACATGTCCCAGAAGTTTTCCCTCTACCCCGACCTGACCCCGTTTGAAAACATCCGCTTCTATCTCGGGATCTACAACGTGCCGGCGGCGGAATGGCCGGAGCGCATCGAGTGGGCCTTCCAGGTCACCCGCCTGTCGGCCGTGCGCGACCGGCCGACCCGGGAGCTGCCGCCGGGCTGGCGCCAGCGCCTGGCCCTGGGCTGCGCCCTGCTGCACCGGCCGCGGCTGCTCTTCCTGGACGAGCCCACCTCCGGCGTCGATCCCATCACGCGGCGGCATTTCTGGGATTTCATCCGGCAGCTCACCGGCCAGGGGGTGACGGTGTTCGTGACCACCCATTACATGGACGAGGCCCGGCACTGCGGCCGGGTGATCATGATCAACGCCGGCCGGATCGTAGCGGGCGGCGCGCCGGCGGAGATCGTGGCCAGCGTGCTGCCGGGGCGGCCGGAGGCGGACCTGGGCGATGCCTTCGTGGCGCTGATGCGGCGGGAGGCGCCATGAACGCGCGCCGAATTCAGGCCATCGCCCGCAAAGAATACTACCACCTCATCCGGGATTTCCGCAGCCTCTATCTCGCGTTCATCATCCCGCTGCTGCTGATCCTGCTCTTCGGCTACGCCCTCAGCCTGGACGTGGAGCACATCCCCACGGCCGTGGTCGACTTCGACCGGACCCCGGACAGCCGCGATTTCATCCAGCGGCTGGACGCGAGCGTCTATTTCGATGTCGTGGCCCACCCGCCGTCCAGCGCCGCGCTGACCGAACTGCTCGACCGCAACCGCGTCATCCTCGGCATCGTGATCCCGCCCGGCTGGAGCGCCGATCTCCAGGCCGACCGCGCCAGCCCGCTGCAGGCGCTGATCGACGGCAGCGATCCCAACACCGCCGGCAACACGCGGGCCTTCATCACGGCCTTCATCGGCCAGGCGAACGAGCGCCGCTTGATCGAATTCCTGAACCG
>CAYRUF010000072.1:0-14726 GCA_964427375.1 uncultured Desulfatibacillum sp. | reverse complement strand
CTGATCCAGATGATCCTGTTCGGCTATGTGGTCACCACCGACGTGCGCGACATCCGGGTCGCCGTCATCGACCAGTCGCGCACCCCGGAGAGCCGCCGGCTGATCGATGCCTTCGACGGCAACGCCACCTTCCGCGTCACCCATGTCCTGGAGGACCCCAAGGAAATGGACCGGGTGCTGCTGGAGCGCCGGGTGGACCTCGGGCTGCAGGTCCCGCCGGACTTCAGCGCCCGCCTGCGGGAGGGCCGGACGGCCGACGTGCAGATCCTGGTCGACGGGAGCATGAGCAACATGGCCGCCGTGCGCATCGCCTACAGCGCCAGCGTGCTCGATGCCTACAACGCGCAGCTCCTGCGGGAGCTCAACCGCCGGCGCATCGACTTCGGAGAGATCGACGGCCGCGTGCGCACCTGGTACAACCCCAATCTGGACAGCCAGCATTACTTCGTGCCGGGGATCGTCGCGTTCCTGGTCATGCTGCTCTCGCTGCTCTTCACCTCCATGGCCGTGGTGCGCGAGAAGGAGGCCGGCACCATGGAGCAGCTGATCGTAACCCCCCTCAAGGCGACCGAATTCATCCTCGGCAAGACCATCCCCTTCATCCTCATCGCCCAGGCCCAGATGGTGATGGTGATCCTCTTCGCCCGTCTATGGTTCCGGATCCCGATGGCCGGCAACGCCTGGGTCCTGCTGGCCGCCAGCTCCGTCTTTCTGCTGAGCACCCTCGGCATCGGCCTGCTGATCTCCACCGTATCCCGCACCCAGCAGCAGGCCATGATGACCAATTTCTTCTTCATCCTGCCGTTTTTCATGCTGAGCGGATTCGTCTTCCCGATCGCCAACATGCCGGTGGTGGTGCAATGGCTGACCCACCTCAACCCTCTGAGCCATTTCCTGGTCATCATCCGCGGCGTTTTCCTAAAAGGCACCGGCTTCGCCATCCTCTGGCCCCAATTCCTGGAGCTGGCGGTGCTCGGCGGAAGTGTGTTTGCGCTTGCCGTGTGGCGGTTTCGCAAGCGGATAGACTAGCGGCCGGCGTTTGTCGATTTGCGGTTGCGTGTGCTATAAAAGTTCAAAGGTTTAACGTTTAAGGTTTAAAGTTTACAATCGGCTCAAGATATCACCCGAGAGTTGATCGCCATGCCCGAGCTGGAACTGGAAAAGCTGCGCATCGAGAAACGCGCGCTGCAGCCGAGAACCCGCCGGAGAAAACGGCTGGTGTGGGCGGTTTTGATCGCAGCGCTGGCCGGCGCGCTCGCTGCGCTTTACCGCGCGGGCTGGCTCACCCCTGCCGTGGACGTCCAGCCGGCGGTCGTCCAGAACGTCTATCCATCCCGGGGCCTGACCCTGTTGAACGCGAGCGGGTATGTGGTCGCCGACCGCAAGTCGGCGGTGGCGTCCCAGGTGACCGGACGGCTGATCTATCTCGGCGTCGAAGAGGGCAGCCGCGTGACCGCGGGCCAGATCATCGCCCGCCTGGAGAGCCGCGACGCAGCGGCCGCCCGCGACCGCGCGCGCCAGAACGCCGCGGTCGCCCGTTTCAACCTGGAGCAGGCCCGCGCCGAACTCGACAATGCCGAACTGGATTTTGAACGCAAGCAGACCTTGTCCGCCAAGGGAACCATCGCGCGGTCCGCATTCGATGCGGCCGAGGCCCGCTACAAGACCGCCAAGGCCTCTGTGGCGGCCCTGGCCGCCGCCAGCCGCGCCGCCCAGGCGGCGCTCGAAGAGGCGGAGGTGCTGCTGGACTACACCAACATCCGCGCGCCCTTCGACGCGGTGGTCCTCACCAAGAACGCCGATGTCGGCGACATCGTCACCCCGCTCGCCGCCACGGCCGAGGCCAAGGCCGCCGTGGTCACCATCGCGGACATGGACTCGCTGCGGGTCGAGGTGGACGTTTCGGAGTCGAACATCGCCCAAGTCCGGCCGGGACAGCCCTGCGAGATCCGGCTGGACGCCTTTGCGGAGACGCGCTTTCCCGGCCGGGTGCACATGATCCTGCCCACCGCCGACCGCAGCAAGGCGTCGATCACGGTCAAGGTCTCCTTTCTTGAACCCGATCCGCGGATCCTGCCGGAAATGAGCGCCAAGGTGGCGTTCCTGTCGCGGCCGGTCGGCGCCGACGAACAGACGCCGGTGCGGGCGGTGCCGGCTAGCGCTGTCGGCACGCGGGGGGGCCGTGAGGTGGTTTTTCTGATCCAGGGCGACCAGGTCCGTGAGTCCGAAGTGCGGCTCGGCCGGCGCCTGGCCGAGATGGTCGAGCTGCGCGAGGGCCCTGCCGCCGGCAGCCTCATCGCCGCGGCTCCGGTTGAAAGATTGTCGGACGGAGTCCGCGTCACAGTTCCCAAACAGTGATGACTTCGAAAATAATCCGATCTCTGCGTTGCGCTTCATCTCGTTGCCGCTGCGGCGTACGGTTAGTACGCCTCGCGGCGCGAGATTCGCGCGCCTGGATCTTGGCCTCTTTACGAAGTCATCGATGCGGATGGCTTTTTACAAGTTCATCAAACAGTGAACCATGACCAAGGCGCCTCCGGCCCTCGTTGACATTCGCGGCCTCAGCAAATCCTACCGCCGGGGGAACCAGATCATCCCGGTGCTGGAAGACCTCTCCCTCGCCATCGCCGAGTCCGAATTCATGGCCCTCATGGGGCCTTCGGGCTCGGGCAAGAGCACACTGCTCAATCTCATCGCCGGCCTGGACCGGGCGGACTCCGGCACCATCCGCGTGGGGGGCATCGACATCACCGATCTGTCCGAAACCCAGCTCGCCGCCTGGCGCGCGACCCACGTCGGCTTCATCTTCCAGTTCTACAACCTCATCCCCGTGCTGACGGCCTTTGAAAACGTCGAGCTGCCGCTGGTGCTGACCGATCTGTCCCGCCGGCAGCGCCGCGAGCATGCCCAAACGGTGCTGCGGCTGGTCAATCTCGAGGACCGTCTGGATCACTACCCGCGCCAACTCTCGGGCGGGCAGCAGCAGCGGGTGGCCATCGCCCGCGCCCTGGTGACCGATCCGACCCTGCTCGTGGCCGATGAGCCGACGGGCGACCTGGACCGGGCTTCGGCGGAGGATGTGCTGGTCCTTCTGGAACGGTTGAGCCGGGACCTGGGCAAGACCATCGTCATGGTGACCCACGACCCGCGGGCCGCCCGCCGGGCCTCCACCATCAAGCATCTCGACAAGGGCGTTCTCGCCAATGCTGTGGAAGCTGTTGTTCCGTAACGCATTCCGACACCGGCTGCGCGCCCTGCTGACGATCTTCGGGGTGGCGGTGGCCGTGCTCGCCTTCGGTCTGCTGCGCACCGTCGTGGACGCATGGTACGCGGGCGTATCCGCGGCGGCCGCCAATCGGCTCGTCATCCGCAACGCCATTTCGCTGACGTTTTTCCTGCCGATCGCCTACATGGAAAAAATCCGGGCGATCGACGGCGTCCGGGCGATCTCCCACATGACCTGGTTCGGCGGCGTGTACATCGACCGCAAGAATTTTTTTGCCAACTTCGCCGTCGAGGGCCAATCGTACCTCGACCTCTACCGCGAGTTCGTCCTGCCGGAGGACCAGAAGGACGCGTTTGTCAAAGACCGCAAGGGCTGCGTCGTCGGCCGCGGGCTGGCCAAGCGGTTCGGGTGGAACGTCGGCGACAACATCACGCTCCAGGGCACGATCTTCCGCGGCGACTGGCCCATGACGGTCCGGGGGATTTACAGCGGCCGCGAGCGGACGGTGGACGAAAACCAGCTGTTCTTCCACTGGGACTACCTCAACGAGCGCCTCAAGGCCGCGGCCCAGCGCCGGGCCAACCAGGCCGGGATCTTCATCATCGAAATCGCCGATCCGCATGCCGCCGCGGCGGTGGCGGGGGCGATCGACGCGGCCTTCAAGAACTCGCTCGCCGAAACCCTGACCGAAACGGAGCGGGCGTTCCAGATGGGGTTCGTCTCGATGAGCGAGGCCATTCTGATGGCCATCCGGCTGGTGTCCTTCCTGATCATCGGGATCATCATGGCCGTGACGGCCAACACGATGATCATGTCGGTACGCGAGCGCATGCATGAATTTGCCGTCTTCAAGACCCTCGGCTACGGCGCCGGCCGGCTGGGCGGCTTGATTCTGGGGGAATCCGCCGTGATCTGCACCGCGGGCGGGGCGCTCGGGATCGCGGCCACGTTTCCCGCCCTTCAGATTCTGGCCCGATACGTGAGCAACGTCTTCCCGGTGCTCGATATTACCACGACGACCCTTTGCTACGATGTCCTGGCGGTAGCCGCGGTGGCCCTGATTGCCGCAGCTTTCCCCATTCGTCGGGTGATGACGGTGCCGATCGTAGAAGCGCTGGGGCGGGCGGGGTGAGGAGAAAGGGTTCAAGGAATGAAGCTGCTTCTGGCATACAGCTTCCGCAACCTCCTGGCCCGGCGGCTGACGACCCTGCTTACCGCGGGCGGCATGGCCCTGGTGGTATTTGCGTTTGCGGCGATCATCATGCTGGCCGAGGGCATTGAAACCACCCTGGTTGATTCCGGCTCATTCCAGAACGCCATCGCGATCCGCAAATCTTCCAACTCGGAGGTGCAAAGCGGGGTTTCGCGCGCCGAGGCGGCCATCGTCGAAACCCAGCCGGAAATCGCCCGTGACGCCCAGGGTCAGCCGCTGGTCGCAAAGGAAGTGGTGGTGCTGATCAACCTGCGCAAGCGGGGTTCGGTCGGCACCTCCAACGTCACCATCCGCGGGATCTCGGACGCCTCCCTGGCCCTTCGCCCCCAGCTGAAGATGGTGGCCGGACGGATGCCCAGGCCCGGGACCGCGGAAATCGCGGTCGGGGAGAGCATCGCCCGCCGTTTTCAGAGCGGAGGGCTGAACGACAGCCTTTCCTTCGCCAAAAACGATTGGAAAGTGGTCGGGATTTTCGATGCCGGCAATACCGGCTTCAGCTCCGAAATCTGGGGCGACGCGGATCAGCTCTTGCAGGCCTTCCGCCGGCAGGCATATTCTTCAGTCATCTTCCGGCTGCGGGATCCGGATCAACTGGCGGCCGTCAAACAGCGGATCGAAGGCGACCCGCGCCTGACCCTGGACCTCAAGCGCGAAGTGGACTACTACCGCGAGCAGTCCGAGATGACCGCGACGTTTCTGCGGATCCTCGGCACCGCCCTGACCATTGTTTTTTCGGTCGGCGCCGTGGTCGGCGCCATGATCACGATGTACGCCGCGGTGGCCAACCGCACGGCGGAGATCGGCACGCTGCGGGCGGTCGGCTTTCAGCGGTCGGCCATCCTGACGGCCTTCCTGGCGGAGTCTCTGCTGCTCGGCCTGGTGGGAGGATGCGCGGGGCTGTTTCTAGCCGGCTTCCTGCAGTTCTTCACCGTGTCCACCACCAACTTCCAGACCTTCGCCGAGCTGGCGTTCCGGTTTCAGCTGAGCGCGGTCATCGTGATGGAAGGGCTGGGATTCGCGCTGATCATGGGGCTGGCCGGCGGGCTGCTGCCGGCGCTTCGGGCGGCGCGAATGAACATCGTCGACGCCCTGCGGGAGGCATAAAGCCGGCCATGACTTCTAGACCGGTTTCGGGCATCCATGACCCAGGCGGAATCGGCATGCATCCTATGACCGTCGGCATCGACGTCGGGTCGGTGGCGGTGTCTCTGGCCGCCATCGGCCCGGACCGGAAGGTGGCCGCGCATGTCTATGCCTTCCACCGCGGGGATGCGGCCGGGACCGTGTCGCGCCTGCTTGCGAGTCTGAATCTGCCGGGCGGTGTGCGGGTTGCGGCCACCGGCGCCGCCCCCGGCGCCATCCGCGCGCATGGCCGGTACGACAGCCTGGTGGCCCTGATCACCGGCTGCCGGGAATATCATGCCGAAGTCGGCTCCATCCTGCACGTCGGCGGGGAGCGCTTCGGGCTCGTGCAGTTCGACGCCGCCGGACGCTTCACCCGGTACCAGACCCACACCACCTGCGCGGCCGGAACCGGCGGCTTCCTCGACCAGCAGGCCCGGCGGTTGAATCTCTCCGATGCCGGTGAGCTCGCCGCGATGGCGCTCCGCAGCACCGGGGAGCCGCCGAAAATTGCCACCCGCTGCGCCGTCTTCGCCAAGACCGACCTGGCTCACGCCCAGCAGGAAGGCTTTTCGTTGGCTCAGATCTGCGATGGCTTGTGCCGCGGCGTCGCCCGGCACATCGTCGATGCGCTGGTCCGCAATGAGCCGGTTCGGGGGCCCATCGTTTTCAGCGGCGGCGTTTCGCGCAACCGGGCGGTGGCCGAACATCTCCATCGCCTCTTGGGCACTCCCCTGATCTGCGAAGCGGTCCCGAGCGGCGCCGCCGGCGCCGCCCTGTGCCTGATGGACGACGCCGACGTTGGTGCGCCGTTGCGGTCCGTGGATGACATCGTTAGACCCGAGGCCCGCCGGAAAGTCTTCGCCTTCGCCCCGCTGGAGCTGAAGCAATCGAGTTATCCGGATTTCAACGACTGCGAAGCGTATCTTTTTGGGCGCGCCGACGTCGGTCGGGGAAACCCGGTCGAAGTCGAGATCTTCCCGGAGTGGATCGGGGCCGGCGCCGGGGGGTGTCTGCTCGGGATCGACGTGGGCTCCACCAGCACCAAGGCGGCCCTGGTGACGGCCAGCGGCGCGGTCGCCGCCGGATTCTACACCCGCACGGCCGGCAGGCCCATCGGCGCCGTCCAGAGTCTGCTGGCGGCGGTTGAGGACGCCGCCGGCCGGCGATCCGTTCGTTTGAAGATCGCCGGTGCGGCCGTCACCGGAGCCGGCCGAAAAATGGCCGGCCGGGTCGTTGGGGCGGACTTGGTGCTGGACGAGATCACGGCCCATGCCCGGGCGGCCCGCGAACTCCGGCCCGATGTGGACACCATCATTGAAATCGGTGGCCAGGATTCTAAGTTCACCACCTTGAAGGACGGCCGGGTGAACTTTTGCATCATGAACACGGTCTGTGCCGCCGGGACGGGGAGTTTTATCGAGGAGCAGGCCCAGAAGCTGGGCTGCCCGCTGGCCGAATACGCCGGCCGAGCCCTGAACGCTCCCGCCCCCATGGCCAGCGACCGCTGCACCGTGTTCATGGAGCGGGACGTCAACCATCTTCTTTTCGAAGGCTATTCACCCAACGAGATCCTGGCCACCGTGCTGCACAGCGTTGCGGAGAACTATCTCAGCAAGGTGGCCGCCGAGAAGCACATGGGCCGCGCAATCTGTTTCCAGGGGGCGACCGCCAGGAACCGGGCGTTGGTGGCGGCGTTGGAGCAGCGCCTCGGGAGGCCCATCCACGTTTCGCGTTTCTGCCACCTGGCCGGCGCCCTGGGCGCGGCGCTGGAGTTGGCCGACGCGGGCGTCTGCGGCACGCGTTTCAGGGGCCTCGGCCTGTGGCGGAAGACCATCCCCACCTGGGTCGAAATCTGCCCGCTGTGCGCCAACCACTGCAAGATCACCGTCGCCGACCTCGGCGGCGAGCGGGTGGCCAGCGGGTTTTTGTGCGGCCGGGACGATGCCGGCTCATCACGGGTGGACCGCAACCGGTCCGGGTTCAGCCTGCTCAAGGAGCGCCAAAAAGCGTTCGGGCTCCCGAAGCCCCGGCCGGGCCTTTCAGGACCGACGTTGGGGCTGCCTTCGACGCTGCACCTGGCCGACGATCTGGAGTTCTGGCAGGTCTTCTTTGGCGCGCTGTCGGTCCCCACCATCGCCAGCGATCGCCTGCACGATCCCGCGGCGCCCCGCACCGGCGGCGCCGAGTTCTGCGCGCCGATGGCCGCGCTGCACGCCGACGTCCGTGACCTCCTGTCACAAGCCGACTATGTCTTTCTGCCGTATTACCTCGAGCGTCGAACGGGTGAGAAGGCTCTCCGGCGGCAGTACTGCTACTACACCCAATACGCGCCGGTGCTGGCCGCCCATGCGTGCGCTTCCGGCCCCGAGGATGCCCGGCGGGTCCTCACCCCGCTGGTCCACTACCTCTATGGATCGCTGCATTCGCAGCTGCAGCTCTACCGGATGCTTCGCTCGATCGGTCTCGACCGCATCGGCATGAGCGACGTTTACCGCGCCTATCGCCGCGCCTGCGAATTCAAGGCCGCCGCGCTCGAACGGTTAAAGCAGCGCTACCTGCAGGCCACCGCCGGCGGTCGCGACGTCCACGTGATCCTGCTGGGGCGGCCGTACACGATTCTTTCCCGGCGGATGAACAAGGGCATACCGGACATATTCGGGGCTCTCGGGGTCCAAGCGTTTTTCCAGGACATGCTGCCCGAGGAGCATTCGAAAGCCGAGGCCCTCCAGCCGCTGTATAAAGAGATGCACTGGCATTTCGCCGCCGAGATTCTGCGCGCCGCGGAAACCGCGGCGGGTATCGAAGGCGCCTACCCGGTCCTGGTCACGGCGTTCCGATGCTCGCCGGATTCGTTCGTGATCGAATTCTTCAAGTCCATCATGGACGCCCACCAAAAACCGTATCTCATCCTGCAGTTGGACGAACACCGATCGAGCGTCGGATATGAAACCCGCATCGAGGCGGCCGTGCGGTCTTTTCGAAACCACTTCATCTCTCGGCGGCGGCCGCCGCCCACGTATCCCCCAGGCCTATTTTTCCGTTCGACATCGGCTGTCGACGGCAAGACCCTCTTCCTGCCCGACTGGGACAGTCTGTCATTCCGGCTGGTGGCGGCCAACTTGAAACGGGAGGGGATCGACGCCCGGCGGTTGAGCGACACACCGGAGGCGGTCCGCCGGAGCCTGAGGCGCAACAGCGGCCAGTGCATCCCGGTGAACATCGTGGTGCAGAATTTCATCGAAACCGTTTCCGCCCAGGGCCTCGACCCGTCCCGCTGTCTGCTCTGGATGGTTCCGGGCTCCATTGCCTGCAACCTGAGAATGTATCCTCATTTCGCCCAGAACCTGCTGGCAGCGCACGGCGGCGGTTTTGAAAAAGCGAACATTTACATGGGTTCCCTGTCCTTTGCCGAGATATCGATGCGGCTGCCGGTGAACACCTATCTGGCCTTCATGCTGGGAGGGCTGATCCGCAAGATCGGGTGCCGGATCCGGCCGATCGAAACGGTCAGCGGAGCCACGGATGCCGCTATCGAGGCGGGGATGAAACGGCTGGAGGCCGCCTTCCTGGGACTCGGATCCAAGGAAGATGCCGTTCGGGAGGTTGCCGACCGCCTTGCTGCGGTGCCGACGGCCGCCATCGGGGGCCCGGGGGCCGGATGCGCTTCAAGGCCCAAGGTTGCCGTTTTCGGGGACCTGTATGCCCGCGACAACGACGTCCTCAACCAGGGCCTCATTCGCTTCATCGAACGCCACGGCGGCGAAGTCGTGACCCTCCCTTACAGCTCCTATGTCAAGATGGTCGCCTGGCCGTACATGCGGAGGTGGTTCATCGAGGGTGATTACGTGGAGGCGCTGACCACGGGCGCCTTGATCGCGGCCGTCAGTCGAATGGAAAAAAAGTACCGCCGGCCCCTGGAACCTCTCTTGAACGAACCCGAACCCGTCTACGACGAGCCCCCGGAGCGCATTCTGCGCACCTTCGGGATTCGATTGGAGCACACCGGCGAGTCGATGGACAACCTGCTGAAGATCTACTACACGCTGAAGTATCATCCGGACCTGTCGCTTTTCGTCCAAGCCAGCCCGGCCTTCTGCTGCCCCGCGCTGGTCACGGAGGCCATGGCGAGCTGCATCGAGCGCGTCACGGGAGTCCCGGTGGTCTCGGTTACCTACGACGGCATCGGCGGAAGCAAGAATGAGGTGATCATCCCCTACCTCGCGTACGCCCGGGTACGGCCGGCTCGGGCGCACTTGAGACAAATCCACTGAGCAGGGGCTTGAGGCCAACAATGCTGCGGCTTGATCCGCTGCGCCGGAAAACCAGTCGTGTGGAGCTGAAAGGAAAACAAAGCGAACCTATTGGCATCACGGCTTTTGGAAACATGCTTTGAATATTTCGATTTTTCCGTATTGAGTGCAGCCTGGATGTTGCTGTCAGGTACCATCAGCATGACTGCGATCCATTTCGGCTGGATATCCCCGCAACACAATCTACCAGAGTCCCTCGCGGGACTGCCATAGCCAGTTCCCATGATCACACTCTTGGGGTGTGGGTTTCCAAACCGATCTAAACTCAGTGCAGCTTCATCCGGGGCTTGGTTCGGCATGTAAATGAGAAAGATTCTGGTCGATCAGCGTGACGGAGATTCCTTAACCTCTTGCATTTTCGGTCCAAGCGAACCACCAGTTCGAGCCCTCCATCGCCGCCTCCGAAAATTACAACTCGACGGGATGATGAAATGCTCATTGGGGAATCCCTGCGCGCCACTCGCAGCGGGCAAACCGACTGGGCCTTGGATAAGAATGACCGTATGCTCTATTGAATGCGATGAAATGGGTCCATACTGGGATTAACTATAGGATCGCTAACCACTTCTGATTCCCAAAACATCATACAAACCTTATACCAAGGTCGGCCGACAGCGCTACTTTTTACACCTTTTGTTTTCATCTGTTTGGCTGTAATTCATTCTGTTTCATGACGGAATGAAATCGCGGTCAGTCGATGAACTCGGCAATAACACTGTGCTTGCGCTTGATGTTGTTGATCATGCGGTCCTCATAACGCAGTTTAATGACGGAACGTATAACCAAGAAAGCTCCCAAAGCCAAAAGGAAAATATTTATCACCATCACGGAAACGAACAGTGGCATGACATCACTGACTTCGTAATAACGAGATGTAGCAACCAATATGCCCATGATCGAAAGTGGGATTGCGAAAACCGCTATGCCTGTTCGCAGGCTGGCCAATGAGGTCCTTTTTTCCGCAAGGATCAGTTGCACCTCGTTGATCAGAATAGCCGGGGGGCAAGAATCCTCCGATTGTTCCTCTGATATGGTCATCATGTTCTCACACCACTTTTTGAGTAACTATCACCAAAAGTTCAAAATACAGATTAGCCGGATACCTGGCAACCATCCAACATCCTCAATTTATATCAGATTGATTCAGTATATTCTTTTCTTGCCCCGGTGGCCCACCCTCGTCAAACACATCACCATTGTCTTGCACGGTCAAGTCAGGCCTTGACGTCCGCTCGAATTTCGTAGTGCTGAGAGCGCTCATCAAATCGTTTCAGCAAAGCCCGTGCCTTTGGGGGAACGACTGCCGCTTCATAATCCTCTCCGGCAAAGACGCGAACGGCTGCAATCGAGTCGAAGGACATGATGGTCATGAACTCGACTTCTGTATCGAGGCTGCGTCGCAATAGCTCGATGCCCAAAAACCCCCCGATTTTACGGTTTTGGATGCCGACAAAAATTTCCTGCATGAGAAGTGCTTCGTAAACGTCTGCATTTTCTAAACTTGTCCAACCATGCCAAATTCGAGCGATCATCTTCCTATCCTAATTGGCCCATATTGAAACGCACGAAAACAATTGGCCACCGCCGTCTTGTCCGGTGATACAAGCCGTCAACTCCACGTTTTTAGAAAAATGATACGGCGGCCTTCGCTGTCAAAAACGCAGGTTTATTGATAATCGCGTTTATGCGGGATTGCCAACGCTGCGCGTAACCGGCCGCCGACGAGCGGAGCGAGGAGGGAAGCCAACAGAGCAGCTGTTGGCCGGTCCAGTTGAAGCGCCGGTTATGCAATTCTGCTAAGCTCGATGCATTCGCACGTGTTTCCATTCATCTAGGAGCCTGGCCAGTTCGACAACCACCTGTGGCGCTTCTCTACCCACAGCCTGAAACCGCCTTCGGTCAATTCCGGGTAAGAACTCGGGTTTCCAGTGGCGCTGCATGTGCATGTAGAATTTCGCCGCATCCCCACCCGTATCAGCAAGGGGGAAGACAGCACGGCCGAGCTTCAGCCCGCATTCTCCAGCGATCCAGGTGCCTCCGGCACCCCCGATCAACACCAGGGCGTCCGCCCTCCTGACTGATTCATTCCATTCCTTCTCGCCCCGAGGTACCAGTACAAGATTGCCTGCCAGGAAAGCGGGAAGCGAATTCTCATCGATGACCTGAACTAGACGGTCCTCCAACGGGATGCCGAGGTGTTCCAACTCCCGCGCAAAACTCCTTGACGTCAGATCATCGACGCCGGGCCAGCCGCCCGTGACGACACCGTAGCCAGAGCGCGCCAGCGATTGGCCCAAGCTGATGCAGGTCTGTTTCACCTTCTCATCAAGCTCTATCTTTCGCCACCTGCTGCCAGTGCCCGCTACGCAGATCCAGGCGTGAGGTGCACCAGTCGCTGTTCGGTGCGACACGTTCTCTGGACGGACGTCGACGCCACCGGCTTCTTTGACGAATATCGGAGGCTCGCCCAACTCCGGTGGTTTGAATTCTGGAGCCTCAAACACCCGGCGCAGCAACTGCTCGAGAGCTTGCGGGTAAACATTGTCATCCCGAAAGTCAATGAAGAGACGACTGCGCAAGTAGCGCGGAAGAGCCTTCGATGGTTCTCCCGACCGGAGAAGTGGGAGTAGCCGCGAGTCCAGTTCTCCGCTCATCAGCATGTTGCCAACGGCTACAGCTTGTTCGTACCCAACGCCTCCTTTCCGCTCATTCGCTTTTTGAGCGAAGGTTTCTGTGCAGACCAAGATAATATGTCCGGCGTTTTCCAGAGATTGCTCCATGAAAGCGCCGATGTCGTCTCCTGCACGGAGATGCCACTGATCAAGGGTAGTCTTGACGCCATTCCTGGTAAGATCCTCGGCCAAACGACGCACCCACGCCTTGTGAGCATCGCCTTCGTGCGAGTAACTCACGAACACGTGACATTCCTTAGCCTTCGTCATTCAACGTGTCCCCAACAGAATCGTTTTTCTGCACTGCATAACAATGATTCGATGGTTTCTTTATAAAACCCCTTGAATGCTTTTTCACAGTATAACATCCCAATGCAAGAACCGCCAAAAGCAATTTTATCTCGGGATGTTAAGTCACCTATAGATTTGATAGGGGATGATAAATGGTTTCTGTATAAGACCCCAAAACGGTAGCATATCACAGGGTTGGCGTTTTGATGATTTGTCGATGGTATTTAGATGGACCAATTATTTAAGAGTTGTTGTATAACTCACTGAATAATTTTCCCTGTAAAACGGTCTCGGATTGCCCAGTATGAGCACTTTGGGCATTTTTCTCCTTCAGGGTAGTCTTTTCCTTCTTCGTGTGGGCAGCCGAGTATCCGATCCGGCATGACCACAGACTTCGCACCGTGTTTGCTGATAAATCGCACGATCTCTTCGTTTGCTTCCGGGTCCAAGCGTATATCTTTCATTTCGTTGGACCATCTTTCGAGAAACGCTACAGCGCCTCCCTCTTCGAGAATGATCCCGACAGCAACTTTACTTGCCTGTCTATCGTCGGGGCCATAGTAGGTGATCGTCGCGACCGGATAACCCTGGAAGCCTCGCTTGGCCTTCTTTTTCAGTTTGTCACGGAACCAAGTTCTCTTGAACGACATAGCAAATTCCTCTTGGGCTACCCCTTCACATTTCAATATCACCGATTTGCGGTTTCGGAGATTTGTCGATGATCTGTCAGCTATTCAACGGTCGAAAATAATTGCAAATTTGTTCCGCGTATCTTATTTTCCCCTCCGTTGCTCCGCTCGCGTCAAATCCAAACTGCTGGCGATAGGTCGTCTAACGGCCTCTTTTTAATGGCCAAGGCCCCCAATCGTCCGTTTTAAGCAAGCGCATGGAAAAATTTTACTGAATCCAGCCTTCCTCTTGGAAACGGATCTTGAGCTGGTCGGCAATTTCCTTGGCGGTTTGCTTGGCCCGGCCCTGGATCTTGGCGCTCCCGGAAAGCTCTCCGTAGCCCTGCACACCAGCCTGGACCGCGAGCCCTACAGGGTTGTGGGTGACCAGAAGGGCTGCAACGCCTAATGCACCGCCGGGCATCTTTCCTCCGCCGGCATCGATCGACCCCTGGCCGAGCTTGCGGGGGCCGCTGGCCGTCATTTGGTAGCCTTCAACCAAGGTTTTAAGCTCGGATGCACCGGAGCCGAACCCGAGGGTCACGCGCTTCAGTTCGCTTCCCGGGTCGACAGACAAAAGATACCCGCGAATCATGATGTCGTTTACCTGAGCAACCGTTTGGGAGGTCGCCCGCACGGAACTAAGACCCATTTCTCGAATGTCAGTAGCAAGCTCCTCTGCTATCTGCATACCCAGCTGCTTTTCTAGTTCGACCTGTTCGGCGGTCGGCGGCGTGGCCGGTGCCGCAGTTTGACCTGCAAGAGCCGAGTCGGGGGCGACACCTTGGGGGGTTGTCACAAAATCATAAACGATGATCTGGGCCGGCCGTGGGAGCTTACCGACCGAGTACCTCTCGCGATCAGAAACTTTGGTTGAAGCACAGCCAAATGCTAAGAAGATAACAAACAGAAATGTAGTCAATACAAGTTGCTTTTTCATGGAAACCTCCAGATTCGTTTGGGCACACAACAACTGCAAGGAATACATATGCCTGCCTTACGAAAAAAATGACATGGTCGTCAACAAATATAGAAAATTGGACGGTAGGACTGGAACGATATCACAGAAATGACGCATTGGTGTTACGTCGATGATATTTGAGGCGCTCAACTATCTAAAATCATGGCAGATTAGTTTAGTATATCCTATCCTTGCCTCCGTTGACCGATTCATGCCAAACCCAAACTGGAGGAGGCTGCGGCGAAATAGAAGCCGTCTAT
>CAYRUF010000071.1:0-20777 GCA_964427375.1 uncultured Desulfatibacillum sp. | reverse complement strand
TAAAATGTCAAGCAGTTATGCGTGAATGGCCGGCAGGGTCTCGATGTCCGTGTCCTGAACCTCGACGCTGGCGAACTGCCCCAGGGCCTCGATATAGACGACGACCCGGCCTTGGTTGCGGTAGCGGACAAAGGTCCCGATGACTCCCGTGAGCGGGCCGTTCACCACCAGGACCCGGTCGCCGGGCTGCAGCCGGTTGCCGGTGACGATCGGCATCTCCGAGGCGACCATGATCTTCAGAGATGCGATGGTGTCCTCGGCCACCGGCACCGGGCCCTGCTGGGTGCCGATGAGGCGCACCACGCCGGCGGTCTTGACGATTTCCAGGTGGGTATGCGGGTGCAGATCGGTCTTGAGGAAGACGTAGCCCGGAAACAGGGGTACGTGGATCATCAGCCGGCGGTCCCGGCGCGTGCTGCGCACCCTGATTTTAGGCAGGAAGACTTCCATGGATTTTTTCATAAGCCCGTCGGTAACGACGCTTTCGTGCCGACTGCGGGTGTGCAGCACGTACCACTGTCTCATCAACCGTCGATCTTCCATATTATTTCTGCTCTCCCGTTCCAAAAATCAGAACCCGAATTCCCCCATCCCGCGCAGCCGGATCCGCAGGCCGACGCCGACATCCTCTTCCTCCAGGCTGAAAAGGGTCTCCACGGTCCAGCACTGGCTTTCGTAGATAAACCCGAGCGAATAATTGTTGGCACGATCATAGACCAAATCATATTTGTACGAACCGATGAGGCTCAGCCGTTCGGTCATCCCCACTCTGAACTTGGCCATGAACTCGCTGACTTTCTTTTCCTCCGTGTCCAGATCGTCCTTCTGCACTACGAATCCGCCGGTTTCATACTCATCGACCGGATTGTTGCGGATATCCGGGTTGTAACGGTATTGCAGGCTCAAGAGGTCCTTTTGGCGCGGGGCCAGCGTCACCCCCGCATTGAAGAGGTCAAACCGGTCGTCATAAAAATTGTATTTGGCTTCGCTGTCCAAGCTGAGCGCGGGCGCCGGCAGGAACGTCAGCTTGCCGTCGAGGCTGGAGAAAGGGTGAACCTCATCCGCCGGACGGTTGTAGACATTGCGGGAAATGTCATAGTATTGACCGATTTTGAAGCGCAGGAAGTCGTGGTAGTCGTATTCGCCGGGGGAAATGACCACACCGCCGGCATTTTCGTCCGGGGAGGCCGCCGGCTCGGCGTCGGCAACCCTGCGGGCCTTGGATGTCAGGGTGTTCGTTACCGCATAGCTGATCCGCGTGCGCTTTTCCAACCGGTCCCGGGAGTCGATGTTGGGAAGGTCGTCCTGCTCCACATCCGGAACATAGGTGAAGGCGAGCTCCGGTTTGACCGAATGCCTGACCTTGTCGAAGCCCTCGCGCTCGGTCGCATAGACATTGTAGACTTCGGTGGAAAGCCCCACCCGGGCATCATAGAGCTCCCGATGCAGGAACTCGTCGTCCGACCAGGCATCGGCTTCGTCGGTCTTGTATTGCTCCCACATCGTCTGGCGCAGTCCGACGGAAGGCTCCAGAGTGAAATAAGGCCGAACGCTGTATGGATAATAGAGCCGCGGCCAGACGTCGGTTCGCTGGACGCCATACCCGCGGTCCTGCCAGAAGTTGTCGTACTGCGAATTGAGGTTGTAGAAAAAGGGGCTCTCCAAAACCTTCTGCTTGGGAGCGCTGAACTGCACGACCGGCAGGCGCTGGGTGACCTCCTTCCAGTTCTGCCCCTTGCGGACATCGTCGTAGATCTGGGGGCCGGCGCTCAAATACGCCCCGGACCAGGACCGGCTCACCTGGAGGCGGCTGACCCGGATGGGGTCGTCATAGTCGTCCAGCTTCCAGCCCATGAATTTGTTGAAAAAAAGGTCTGTTTGATCGAAGCCCATGTAGCCTTTCCGGAACTCGCGCAGGTAATCCTGGTCGCTGACGAGGTCCAGCTCCATACTCCCCCGAAAACCCGCCGGCAGAGGGTTGGAGTGGCTCATGCGGAACCAGTAGCGGTCGCGGTTGGGCCTTAAGAAAACGCCGCCGCCGTCGTCGAAACCCCAGTCGTCGCTCGAACTGCCCCGGCCGTCGTCGATCTGCTCGTCGTGCAGGAAATCGAACATGAGCGCGCCTTTGGCCTCGCGGGTGAGATAATACCGATATTCAAAGCCCGGCTTCAGCCCCCGTTCGCTCATATAATGCAAATAGAAGGTGGCGTCGGACTGGTCGTCGATGGCCCAGTAGAACGGCTGATTGAAACTGACCCCCTTGCGCTCGCTGTAGCCGATCTCCGGAAAGAGCAATCCGGTCTGGCGTTTGTTCCGGGCCGGGAAGGAAATAAACGGGTAATAGCCGACCGGCACGTCGCGCACGTAGGCGACCGCATGCCAGGCCGTGCCGGAGCCGTCCTCGTGGACCTGGATGTCGCTGCCGCGGAGCTTCCAGTCCGGCGGATGACCGTCGCAGGTGGTGATCGTGCCTCGGTCGAGCCGGTAGAGGTCCGGGCCGACCTTTTGGATCCGGTTGCCCTGGATGTGGTAGTTGTTCTCCTGGATGAAGATCACCCCGTCGTCCAGATAGCCCTTCTCGCTCTCGAGATCGAACTCCAGATAGGATCCGGTCACGACATCCGCGCCGGCCGTCACCGTGACGCTGCCCTCGGCGTACGCCATGGCGGTCTGCGCGCTGTAGCGGATGGTGTCGGCCGTAATCGTCCGATCCTGCTTGCGGATCACCGCGTCGCCCTCGGCGATGTACTCGTCGGCGGCCTGGTCGTAGCGCAGCCGGTCGGCCTCGATGTTCCACGGCACGCCGGCGTCGAGAGGAGCCAGGCGCGAACCGGCGAGCGTGGTTTCGGCCGCCCGGGCCGGAGGTGCCAACAGGAGGCTCGCCAGACAGATGAGCACGCCGCCCGATACCGCCCGCATCCACAAAGAGATGCCGGCCCGGTGGTGGATGGCGCTTGAATTCATTCGGAAGACCGCCTCCGTTCAGGATTCGAGAATCGTCGTTGGGCAGGCGAGCGGGAATCGGCGGCCGAAGCCTCGCCGGCCGACGCTTGAAGGCCGCAAAATTTTAAGCTATAAAACCAACCTGGCCTCAAATGTCAAGCAATTGCTGGCCGCGAACGGGCCGGCCATCCGTATTCGAGAACCGGTCCGGCCACCCGAGGGCGCACCGGACCCCGGTTCAAGACGCAGCGGCCCCATGCCCGGGATACGATCATGGACATTCTTTTGACGAACGACGACGGAATCCACTGCGAAGGCCTCTGGGCGCTGAACGCGGTGCTGCAGCGGGGGCATGCGGTCACGGTCGTCGCACCGGACCGGGAACGAACCGCCGTCAGCCACGGGATCACCCTGCACCAGCCGCTGCGCGCCGACCGGATCTCGCTGAACGGCTGCGGATCAGGCTACGCCGTCACCGGCACCCCGGCCGACTGCGTCAAGCTCGGCATTCTGGAAATCCTGGGGCGCCGGCCGGACCTGGTGGTCTCCGGGCTGAACCCCGGCGCCAACGTGGGCGTCAACATCAACTACTCCGGAACGGTGGCCGCCGCCAAGGAAGCCGCCCTGGGAGGGGTGCCGGCCATCGCCGCCTCCATCGCCGGCGGCGCGCCCTACCACTATCCAACCGCGGCCGAGTTCATCGGCCGTCTTTCCGAGCTGGTCGGGCGGCGCGGCCTCGCGCCGGGCACCTTTCTCAACGTCAACGTGCCCAACCTGCCGGAGTCCCAAATCGCGGGAGTGCGGTTCTCTCGGCATGGCCTGGCCATTTTCAGGGAGACCATGGAAAAGCGCGTCGATCCCCGCAACCGGACGTACTATTGGCAGGGCGCGGATATGCAGGCCTTCGACGACAACCTCGATATCGACGGGGCGGCCCTGCAGCAGCGGTACATCACCATTACCCCGATCAAGTGCGACATGACCGACTATGAAACGCTCACCGACCTGAAGCAGTGGGGGCTCGATGGATATGAAGGGAGTATCTGATTGATGTCTGCCGAGGCGCCCATGTTCATTACGTTCGAGGGCGGCGAAGGCGCCGGGAAGACGACCCAGATCGTCCATCTGGCGGGCTTCCTGGCGGAGCGCGGGGTCAAGTCCATCCTCACCCGTGAACCCGGCGGCACCGCGGTCGGAAAGCGGATCCGGGCCGTCCTGCTCGATCCCGAGCATGCCGGCATGGCCCCGGAAACCGAGCTGCTGCTTTACATGGCGGACCGGGCCGAGCATATCCAAACCGTTATCCGACCGACGCTGGCCGACGGGACCAGCGTGCTGTGCGACCGCTTCTTCGACGCGACGATCGTGTATCAGGGGGCCGCGCGGGGGCTGAGCGCCGAGCGGATCGGGCGGCTGCACGACCTGCTGTTCGCGGGCCTCAAACCGGACCTGACCCTGCTGCTGGATCTGGCGCCCGAAGCCGGGCTGGCGCGCGCCCGGCGCCAGCTGGAGCAGGGCGTGCGCGCCGGCGGGGAGGGCCGCTTCGAGGCCGAGTCCCTGGACTTCCACCGGCGGGTGCGGGCGGGCTACCTCGCATTGGCGCGTCAGGAGCCCGAACGGTTCCGCGTGATCGACGCCGGCCGGGACGAAGAGCAAGTGCGCCGGGACATCCAAGCCGCGGTGGAATTGTTTTTGAACCGGCGTGGTGACAAGCCGCCAAGCAATTAACCAGACTCGGACCAGGCCGGGGGGCAGAAAATTCGAAATCCGAAGCGCGAAATCCGAAACAATATCGAAATGAACACCCCGAACACCACTGTCCTGGACGCCATCGGCAACACCCCCCTGGTGGAGATCCGGCGGATGAACCCGAACCCGCGGGTGAAGCTGCTGGCGAAGCTGGAGTACCTGAACCCCGGCGGATCCATCAAGGATCGCCCGGCGCTTTACATGATCGAAGCCGCCGAGCGCTCGGGCGAGCTGACCCGGGGCAAGATCGTCGTCGAGGCCACCAGCGGCAACACGGGGATCGGCCTGGCCATGGTCTGCGCCGTCAAGGGCTACCGCCTGCTGCTGGCCATGTCCGAAGCGGTCAGCGTCGAGCGCCAGCGGATCCTCAAGGCGCGCGGCGCGGAGATCCTGCTCACCCCGGGCCATCTCGGGACCGACGGCGCCATCGAAGAAGTCTACCGCCTGGTGCGCGAGAACCCCGGCCGCTATTACGCGGTGGACCAGTTCAACAACCCGGCGAACTGGCAGGCCCACTATTACGGGACCGCCGAGGAGATCTGGCGCCAGACCGGCGGCGCGGTCGACGTGCTGGTCGCCCCCATGGGCACCACCGGCACCCTGATGGGAGTCTCGCGGCGCCTGAAGGAGGTCCATCCGGCGGTGCGCATCGTCGGCGTCGAACCCTACCTCGGGCACCGCATTCAGGGCCTCAAGAACCTCAAGGAGGCCTACTGTCCGGAAATCTTCGAGAAGCAGCGCCTGGACGAGAAGGTCAACATCGAGGACGAAGAGGCCTACGAAACCGCCCGGCGCCTGGCCCGGGAGGAGGGGCTGCTGGTCGGCATGAGCAGCGGGGCGGCTCTGGCCGCCGCGGTGAAGGAGGCCGGCCGGATGGCGGAAGGCACCCTGGTCGTCATCCTGCCGGACGGCGGCGAGCGCTACCTCAGCACCCCGCTGTTCGCAGCCCAGGAGGCGGTCGACCTCAACATCTACAATCTGCTCAGCCGCTCGCGCGAGAAATGGGAGCCGCTCAAGGCCGGCCAGGCGGCGGTCTACACCTGCGGTCCGCGGCTGCAGCGGCCGCTGCAGCTCTCCGAAGCGCGGCGCTTCGTGCTGGCCGACCTGCTCTGCCGCTACCTGCGCTGGCGGGGGCTCGCCGTGAAGCAGGCCGTCGACGTCATGGACCTGGAGGAGGCCGGCGGCGGCGCGGGGGAGGGATGGCCCGAGGAGATCGAATCCCGGCGGCTGCTGGAAGGCTTTTTGCAAGACCTGTCCCTGCTGCGGATCCGGCCGGCGGATCATTTTCCGCGCAGCCGGGACCACGTGGAAGACATGACCGCGCTGGCGCGCAAGCTGGCCGACAAGGGGCTTGCCTACGAGAAGCTGCGGTCGCTTTATTTCGACCTGTCGCGGGTTTCGGGCTACGGCCGGCTGTCGGGTGTGGACACCGCCAAGGTGCGGGTGGGCGCCACCGTGGACCTGGCGGATTATGAAAAGCAAAACCCGCGGGACTTCGCGCTCTTTCGGCGCTGCCGGTTGTCCGAGCTCAAGCGCGGCGCCTTTGTCCGCAGCCAGTGGGGCAACGTGCGGCCGTCCTGGCATATCCAGACCGCGGCCATGGCCATGAAGCACCTGGGGGACTGCTTCGACCTGCACGTCAGCAGCCGCGAACTCGTATTCCCGCACCACGAAAACGAGAACGCCATCGCCCAGGCGCTCTCCGGAAAGCCGCTGGCGCGCTGCTGGGTCCATGCCGAGCGCGTGACCGGCGCGGCGCCGGGCCTGGCCGAGCTGACGGAGCAGGGGGTGTCGGGCCGCGAGATCCGCTACTGGCTGCTCTCGGTGCACTACCGCAAACCCCTGGCCTATTCGGCGGAGCGCCTGGCGGACGCCCGCCGGTCGCTGCAGCGGCTGGACCGCTGCGTGCAGTCGCTCCTGCAGATCCGCGACGGCGGCTCCTGCCCGGATCTGGACCAGCTGATGTACGACCTGCGCCAGGGGGTCCGGCGGGCCTTCGACGACGACCTGAACCTGCCCGCGGCCCTGGCGGCCCTTTTCCAGGGCGTGAAGCGCATCAACGCCCTGGTGGCCGAGGGCCGCATGGACGCCCGCGGCGCCGGACGTCTGCTGGCGCTGCTGCGGGACCTCGATGCCGTCATGGCCATTTTCGACTTCAGCGACGCAGGCGATGCGCCCGCCGGGATCCGCGAGCTGGTCGAGGCGCGCGAGCGGGCGCGGGCCGAGCGCAACTGGGTGCTGGCGGACCGGCTCCGTCGCGAACTGCGGGCGCGCGGCATCCGCGTGCAGGACCATAAGATACCAACTTGATCAATTTTCTTGCTCTACAGCGGAGTCCGCCGGGGTGTGCGCCCCGCCGGGCCGCCGCAATTTTTCAGTATCGGTCTCGACGGCAGCCATCCCGCTCAGAGAGGTCCAGACAGCCCCGGACGGCAGCGCTCCCGACCCGCTCGGCCGTCGCTGCCGGTGAGGAGCCATGGGAGAAACCCCGGGGGCGTTGACGAAGCCTGGGCGTCTTTTGCGGCGGTCCGGCGGGGCGCACACCCCGGCGGACCTTTCCACAAACATCCATGTAGGAATTGCTCAAAACAAGGAAAATATGACCAAGCCGATTTATTTCCCGCATACGTATATCTCCCCTGCGGCGGCGGCTGGCCTGCGGTCGGCCTTCACGTCCGTGGCGGGATACCAGCCGGTTTCCGGCCGCCGGTCGCCGGACATGCAGGCGCTGGCCGAGGCCGGGTTCCTTGAAATCGTGGCCCTTGCGCCGGAGGACGAGCGGCGCCTGGATCGGATCCTGCAGGAGTTCGAGCGCTGGGCGCGCCTGCAGCAGGGCGGCGGCGGTCTGCTCTCGGTATTTTTATCCAACCGGCCCGGCGCGGACCCGCTGACGGCGGATGGAACCGCTGGCCAGATCGCCGCCGAAATCCGACGGCGGCCGTCGGGCGCGCCGCCGCCGGATCCGGAGGCGCTCATGCGCGCGGGGGCCTTCCTGCAGCTGGTCCACGAAGCCGACCGGCAGCGCTGCGAGGTGAGCGCCGCGCTGCAGCGCTGCGAGCGCGTCCATGCCGAGCTGCTCGATGCGCTCGCGGGCGAGGATGCCCGGCCCCATCCGGACTCGGATGGGCTTGCGGACGGCTTCCAAACGCCGGAAAGCGATTCGCTTTTGGAGCAGCGCCTCAGGGCCTGGGCCCGCCTGTTTGTGCATCGGCCCTATTCCGGTCCGGTGTTCGTCGCCTCCAGCCCGGAGGTGGTCGGCCTGCTCGCAGAGAGATTTCCATCGATGCGTCGGATCGGCCGATCGGCGCTGGAGCCGGCCCCCGGGGATTTCATGGCCCGGCTGGAGTTGCTGGCCTCCCGGCCGCTGCCGGATGCAGGCCCTTCCGATGAAAGCGGCAACGACACCCTGTGGATTTATGCGGTTCCCGATGTGCCTCCGCTGCGGCTGTTCACCCTGCTCGCGGCAGGCGGGGCGGCGGACGACGCAGGGGCGGCGGAGCCAGGCTGGCGGCACACCGTCGTCGTGGAACTGTCCCGGCGCAACCTTCAACCGTCCCCCCGACCCTGATCAATCCCGGCTGCGGCGGTCCCGAAAAAAATGAGGGACAATGCTTGACACGCATATTTAAATTGGTTATGGACTCAGCCGAAACGAACAGAATGGCCCTGAGCGGCCATGCAATCATAAAACCCCGAAAGGAGATTTGCTGATGGCTTTCAACCCCTCCGTCGACGAAGAAAAGTGCGTTGGCTGCGAAGAATGCGTGGATGTCTGCCCGGTCGAGGTCTTTGAGATGCGGGATGGAAAATCCTTCCCGGCGAACGCCGAGGAATGCCTCGGCTGCGAAAGCTGCGTCGAGGTGTGCTCCGAGCACGCGATCACCGTCGAAGAGACCTAAACCCCGTCGACCTATTATTGACCCCCTGGCTCGTATCGAAGCCAGGGGGTTTTTTATTGGATGACTTCGCAAAGAGGCCAATCTCGGCGTTGCGCGTCATCGCGTGTCCGCTGCGGCGTACGTCATGTACGCCTCGCGGCACGCGATTCGCGCGCCTTGATCTTGGCCTCTTTGCGAAGTCATCCTTTCGGATAATGGCGAGGGAGGTCAGAAGCGGTAGACCAGGCCGACGGACAGGGCCAGGGAGCGCCAGTCCACCTCGTTCAGCTGCGTGTCGGCCGTATCTCCGTCGCTGAAGTAGACCCGGTGCCGGCCCTGGTTCGTCGACCAGTTCTGATAGGTCGCCTCGGCGGTCAGCGCCCACTGGGGTGCGACGAACAGATGGAATCCTCCCGAGAGCACATAGCCGATGCCGTCGGCCCGGTGGCGGAAGCTGTTCGGATGGGCCAGGTCCTGCCTCAGGTTCCAGTCGGCCTGCGCACGATAGTCGGCGCGGTGGATCTCACCGGCGAAAAAGACCTCCACGCGCTCGATGAACCCGCCGGGGACGGAGGCCTCCACGCCCACCTCCACCCCCACCCAGGACCCATACCAGCGCGCATCGTAGTGGCTGTCCAGGCCGGCGAAGGGACCGGCGTCCTGCGTGAGGCCCGGGGTCGCGACGGTTTGGTCGCCGTCGGTGATCGAAAGATTCTGGCGGTGGTAGGAATAGCCGATCAGGGGCCTCAGCGCGATCACGATCTCGCGGCCGAATTCGATGGGATATCCGGCTGCGGCGGAAAAATCGTAAACGCTGCCCTGGTCGGCGCTGTTGTTCGTGCGGGAATACTCGAACGTGCGATTGTCGCCGAGGTAGTCCGAATCGCGGTTGTCGCCGTTTGCGATCCAGCCGGTGCCGAAACTGCCGCGGAAATGAAACACCCGCGGCAGGGTGAACTTCGATTGCAGTTCCAGCTGGCCGATCTCGAGGTTGCGCCACTTGAGCTCGGAGAGGACATTGGGGTTCTGGCCATTGGAATCGCCGGCGATGTTCCAGTCCAGCCGGTCTTCGCGAAAGCCGCCGGCAATCCCCAGATCCAGGACGGCCCCGGAGCGGTGGATCCATGCGCTCACGGCGGAAAGCGTGCGGGGCGGATCGACGGGCGATCCGTTCCTCGGTTCAGGGGCCCGGTCTTGGGTCTGCGCCGCCAGCGGTCCGGCGGGAGTCCCGGCGGCGAGGCAGACCGCCAACAACATCCAAAGGGTCCAACGTCTCATTTTGGGTGAGTGCACCTGCCTTCCCGCGCCTGCGCGGCGAGTTCCCCAATCGGTCTTTTCTGGGCGCCTAGGTAGACCAGAAATTCACATCGATGTCAACGGCGGTGCCGGTCGGCGTGCCGTCCGGCCGGCGAGATGCGGCTTGCACACCGCAATTGGTTGTGGTAGATAGTCGCCCTATGAAACAATATGTGGTTGATCAGCTGCGCTACCCGGATTACGAAAAGCTGAAGGCATTCCTGGATCAGGCCTACGGCCCGGCCGAGATGGGAAGCATCTACTGGATCTCTCTGGAGGCGGGCCTGCTGACGCCGGTTCAGGCCGAGCATCGAGAGTGCCACCCTCTGGCGGCGGCGATCGACCTGCAGGAAACCCGATTGTCGCTGGAGCTGCTGGTGCGGACGCGCAACCGGATCCGCTGCAGCTGCATTGCCTATGCCGACGATCGCCAGCGCGGCTGGCTGATCGAACGGGTGGATCGGATGCTCGCCCAGCTGGAGATATCGGTTTAACTTCCGGGCCGCACCGGCGTTGAGGCCTTCACGTGTCGCTTGCACCAACTTCCCAGACGTTCGCTTCGAGTACGGCCCTCCGGTGGATGCGCACGGTCGCCGTCATGATCTGGGTTGCGGCGGCAACGCTGGTCATGGGGCTGCTGGTCATCGCGCTGTCGCTGTCGGGGGTGGCCGCCACCGCCGCCCACCGGGTGGCGCAGGCCTGGGGCCGCTCGATTCTGGCGGTCAGCGGGGTGCGGGTGCGGGTCGTGGGGCGGGAGCGCATCGATCCCTCGGCCGCATTCATCTGGATGTCCAACCACCAGAGCAATTTCGACATCCCCGTGTTGTTGGGTTATCTGCCGGTGCCGTTCCGCTGGCTGGCCAAGGCCGAGCTCTTCAAAATCCCGATCTTCGGCCGGGCCATGCGCGGTGCGGGGTATATCCCGATCGACCGATCGGACCGCCCGGCGGCGATCGCGAGCCTGCGGCAGGCGGCGGCTGCGGTCCGCTCCGGGGTTTCGGTGGTGATCTTCCCGGAGGGCACCCGCAGCCCGGACGGGACGCTCCGGGCTTTCAAGAAAGGCGGTTTCGTCATGGCCATCGAGTGCGGCGTGCCGATCGTGCCGGTGGCGCTCCGGGGCACGTTCGACATCATGCCGAAAAACCGGCTGCTCATCCAGCCGGCCGAGGTGTTCATGGAGATCGGTGCGCCGATCGCCGTCACCGGATACGACGCTCACACCAAAGAGGCGCTGATGGATGAGGTGCGCAGCGCCCTTCAGCGGCTGCTGGCGGCGGCCTGAGGGGAGGCGGCGGGCGATGGTCAGAATCATCCCGCTCGGGGGCCTGGGCGAGATCGGGCTGAACATGATGGTCTTCGAATCCGGCGGCTCCGCGATGGTCGTGGACGCCGGCCTCATGTTCCCGGAAGACTACATGCTGGGGGTCGATTTCGTCATCCCCGATTTGTCCTACATCCGGTCGAACAAGGCCCGCATCCAGGGGGTGGTGCTGACCCACGCCCACGAGGACCACATCGGCGCGCTGCCGTTTCTCCTGCGCGAAATCGACGTCCCGGTCTTCGGAACGCCGTTCACCCTGGGGCTGGTCCAACAGAAGCTGACCGAGCTCGAAATGAGCGCGCCGGCCGGCCTGCACGCGATATCTCCGGACGATCCGCTTCAGCTGGGCGACTTCGCGTTGGATTTCATCCGCGTGGGCCACAGCGTGGTCGATGGGGTCGGGATCGCCATCGACACGCCCGAGGGGCTGATCGTCCACACCGGCGATTTCAAGATCAGCCGCAGCGACGGCGGCCAGGGCACCGACGTCCGGAAGTTCGCCCGCTGCGGCGAGCGCGGGGTCCTGGCGCTGCTCTCGGACTCGACCAACATCGAACGCGAAGGCGCCACCCTGCCGGACAGCCGGGTGGCCGAGACGATGGCGCAGATCGTGGGGGGCAGCACGGGGCGCATCATCGTGGCGCTCTTCGCCTCCAACATCGGCCGGATCCAGATGATCGTGGACATCGCGCGGGCCGCGGGCCGCAAGGTCATCATCAGCGGCCGGAACATCGAGGCGAGCGCCGAGATCGCCAAGCGCCTGGGGCACCTCGCCATCCCGCGCGACACCGAGGTGAGCATCGACCTGGTGCAGGATTTCGCCGACGAGGAGATCGTCATCGTCACCACGGGCAGCCAGGGCGAGCCCATGTCCGCCTTGGCCCGCATGGCCGCGGGCACGCACAAGCAGATCCGCATCAAGCCGGGGGACACCGTGGTGTTGTCCTCCAAGTTCATCCCCGGCAACGAGCGCGCGATCGCCAAGATCATCGACAACCTCTACCGCCGCGGGGCCGACGTCGTCTACGAGAAGATCGCCGACATCCACGTCTCCGGCCACGCCTTCCGCGAGGAGCTGCGGCAGATGATCCGGCTGACCCGGCCGCGGCACTTCATCCCGGTGCACGGCGAATACCGGCACCTGATCCTGCACGCGCGGCTGGCGCGCGAGATGGGCCTGGCCGACGAGCGCGTGCTGCTGGTCGAAAACGGCCAGGCGGTCGAGTTCGCCGAGGGGGCCGGCCGCATCGGAGCATCGGTGGGGGTCGGCCGAGTGCTGATCGACGGCAAGGGCGTGGGCGACGTCGGCCGCGCCGTGCTCAAGGAGCGGCGGGTGCTGTCCGAGGAAGGGTTCGTGGCCGTCACCATGGCCATCGACGAGGAGACCGGCATCATCGTCTACGGCCCGGAGATCGTCTCGCGCGGGGTGGTGTTCGAAACCGAGACCGGCCACCTGCTGCAGGACGCCACCTGCGTGGTGCTGGAGGTGGTCGAAGAGCTGCCGCCGGAAACCGCCGACCGGGCCGAGCGCCTGCGCGCCCGCATCCAGACGGCGCTGCGGCAGTACTTCTTTTTTACGATCGGCCGGCGGCCGGTGATCCTGCCGTTTATTATGGAGGTATAAAGACGTTTAAAGTTTAAAGTTGAAAGTTTAAAGTGAAAAAGGGGACGACGACAATTTCATATGACCTTAAACTTTAAACCTTAAACCTTGATCGTGTTCCCATGCGTCGCGAAATCATCGGCATCTTTCTGTTCTTCTTCGTGATCTTCACCCTGATCAGCCTGCTGTCCTACAGCCCGGCGGACCCCTCGATCCACAGCGCCGGGGCGGGCGGCCGGGTCCACAACCTGTTCGGGGTCGTGGGCGCGCACCTGGCGGGGCTGTTAATCGGCCTGTTCGGAATGGGGTCCTTCTGGATCCCGCTGCTCCTGCTGCTCGGCAGCCTGCAGTTCTTCGGCAACCCGCCCGCGCGGGTCATGGCCTGCACCGCGGCGGGCGGCATCCTGCTCGTGCTGGCCACGGCCGGCCTGCTCGCCATCCATCAGGACAGCTATCTGCTGTTCGACAAGAAGTTCTCGAGCGGGGGGCTGCTGGGGATTCCGATCAAGGCCTTCCTGATCCGGTACGCCAACCCGGCCGGGGCCGTGGTCATTCTGAGCGTGTTCTGGCTGGTGGGGTTCATCCTGGCCACCGGGTTTTCGCTGCTGGCGTTCTTTGCCCATATCCACTCGGGGGTCGGCGCGGTGTACGACCGCCTGCTGACCGTCTACCTCAAGGGCCGCGAGCGCCGCGAGCGGTCGCGGCGGCTGACCCAGGCCGATGCCGAAAAGATCAAGGCCCGCGCCAAGGAGATCAAGATCAAGGCGGCCGCGCCCAAGCCGCTCAAGCCCGTCCCGCCGCCCAAGCAGGAGGTCTTCGACTTCATGCAGACCGGCAAGGGGTTCCAGCTGCCGCCCTTCAGCCTGCTGGAGGACCCCGAGCCCAAGCCGGCCTCGCTGGACCGCGACAGCCTGCGGATGCAGTCCACCCTGCTCGAGAAGAAGCTGGAGGACTTCGGCGTCAACGGCAAGGTGGTCGAGGTCTCGCCCGGGCCGGTCATCACCACCTACGAGTACGAGCCCGCGCCGGGGGTCAAGATCAACAAGGTGGCCGGGCTTTCGGACGACCTGGCGCTCGCGCTGCGCGCGGCCAGCATCCGCATCGTGGCGCCGATTCCCGGCAAGGCCGCGATCGGCATCGAGGTGCCCAACTCGGTGCGCGAGATCGTCAAGTTCAAGGAGGTCGTGGCCTCGGCGGCCTTCGACAAGTCCAAGTCCAAGCTCACCATCTGCCTCGGCAAGGACATCGTCGGCAACCCCGTGGCGGCCGAGCTCGACAAGATGCCGCACCTGCTGATCGCGGGGGCGACCGGCACCGGCAAGAGCGTCGCCCTGAACGCCATGATCTGCAGCCTGCTCTACAAGGCGAAGCCCGACGAGGTCAAGCTGATCATGGTGGACCCCAAGCGCATCGAGCTCTCCAGCTACGACGGCATCCCGCACCTGATCACGCCCGTGGTGACCGACGCCAAGAAGGCCACCAATGCGCTCTACTGGGCGGTGCGCGAGATGGAGCGGCGCTACGAGAAGCTCTCCGAGCGCCGCGCGCGCAACATCAAGCAGTACAACCAGAAGATCGAATCCGAGAAGACGGCGCCGGGCGAGGCCGCGCCGGCCAAGCTGCCCTACATCGTGATCATCATCGACGAGCTCGCCGATTTGATGATGGTCGCCTCGCGCGACGTGGAGGTGGCGCTGACCCGGCTCGCCCAGATGGCGCGGGCGGCCGGCATCCACCTGATCCTCGCCACCCAGCGGCCGTCGGTCGATGTCCTGACCGGGATCATCAAGGCCAACTTCCCCACGCGCCTGACGTTCCAGGTGTCTTCGAAGACCGACAGCCGCACGATCATCGACGCCAACGGCGCCGAGAGCCTGCTCGGCAGCGGGGACATGCTCTTCATGCCGCCCGGCACCGCCAAGCTCCAGCGCATCCACGGGGCCTACCTCTCGGAAGCCGAGCTGACCCAGATCATCGAGTTCCTGAAGCGGCAGGAAAAGCCCGAGTACGACCAGCAGATCACCGAGGCCCAGCCGGTCGAGGCCGCCAACGGCGAGGACCCCGACGGCTACGACGAGCGTTACGACGACGCGCTGGAGCTGGTCGTGCGCACCCGCCAGGCCTCCATCTCGATGGTCCAGCGCCACCTGCGCATCGGCTACAACCGGGCCGCGCGGATCATCGAGAAGATGGAGCGCGAGGGCGTGGTCGGCCCCTCGGACGGCGTCAAGTCGCGCGAGGTCCTGGTCAGCAGCTTCGAGCGCCAGGACCCGAGCGCGAACAGACCCAAGAGCCCGAAGGGGGAGAGTTAGAAGACAGTGCCTAAAATGCCTAAAGTGCGATAAAGTGCCTAAAGTTATTGGAATCACCTTAAACCTTAAACTTTAAACCCTCCCCCCCCCATTACCCTTATGCCCCCCGACCTCGATCTCATCCGCCGAACCAAAGGCTTCCTGGAAGACGCCGAAGGCGAGCACCTCTATCGCCTGGCCGGCGCGGCGGCGCCCCTGGGGCCGTGTCTCGAGATCGGCAGCTACTGCGGCAAATCCACGCTCTGGATCGGCGCGGCCTGCCGCGAGGCCGGTCAGGTGCTCTTCGCGGTCGACCACCACCGCGGCTCCGAGGAGCAGCAGCCCGGGGAGGAGTACTTCGACCCGGCCCTCTTCGACCCGGCTGCGGGCCGGATCGACACCTTCCGCCACTTCCGCGCCACGCTCGCGGATGCCGGGCTCGAGGACACGGTGGTGCCCGTCGTCTGCCGCTCCGAGCTGGCCGCCCGCGCCTGGAAGACCCCGCTCAGCCTGGTCTTCATCGACGGCGGCCACGCCCTGGAGACGGTGGCCGCCGACTGCCGCCGGTGGTCGGCGCACCTCATTCCCGGCGGATTCCTCGTTTTCCACGACATCTTTCCCGACCCCGCCCAGGGCGGCCAGGCTCCGTATCAGGTCTACCGGGAGGCGCTGGCTTGCGGCCGGTTCGCGGAGCACTCTATCGTCCGCAGCCTCGGCGTCCTGCAAGTGAAAAAAACTGAATAGGCAAAACGTATAGGGCATAGGGCAGAGGGCCTAGGGTTATAGGCGAAGTGCGCAGAGCTGCCAGTTCCATACCCTATGCTCTATGCCCTCTGCCCTCTGCCATCAGGCCTGTTTCTTACAGTAGACGACCAGGCTTTTTCCAAGGATTGGATTCAGGATGCGCTCGAGCGCGCGCGTCAGGCGGGGCTTCTGCATGAGATCCCAGACCAGGAAGCGGTGGTAGAGGTTGACCGGGCGCGAGTCCTCGCGCCGGGGCCCGACCAGGCACTTCAACCACCAGAAAGGGGTGTGCAGGCTGTGGGCGTAGTGGTGTTGGTGCGGCTCCAGGCCGGCGCGCCGCAGCCGCGCGAAGAGCGCGGGCCTGCGGTAGATGCGCACGTGGCCGCCCTCGGCCGCCGCGTAGTCCGCGGAAAGCCGCCAGCACAGGCGCTCCGGGCCGGAGCGCGGGACGCTGGCCGCCAGGTCCCCGCCCGGCCGCAGCACGCGGGCGATCTCGGCCAGCACGCGGCCGTCGGCCCGGACGTGTTCGAGCACCTCCGCGCAGACGACCAGATCGAAGCAGCCGTCGGCAAAGGGCAGGCGCAGGGCGTTGCCGGCGCACAGGTCCCAGCGGCCGCGGCCGTGCGCGCCGAGTCGGTCGTGCAGCTGCAGGCGCTTGCGGGCGGCGGCCAGATCGCCCCGGGCCAGGTCCACGCCGACCACCCGGGCGCCGGGCAGGCGATAGGCGGCGGCCGTGTGCCGGCCGCTGCCGCAGCCGAGGTCCAGCACCCGGGCGCCGGGCGCGAGGTCAAGCCGGCCGAAATCGACGGTGACCATCGATGGCCTCGCGGTAGACGTCAACGGTTTTCTGCGCGGCGCGGCGCCAGCTGAAATGCCGGTGGACCCGCTCATACCCGCGCCGGCCCAGCTCGGCGGCGAGCTCCGGGCGGCCGAGCAGTTCGACGATGGCGGCCGCCAGGGTGGCCGGGTCGGCCGGCGGGACCAGGATGCCGGCATCCCCCACCACCTCCGGCAGCGCGCCGCCGGTCGTGCTGATCACCGGGACGGCGCAGGCCATGGCCTCGCCGGCCGGCAGGCCGAACCCCTCGTACACCGACGGGACCACGGCCAGGCCGGCCCGGGCGTAGTGGCGCACCAGTTCCTCGTCGCCGATCCGTCCGGTGAAGGATACCCACGGGCCGATCCCCAGCTCGGCCACCATCCGCTCCACCGCGCCGTTCTTGTTCGGCGTGCCGATCACGACCAGCTGCAGCCGGGGGTGCTTTTTTCGGGCCGCGGCCGCGGCGGCCAGCAGGTGGGTCAGGCCCTTCAGGGGCATGTCCGCGCTGTTGGTGGCGATGATGCGGCCCGGCTCTCGCTCGATCCCCGGCAGGGGCCGGAACAGGTCCGTGTCGATGCCGTTCGGCGCCACCCGGAACCGGTTCGCCGGAATTCCGAACTCGCGGCTGATGTCGCCGCGGGTGAAGTTCGAAACCGTGATGATCGGAAACAGGCGGCGGGCGACGCGCTTCTGCATGCCGATGAAGGAGTACCAGCGCCAGCGCTGGATCTTTTTCAACGGGTTGGTCTCGGCGCGCACAGCGAAGCGGCGGTCCACGGTGACGGGGTGGTGGATGGTGGCCACGGTGGGCGCCCTCCGGCCGATGGCCCAGATGCCGTAGGACAGGCTCTGGTTGTCGTGCAGGATGTCGTAGTCCGCGAGCCGCCGGCGCAGGTAGCCGAAGGCGCGCAGGCCGAAGGTGAAGGGCTCCGGGAAGCCCATGCTGGCGACGCCGGCCCACTCGATGAAGTTGATCGGGTCGGCCAGCTCGGCCGCGGTCGGCATGCGGAACGGGTCGGCGGGGTTGTAGAGGTCGAGGCCGTCGAGCGCGATGCGGCGCACGCCCGGCACCGGCGCAAATTCGGGCGGACCGGCCAGGATGTCCACGGCATGCCCCAGCTCGGCCAAGGCGCGGCTGAGGTTCTTAACGTAGACGCCCTGGCCGCCGCTGTGCGGGTTGCAGCGGTAGCTCAGCAGGCCGACCCGCAGGGGGGCGTCGGGGGGCGGAGGCGTGCGGTTCAATCGGTCCTTGCTTGAAAATCCCCCCGGCCCCCTTCGTCAAAGGGGGGATTACCCCTCTTTGGCAAAGAGGGGCAAGGGGAGATTTTACGAACGATGTCGGTTCAATTTCGAGACGGTCATCAAGCGCGGCGGGAAAGCTGCGCCCGAAGTTAAATAGCGGCCCCGCACCGGACGGGTCAAGTGGTTTTTGGTCCAATTCCGGCGCAAGGCCTTCCATCCCGATCCTTCCATGGGAAATGCGGCCCTTGTGGGAGAGGCTTCCAGCCTCGATGATCGCGGCAGGATGCCGCTCCCACAAAAAAGGGCTGCGCTCTGCGCGATTTCCCCCTTTTAAAAAGGGGGCTAGGGGGATTTCGAAATCGGTTTGCTCAATCCCTTTTTCACCCGGGCGGCCGGCGCCGCGGCTAAAGTTTTCCCGACGGCAGCCGATAAACCTCATGGTGGGCCGGGCCGGCAATCTCAACCGGTGCATCGGCCTGCCGCCTCGGGGGTTCCTTTCTGACAAAGCCGATCTTGGTGAAGCCTGCGATTTCCGGCGGGATCCGGGCCGATTTCAAGGAGTGATGTGCCGGGCGGACCCGGCGCGGGCACGGCATGGTGGTGGAAAAACACGAAACCATTCTGATCGTCGATGACGAAGCCAGCATTCGCAGCGTCGCCGAAGAGTACTTCCGGCGCCGCGGCTATGAGGTGAGGACGGCGCGCGACGGCGCCGAAGCCCTGGACATCCTGCAGCGGGGCGGCATCGACTGCTGTTTCACCGACATCAACATGCCGGGGATGAACGGCCTGGACCTGGCCGAACGCATCCACCTGACGGACAGCACCCTGCCGGTCATCGTGATGACCGGCTATCCCTCGCTGGACGCCTCGATCCACACCCTGCGCAACGGGGTGGTCGATTTCCTGGTCAAGCCGGTCAACCTCAAGCAGATGGAGCTCAGCCTGCGGCGCGCCATCCGGCAGCGGGGCATGTTCGTGGAGAACATGCTGCTCAAGCAGGAGGTCAAAGGCAAGGACCGCATCGAAAAGCTGAACCGGGAGCTGCTCCACAAGATCGACGAGTTGGAAACGGCGAACCGGATCATGGCCCACTTCGCCGCCACGGCTTCCGTAGCGCACGCCTTCCAGCGCGCCGTGGACATCGCGATCGAGGTGGTGCCGGCCGACTGCACGCGGTTTTTCGTGGTCGGCGGACCGGACGGGGAGCCGCACGAGGTCGCTGCGGCGCGCCGGCCGGATGGGGCGGCCGCGTCTGCCGTGCCGGCTGGAACGGCGGCCGCAGCCGCCGGACCCGGCGGCGGGCTCCGGCGGCTGGTCAAACAGGTGTCGATCGACGCCGAGCCGCTGCTGGCGGCCGCCGGCAACGGAGGCCCTGACCTGCCGGCTCCCATCCGCTCGCTGCTGGCCGTCCCGATCCGGATCCGCGACAAAGTTTTCGGAGTGCTGACGGCCGAGACCGTGGGGGAGGGCCGCCGCTTCACGGAAAAGGACCGATTCTACCTCGCGTTCACCACCCAGAGTGCGGGCAGCGCCATCGAGACGCTCGCGCTCTACGAGAACCTCTACGAAAACCTGTTCGCCACCCTCTACGGCTTCGTCAACGCCCTGGAAGCCCGCGACCTTTACACCCGGCAGCACTCGACGCGGGTGACCGAGATCGCCCTGGTCCTGGGCCGCGAGCTGCGGTGCAGCGCCGAGGAGCTGAACGTCCTGAACTTCGCCGGGCCGCTGCACGACATCGGCAAGATCGGCATCCGCGACGAGATCCTGCTCAAGCCCGGCCGGCTGACGGCCGAGGAGTTCGAAAAGATCAAGGAGCACCCCGTCATCGGCGCGAACATGATCACCCAGCTGGGGCTCTGGGAGCGCGAGCGGCAGATCATCCGCTGCCACCACGAGCGCTTCGACGGCGCCGGCTACCCCGACGGATTGGGCGGCGAGGAGATCCCCTTCCTGGCCCGCATCCTGTCCGTCGCCGACGCCTACGACGCCATGGCCTCCGACCGCGCCTACCGGCAGCGCATGGCGGAGGAACTCATTCTGGAAATCATCCGCAAGGGCGCGGGCAGTCAGTTCGACCCCCAGATCGTGGACGTCTTCCAACAGGCCCACGCGGAAGGCAAAATCGCCCGCCCCGCCGGCGTCGCCTCAGCAGCCTGAACCCGCTGCTCGATTCAACCTCTGGGAAAAATCCCTCCCGACCTCCCTTTTTCAAAGGGAGGGGGACACCCCCCTTTGGGAAAGAGGGGCCGGGGAGATTTGCCAATAAGATGGTTTCGTAAAAAGTCATCAAAAATTTGAGCCGAAGAACTGGGGCTGATCGAGCCGCTGTGGCCTGATGCCTGTGTGAATTGACTATGCATTGTCAATAGGTATAATGTGTATACCATACACACTGGGAGGTGCCGCATGCGGACAAACATTGTCATAGACGAAAAGCTGTTGCGCGAGGCCTTTGCGGTAAGCGAGGCCAAGACCAAGAAAGATTTGATTCATGAAGCGCTCAACGCTTTGGTTTCATTCAAAAAGCGCCGGGATTTGACGGAGCTGGCCGGAAAAATCGCATTCAGGGAAGATTACAATTACAAAACCATGCGCAAGGTGCGCGGATGATTCTGGTCGACACATCGATTTGGATTTCCCTTCTGCGCGATAAGGGCGGCAACATTGTGGAGGCTTTTCGGCAAAGAGTCGGAAGCGAAGCATATGTCTTGACTGATCTTCGACAGTCAGATTTCTAAATTTCAATAATTACGGCGTACTACAAGATTGGCACGGGGTCTTGGCACTACCGTATGGGCTTCGCGTTGGGTTCATAATTCCTTAATGGTTGGCGGCAACGCCACCCCGACCGCTTGAAAAATCTTGCCACAGACCCCCTGGCACT
>CAYRUF010000070.1:0-21137 GCA_964427375.1 uncultured Desulfatibacillum sp. | reverse complement strand
CAGAAAGGTCCGACAGCAATCGTTCAAACCGCAGACGATTTTCCAATGCCTGCTCGACCTGTTTGCGCTCGGTTATGTCAATCGAGACGCCGATCAGGCAGGCCGATTGCCTCGTTGATGCCGGATACGATCGGGCTCGGGACAGGACCCACCGAATACCCCCATCGGGGCGCACAATGCGGTATTCGGCGGCATTGTCCTCTCCGGACCGCATGGCCTCTTCCACGGTCAAGCGGAGCTTCTCACGGTCTTCGGGATGGACGATGCTTAGGAAACTTTCGAGATCCAGTTCTCGGTCCAGGGCAAAACCGAAGAATTCCTTTGCCTTCGCTGTAGTCCAGATGCGGCCGGAATCGATTTCGAGGTGCCAAATATATGCCTTGGCAGAATCCGTAGCGAGAATGAGCCGCTCCTCCAATTCGGTACGTATGACCTCAATCGATTCCTGCATTTGTCAACTCCGCTTCGCCCTATTTGCCAGGATTCCCTATTTTGGAGGGTTGATGTTCGATAGCTGGGTGCAAGCGCCCATCACCGGAGTTCATGGCTTCGCCTGCTTTGCACCCTCCGCCGAATCAGTCCATCCGGCCCGGTAGGCTTGCAGCGTGCCTTCTATTTCGAGGCGATCACGCTGGGAAATGGACGGGACGGCAAGGGCTTTCTCCAGGATCTCCTCCGCTCCCCTGCGGTCGCCTTTTTGGAGGCGGATAACCGTTCCTTGAATCCTTCACTCTGGTTGAGCCCAGATTGAACCATCATTCTCTTCCATCTCAACGAATCGAGGAGATTCTGCGGTGAGTCGGGCTCAGCCCCTTAACCGCAGTTGCGTAAAGCCGGAGCCCTTCGCATCCCCGGCCACTGGTAGCCAGTCAAGGCGCAACACGGCCAGCTAACTTGTTTTATACCACAAAATGACCTGTCTGGGGACAGGTCGGTGAGGATGTTCCCTGCTGATCACGATCCCGGTGATGCCTTGAGGCAAGACCGCCAATCCATTGCAAATGATTTCGTGGGTAATGGATTCCGGATTGATCTGCTGATAATTGTCCAGCACGATCAGCAGGGGCTTTGAAAGCCGCTGGTAAACTGCCTCGAAGTAACTGAGTGCAAAAGCGTTAATGCCTGGCATGAACTCGGGCGAGAGAAGCGGAATAGGTTTGCGTTTTCGAGGGCTCGCCCGCATGATGGCTGAGCTGAAATAATGGAAAAACGTCGCTGGATCGGTGTCCCGTGGATCAATCTGGTACCAGACGCAGGGAAGCTGCAAATGTTCCAGGTAGCTTGCAACGAGAGTCGTTTTACCGGCACCTGCAGGGGCGGAAACCCAAATTACAGAGTGTCGAAGGGCGTCATTGAGCAACCGGAAAACATTCCAGTCTCTGATGGTCCAGTCGTTTCAAACACGAACCTATAGAAACCTATAGAGGAAAGTCCTCATCCTTGAGGCGCGAACCGGAGCGGACTATCGACCTCGTAATTCGCGTGTATACCAGGCCCCACCTGATCCGCTGTAGCTGGCTGCTTCGCCCCATATAAGATGCGCTCGGCCTTCGCCATCAACTGCGATCTCAAAATAGTCGCCATAGGGAAATGCATAGCCGTCTTCAGTCTTGTATGATGCGCCTGCCGTTTGATCAGATACCCTCACCGCTTCACTCCAGGAAATGCCGCTGTCGGTCGTGCGGCGATACCATGTGTTCCAGGCGGTGGTGCTGCCATTGCGGTCGTCCTGCCAGGCCATGCGGAAATCCCCTGGCGTTGGTCCGGAGGCTATGGCTGGGAAGGCGTTGTTAACCGTTTCCGAGCCGTTTGATATCTCTATCCGACCGCCCCAGTTCGCGCCGTCGTTAGAGGTCCGTACCCACATGCGTTGCGGAGCCCCGGAAGCGTCGGAGGCGTTGTAGGCTAGCATGATGGTCCCAGCCGAATCGACCGCCAGGACCGCCGAAGGACCGAAAAAGCCCAAATAACAACCCGGCGACCAGCCGCAACCCGGGGCCTCCTTTGACGTGTCGATTCTTTTCGTCGACCATGTCAGGCCGCCATCGCTGGATTTCTGCACATTGATGTGGGCGTCGCCGGTGTAATCGAGACTGTAATCGGTGACGGCAAAATAAACACTGCCATCAGGGGCAACGATGCCGCCTGTGTGGAACCAATAGCGCTTGTCGTTACTGGTCGGAACCGGTTGGGAAAAGGTTGCCCCATAATCATGAGAGGCCGCGACATAGGAGTCACTCGCATTGAAGGCGATATAGACATCTTTGCCGTCGGCTGAAATCGCCAAAACAGGCTTGTCGGACCAGTTGGGCTTAATGGATTTCGTGGTGATGGAAATAGGGGCAGACCAGGTCATGCCCCGGTCGGCGGATTTGATGAACTTGACGCCTGGCACATAGTCGTTCAACCAGGCGACATAGATGGTTCCGTCGCTTGCGACCTCGATCTGAGGGTCGTTGTGAGATTTGCGGAATGGGGTTAGAAACTGGTCGGCTTGCCAGGTTGTTCCCCCATCCTCCGATCGTCGGAAGATGAGGTAGGGTCCGGCGCAACGCTTGCAGGGTTCGGGGCCGTCATAACGGGTGGTCAGTTGGTAAACGTAACCCTTAGCCCGGTCAACAGCGATGGCGGGTTCCCAATCGTTGTATGGCCCCCATAGACGTTCTTCTTCAAACCCATTTTTGGACTGGGAAGGCGTCGGTCTGGCTTGGATAGCAACTTGCTTGTCGATCGGCGCGGCTTCCGGAATCAATCTCCGTTTTCCGGATACAATCGCTTCCTCTCGCAAGACCGAGCATCCGTAGAATACGGCAGCACCGATAAAGGTAAGCAGCACAAAAATGGCGAGGCGAGCCGATCCTGTACTTATGCTTGAGGAAGTCAACATGCCGGAACCTCCGCGTTGTCAAATACTCCCCGTGGATGGATTTGTTTCGTCTGTGCCCCAAATGGTTTAGTGCTGACATGGCTTTAAATTAATTCTGGTGTTCCACCATTATTCCTGCTCTGCGCAGGGCCGCAATTCGTTTTTCCATCGACGACGGCGGCGCGATTCGGTCCTGTTCGCCGACCACGACGAAAATAGGAGGCTCAGCTGACGAGTGATCTGCATAGGCTGTGAGGCCATCGCGATGGTTGACGGTTCGAGCAGCATGTCGCCGCCGAAAGCGGCAACTCCGTGCGAACCGGTGGCAGCCGCCATCCTCGCGCTCAAATGTCGGCCTTTACTTCCGCCGGCTGTCCCCTTTTCTTATCTCATCGCCTCGGCTGCCGGCGGGAGCATTATCCTTCCCGTTCGCAATCGCGGGCGACGGCGTCAACAGCAGCCGGAGCAAAAGGCAAGCGGTTACCGTCAAGCTGGACTTCAGCCGCCTCTTTTGCGGATCAACCCTTCCTGAGCCACCGAGGCCACCAGGACGCCCGAGCGGTTGTAGACCTTCCCGAAAGCCAGACCCCTGGCCTTGCCGGCGTTCGGGCTCTGCATGGCGTAGAGCAGCCACTCGTCCATCCGGAACGGCCGGTGAAACCACATGGCGTGGTCCAGGCTGGCGACCTGCATGGCCGGCTGCCAGAAGCTCTGGCCGTGGGGGTTGAGCGACGTCACCATCAGGCCGTAATCCGATGCGTACGCCAGCAGGTACTGATGGACCGCGGGGTCGTCCGGCATTGCGTCGATGGTTCGGATCCAGTTGTAGCGAACGGGAGGGCGCTTTTCCGGGGCAAACGGGTTCATCGGATTGACCGGACGGACTTCGATGGGCCTCCGGCACAGAAGCTTCAGGCGGATGGGAGCGGGAATCTGGTCGGCGATCCGACTGGCCAGCTCCAACTCCGATGCCAGGCCCTCGGGGCCGGGAGCCGACGGCGCCGGGTCCTGGTGGTCGAAGCCCGGCTCGTCGACCTGGAACGAAGCCGCCATGGTGAAAATCGCCCGTCCCTTTTGGACGGCCACCACCCGGCGGGTGGTGAAGCTTTTGCCGTCGCGGATGCAGTCGACGTTGTAGACGATGGGTCTGGCGACATCCCCCGGGCGCAGAAAATAGGCGTGCAGGCTGTGGGCGCGGCGCTCGGGCGGCACGGTCTGGTAGGCGGCCGAGAGCGCCTGCCCCAGCACCTGGCCGCCGTAGACATTGCCGAACCCCAGGTCCTGGCTCTGCCCCCGGAAAATGTTCTCCTCGATCGGCTCCAGTTTCAGCAGCTCCAGGAGCTCGCTTAAAACGTTGCCCTCGGAACAGGTGTCCATCACGGTTTCTCCAGATAGGGTTCAAGCAAGGGCTTCCGACTCAGCCGCCGCTTTCAGCCGCTGGTCGAACGTCAGCAGCGATAGCTCCCGAAACTCGCTTTTCAGGCTAATGGCGGCGGCAAGGTGCCAGAGATCGGCTCCGCGAAAGAGATGCTTTGGCCGCCAACCGTCGCGTCATCGTCCACTCGGGCGCAATGGAAATACGGCGCCATGGCCCGCGGTCCAAGATTTCATGGGCCGACTGGAAAAGAACCTGGGTTAAAGTATCGTCGCGCTTCATCCGGGCCATGACCGCGTTTACCTCGGCGTATGCCAGCGTCGTCAGCAAATGCAGCCCATCGCGCTCGGCCATCGCTTTTGCCCTGCGGCTGTTCGGGTCCTTGAAAAGGCCCGATATCACCGCCGATGAATCCCGGCAGATGACCACCGAGGTTTCAGGCATCCCGATCCTCCTGCAGGATCGCCTGCGCGGCGCCCTTGGGAACCGGGATCGGCGGCGGAATGCGTGCCAGGCGTTCGCCGGAAAGCGGCTCCATGATCCCCTGCTCCACCAGACGGTCTATTCGCTCCGTTAGAGGCAAATCCCTGCAACCGATGGGTACGATTTTCCCCACCGGCCGGCCGTGATCGGTTATCACCACTTCTTCGCCCTTTTGAACGAGTTTGAGATATCGGCTGAGGTGGATTTTCGCGTCCCGTATGCCCACGCGGGTATGGCCTATGTAAGCCTCCGTGCCCAAGTGGTTGCATTTGATTGTGGTCAATTTAGTTGGTTTTTGAATGCCCCGTCAAGGAGCCGTTTGAAGACAACAGTTTTTCGGAACGACTCCTCAGGATTCGCGACCCAATATCCGTAATTTTATTTCAGGACGGTAATCTCCGACACATCCTTCGCCACAAACGGCGTCAGCTTCCGCAGCTGCTCGGCCGTGGCGAAGCCGGAGAGAACCCCGATGGAGGCCTTGAGGCCGGCGTTCAGGCCCATCTGAAGGTCAGTGAGGGCGTCGCCCACCATGACGGCCCGGGAAGGTTCGACCGCGAGCGTTTTCAGAATGAGATGGAGCATGTCCGGAGCAGGCTTCGCGCGGGCGACCTGATCGGCGCCCACCACCAGATCGATTTGATCGTCGAACCCCAGAAAATCGAGCGCCAGCTGCGCGCGCCGGCGGATGTCCACCGTGGCGACGGCGACGCGGCAGCCGTGGGAATGCAGCGCGTCGGCCAACGCCTCGGCCCCCGGGATCGGCCGGACGAACCGCGCCAGGTCCCGACTCGATTCCGCATCGGCCCGCTCGAAGGCCGCCGCGCAGGCCGGCTTCGTTTCGCGCAGGCCGGCGCCGGTCAGGTAATCGACCGCCGCCTGGATGACGATCTCGCGCGGCTGGAGCCCGACCGGTCCCTCGGGCCGCAGCCGCCCCGCCTTTTCGTCCACCCCCATGGCCCATCGCAGGCCGGCTTCGTGCGCCGCCTCCAGGCCGAGCGCCTCGCAGATGAGCCGCGCGCGCAGGGCCACCATCTGCGACCAGTAGTGGTGCAGCTCGATCAGGGTGCCGTCCTTGTCGAAGACCACCAGCTCCACGCCGGGGATGACCCTTCGATCCACCGAAAGAGACGCCACGGAACACCTCGTCAGGCGAATTCCGCCAGAATCTCCTGATCCACGTGGAAGACATAGGCGATCAGCGCGGCGCGGATCCACATGCCGTTGCGCTCCTGGCGCCAGTAGGCCGCGCGCGGATCTTTGTCCACGGCCACTTCGATTTCGTAGCGTCGGGGCAGGGGGTGCATGATGGCGCAATGCGCGTGGATTTTGGCGAGGTGCTCTTTCTTGAAGTGGAAGCTCGGGAAGGTCTCGGTCTCGCTTTTCGGGTCGGAGGCGTATTCGTTCTGGATCCGCGTCATGTAAATGGCGTCGACCTGGGGCATGATGCTCTCAAAATCGTCGGTCTCGTGGAAGGGGATGCCATGCTTCTTCAGAAAGGCCTTGATGTCGTCCCTCATCCGGAACACCTCGGGGGACACATAGTATAGGGTGACATCCCTGTAGTTCTTCATCAGGTAGGAAAGCGAACGCACCGTGCGGCCGCGCTTGAGGTCCCCCACCATGGCGATCTTCTTGCCGTCCAGGCCGCCGATCGCCTGAAATTCGCGCTGCAGGGTGTAGATGTCCAGCAGGGCCTGGGTCGGGTGCTGGTCGGGGCCCGAGCCGCCGTTCAACACCGGCACCGGCCGCTCGGTCTGGTTCAGCACCCAGGCGGTCTTCTCGGCGAATCCGGCTTCCGGGTGCCGGGAGATGATCAGGTCCACATAGCTGGCGAAGGTGCGGATGGTGTCTTCGGGCGACTCGCCCTTGACTTCGGAGCTGGTGCTGGTGCCGCGGCTTTCGGATACATTCAAGCCCATCAGATAGCAGGCGTTCTGGAACGACAGGAAGGTCCGGGTGGACGGCTGCACGAAATAGAGCATGGCCCGCTTGTGCGGCAGGAGGCCGCTCAGCCTCTGGGCGCCTATCTTGGTCTTGGCGAGCAGGCGGATCTTCTCGGCGAGATCGCAGAGGTCATCCAGAAACCGACGGTCGAACTGCTGGGCGAAGATCACGTCGAAGATTCGCCCTTTTTGTTTGAAAAAATTAAGCTTCTCATCAACGGGCTTGCTGTAGAACTCCTCCCAGCCTTCGTAGGTCTGCTTGGTTGCCTCGGCGTAGCGTTCCATGGGTTTTTCTCCTGGCGGAAAAGGTGTAATTGTGCGGTTAGGATCGATTCGAGGAAGGAAATTTAGATCAATAATGGCAGAATTCGAGTTGTGTGTCAAGAATGCCGTCAACACAGGATATAGTGGTTTTGTAACTTAAAAAAAGAAAGGGCGACCCCGTTGACAGGCAGGCTGGGGTCGCCGAGAGAAAAGGAGGTGCGGACAGCTTTAGCGGATGGTTGCTACAACCCTCTGAAGCTTCCGCGGAGAGGTGTTTATATATTTCAATTAAATTCGTAATTGTCAAGCATTTTTTTTATTTGTGCCAAATTGATGAATTTTATTTATATAAACTAGTCAATGTTAGGAGGCGATCCTGCAACGAAACCCTCAGTGATGAGTGCTTGCATTCGGTCGGCATATAAAATATGGTGCCCGTCCATGGAAAACAGCGGTTCCAGCCGCTATCGGCATATTGGACATCGACAATACTATTCACGCGATCGGTAGCCTTCCATCACCCCAGAAAGGAGAAGCCAAGATGAATTCAGGAAAACGTGTCCCCCGAACGGCCGGTGCGATTATGGTCGCGGCGCTTGCCGCCGTTTTGTTGCTGAGCAGCGGTACTGCCGCTCCGCTTTACGCGCAAGCCCCGCTCAAGGTGGCGGCGGTTTTCGAAACCCCCATCGAAGAGCCCTGGGTGAACCAGATCCATGTCGCCCTGTTGCGGGCCAAGAAGGAAATGGGAATTCAATATGATTGGTCCGAGAGCGTGAAATCGGCCGACTTTGCCAGGGTCATGCGGGAGTATGCGGAAAAGGGCTACCAGCTGATTACGGGCGATGCTTTCGGCGCTGAACGAATCGCTCGCCGGGTGGCGGCGGACTACCCCAAAATCGCGTTCGTTTTTGGTTCCGGGATCGGCCCGGCGGAACCCAATTTCGGGGTTTTCGACAACTGGATTCATGAGCCTGCTTTTCTCTCCGGCATGATCGCCGGCAAGATGACCAAGAGCAACATCATCGGGGTCGTGGCGGCGATGCCCATCCCGGAAGTCAACCGCCTGGCCAATGCATTTTACGCGGGTGCCAAAGAGACCAACCCGAAGGTCAAGTGCAAATTCTCCTTCATCGGCTCCTTCTTCGATCCTCCCAAGGCCAAGGAGGCAGCTCTGGCGCAGATTGAAAGCGGCGTGGACGTGATCTACGCCGAGCGGTTCGGAGTCATCGAGGCCGCCAAGGAAAAGGGCATCCTGGCGATCTCGAACATGTCTGATCAGTCCGCGCTCGGGCCGGACACCGTCATCACCGGGCCGGTGTGGGACATGTGGCCGACGGTCAAATACATGGTCAGCCTGGTGAAGGCCGGTGTTTTCACAGCGCAGGATTTCGGCGGCTTCTCATTCATGTCCAAGGGCGGCTCCTACCTCGCTCCGTATCACAAGTTCGATGCCAAGCTCCCCGCGGACGTCAAGGAACTGGTGGCCAAACGCCAACAGGAGATCCTGGCCGGCAACTTCCGCGTCGATATCGACGAGTCGATTCCCAAATCTCAGTAAAGCTCGCCATGGACAGCCCCCCGCTTCTGGAGATGCGCGGCATCGCCAAGCGCTTCGGCTATGTGCAAGCCAACGATGGCGTCGAGCTGACGCTGAAATGCGGCGATATCCTGGGGCTGCTCGGGGAAAACGGGGCCGGCAAAACCACCTTGATGAACATCCTGTTCGGGCTCTACACCGCAGATGCCGGACGGATTGCCATTGACGGCCGGACCGCCCACATTCGAAACTCTGCGGACGCCCTGGCGCACGGCGTCGGAATGGTGCACCAGCACTTCCATCTGATACCCCGCCTCACCGTCTTGGAAAACCTGATGGTGGGCCAGTCCGGCCGCGGGGTGCGCCTGGATCGGGGTTTCGCGCGCGAGCGCATGCGCGAGATCGAGCGGAGCTTCGGCCTGCGCCTGCCGCCGGATGCCCGCGTCGGCGATCTGACGATCGGCGAGCAGCAGCGGCTGGAGATCATCAAGGCCCTGGCCCGCGGCGCGCGCATCCTGATCCTCGACGAGCCCACGGCCGCTCTGACCCCGCAGGAGGCCGAGGGGCTGTTCACGGCCCTGCGGAGCATGGCCGAGCAGCGCATGGGCGTGATTTTCATCAGCCACAAGCTGCATGAAATCCTGGCCGTCACCACGCGGGTCGTGATCATGCAGCAGGGCCGCGTCGTCGCCGAGGTGGCCAACGACGACACCGTCAGCAAGAAACGGCTGGCGGAATTGATGACCGGCCATGAAATCACTCCGCCCGCCAAGGTGGCGACAGCCCCCGGCCGGGTCCGGCTGCGCATCGAGAACCTGCAGACCCGGGGCGGCGTGCGGCCCGGCCTGAAGGGCGTCTGCCTGGAAGTTCGCGGGGGCGAGATCCTGGGCATCGCCGGCGTCTCCGGCAACGGCCAGGCGGAGCTGGCGGATGTCATCGCCGGGGTGCTGCCCGCCTCCGCCGGCACCGTGGAGATCAACGGAACGACGGTTTCCCGTTTCACGCCGCGGGAGGTGCAGGCGCTGGAGGCCGGGCGGATCCCCGAAGACCGCATGGGCACCGGCCTGATCACCAGCCTGCCCCTGCGCAGCTGCATGGTGCTTTCGCGCATCCGGGAACCCCGCTTCAGCCGTTGGGGGTTCCTGAAACACCAGGCGATCGGCCGCTTCGCCGACCAGCAGATCCGGAGTTTCGGGATCAAGGCCGCCGGCGGCCACGTGCGCACCGGCACCCTTTCCGGCGGCAACCTTCAGAAGGCCCTGCTCGCCCGTGAACTGGCCTGGGAGCCGACGCTGCTGCTGGCCGCCCAGCCGACCCGCGGCCTGGATGTCGCCGCCGCCCGCTTCGTTCACCAGCGCTTCCTCGACCTGCGCGGCCGGGACGGTGCGATCCTCCTGATCAGCGAGGACCTGGAGGAAATCTTCGCCTTGTCGGACCGCATCGCCGTCATGTTCGAGGGCCGCATCATGGATGTCCTGGACATCCGGACGGCGACCGTGGCCAAGGTCGGCCTGCTGATGGCCGGGGTGCGGGAGGCGGCATGACCGGGATCCGCCTCGAGCTCCGCGTCCAAAGCCCGTGGTGGCTCAATGTTCTGCTTCCGCTGGCGGCCGTCGGAGCCACGCTGATCCTCTGCAGCGGGCTCGTCGTGCTGGCCGGCGCCGATGTCCTCACCGCCTATTCCAAGCTTTTTCTGAGCTCGCTGAGCACGGCCTTCAACCTGGTTGAAACCGTGGTCAAGGCCGCCCCCCTCGTCTTTACCGGCCTGGCCGTGACCGTGGCGTTCCGGGCCAAGTTCTGGAACATCGGGGCCGAAGGCCAGCTCCTGGCGGGCGCGATGGCCGCGGCCTTCATCGGCGCCCGCGAAGGGCTGCCGGCCTGGAGCCTGGTCCCCCTGATGATCGCGGGCGGGGCCCTGGCCGGTTCGGCCTATGCCCTGATCCCGGCGGTGCTGAAAACCCGCTTCAAGGTGGACGACGTCGTCACGACCCTGCTGCTGAACTTCGTCCTTTTCTACGGGATGATGGCCCTTCTGGACGGACCCTGGAAGGATCCGCTGAGCGGTTACCCGGACTCGCCGGACATCCGCATGGAGGCGGAGTTCCCGATCCTGCTGCGGGCGACCCGCCTGCACCTGGGGGTGCTGCTGGCGGCGCTCGCGGCCGCCGGGGCCTGGCTCCTGCTGCGCCACACGACATTTGGGTTTGAGGTCGACGCCGTCGGCGAAAATCCGAACGCCGCGCGCTACGCCGGCATCAACCTCGCGGCGGTGACCCTGCTTACGGCTGCCGTCTCGGGCGCGCTGGCCGGGCTGGCCGGGGTGGGGGAAGTGGCCGGCATCCACTTCCAGGTCATGGCCGGCCTGTCGCCCGGCTACGGCTACACCGGCATCGTCATCGCCATGCTCGCGCGCCTGAACCCCATCGGGGTGGTGCCGGCGGCGGTCTTTTTCGCGGTCATCATCACCGGCGCCGAAGCCATGTCGCGGGCCACCGGCGTCCCGGTGTTTCTGGCCGATGTGATCCAGGGCTTGGCCCTGGTCACCATGCTGGCGGCCCTGATGTTGACCCAATACCGCATTCGTCTGAATCGAACCGGGCATGCATGAGATTCTCTCACAGGTGTTTCAGGTGGGGTTTTTCGCGGCGGTGATCCGCATCGCCACCCCGCTGGTTTTCGGCACGCTCGGGGAGCTTTTCGCCGAACGCGCCGGGGTGCTCAACCTGGGCATTGAGGGCATTATGATGCTGACGGCCATGGCCGGCTTTTCGACCGCATTTTTCACGGGAAGCCTCTGGCTGGGCGTGCTGGCCGCGGTGCTGATCGGGGTGCTGGCCGGGGCGCTGATGGGGCTGCTGACGGTCAGCCTTGGGCTCAGCCAGCATGTTTCCGGCATCGGCCTGACCCTGCTCTGCTCGGGGCTGTCGTTTTTTTTCTACCGGTTGATTTTCGGCCAGCCGTCCAGCCTGCCGAAGATCAGCCCCTTCGAACCTCTTGCCCTGCCCGGGCTCGCGGGCATCCCTGTTCTGGGTCCCATCCTTTTCAACCAGTTCGCCCTGGTCTATCTGGCCATGGCGATCGTGCCCGCGGCCGCCTTCGTGCTCTATCAGACCCCGTGGGGCTTGAACCTGCGAGCCGTGGGCGAGAACCCGCACGCCGCCGACTCGGCCGGGGTGAGCGTCGCCGCCGTGCGCTACCAGGCGCTGCTGGTGTCCGGCGCCTTGATGGGGCTCGCCGGCGCCTTTCTGTGCATGGCTCAATACAACGCTTATACCTTCGGGGTGATTTCCGGCCGCGGCTGGGTCTGCATCGCCCTGATCGTCTTCGGGCAGTGGAGCCCCTGGAAAAGCGCGGCCGGCGCGGTTCTGTTCGCCTGCATCGACGCCCTGCAGCTGCGGCTGCAGGCGAGCGGCGCATTCCATTTGCCTTATCAGGTCTTCCTGATGCTGCCGTTCGTGCTCACCATCGTGGGGATGGCCCTGGTGTCCCGCAACGCATTGGCGCCGGCCGCCCTGCTCAAACCCTTTCGCAAGGAGGCGCGTTGATGCTGGACCTCATCGTCCGCAACGCCAATCTGCCGGATGGCCGGCGAGGCTACCACATCGCGGTCCAGGAAGGCCGCATCCGGGAGCTGGCGCCGGCGCTCGACGGCCGGGCTCGCCGCGAAATCGATGCCGCCGGCTGCCTGGTGACGCCGCCTTTCGTGGACAGCCATTTCCACATGGACTCGGCCCTGAGCTACGGCCGGCCACGCGTGAACCGCAGCGGCACCCTGCTGGAAGGCATCCAGCTCTGGGGCGAGCTGAAGCCGCAGCTGACCGTCGAATCCATCCAGGCCCGCGCCCGCAGGCTGTGCCAATGGGCCATCGCCCGGGGCACGCTCGCCATCCGCAGCCACGTCGACGTGGGCGACCCGCAGCTGCTGGCGGTTCAGGCCCTGCTCGCCATCCGCGCGGAGTTCAAGCCGTTTATCGACCTGCAGCTCGTGGCCTTCCCCCAGGACGGCTATTTCCGCCTGCCGGCCAACCGCGAGAACATGCTCCGTGCGCTCGACCTGGGGGTCGACGTGGTGGGCGGCATCCCGCATTTCGAGCGCACCATGGCGGCCGGCGCCGAGTCGGTGGCGGCCCTGTGCGAGCTGGCCGCGCAGCGCAGCCTGATGGTAGACCTGCACTGCGACGAGAGCGACGACCCCCTGTCGCGCCATATCGAGACGCTGGCCTACCAGACCCAGCGGCTGGGGCTGCAGGGCCGTGTGGCCGGCTCGCACCTGACGTCCATGCACTCCATGGACAACTACTATGTCAGCAAGCTCATTCCGCTGATGGCGGAGGCCGAGGTGCACGCGGTCGCCAACCCCCTGATCAACATCACCCTGCAGGGCCGGCACGACACCTACCCCAAGCGCCGGGGCATGACCCGCGTGAAGGAGTTGATGCAGGCCGGGGTCAACGTCGCCTTCGGGCACGACTGCGTCATGGACCCCTGGTATCCGCTGGGCTCCCACGACATGCTCGAGGTGGCGCACATGGGTCTGCACGTGGCCCAGATGACCGGCACGGAGGAGATGCGGCGCCTGTTCGACGCCGTGACCGTCAACGGCGCGAGGGCATTGGGACTGGAATGCTACGGGCTGGAGCCGGGGTGCTTCGCCGATCTGGTCGTGCTCCAGGCCGGGGATGCGGTGGAGGCGCTGCGCCTGAAGCCGGCCCGGCGGTATGTCATCCGGCGCGGGGAGGTGATCGCCGAAACCCCTGCGGTTGAAAGCCGGCTGAACCTGGGCGGGCAGTGTTTATCCGTTGATTTCCGGCACGAAGCCGGTTCAGCCGCCTGAGAGATAGTCGAGGGCCGCCGCAACCCCGCCCCAATTTTGGGGACGATGGTGAAAAGTTGACTTTTTGATTTTGATGCTGATGCTTTTCCTCAATTCTTCCGAAAAAGAGCCGCAGCCAGCGTTTCAGTCAGGGGGTCTCGGCGCCCCCGCTGAATGAGCTTGCTGACGGCCGAGGGCGACAAATTCAACCGACGGGCCACCTCTCGGCCGCTGATGACCGCGTATTCAGTCGCCAGCGCACAGATGATCGCGCGCGTACGGGCAACGATCCGCTGACGGCCTGCGCGGCGCACATCGACTGGAGCCAGGCCCAGCCTTTGCGCGGCGTGTTCGATCAGCGCTTCAATGCTCAGCCCTTTTGCACGCGCCAGACTCCTCTTTTCGTATTGCTCCTGAGCCTGCTCTATCACGGATTGGACGAAATCCCCACGGCCCAAAATGCGCTCATCCCCCATGATCCGCATCCCTGAGGCGCGCAGCGCTTTGATATGCGACCAGCCGCCGGCGGATCGAATCAGCCCCCCGCCGACCAGCTCCGGCCTTCGGCCTTGAGCTACACCTTCAGCTACGAAGCGCTCATAGGCGGTGCGCGCCTGTCGAGGCCCGCCGCCGAAGAGGCGTAGCACATAGTCGGTATCCTGCCACTCGCGGTCCACCTTACCCATAAGGGCACTGTGGCCGCATCTAGAGTAGACCCTCAGCGCCTTGATATCCAGGACGACGCCAGCCCGCAGCGGGTTCAAATGGATGTAACGCACCAACTCGAGCAAATAGGCCTCTTCCTCACACAGGATGGATTTATAGCGGTTCTGAAACAGCACGCCGTGCCGTCGGTGCCGCCGGTTGAACTGCTGCGCATAGCCGGTCAGGAGCCGGCGCATGAGAGTGCTGATGGGCACCTGTCCGGTTCGCAAAAGCAGGTGCACATGGTTGCTCATCAGTGCCCATGCCAGACAGGGGGTAGAGGATTCTATCAGAAGCCGGCTTAAGCGGGCGAAGAAATTCTCGCAGTCGGTATCGTCCCGGAAAATGGCGGTGCGATCGATCCCTCGCACGATGATATGATGAAGGGCGCCGGGCGCGTCGATGCGGGCTCTGCGAGGCATGATGTCACATTAACAAAATTACTTTGATATGTCAACTTTTCACCATCGTCCCCAATTTATTTGCCGGTTACCGACTGTCCGCCAGGGCGTCGAAGGGGATGGTTTATTTCTTGAAAACCGAAAACAGCTTGCCGAGAACGTTTTCGCCCAGGTTGCTGAGGGCCGCCAGCTCGCCCTTGTCAAGCCAGATGCCTTCACAATCCGAACAGCGGTCGATTTTGGTGCCGCGATAATCGACTTCCACAAGATGCATGCCGCATTTCGGGCACTGCATGTAATGAAGCTTTTTTAACCGCTCCTTTTCGGAGGCGGCCAGTTTCTGCTGTTTTTCCTGCTCCAGCTTTTTTAGACGTTCAAATTCAAGGAGAGCGAAATATTCCTCTTCTTTTTCTGTCGGTTGTACGGGCACCTTGTTTCTCCTTTTGTTTGTCCGATTAAAAAATTGCGTTGATATGCATTATACTTACGAATGCCGCTATGGTGTGTCAATATAAAAATGCGGCTTCACATCAATCCGCGTGATGCAGACGGTCATGATCGCAGCTGCCATCCCGCTGGTTGTCTCTTTTTTGGCGATTTCAACCCTCGCGGCAGCCATACCCAAAGCAATATCACGGGTTGATGGAAAAAATTCTCGGCTCCTTCGGGGCGGAGCCGCTCGTGTGGGGCCAACCGTCCCGGTGCTGCGGGACGTTTCTATCGGTGGCCAAGCCGGCGGTGGTCACCCCCATGGTCAATCAGATCATCCAGGGGGCCGTCGACGTCAAGGCCGACTGCATCATCACGGCCTGCGCCATGTGCCACCTGAACCTGGAGATCCGCTGCTCCCTGAAAACGCAGCTGCCCATCTTTCACTTCTCAGAGATCCTGTCCATCGCCCTCGGTATGGAGATCAAAAAGTCCTGGCTGAAGCGGCATCTGGTGGATCCGCTGCCGCTGTTGAAATCCAAGGGTTTTTTGGAAAAGACTGCCGCCAGCTGAAGCCGACCGGAGGCTTTCATCGGCTTCGCCGGCGTCCCACAACTACTGCCAGGGATCCCATTTTGAAGTTGATATGGCATGGAAATTTTGCCATATTGCCCACCTCAAGCGCTTTTCCTGTCGGTCATCCAAGAAGTCGATTTCCCAATTCCCCTGCCCCCTTTTTCAAAGGGGAAAACAGAGGAGGGGATGGCGGCGATCGGTTTCGTGACCGCTCGGAAGGCGCCAAACCCCATCACCTGTTATGTGAGTCGGAAGCCTTCATGACCATCGATCAATTGAAAGCGCATGTTCTCGACCGCATTTCCGAAGCTTGCCGGACGGCATTCGGGCAGGCCGCGGAGGGGGTCGAGATCGGTTTCCCGCCGGATATGCAGCTGGGGCACTTTGCGGTAGGCTGCTTTCCGTTGTCCAAGCAGCTGCGCAAGAGTCCTGCTGAAATCGCCAAAACGCTCGCTGCCGCCATATCCGCCGACGAGATGATCGAATCGGCCGCCGCGGCCGGGCCGTATATCAATTTCAAGATCTCCAATCGGGTTTTCTTCGGCGGCGCCATTGATGCCATGCTCGCCGCCGGTGACCGATACGGCGATGCGCCCTTGGGACGGAACCGGCGTGTGATGGTTGAGTACCTCTCGCCCAACACCAACAAGCCCCTGCATCTGGGGCACCTGCGCAATGCCGCTCTGGGCATCTCCGTGTCGCGGATGCTCGCAGCCACCGGCCACCGCGTGGTCAAATCCATCCTGATCAACGACCGCGGGGTCCACATCTGCAAGAGCATGCTCGCCTGGGAGCGCTTCGGAAACGGAGCGACGCCGGAGTCCGAAGGCGTAAAAGGCGATCACTTCGTCGGCAAGTGGTACGTTCGCTACGCCATCGAATCCGAAAAAGACCCGGCCCTCGAGAAGGGCATCCAGGACATGCTCAAGCGTTGGGAAGAAGGCGATCCGAAAACCATCGGCCTCTGGAAGCGCATGAACCAATGGGTCTATGACGGTTTCGCCGAGACCTACCGGAACTTCGGGATGGACTTCGACGTCTTCTATTACGAGTCGGAGACCTACCAGCTCGGCAAGGACGTCATCGCCGAGGGAATAGAAAAGCGCGTCTTCACACGCGACGAGCGCGGGAACACCGTTTACCCTCTGCCGGAGAAGCAGTTCGGGCTCGAAAAGAACGGCGCGCTCAAGAAGGTCACCGTGCTGCGGCCGGACGGGACCAGCCTCTACATCACCCAGGACATCGGCACGGCGATCCTCAAAGTCACCCAGCATCATCTGGACTCATCGGTCTACGTGGTCGGAAGCGAGCAGGAGCATCATTTCAAATGCCTTTTTTCAATGCTGGCAGCGCTGGGGTACGCCTGGGCTTCGAACTGCTATCACCTCTCCTACGGCATGGTTTACCTGCCGGAAGGAAAAATGAAATCGAGGGAGGGCAAGGTGGTGGACGCCGACGACCTCATCGCCGGGATGGTGGAATTGGCGGAGGAGGAGATCCGGCGGCGCGACCCCGAACGCAAGCTCTCCGACGCCGAGGTCCGGCAGCGCGCGGCCGTGATCGGCACCGGCGCGATCAAGTACTATCTGCTGAGGGTGCGGCCTACTCAGAGCATCAACTTTGACCCGGCCGAATCCATTTCCTTCGACGGGTTCACCGGCCCTTACTGCCAGTATGCCTATGCCCGGATCTTCGGAATCCTGGAGAAGGCCGGGCAGCGCGGACTGGAAGGCGGGCCGGCAGATCTGGCGCTGCTCGGCAACATCGAGGAGCTGCTGCTGCTCAAGATGCTGATCCAGTTTCCCGAGGAAGTGGCCAGCGGCGTGGCTGAATACAACCCCTCGCGGGTCGCCGTGCACGTCTTCAACACCGCCAAGGCCTTCAACCAGTTCTACAACAAACACGCCGTCCTCCAGGCCGGCAGCCGCGAACTCACCGCCGCCCGCCTGAAATTGATCAGGGCCACGGCGGCGGTGCTGAAGCGCGGGCTGAATCTCCTCGGAATTGATGTTCTTGAAAATATGTGACAGCGCCTGCGGCGCTGAGTTTAAAGTTTAAAGTTGAAAGCAAAAGAAAACGACTTCCGGTAAATCTGCTTTTTCGGACCAACGAGTCCACGGGGCGACGGGCCAACGAACCATGAAATCGCGGATACTGATCAAGATCGGTGGGCGGGCCTTTGAGGGCGAGGACGGATTCAGGGAGCTCGCTCAGGCGATCCAACAGAATCCCGAAGCGGAAGTGATCATCGTGCACGGCGGCGGGGCCGAGATATCTCAAGCCCTGAAAGCCGCCGGCCGCCAGACGGTCTTCGTGGACGGCATGCGGGTGACCCAGGCCGAGGACATCGCGATCGTGGAGTCGGTTCTCTCCGGCGCCGTCAACGAGCGCATCGCCGGCTGGCTTTCCCAAAACGGCATCGTCTGCCGCCGGATGTCCGGCAAGACCGGAAGGCTCTTGATCGCCGAGCCGCTGTTGACCCGCGGCGGCCGGAGCATGGGGTTCGTCGGTAAAATTGCGGCGGTCCATCCTGCCGCTGTTCTGGATGCCGTGGCGAAAAAGGAAGTCCCGGTGGTTTCGCCCATCTCCGGCGATGCCGACGGTAAAAGCTACAACGTGAACGCCGACAGCGCGGCCGCCGCCCTGGCCGCGGCCGCCGGCTGCACCGACCTGGTCTTCATCACCGATGTGCCCGGCGTCATGATCGGCCGGAAAATCCTGGCCAAGCTCACGGTGGAGGAGGCCAAAAGCCTGATCGCCGACGGCACCATCACCGGCGGCATGGTGGCCAAGATGGAGTCGGTGTTCGAGGCCCTCGCCGGCCGGGTGCCGCGCGTCCACGTGATCCAGTGGCAGGGCGCCGGGACCCTGCCGCGCATCATCCGGGGCGAGCAAATCCCCGGCACCAGCATCCACGCCTGAACCCCCTCCGCTGCCGCACCCTGGACGCCGCTGCCGTCAGGGCCGCCGCGGCACGCTCCCAGGGCCAGCCGCGTGGCCGAGCCTCCGCAGCGCCATGAAGCGGCCGGCCTTCCGCTGTTTTTCTGCGACCGCCTGCGCCGATTTTTTCGGTTGACTTGGGGACCTTGGCATAATAGAAAAAATTTATCAGGTTGTCAGACAAATTTGGCAGAAGGGCGTGATTCGCTTGCTCTCGTCGAAGATCTCCTTGCCGTCGCCCACAAGGCTGCCCGACCAGGTCGCCTCCATTCTGTCGGGGCAGATCGCGGAGGGGGTTTATCCGCCCGGGGACCGGCTTCCTCCCGAATCCAGGCTGGCGGTGATGTTCGGCGTCAGCCGCTCCGTGGTGCGGGAGGCGCTTTCGCAGCTCAAGTACGAGGGGCTGCTGGAATCCCGCCAGGGCAGGGGAGTCACCGTGGTCGGGTCTTCCGGTCGGAAATCCTTCCGCCTGGAAGCGGTGGGGGCGCTCAACCGCGAGGACCTGGCGCAGTTTTATGAAATGCGGGCGATCATCGAGGCGGAGGCCGCGGCGCTGGCCGCCAGGCGCCGCAGCGTCCGGCACCTCCAGCGCCTTCGCGATTGCCTGGAGCGAATGGCCCAGGCCGTGGAGCGGCGCACCGACGGAACGGAGCCGGATTTGGCGTTTCACCGCATCATCGCCGGAATGAGCGGCAACAAATACTTAAAGGACCTGATGGACTATTTGAACGGGAAGGCCGGCGCGGTGATCAGCACCGCCCGCGAGCACTCCAGCCGGGACGCGAAGCTTCCCGCGGCCGTCCAAAAAGAACACGACGAAATTTTCCAAGCGCTGGAGGCCGGCGACGAGGATGGTGCCCGGGCGGCAACCCTTCGGCATCTGAAAAACGCGGCCCGGCGCCTCGGCATCAAGCAGCCGGTTTGAAGCGCGCCGGCAGAATCCGTAACGAGTGAATTGCCATGCATGAGATCAAGAGCCAGATCACCGCAACCGCCGAATTCGAAAAGATCCGCCGGGTGGAGGGTTTCCGGGACATTACGGCCGAATTCCCGGCCTACCTCACCGATGAATCCAAGTTTTCCTGCCAGCCGTTCGATTTCCTCTTTTTCCCGAGAAGCGAGGCCGAGCTGTCCGCGGTGATGGGCGAAATGGCCCGCCGCGGCGTCAAGGTCACCATCGCCGGCGCTCGCACCGGGCTGGTGGGCGGGTGCGTCCCGAACCAGGGGGCGCTGGTGTCCCTCGAAAATCTCGACCGGGTCCTGGCCCTCTACTATGACGGCCCCTCGGCCGAGTGGCGGCTCAAGGCCCAATGCGCCGTGAGCCTGAGGGCCATCGCGGCCCAGCTGGCCGCAAAGAGCATCCCGGACATCGAGCGCTGCGCCGACGGCATGACGCTGCTCGAGATGGACCGCTTCCGGCAGGATCCCGATTCGTATTTCTACCCTCCCGACCCGACCGAGATGAGCGCCTCGCTCGGCGGCACGGTCGCCACCAACGCCTCGGGCGCCCGCACCTTCCGCTACGGGCCGACCCGCGACTGGGTCCGGGCCATCCGCGTCATGCTGGCCAACGGCGAATTCCTGGACCTGCCCCGGGGGAAGTATTTCGCCTCGCCGAGCGGGGAGTTCACCGTCACCGACACCGCCGGCCGGGACTACCAAGTGCAAATCCCCAGCTATGGTTCTCCGCGCACCAAGAACACTGCCGGCTTCTTCGCGGCCCCGCACATGGACCTCGTGGATCTCTTCATCGGATCCGAGGGGGCTTTCGGCGTCATCACGGAGGTCACTGTCGCTCTGTTAAAGCGCACGCCGAAGATCTCGGTGGTTCAATTCCTGGCCTCCGACGACCAGGCGATTGCGCTCGTCCAGGCCCTGCGCGCGGACCCCCGCATCCGGCTGGACTTCCTGGAGATGTACTCGGCCACCGCCATCGATCTTCTGCGCGCACGGCAGCGCCGGGACGCCAAGTCGGTCGGCACTCCGGCCATCCCCGCCTCGGCGTGCTCGGCGCTCTTCTTCGAGCTGGATTTCGATCCGGCCTCCAAGGGCGTCGCGATGGGGGCGCTGGATGCCGCCGTCCGGAGCGTCGGAGCGTCTCTGGCCGATTCGTGGGCCGCCTACGAGAACCGCGAACTGGACCGGCTCAAGAACTTCCGACACATCCTGCCGGAAACCATCAACGCCATCATCGCCGAGCGCAAGAAGGCCCATCCCGGGCTCCACAAGCTGGGGACGGACCTGGCGGTCCCCGACGAGCGCCTGGCCGACATGTGGGCGGTCTACCGCGATGCGCTGGCGGGAGCCGGGCTGGAGTGGGCGGCGTTCGGACACATCGGCAACAACCACGTGCACATCAACATCCTGCCGCGCGACATGGACGATTTGCAGAAAGCGCTGGGGCTTTACCAGATGTTCGCGGAGAAGGCGGTCGCCTTCGGCGGGTCGGTCTCGGCCGAGCATGGCATCGGCAAGTTGAAGGCCAAATTCCTGAAGACCATGTTCAGTCCCAAAGAAATTGAAGAAATGCGGGCGGTCAAGCGGGCGCTGGATCCACAGCTGCTGCTGAATCCGGGGAATATTTTTGAATAAAAAAGTGTTAAGTTTCAAGTTTTAAGTGTTACGTGTCAAGCTTTTTACGCGGTCACGGCAGCAGAGCGGCGCCATCCTATCGGCAAATAAGTTCTTTTCCTGTGGGAGCGGCTTCCAGCCGCGAATCGGTCGCGGCAAGATGCCGCTCCCACGGGAAAAGGGGTAACTTACTTGGAAATAAAAACCAATTGCGAATGTCTTTTTTTGCTT
>CAYRUF010000069.1:0-21252 GCA_964427375.1 uncultured Desulfatibacillum sp. | reverse complement strand
GGATGTGGCGCAAGGAAGCGACGGATGCCTGTACGTCATCACATCCGATACCGATTGAAAAGTAACTGTTTGCTTACACATTGTCAAATCTTATTATTATACAATAAGGTTCTCGATTCCGTCAGTTTGGAAAAATAGAGAACCGAAACCGCCTCTGCTTGTTGAAAGCCAATTTAAACTCCCCTTTATACAAAGCGTCATTATCGCCCGGTTGTAGTGAAGCGGCACTATTATCCAGCACCGGTTTATTATTCGACTCCGGCGCCTCCTCCTCCGAGCGGATTCTTCTTCGGGATGTCCGTTGCCGATGCAGGGTCGGCGTTGGGGCTCGATGGCGGGGTGTATGGAAAAAAAAGAATTCTGGGACGGTCCCTGCAAGGTGAAGCTGGAGGCCAAGCGCGGCGAGTTCCAGGAAGAAGTAAGGTGCGAATAAATTGAATGGTCACTTTGGTAATATCCACTCCAGCCGGACTCCCTGGCTGGCCACGGAAGCCATATGCCCATCGAAGAAGATCTGTTCCACCGGCCAGGTGATCCTGCCGTAGTCCACGAGCAGGTGGGCATCGCCGAGGACCTTCCGGATCCGGCAGCGCGAGAGGTCCTTGATCCCCTCGCCGGCGGTCTTCAGGACAGCCTCCTTTGCCGTCCAATAGCGAAAAAAGAGCTGGTCGCGGTCGCTGCGGCCGGCCAACGCCCATTCCTCCTCCGAGGCGGTCTTGCGGAAGAGCGCTTCGGAGCAGGGCCTGATTTTCTCCAGATCCAGGCCGACCGGCGACGGCGCCAGCACGCCGCCGACATATTCCGGCTTGTGGGTGACCGACCAATAGTGGCCTCGGCAGGGCAGGGGGGCGCCGCGGGAATCTTTTTCGAGCGGCCCCAGTTCGATCTGCAGGCGTTCGGCGGACCGCCTTAAGGCCTCACGGGCGTGGCCGCTCAGAAATCGGACCTTTCGGGGAGGCGGAAGGTCGCGGGCTTCGGCCGGCACCGGCAGGATGACCGGGTGGATGGTTGCTGTCAGGTTCATGGGGACCCGCCCCTCCCCGGGCCCCTCCCGCAAGGGGAGGAGGTCGTAACGAGGGGGAAGTCGTCGGCGCTGTCGTTCAAAAGCCGGCGCGGATATGACGTCTCAATGCGCCGGCGGAGAGACGCTGCCGTCCGCTCGGAGGATCATCCGGCAGTCGGCCGCCGTGGCGCCCTGGCCTTCGGCGTGCACCAGCAGCGGGTTGATGTCCAGCTCGACGATTTCCGGGTGGTTCATCGCCATGTTCGAAAGCCCCACCAGACATTTTTCGATGGTCTCGATGTCGCCCTTGGGCCGTCCGCGGAAGCCTTGAAGCAGCTTGTAGCCCTTGATCTGGCGGACCATGCGTCGGGCCTCGTTGCGGCCGATGGGCGCCAGACGGAAGGTCACGTCCTGAAAGACCTCCACGAAAATGCCGCCGATGCCGAACATCAGCAGCGGCCCGAACACCGGGTAGCGGTTCAACCCCAGGATCACCTCGGTGCCGGAGGGCGCCATTTTCTGGACCAGGACGCCCTCGATGACCGCATCGGCACGGTAGGCGCGGCCGCGCGCGACGATCGTGTCGAACGCCTGCCGGACCTCTTCGACGCTTTCGATCCCCACCATGACGCCGCCGGCATCCGACTTGTGCAGGATCTGCTCGGAGACGATTTTCATGACGACCGGCAGTCCCATTTCGGCGGCGAGGGCGGCGGCGTCGTCGGCGCTCTTGGCGAGTTGGGTGGGCAGCACCTTGAATCCGTACGACTCGAGGATCCCGATGCCGTCCAGCTCGCCGAGGCGGGTCTTGCCCCGGGCGACGCAGTCCTTGATGATCCGGGCGGCGCGCTCGCGGTCGAACGTCAGCTGATACTGGGCGAGATGCTGCCGGTTCAGCCAGTTGGAATACCGGTAGAGCGCGCCGAAGGCCTTGGCGGCGTTTTCCGGGAACTTGTAGACGGGAATGCCGTGGTCCTGAAGATACTTCACGCCGGCGGAGACATCGATGACGCCCATGAAGCAGCACAGGATCGGCTTGAAGGATTTGCGCGCGATGCGGGCGATGGCCTCGGCCGTGCCCTGAACGTCGGTCATGGACTGGGGGGTCAGGATGACGAGCGCCCCGTCCACCCCCTCGTCGCGGATGACGGCGCCGAGCGCGTTCTCGTAGCGATCCATGGTCGCATCGCCGATCACGTCCACGGGGTTCTTGAGGTTGGCGGTGCTCGGCAGGTGGCTCGCCAGGGTCTCGATGGTCTCGTCCTTGAATTGGGCCAGCTCCAGGCCGGAGAACATGGTCATGTCGGTGGCGACGATCCCCGGCCCGCCGGCGTTGGTCACGATGGCCACGCGGTTGCCGGAGGGCACCTTGCGGCGCAGCTTGCCGAGCTCGCTCTCGTTCTTGTAGGCGAAGGCCGTGGCGAAGTCGAACAGCTCGTCGATCGATTCGACGCGGATGATGCCGGCCTGCTGGAAGATGGCGTTGTAGACCCCCTCGGTGCCGGAGAGCGAACCCGTGTGCGAGGCGGCCGCCTGGGCGCCGGCGCTGGTGCGGCCGGACTTGATCACCAGCACCGGCTTCGGCCGGTAGTCGCCGCAGGTGATCTCCTTGACCGCCTGGATGAATTCGGGGCCGCGCCGCAGCTCTTCGACGTAGAGCAGGATCACCTCCGTATCCGGGTCCTGGTGCAGGTAGCGCAGCAGGTCCAGCTCGTCGACATCGGCCTTGTTGCCGATGGAGATGAACTTGGAGAAACCGAAGTTGCGGTCCGCCGCGAAATCGAGCACCGCCGTGCACAGGGCGCCGCTCTGCGAGATGAAGGAAATGTTGCCGGCCTTGGGCATGCGGGCGGAGAAGCTCGCGTTCAGCCGCACGGCGGCCAGCGGGTTGATGACGCCCAGGCAGTTGGGGCCGATCACGCGGACATTGGCCTCGCGGCAGATGGCCACAATGCGGTCTTCGATCTCGCGTCCCTCGGGGCCCACTTCCCGGAAGCCGGCCGATACGATCACCAGCCCCTTGACGCCCCGGCCGACCGCATCCTGAATGGCTTGCAGCGCCGGACGGGGGGGCAGGATCACGATCGCCAGATCGAGTTGGTCCGGCACATCCTTGATGGAGGGATACGCCCGCACGCTCGAAACCGCGCGTGCGGTCGGATTGACCGGGTAAAGGGTGCCGGTGAAGCCGCCCTTGAGGATGTTCACAAATATGTCGTGCCCCACCTTTCCCGGCTGGGTCGATGCGCCGATCACGGCTACGGATTTCGGCGCCAGAATGGCATTTAACGGATCGATGAGGGAATTGCTGTCCATGCGCCTCCTTTTGAGATCCTCAATCGTTCGGGGTCGAATCGCTTCCGCTGTCGGATGATGTCAGCTCCGCCTTGATCTTCAACGCTTCCGCATAGGCCGCCTGGCGGGGCAGCCCGTGGCCGTGCGCCACTTCCCGTGCCAGTTCTGAAATTCCCTTGGATCGCGACCTCAGCCCCCGGCGCAGATCTTCGCGCGCGGCCTCCCAGGCGGATGGCCCGGCTTCGGTTCGGCCGGCGACAAGCAGGGTGCATTCACCCTTGACCTCGGAGCGGCTGCGGAGCGCGTCACGGATTTCGGACAGCCGGCCGCGGACGAACTCCTCGTGGAGCTTGGTCATTTCGCGGGCCAGGACCGCCCGGCGGTCTCCAAACGCCGCGATCAGCTCCTGGATCAGGGCCAGGATGCGCTGGGGCGATTCATACAATATGACGGTTCGGGTTTCGGACGCAAGGGCTTGGATCTGCTGAAGCCGTCGGCCGGCCTTCTTGGAGAGGAAGCCTTCAAACACGAAGGCATCCGTGGCGAGTCCGGAGGCGGAAAGAGCTGCGGTCGCCGCCGAGACCCCGGGTACGGGGACCACCCGGAGGCCCGCGCCGGCAGCGGCGGTGACCAGGCGGTAGCCGGGATCGGAAACGCCGGGAGTGCCGGCGTTGCTAACCACCGCGATCGAGGCGCCCTGCTGCAGTCGACGCAGCAGCTGCGGGGTTCGTGCGGCTTCGTTGTGCTCGTGATAGGAGACGAGCGCCGCGTCCACCCCGAAGTGCCTCAGCAGCTGAGCGGTTTTGCGGGTGTCCTCGGCCGCCACGAGGTCCACCGTTTTCAGCACCTCCAACGCGCGCAGCGTGATGTCCTGGAGGTTGCCGATGGGGGTGGCGACCACATAGAGGCTGCCGGCGGCTGGGACGGCACGGCTATCCGTAGAGCAGGTCGAAGGCATTACGAATGATTTCCACCTCCGGGCGAAGCGGCGCGGAGCGGATCGAAACGACATCGAAGCGGGCCTTGGCCTGGCTCTGGCCGGTCGTTTTCAGGTAGTACAGGGCCACCATGGAGATTTTGCGCTGCTTGCGCGATGTGATGGCCTCTTTCGGATTTCCGAACCGGCCGGTCTGGCGCGCCTTGACCTCAACGAAGACGATCGTATCCCCGTCGCGGGCGATGATGTCGATTTCGCCCAGCTGGGTGCGATAGTTGGTCGCGATGATTTTATAGCCCTTTTTGCGGAGCAGGCGGGCGGCCAAGGCTTCGCCGGCCTCACCGTACTGCTTCCGTTGGTTCAGCATCCGCCCCCCTCACCGAAAACGGGCAGATGCTCCCGAACCCCGCGAAAGGTTCTACGGTGGATGGGCGAACAACCGAAGGTGCGGATGGCCGCCTTGTGGTCCCGGGTCGGGTAGCCCTTGTGCCGGGTGAAGCCGAAACACGGGTAGTAAACATGGTAGATGTCCATCAAACGATCGCGGGTGACCTTGGCGACGATCGAGGCCGCGCCGATCGAGATGCTGAGCGCATCACCCCGGGGGATGGGCTCCTGGGGCAGTTCCAGAAAGATGGGAAACGTACCGTCGATGAGCAGGTGATCCGGCCGGGGGGCAAGGTTCTGAACGGCAATGGTCATGGCCCGCAGCGAGGCCTGCAGGATGTTGATGCGATCGATCTCGCCGGCATCGACGATGCCGATTCCGACGCTCAACGCGTCGCGGTAGATGACGTCGTAGAGACGTTCGCGCTTCACCGGGCTGAGCTTTTTGGAGTCATTGACGCGCGGGTCGTGAAAAGCCGGCGGCAGGATGACCGCCGCGGCCACCACCGGCCCGGCCAGCGGGCCGCGTCCGGCCTCATCGACACCGGCGATTCGGAGGCGGCCGGCTTGAGCGGCGCGGTGCTCGTAGAACCAGAGATCCATTGGGATGCCGAGCCATTGGAGGCGGCGGCGAGCCGGAAACGCGGCCCGCCGCCGGACGGTTCATCTCGCATCCATTCGTCTCGGATAACGCTCCGGGATGGGAATCAGGCGATGCGTCTCTCGCGGATGCGCGCGGCCTTGCCCTTCAAATTGCGCAGATAATAGAGCTTGCCGCGCCGCACCCGGCCGCGGGTGATGATTTCGACGCGGTCGATGGCCGGGGAATGCATCGGAAAGATGCGCTCCACGCCGATGCCGTAGGACACTTTGCGCACCGTAAAACTGGCGCCGGTGGTCCCCTTGCGCTTTCCGATCACTACTCCCTGAAAGGCCTGGATTCGCTCCTTTTCGCCCTCTTTTATTTTTACGTGGACCTTGACCGTGTCGCCCGCGGCGAAGCTGGGCAGGTCCATTCTCATCTGTTCGCGTTCCAGCAGTTCGATCTTGTTCATCCCTCTCCTCCAAAATTGGATGACTTCGTAAATAACCCAATCTCTGCGTTGCGCTTCATCTCGCAGCCGCTGCGGCGTACGGCCAGTACGCCTCGCGCCGCAAGATTCGCGCGCCTTGATCTTGGGCTCTTTACAAAGTCATCGATTCGGATGACTTTTAAGGAAGCCATCAAAATCCCATTTTATCAAAAAACCGATCTTAGTTTAAAAAGCTGCCGATGGTCAATAATTTTTAGCTTTGTCGAGAAGCCGGCTCAGGTCGTTTTGCCAGCGCTGCATGATATCGATCTCCTCGGCGGTCAGCGCCCGTTCCCGGAGCAGGTCCGGTCGATGGACGAACGTCCGCATGAGAGAGGCCGCCAGCCGCCAGCGCTCGATGTTGCGGTGGTGGCCGGTCAGCAGCACCTGGGGGACTTCGGCCCCTTCAAACACCGGCGGCCGCGTGTAATGGGGGTGTTCGAGCAGACCGTTCGAAAACGAGTCGCGCTCGGCCGAATCCGCTCCGCCCAGGACACCGGGGATCAGCCGCGTGACGGCATCGATCACCACCATGGCGGCGACTTCGCCGCCGGTCAGAACATAGTCGCCGATGGACAATTCATCGGTGATCAGATCGCGGCCGAGGCGGTCGTCCACCCCTTCATATCGCCCGCAGACCAGGATGATCTCCGGCAGGGCCGCCATCTCCCGGGCGATCGCCTGGCTGAACACCCGGCCCTGGGGAGCCATCAGGATGGCGGGCGCGGCCGGCGCGCGTTCCCGGGCCGCACGGATGGCGGCGGCCAGAGGCTCCGGTTTCATGACCATGCCGCTGCCGCCGCCGTAAGGCCGGTCGTCGGTGACCTGGTGCCGGTCCAAGGCGAAGTCCCGGATATTCAGCGCGGTTGCCGTGATGCGCCCCTGCTCAACGGCCTTGCGCATGATGCCGTGCGACCAGAAGGCATCGAACATTTCCGGAAAAAGCGTCAGCGCCAGAATCTGCATGCGGCCAAGGGCCTCTCACTCCAGGCCTTCGGGCACCTCCACCTGCATGCGGCGCCTCGCCAGGTCCACGGATTTGACCACCGACCGGAGCGCCGGCAGCAGAAGCTCCCGGTTTCCTTGTTTGATCACGTAAACATCATTGCTGCCGGTCTGAAAGATGGACTCGATCCGGCCCAGCGGCGCGCCCTCGACGGAAACCACCTCGATGCCGATCAAATCGTCCCAGTAATAGACTCCGTCCTCCAGCTTCGGCAGGCAGGTTTTGTCAAGGAGCACATCGCAGCCGACCAAGGCCTCCGCCTGGCTGCGGGTGGCGACTCCTTTGAGTCCCAGGAGGGTCGACCGCCCCTGGGGCCGAACCCATTCGATTTCATAGGCCGTCTCGTTTCCGGCGGCGCTCCGAGCGACCAGCGTCCGGCCGCTCTCGAAAACCGCCAACGATTCGGCATAGGACGCCAGCTTCAGGCTGCCGGTGACGCCGTGGGCACCGACGATCCGCCCCATGAGGATGAAGCGCTGTTTCCGCACGGCTTATTCGAGGATCTCCAGGACCGTGCGTTTTTTCAGCTTGGCGGAAGCCGCACCGACAATCGTGCGGATGGCCCTTGCGTTGCGTCCCTCTTTGCCGATGATTTTGCCCAAATCCTCCTTCGCGACCTTGAGCTCGAGAACGGTGGTTTGGTTCCCCTCCACCTCGGTGACCTGAACCTGATCGGGATGATCAACCATTGCCTGCGCGATGCGATTGACCAGTTCTTTCATGGCGTCGGCTCCTGGGTTGGCGGTTGAGCACGATGCATCGGTAACGGTGGACCCGGTGTGCGTCCTCGAGTTCAGGGCCCTGCGGAAGCGCTCATCGGCTGCGCTGCGGCGCGATCCGAGGCCTTGGACCGACCTTAATTCTTGCGCCCGAGAACGCCTTCTTTGACCAGAAGGGTCTTGACGGTATCGGTCGGGGTGGCCCCCTTGCCGAGCCAATACTGAACCCGCTCGGTTTTCAGGGTCACCCGGGTGGGCGTTTCCTTGGGGTCATAGGTTCCCACGTTTTCCAGGTATCTTCCATCCCGGGGGCTTTCGCTGTTGGCCACCACGATCCGGTAAAAGGGTTTCTTTTTGGCGCCGTGCCGCGCCAGTCTGATCTTAACTGCCATGGGCTGCGTTCTCCTTCAGAAGGGCAGCATCCCGCGACGGAAGCCGCCTTGGTTAAACTTTTTGAGCATCTTCAACATCTGGGTATAATTTTTCAGTAGGGCGTTGACGTCCTGGATCCGGGTTCCGCTGCCGAGCGCGATGCGCTTTCTCCGGCTGCCGTTGATGATGCCGTGCTGCCGGCGCTCCTGGGCGGTCATGGAATTGATGATGGCCTCGATGCGTACGAATTCACGGTCGTCGATGTCCAGATTCTTCATGTGCTTGATCTTGCCCATCCCGGGAATCATCTTCAGGATGTCGGACAACGACCCCATCTTGCGCACCTGGATCAGCTGGTCGCGGAAGTCGTCCAGCGTGAACTGGCTCTTGCGCAGCTTCTTCTGAAGCTCGACCGCCTTTTTCTGGTCGACGGCTTCCTGGGCCTTCTCGATCAGGCTGAGCACGTCCCCCATGCCCAGGATGCTGGCCGCCATGCGGTCCGGGTGAAACGGCTCGAGCGCGTTCAGCTTTTCGCCGACCCCGATGAATTTGATCGGCTTGCCGGTGATGGTCTTGATGGATAAGGCGGCGCCGCCGCGGGCATCGCCGTCCATTTTGGTCAGGATCACGCCGCTGATGTCCAGCCGCTCGTTGAAGGCCTTGGCGATGTTCACGGCGTCCTGGCCCGTCATGGCGTCGGCCACGAGCATGATATCGGACGGACGCAAGGCCTCCTTGATCCGGCCGAGCTCGGCCATGAGCTCTTCGTCGATGTGCAGCCGCCCGGCCGTGTCGAGGACCAGCACGTCGCAGCCCTTCTGGAAGGCGGTCGCCTTGGCCTCAAGGCAGATCTGGACCGGATCCTGCTCCGGTGAGGAGCCGAAGACCGGCACCTGAACCTGGTCGCCGATCGTTTTCAATTGGTCGATGGCCGCCGGCCGGTAGACGTCCGCCGGAACAAGGAACGGGCGCCGCCCCATTTTGCGCAGCAGGATCGACAGCTTGCCGGCCGTGGTGGTCTTGCCGGACCCCTGCAGGCCGACCAGCATCACGGCGGCCGGCGGGGAGCCCGCCAGGTTCAGCGCCTCGTGGCGGGATCCCATCAGCTCGGTCAGCTTCTCGTTGACGATCTTGACCACCTGCTGGCCGGGGGTGAGGCTGTCCATCACCTCTTGGCCCAGCGCGCGCTGGCGGACCTCCTCGATGAAGCCTTTGACCACGCGGTAGTGGACGTCGGCCTCGAGCAGGGCCATGCGGACTTCCTTCAAGCCCTCATCGATGTTTTTTTCGTTGAGCTTGCCGTGCCCGCGCAGCTTCTTGAAGACGGCGTCAAGCTTGTCGCTGAGATTTTCGAACATGGGCGTATCGTCTGCTTTTTACAAATTCTTGAAATTACAATGGCATCGATGCTATGTCAAGCAAAAGAAAGGGTTCAAGGGTACGAGGGGTCCAGGGGTCCGGTGAAAAACCAAATGCCTGCTTCCTGCCGTTGGATCCATGCTTATCACATTCGGGGCCGATTCGTAAATATGCCCCGTTCATCTGCCGCAGGAAGATCGACATGCGTCCCGAGGCCGAGCGCATCAACATCCTGAACGTATCCAGGGAGCAGCTGGGGGCCTGGCTGGCCGAACGCGGGATCGCGGCCTATCGCGCCGGACAGCTCCTGAAATGGATCTTTCGCCGTCAGCAGGACCGCTTCGCGGACATGTCCGATATCTCCAAGGACCTGCGGTCGTTGCTGAACCTGCACTTCCGGATTCCGCGGCTGGAGGTCCGAACGACCCAGACCGCCGGCGACGGCACGCGCAAGTATCTCTTCGGGCTGGAGGACGGCGAACGCATCGAGAGCGTTCTGATTCCGGAGCGCGACCATTTCACCTTGTGCGTATCGAGCCAGGTGGGCTGCGCCCAGAACTGCCGCTTCTGCCTGACGGCCAAATCCGGGCTGCGGCGCAACCTCACCCGCGGAGAAATCCTCGCTCAGATCCGCGACATCCAGAACAGCCTTCCCGAGCCGGGGCAGCTGAGCAACCTGGTCTTCATGGGAATGGGCGAGCCGCTGGCCAATCTGGAAAACCTGCTGGGAGCCCTGGATATCATCACCGACAGCGATGTCGGTCTCGGGTTCGCGGCCAAGCGCGTGACGGTGTCCACCGCCGGGCTGGTGCCGCAGATGCTGGAGTTCGGCCGGCGGTCGCGGGCGAGCCTGGCCGTCTCCCTCAACGCCGCGGACAACGCCACCCGCAGCCGGCTGATGCCCGTCAACGCCAGATACCCCCTGGAGGCGCTGCTGGAGGCCTGCCGCAGCTATCCGCTGCCGCCGGGCCGGCGCATCACCTTCGAATACATCCTGATCAAAGGCGTCAACGACACGCCGGAGGACGCCCGCCGGCTGGCGCGCCGGCTGCACCCGATCCGCTGCAAGGTGAATCTCATCCCCTTCAATCCCCATGAGGGCTGTGAATTCGAGCGCCCTGCGGACGAAGCCATCCTGGGCTTCCAGGAGATCCTTCTGCGCAAGCATTTCACCGTGATCATCCGGCAGAGCAAGGGCCAGGACATCTCGGCCGCCTGCGGGCAACTGCGCGCCAGGGGTGCCTAGAGATAATGATTAATTCGTGAAGGGCTGATCCGCGGCCCGACCGGGTTTTGGCCAGAGAGCCTGCGCCGGCGGGATTAGAATAGCGGGGCGTTGTTGGATTGTTGACTTTATCACTCAGGCAATCGCCACGTTGTCCTATCATTCGTTTATGGTGTTGCATCGCGAAAATATTCAAGACCAAGCCGTTATCTTCACCTGCACTTGCTTTTCATCCCCGCCAACTCGCTTCATATCATGGATATCGGCAGGCCGTATATCCGGTCGCCAAGCTTCACAATCTCGGCTCCGTTGTAAAGCACGATGCCGTGAGACCACTTCGGGAGAAGGTCCTTTAAGGCGAGCATGCTCTCTGCGTCTTTGAAATTGGCACGCTTGGATGATTTGACTTCGATGGTAACACTCCGCCCGCCCCGTTCCACGACGAAATCAACTTCCCGCTCGAGTCCTCCAAGTTTTCGCAGATAAGAGACATTGGCTCCCTTGAGCGCGGAGCGCGCAAGGATATTCTGAAAGGCCAGGGTTTCAAAAAGTTGGCCCCGGAATTCGTTGGAGAGTTCCTCAGCTGGCCCCATGCCCGCCAAACTGCAAGCCAATCCGGTATCGATGCAATAAATCTTGGGCGATTTGACCACGCGCTTTCGAACATTTTTGCTATAGGGAAATAACCGGACAAAAAGGCCGGTCGTTTCAAGCAGACCCAGATAGCGTCCGACCGTTGCCTGAGAAATGGCGGCGGCACGGGCGATGTTGGTTTGATTGAGGATTTGGCCACTTGCTGATGCCAGCAGCGCCATGACCTTGCGGAAATCCGACAGGCCGGTAACCTGGGAAATATCGCGCAGATCCCGTTCCAGGTAAGTGCGCGTGTAGCCGTGCCACCAATCAGCGACGTGGGATGGTTTTTTCAGGTAGCTTGCCGGCGGCAGCGCTCCCCGGAACAGGCGGAAATCCGCTATGCCATTGCCGCCGGGTCCTGGTCGGCTTTCGAAAAATGAATCCTCAAGCCAGGCACCCGGAGGTCTCAGCTCCTCTTCACCGAGGGAGAACGGCAGCAAGTCGAAATAGAGGCATCTTCCCGCAAGGCTTTCAGTGACCTTCTTCATCAAGAGCAGGTTGGCGGAGCCCGAAAGCACAAAGCGCCGCTGGCGGTCGCGGTCGACCTGCACCTTTACGGCTGCAAGCAGTTCGGGCGCCTTTTGAACTTCATCGATAACCACTCGATCGTGCAGGGATGCCAGCCGGCTAGGATCTTTTTCCGCTGCTTCGCGTATGTCCAGGTCATCGAGGGTCAGGTACGGCCAATTCTTGAAAGGCGGCTCCGATTGAAGCAGGGTGGTTTTGCCTGTCTGCCGTGCGCCCGAAAGCACGACAATTGGTGAAATATCAATGGCTTCTCGAAGCTTTTCGGCTAACCAACGCGGCCGATAGGTTGTGCTCATGGTTCTGTTCTCTGTGCGATAATATTTCATGGTGTGATTGAAAATATATCATATCGTGAAAATATTTCAATAACATTTCGGGATATTTTTTGACTATGGCAATAACCGACGGCGGCGGAGAACGGGTGCAAGGGCGGGGACAACGACTCATCGACACCAAGGTTAGATCATCAGCCGGCGCACATCATCCGGCAGCAGCCCGATCGCCTGGATAACCTGTTCGCCCTCGTGCCGTTTCACGACAACGCTCACCGGCGCGAGCTTGGGAGCCCGGCTGTAGCCGATGCAGATCGAAGCCGCCAGAAAGAGGGTGCGCTCGTCGGCGCCGCCGGGCAGAATGCCGATGGGGCTCGGATAATCCCGGACGTCAATGACCACGTCGCGCTTCGGGTCGTGGTGGCGGAGGATGCTCTCGTTGTCGGTTTCGGTTCGTCCCAGGACGAGTTTGGCCTGCGGATTCAACCGGAAATGCCGGCCGAATTTGAGCAGGTGAATCTCGTTTTCGGTCGCCGCGGGGCTGTGATCGAAGAGGTCCTTCAGGCGCCGGCTGAAGCCCTTGTCCGTGAGCAGGCAGCCGCCGGCCGGGGCCGGGTAGTCGCTGATGCCGAATTGCTTGGCGAGCGCGATCTGGTCCTTGCGGCCGCGGCCGTGGATGTCGAGCAGGCGCCCCCGGTCCACCAGCCCCTGCTGCTCGGGAATGGTTTCCGGCAGCAGCTTCGCGCTGAGCGGCCGGATGATGTAGCCGCCGAGGCCGGAGTGCTTTTCGACGTAGCGCAGAGAAGGTTTGGTCTGGGACATGGGCCGCTGGCCCAGAACCTCGCCGCTGAAGAGGAAATCGAAGCCCTTTTCGCGCATGAGATCCCCGGCCAGCCGGAACATCAGCGTGTGGCAGTCCATGCACGGGTTCATCTGCCGGCCGTAGCCTGCCGGCGGGTTGCGCAGCATGGTCATGTACTCGTCGAAAATCGGCCGGACGGTCAGCGGGATGCCGGTCAGGCGCGAGGCCTTGCGGGCCTTGGCCGACGAAAAAAACGGCGTTTCAAAGGCGATCCATTCGACCTCGATGCCCTGCGCTCGCAGGATCAGCCCCGCCAGCATGCTGTCGAGCCCGCCGGAGCAAAGCCCCAGGCCGCGACCCCTGCGCTTATCCGAGTCCATGTCCTTGATCCTTTCCAACGCCGGCGCGATCCGGCTGGGGTCGGGGCCGATCTTCGGCTTGACGAATCTGCGGCGGCCGGTCTATATGCTCGGCCGGTCGGTGCGCCCCGCCGCACCTGAAACGTCCGCATATAGTAGGTCGGCCGGCCGGGATTTCAACCGGATCTCATCCGCGCCCAAAGGACACCCCATGAAACGCAGCGAACGCGCCGCGCAAATCCGATCGTTTCTCAACACGCGCTATCCTCAGGTCCAGACGCAGCTCCTCCACCGCAATCCGTTCGAGCTGCTGGTCGCCACCATCCTCTCCGCGCAGTGCACGGACAACCAGGTGAATCGGGTGACGCCCGAATTGTTCAAGCGGATGCGCCGGCCGGAGGATTTCGTGGCCGCATCCACCGCCGAAATCGAAAGGATCGTGCGGCCGACCGGCTTTTACCGGAACAAGGCCCGCAATATCAAGGCCTGTTGCCAGGCACTGGTCGGCCGTCACGGCGGCCGGGTGCCCGGCACCATCGAGGAGCTGGTGCGGCTACCCGGCGTGGGGCGCAAAACAGCCAATGTCGTGCTCGGCGCTGCCTTCGATACGCCGGGCATCGTCGTCGACACCCACGTCGCCCGCATATCCAACCGGCTCGCGCTGACCCGGCACCAGGACCCCAAGAAAATCGAGCTCGACCTCATGCGGGTCATTCCCAAGAAGGAGTGGAGCGACTTCTCCCTGCGCCTGATTTTCTTCGGCCGGGAGATCTGCACGGCCCGAAAGCCCAAGTGCCCCGCCTGCCCTCTGAACCCCATCTGTCCCTATCCTCGCAAAACCGCTGCGGTGTAAGAACGGCTCGCTGCGGCGCTCCTGCCCGGTTTTCTATCCGGAAAATACGGTTGCATTTGGTAATTATAAGTTAGACTTGGTGTATTTTAATAAATAAAATTGACGATTCCGTATCTATGCCCTAAAGAAATTACGATTTAAAACCTAATTGGATAGGTTGGAGAATATGGCCAGACTGCTGTCCACCAAAGAAGTTTCGAAGTTTCTCAACGTGAACGAGAAAATGGTCTACACCCTCGTGTCCGAAAAAGGGTTGCCGGCCACGAAGATCACCGGCAAATGGCTGTTTCCCCAGCACCTGGTCGAGCAGTGGGTGGAGGCCAATACCATCAATTTCCCCAAGCGCGACGCGGGCGCAGCGCCTTACAAGGGCCTGCTGGTCATCGCCGGAAGCAACGACCTGCTCCTGGACCGGGCCATCACGCTCTTCAACACCATGACCGCCGAGCACCTGGCGGTTTTCGGGAACCTGGGGAGCATGGGCGGCCTGCGGGCGCTGCGGCGGGATCTCTGCCACCTGGCGGCCAGCCATCTGCTCCAGGACGACGAGAGCGAGTACAATTTCGCCTACGCGTCGGAGGAGCTGGGGAATCTGCCCGCTGTGGTGAATTTCTGCCGGCGCGAGCAGGGCATCATCGTCCAGAAGGGGAATCCCAAGAAACTCACGAGTGTCGCGGACCTCGGCAAGCCGGGGCTGCGGATCGTGAATCGTCCGCTGGGGACCGGGACGCGCCTGCTGCTGGATCGAGAGCTGAGCAAAGCCGGGCTCAAAGGGGAAAAGATCGAAGGTTATGCCAACGAAGTGCAGCGGCACTTAGATGTCGGCCTCGATGTCTTGTCCGGTCGGGCCGACGCCGGACCCGGGATCCGGCCGGTGGCGGCGCTGCTCAAGCTGGGATTCATTCCGCTGCGCTGGGAGCGCTTTGACCTGATGGCGTCCAAAGAGCGGTTTTTCGACGAGGGCGTGCAGCGCTTCCTGGGGCTGCTGCACGAGCCCAAGTTCCACCGCATGGTCAAGGACGGGCTTGAAGGCTACGACCTCAGCCTGAGCGGCAAGATGGTGTTCCCGCACAATCCAAAAACGGAAACTCAAGACGCATAGATCGAAAGGGGGAGCGCGATGAAACGGAATCGAGGAGTGATGGCAAGTCTGCTGGTTGCACTGTGCCTGGGGTGGTTCTTGGAGGCGTCGGTCGGAGCGCAGGAAAAGGTTTTGCTGATGGCTACGACTACCAGCACCGAGGACACCGGGCTGTTGAACGTTATCGGGGCGGAATTCAAAAAGGCGAGCGGCATCGACCTGCGTTGGACCGCCACTGGAACCGGCAAGGCGCTCAAGCTGGGCGAAGACTGCAACGTGGACGTGCTGATGGTGCACGCCCCGGGCGCCGAGAAGAAATTCGTGGAGGCGGGGTTCGGCTTGAACCGCCGGGAGATCATGTACAACGATTTCATCATCATCGGGCCGGCCGCCGACCCTGCCGGCATCAAAGGCAAGAGCGTCAAAGACGCCCTGCAGGCCATTCAGGCCAAGAAGGCGGTTTTCGTCAGCCGCGGCGACAAGTCCGGGACGCACATGATGGAACTCGATCTGTGGAAGACCGGAGGAGGGGCGGTTCCCGAAAAAGAGGCCTGGTATGCGCAGGCCGGCCAGGGCATGATGGCCACCATCACCATCGCCGCTGAAAAGAACGGCTACACGCTGGCCGACCGCGGCACCTACATCAAGTACGAAAACCAAATGAAAGGCAGCCCGCCGCTGAAGATCCTGGTCGAGGGCGACCAGCTGCTGTTCAATCAATACAGCGTCATCGCCGTGAATCCGGCGAAGTGCAGCAAGGCGCAGCTGGACTTGGCCACGAAATTCAGCGACTGGATCGCCGGGCCTGAAGGACAGAAACTGATCCGAGAGTTCAAGCTGGAAGGCAAGCCGCTGTTCACCGCCAACGCCAAATGAACGAGAAACGAGTGCTGAGGATTCTCTCTCAACGCTTCAGTCTTCGGCTTTATGAACGGGCCAACGGGCTAACGGGTTAACGGGCCAAACTATTCTCCTATGGATTTTCTGGTTCAAGGATTTTTAAGAGCGATCGAATTGCTGGTCGCCGGCGACGCGGAAACTTTTTCGGCCGTCAGCGCCACGCTGGTCGTGTCCGCTTATTCCCTGGCGGCGACGCTGGCGATGGGCCTGCCGCTCGGTTTCTGCCTGGGCTATTTTGATTTCAGGTTCAAAAAGCAGGTGCGGGTGGTGGTGGACACGCTGCTCTCCCTGCCCACCGTCTTCATCGGTCTGGTGGTTTACGCGTTTTTCACCCACCGGGGGCCTCTGGGTGAATGGGGCCTCCTTTTCACCCTGCCCGGCGTCGCCGTCGGGTTGACCATCCTGGCGCTTCCGATCGTGATCGCCCTGAGCGCCACGGCCGTGGAGAGCATGGACCGGCAGCTGCGGGTGACCCTGATCTCGCTCGGCGCCGACCGGCGTCAGCTTTTTCTGAGCACGCTCTGGGAAGCGCGCCATGGAATCATCGCCGCTGCGCTCACCGCCTTTGGTCGCGTCATGACCGAAGTCGGCATCGCCATGATGGTGGGCGGCAACATCAAGTGGCAGACCCGCACCATCACCACCGCCATCGCTCTGGAGACCAACAAAGGCGAGTTCGCCATGGGCATCGCGTTAGGCTTAATTCTCCTGCTCATATCCTTTGCGGTGAACATCTCGGTATCCTTCCTGCGGAAGAGGGACTGAAATGCAGGCCCCGCTTTATACCTTCCGCAGCCTCGTGCACGTCTATCGCGGCACAGCCGTTCTGAGCATCGACCGGCTGGATCTTCCAAGGGGTGGGATTGTCGGGGTCATCGGCCCGAACGGCAGCGGGAAAAGCACTTTTTTGAGGATTGCGGGATTCGTCGAAAAACCGACCGTGGGGCAGGTTCTTTTTAATGGCAAGGCCGCCGGACCGTTTGCACCGGAAGTGCGGAGCCGGGTGACCATGCTGCCCCAGGAGCCTTTCCTGATGAAGCGCACCGTTCAGCAAAACATCGCCTACGGCCTGCGGGTTCGTAAAGCCGATAACCATTTACTCGAACGCGTTAACGAGGCGCTCGCCTATGTGGGTTTAAACGGCAAGGATTTTGTCCAGAGGCCGTCGTACGCCCTTTCCGGCGGCGAGGCCCAGAGAGTGGCGCTGGCGGCGCGCCTCGTCCTTAAGCCGGATGTCCTGCTGCTGGATGAACCCACGGCCAATGTGGATGCGGTGAGCGCGCAACTCATCCAGGCCGCCGCCCTAAAGGCGCAGCGCGACTGGGGCGCGACCCTGGTCATCGCGAGCCACGACTGGCCGTGGCTTTATGAGGTCTCGGACACCGTTCTGCACCTGTTCAAGGGGCGAGTCTTCGGAACCGGACGAGAAAATATCGTTTTCGGGCCATGGGAATTGGCGGCTGAAAAGAGATGGTGCAAAACGTTGGACGACGGCCAGATCCTGCGGGTGCCGCCACCGCCGGCTGCGGATGCGGCGGCGGTTATCGAAGACCTGCAGGTGTTTCATGCCGAAGCCCCCCCTGTAAGTGGGCTGACGACATGCCTACTCTCTGGCTTCGTCAGCCGGTTGGCCTTGGAAAAGACATCCGGGGAGGTTCGTGCGTCCTTTCTGGCAGCCAATCTTCCCTTTACGGTCGTTCTGCCGCAGGCGCAGATCCGAGAGCAGGGCCTGTATCCCGGCCGCCGTGTTCGCCTCGCCTATGACTGGTCGCGGGTGCGCTGGGTTTAAACAGCCGGTGCCACGATGCCGCTCAACTGAAAAACTGCCAAATATACCTCGCGGCGAGAAAAGCGATAATCACTCCCAGCATCGCCTTGATAAACGTCTGGGGCACGAATTTCTGCAAGCGCGCTCCGACGTACATCCCTGCAAACCCGCCCGCGCCGAAGAGAAAACCCAAAAGCCAGTCCGGCCGGGTTGCCGTGCCGGCTTGGGCCGGGATCACGCTGTAAAAAAAGACCCCGGCGATGGAGGTAAGAAACGTCCCCAGCAACGCCGCTCCGGCAACGGTGTAGACGGGCAGGTTGAACACGGCCACGCAGAAAGGCGCGATGATCGCCCCGCCGCCGATGCCGTAAGTTCCACCGATGATGCCGACCACGCACGCCAGTACAAACATGCCCATGGTATTGTAAGAGAACCGCTGCCCCCAGAATTCGTACTCCACCCGGGAAAGGGAGAATGAAACCGTGCGAACCACCGCGTCGGCCGGCAGGCCAGCCGACACCTTGGCGTTGCGGGCGGCCTTCATTTTTTTGACGTGATCGTTGAACTTGGTCTCCAGGGCCTTCATCGCCTGCTTGCCCTTCTGGGAACGCGCGCTGAGTTCGTAGAGCAGCCGAACCCCGATGTAAAGGAGAACGCATCCCACAAAGAATTTAAAGGCCTTGGGATTCGGCAAGTACAGAACCCGCAAATAATAGCCGATGAGCACGCCGGGCAGAGTGCCGACGATCACGATCCAGGTCAGCGGCCAGGCCATGCGGCCTTCTTTAAGGTAGCGGTAGACGCCGCTGGGAATAGCCACGATGTTGTAGACGAAATTGGTGGCGCTCACCGCAGGAGTCGTAAAATTCAGGATGCTGACCTGAAACGGCAGCAGCAGAAATGCGCCGGAGACCCCGCCCATCGAGGTGAAGGCAGAGACCGCGAATGCCACCAGCGGAGGGATGAAAATCGATGTGACGACGCCGGACACATCAAAGTGCACGATCAGGATATCCATGCATCCTCCTTGAGGGGATCTCTCGATCCAATCGCGCGCCGATCGGTTTATGTGACACGTAAAATATAATTTTCGTGTCATATATTGATTATCGGTTCCGTCTCGCCATGTCAAGCGGATTTTTACTCTCCACAAGGAAACGCGGCGAAGCGGAACTGCCGAATTCCCGCCGCATCAATCGGGCTGCATGAACGGATAGCGGTAGTCGGTTGCCGGGACGAAGGTCTCCTTGATCGTGCGCGGGCTGACCCAGCGCAGCAGGTTGAGCAGGGTGCCGGCCTTGTCGTTGGTCCCCGAGGCCCGGCCGCCGCCGAAGGGCTGCTGGCCGATCACGGCTCCGGTGGGCTTGTCGTTGATGTAGAAATTGCCGGCGGCGTTCACGAGCAGCTGCTTGGCGGTTAGGACGGCCTGCCGTTCGCGGGCGAAAATGGAGCCGGTCAAGGCGTAGGGCGAGGTCTGATCGCAGACCCGCAGGGTTTCTTCGTAGCGGTCGTCGTCGTAGATGAAGACGGTCAGCACCGGGCCGAAGATCTCTTCCGTCATGGTCCTGAAATCGGGTTTTGCGGCGACGATGACGGTCGGTTGGATGAAATATCCCACCCGGTCGTCGTAGCTGCCCCCGGCGATGATTTCGGCATCGGGCGCTTGGCGCGCGAACTCGATGTAGCCGGCGATCTTGTCGAAGGCGGCCCGGTCGATGACAGCATTGACGAAATTGGAGAAGTCTTCCGGCGGGCCCACCTTGATCGTGCCGATCATCTCCAGCAGCAGTTCTTTTAGTGGTTTCCACATGGACTTGGGAATGTAGGCGCGGGATGCGGCCGAGCATTTCTGCCCCTGGTACTCGAAGGCGCCGCGCACCATGGCGACGGCCACCGCTTGAGCGTCGGCGGAGGGATGAACGAAGATGAAGTCCTTGCCGCCGGTTTCACCCACCAGCCGCGGATAGCTGCGGTAGGCGTCGATGTTCGTTCCGACGGTTTTCCAGATCTCACGGAACACCGCGGTGGATCCGGTGAAATGCACGCCGGCCAGCTCGGGATGTTTCAGCAGCGCTGATCCCACCTGGCTGCTCGGGCCCGGCATGAAATTGATGACCCCGTCGGGCAGCCCGGCTTCATGGTAAATCCGCATCAGGTGATGGGCGGAATACACCGCCGAGGAGGAGGGTTTCCAGATCACGGTGTTGCCGAGCAGGGCCGGAGCGGCGGTGAGGGTGACGCCGAGGGCCGTGAAGTTGAAGGGTGAAATCGCGAAGACGAACCCTTCCAGCGGCCGGTATTCCATCTGGTTCCAGACGCCGGGGGAGGAAATGGGCTGCAGGCCGAACAGCCGGGCGGCGTTCCAGCAGTAGAAGCGCAGGAAATCGGCGCTTTCGCAGGCGGCGTCGATCTCGGCCTGATAGACGTTCTTGCCCTGGCCCAGCATGGTGGCGGCGTTGATCCGCATGCGGTGCGTCCCCGCGATCAGGTCGGCGGCTTTTAGGAAAATCGCCAGACGGTCCGCCCAAGCCATGGCGGCCCAGGTTCTGGACGCTTTGCGAGCGGCGTCGACGGCCATGGCGGCTTCTTCGGGGCCGGCCATGTGATAGGCGGCTAGGCGGTGGCGGTGGTCGTGGGGAACGATGCAGGCGGCGGTCCGGCCGGTCCTCACCTCGCGGCCGCCGATGATGAGCGGAATATCGATTTCCCGACTTCTGAATTCGCTTAGGGCTTCGGAAATCCGGCGTCGCTCCGGGCTGCCCGGTGCGTAAGACAGCGTGGTTTCATTCTGCGGGGGTTCGATGGTGATGGCAGCGTTCAGCATGGCAGTTTCCATTTTCTTTGGGTGTGGTTTTTAGCAAGCCATGGCGCTCGGCGCCGCTTTACCGGCAAGAAAGTTTTTTGTGGGAGAGGCTTCGAGCCTCGATCATCGCGGCTGGGAAGCCGCTCCCACGGAACATGACCCAACTTTCTTGGAAGCCGGCATTCTTGACATGTCAGCGGGCTTGCACCTGTAAAGGTAGGGATGTCGGCCGGAACTTCAACCGGCGTCCACTTTTTTGATGCGCACGGCGCAGCCTTGGAATTCAGCAGTAAATCTCGAGAAACGAAAAACTCAGCGGGAAGGGGGAGAATTCATTGAAGCAGAACAGCCTCGGCAGAATGGATCAAGGCTCAGTCGTCCAGGTATGCCGCCATCAGATCATTGTAGACTGCATCGGATTCGGTTTCCACGATTTCCAGCAGACGCTGGAACTGCTTGAGCAGCGATTCGCCCAGCGGAGTCAGCCGGGAGCCTTGCGGCATTCGGATCAGCAGGGGTTTGCCCAGACGTTCCTCGGTCGCTCTCACGCGCGCCCAGATCGCCCGGTAGCTCATTTTGAGTTCCAGGGCAGCGGCCTGCAGCGAGCCCAAACGTCGCACGGCTTCCAGAATCCGGTAGCGGCCCAGGCCAAACACCACCTTGCCATTTACGTCTTCAATCCAGATTTTGGATTTGATACGAAAAGGTGATTGTCCCACGGCCATCGGCATTTCCCTCTTTTCAACTGGATGCGCTCCGGATAATTTTCCAGAAGAATTATTACCAGCTTAACGGCCGGCAAACAAGGCAGGGCACTTGACGCTGCTGCAGCCGGCAGGGGCTACGCCGGGCCAGAAATCGGCTGCGCAGTTCA
>CAYRUF010000068.1:0-21253 GCA_964427375.1 uncultured Desulfatibacillum sp. | reverse complement strand
ATTTTGATTCAATTGTATTCATTTTTCAAATAGTTATGTATATTAACAGGTTTGGGCAAAATCGTTGATGTCCAAGTGATAGCTATATTTCAAAATAAATTTGAAACCCATAAGTGATTGCGCTTAGGTCTGCGCTTATAGAATGAGCAACTTGTATGCCACGGGGAAAAACTGTTATTATTCTATAATTATTTCTATTAGTTAAAACTATATTTAGAAAGCGGCAGTCAATTTTGTGACGATAAATTCTGTCAATTCCGGCTGGAAGTGGTTTGAAAATGTCCTGTAAAGTTTTTGACTGTAAAACCGATATGCTATTGAAGAGGTATCAACCGGTTTGCGCCTGATTGATGCGGCCAAATTCCGGATTGCATCAAACCCATTCTGATGGCGATGATGGAAATAAATAACGCCAGTAATGCCGACAGCCTGTTTTCAGCCACCCTCACCCAATCCAACGGACTGGAAAGCCTTGCCAACGCCGCCCTGCAGCGCGGGATCGATGCCTACACCAAGAAAGACTACGCGACCGCGGTCAAGGAATTCAAGCGCTCCGTCGGCATCGGACGCGGCTCCTCGTTTGCCGCCGATGCTGCGCAGTACCTCGCCATGTCCTACCTCCAGCTTGAAGACACCGAAAACGCCATAAAGGCCTACAAGTCGGCCTTCACGATCGACCCCTACCGTGACGATATCCGGATAAAACTCGGTAATCTTTATTTTTCTCAGGAGAAATACGAAGAAGCTCGGGTTGAGTATGCCGAGGCGGTAAGGCTGAACCCCAGCACCGTGAACCGCTATTCGCTCGGCCAAGCCTACATCGAGTTGGGGCGTTTTGCAGATGCCGAAACCCAATACAACGAAATCCAGCGCCTTGCGCCCCGGGAGGCGGGCGGCTACCTGGGAATGGGGCAGACATACAGCCGGCAGGGTAAACACGAGGAGGCGATCCGGCAGTTCAAGGAGGCCGTCGCCCAGGATACTGATTTATATGACGCTTATGCCCAGATGGGCTACAGCTATGCGGACCTGGGCGAAATGGATAGCGCTCAGCAGATGGTGGACTATTTGGAGAAAGTGGAACAGACGGATCTGGCCGACACCCTCAGCCGTTACATGTACAAGGTCGATCCGCCCAAGATGCTGTTTGCCGCTTCAACCAGCAGTTTTTCATTTCCAATGGGAAGCGGCACCCCATTGGTGGCTCTTAACAGCTACCTCGTCAACCCCCATGCATCCAAAACTCTGTCAATCACGATCCAATTCGATAAACAGATGGACCGCGATTCGATCGAGAACCCGGCCAACTGGCGGATCGGCCGCGCCGCTGGTCAGGGCCCCGGCCAAGCCTACAATTTCGGGATGCCCATATCCGCCAGCGAGGCTAGGCTGGCGCCCATTCCCAACGCCGTCACCTGGGATGAAAAGAACTTGACGGCAACAGTCTTCTTCAGCGTTACCCAAAACGCCGCCGCCGACGCCACCATCGACCCAGCCCACATCGAGTTCAAATTCACCGGCAAGGACATCTACGGCCTGAAAATGAACCCCAAGTTCGACCAGTTCACCGGTTTCTCCGGCGTCTTTTGATCACTGCCGGACCCGCTTGTCCCTACGTATAAATGACGTTGACCGGCAGCGGCGGGTAGTTCCACACGCCGGGCTTCGGCAGGATGTGCTGCTCGCCGACGGTCAGCCAGTTCAAATCCGGCTTGAGGTCGCGCAGCTTGCCGTCTTCGGGGGGGCGCGCCGGCGAGGTGAGCGAATAGGTCGCCTGAACCGTGCAGACCCGCTCCCGTCCCTCCCTCGCCACGACATAGTATTTTTTTACCTTGTGAGGGGACAGGCCGTTGGCGGCGGCAATCTGCTCCAGGTCGGTTTTCAGAAACTTCATCAGCACCACTTTGGCCACCCCGCGCTCGCAGATGCGGATCAGGGCGCGCGAGGCGCTGCTGCTGACGTAGACCGTGGTGATTCCGCGCATGCGGCGCATGTACTGAGCCGCTACCACCGCCGCGGTTCGGCGGCCGCCCGACATGAAGGGCTGGTTGTAGTATTCGAACAGCTTCCGCTGGAGGTCTTCGGCTGCTTTTTCGCCCTTTTCGTACAGCTCCTTGGATATGTAGCGCAGGCTGCGCGCCAGATCCTCGGCCGCGTCGCTGATCGGCCAGTCGATCCGAACATGGTAATGAGAGAGGTAATACCGGTTGCGGGACTTGCCGGTGGGGTCGCGCTGGATCATGAGGGCATAGTCCACCGGCAGGAGCGCCCGGATAAAATTCCGGAAATGAACGGAGTCCAAATACCGGGCCTGGCGGTCGCGCAGCTCCATGAGGGAGAAGCTCTCGGACCTCATCAGGTTGGCTTTGGTCGTCCGATTTTCATCGAAAAAACGGATGTACTTCTTATGCTCGGACGGAATCGATTCTTCGGCGAAAATGATCAGAAAGGAATTGTGAAGCTCGAATTCCTGGTCGGGGATGCGCGCGCGGGGCTTGAGTTCGCGCTTTTCCGTAAATGGATAGGCGGTTTGGCGGCTGGTGAAATTGTGATAGGAATCGATCAGCGCGTATTGGATGAGGAACTGATCCAGGTCGTCTCGCAGGAGCTCGTAGTAAGATCTCCGCAGCTTGTTGGCCAGGCTCAGTTCTTCGCGGTATTGCCAAAATGCCAAGGAGCTCTCCTCTCGGTGCGGAATCACATGCTCTCCCGGATCGGATGATTCATCCGGGGCGAGGGCTATTCTTTTCTATATCACAATACCTCAGAATCGACCAAGAACTAGATTCAGAACCGCTAATTCAGCGGATTGCAGGCTTTCTTCTTGCTGTGCCGGACGATCCAACGATAGAGCGAATCCCGTGTCAGGTAACTGACCAGAGCGAACAGCAAAGACAAGACGGTGATGATCACGAACGCGATATAGTTTTTTTCAAAGATGGACGCGCCCTGGAGGCTCAAGGCCAGCGTGCCGGGCAGCCGGCCCACCGTGGAGAGAACGAAAAACACACGGGCCGGCAGGGTGGTCAACCCGAGGAACATGCACAGGTAGTCTTTGGGAAAGCCCGGAATCAGAAAAAAAATGAAGATAACCAGAATCCCCTTGTATTGGACCATCTGGTTATACTTTTCATAGGTTTCGCAGCGCACGAGTTTTCGGACCATTGGTTCACCTAAAAAATGACCAATGCCGAAATTGATCATGGACCCGATGGTCAAACCGATGGTGGAAAGAAGAAATCCGTTGAGGGCGCCGAACATATAGCCCCCCAGAAACCCGGTCAGTTCGCCCGGGATGGGGGCAAAAATGACCTGGCCGATCTGCAGGCCCACAAACACCAGGGTCGCGGCCCAACCCGATGCCTTGACAACCTGCCGCAGCCATTCCCGGTCGGTTGCCAAGTCATAATAGCCGAGGAGCTGGTCCCACATCCCGGAGTTCAAAAACACGAAGACGATCAGGCAGGATGCCAGGAAGATGACCGCCACCAGCGCAATGAAGGCTCTGCCCATTTCGATCGACGAGCGGCCGTGTCCTCTTGACCGCTCGGCCTTTCTAACCCTCTCGATGATGGCGCCTGAAACGCATCCAGAAACGCCGCCAGCGGCTCGTCGTCTTCCGGCGCTGGTCGAGTTCCTTCTGCTGCGCCCAGCGCTCGATGAACCCGACCTGGCCGGCCTGATAGGAGCGGGCCAGGCGCTCCTCCTGCACAACCACCCCCTGCGGACCCATCACGGCCGAACGCAGGCATTCGGTTTTAACATCACATTCCAGGCATTCGGAGGGCGTCTGCCGCAAGCCATCGAGGCCCATGGGAAAAACTTTTTCGATGGAACCGAAACACTCCGGTGGCGTCTTGGGTTTTAAATCGGCCATGGCGGATGCGGGCATTAGTTATTTCGGCGGCTCAGGCGATCGGCCGGCTGGCCCAGCTTCAAACTCGGCGTTCATCCGCGCCAAGTGCCCCTGGTCGGCAAAGCTGTAATAGCGGTTCTCGCCGATGATCAGATGTTCATGGACCGTCATACCCATGACGCGGCCGGCAAAAACGAGCTGCCGGGTGACGGCCATGTCTTCGGCCGACGGCCGAGGCTCCCCCGAGGGGTGATTGTGGGCGAAGATGAGCGCCGCCGCGTGATGCTGGAGCGCCGCACGGATGACTTCACGCGGGTAGACGCCGCTGGCGGTCAGGGTTCCTTCAAAAAGGGTTTCCATGGCGAGTACGCGATTTTTGGAATCCAGAAATATCGCCATGAAGCACTCGCGCGTCTTGTCCCGGATGACGCCGTTCAAATAGGTGTAGAGGTCTCGCGAATTGGTGATGGCGCTTTTGCCGACGACCTTCTTGGCGAGAAACCGATCCGAGACCGCCTTGATCAGCTTGATGCCCAGCATGTTGGTGGGGCCGATGCCCGGCACCTCCTGCAGCTCGCGGGGGTCGGCCTCCAAAACCCCCTGGAGGGTTTTGAACTTCTTCAGGGCCAGCTTGGCCGCTGTTTTGCAATCCTTGCGCGGGGTGGCCAGCGTCAGCAGCAGCTCGATCACCTCATAGTCCAGAAAGCCGTCGAGCCCGGCCGCGAGAAAACGCTGCCGCAACCGTTGGCGATGCCCCGCGCCGGGGTGATCCGGTTTGCGATCCATATGCAAACTCCCTGCGGATCCATGCCAGCATCCGGGCTGGCATCCGTTCAGTCTTCGTCCAACTCCTGCTTGAGACTGCGCGTCATCAATTGGGACAGCGCCTCCCGCGGCGCCAGATCTTCATAAAGGATTCGGTAGATCTGTTGGCAGATCGGCATCTCCACCCCCAGGCGGCTGGACAGGTCATACACCGATTTCGCCGTGCGCACGCCCTCGGCGACCATTCGCATCTGGGCCAGAATATCCCTCAGCGACTGGCCGGATGCGATTTTGCGGCCCACGGCATGGTTGCGGCTGAGGTCGCCGGTGCAGGTCAAAATCAAATCCCCGAAACCCGCCAACCCGGTGAAGGTTCGCGGGTTGGCTCCCATGCGCTTGCCCAGGCGCCGGATTTCGGTCATCCCCCGGGTGATCAGCGCCGCGCGGGTGTTCAATCCCAGGCCCAGGCCGTCGACGATTCCGGCCGCGATGGCGATCACGTTTTTCACCGACCCACCCAGCTCGACGCCGATGGTGTCCTCACAGGTATATACCCGGAAATACGGGGTTGCAAACGCCTGCTGAACGAGTTGGGCCAGCGTTGGGTTGCCGGATGCCACCGTCACGACGGTCGGATATTTCTTGGCCACCTCCATGGCGAAACTGGGCCCCGACAGCACGGCCAAACGGTCGTCTCCGATCTTGAGCACCTCCTTCAAGACGCCGGTCATGGTGAGATGGGTCTGGTTCTCAATGCCCTTGGAGGCCGAGACGATCGAGGTTTTCGCGTCCAGGCGGCCGACCAGCGCCGCCATCGTTCGGCGAACCACATGGGACGGCACGACCACTACCAGCAGATCCTTGCCGGAGGCAACCGTCTCCAGATGGTTTGAGGCCGTCAGCTGCGGCGACAACCGGATGCCGGGCAGGAAAAAACGGTTTTCCCGGTGGAGCTGGATCTGCTCAACCACCTCGGGTTCGTATGCCCACAAATCCACGCGGTGGCCCTTGGCCGCCAGGAGATCCGCAAGGACCGTACCCCAGCTGCCCGAGCCGATCACCCCGATGCGCGGAGCGGGCGGATCCGGATCATGTCGATGGAGCATTTTCCTCCTGTCCCTCATCCGGCTTGTCGTCTTCGTCTTTTTCGCCGAGGCGCGCCGCCCCCACCACCCGTTCGCCAACGTCCATGCCCATGAGTTTGACGCCTTGCGTGTTGCGGCTGATGACTGAAATTTCCCTGATCCGGGTGCGAATGATCTTGCCGATCGTCGTCATGAGCATGACGTCGTCCTCTTCGTCCACCACCAGGATCGCCACCACCTTTCCGTTGCGCGGGCTGGCCTTGATGGCGATGACCCCCTTGCCCCCGCGTTTGTGCACCGGATATTCATCGATCGAAGTGCGCTTGCCGAATCCGTTCTCGGTGACCGCGAACAGGGTTTGTCCGTAATTCAGCACCTCCATCGCAACGAGGTGATCGCCTTCGGAGAACTTCATACCACGCACACCGCTGGCCGTGCGGCCGGAGGGCCGCACGTCGGATTCATGGAAGCGGATGGCTTTGCCTTCGGCCGATCCCAGGAACACGTTCATGGTGCCGTCGGTGATGCGCGCCGCGATCAATTCGTCACCCTCCAGCAAGTTGATGGCGATGATGCCGCCCGCCCGCGGCCGGCTGTAAGCCATGATATCGGTCTTTTTCACCAGCCCCTTTTTCGTTGCCATCAGCACGAAGGCGCCCGGAGAGAACTCCGGCACGGCCAGCACGGTAGCGAGCTTCTCGTGCTCTTCCATGTTCAGCAGGTTGACGATGGCCTTGCCCATGCTGAGGCGGCCGGCCTGGGGAATGTCGTAGCACTTGCACCAGTAGACTTTGCCCAAGTTGCTAAAAAATAAGAACGTGTGGTGAGTCGACGCCACGAAGAGCCGCTCCACGAAGTCGTCGTCGCGCGTGCCCATGGCGGTGACCCCTTTGCCGCCGCGGTGTTGGCTGCGGTAGAGCGTGATGGGGTTGCGTTTGATGTAGCCGCGCTTGGAGATGGTGACGGCCATGTCCTCTTCGGCGATCATGTCCTCCATCGATATCTCCCGCGTCTCCTCGACAATCTCGGTCAGGCGCCGGTCGCCATACCGCTCCTGGATCTCGGCCAGCTCGTCCTTGATGATCTGCAGCACCAGGCGCTCGCTGGCCAGAATCTCCTTGAAGCGCGCGATATCCATCAGGACCTTCCGGTGTTCCTCGATGATCTTGTCGCGTTCAAGCCCGGTCAGCCGCTGCAAGCGCATGTCCAGAATGGCCTGGGCCTGGATTTCCGAGAGGCCGAAGGCGGTCATGAGCCGTTCACGGGCCTCGGCCGGCGACGCCGAGTTTCGGATCAACGCCACCACCGCGTCCAGATGATCCAACGCCACCCGAAGCCCCTCCAGGATATGGGCGCGCGCTTCGGCCTTTGCCAGATCATACCGCGTCCGCCGGATGATGACGTCCTTGCGATGCAGGACAAAGTGCTCCAGCACCTCTTTGAGATTCAGCAACTCGGGGCGGTTGTTGACGATGGCCAGGAAAATAACGCCGAACGTGGTCTCCATCCGGGTGTTCTTGTAGAGCTGGTTGAGGATCACCGGCGTGGCCGCCTCTTTCCGGAGCCCCAGGGCGACGCGCATCCCCTCCCGGTCGGATTCGTCGCGCACGTACTTGACCCCGTCGATCTCCTTGTCCCGGATCAATTCGGCAATCCGCTCAATCAGCTTGGCCTTGTTGACCTGATAGGGAAGCTCGGTGATGACCAGGGTGTCGGCCTGATTGCGGTTGTCCGTCTCCACCATCACCCGCGCTCGAACCCGGATGATGCCTCGTCCGGTGCTATAGGCATCGCGGATGCCTCTTTGCCCATAAATGATTCCGCCGGTCGGAAAGTCCGGCCCGGGAACAAGGGTCATCAGCTCGTCACAGGTCATCTGCGGGTTGTCGATCAGCGCACGCAGGGCGTTAATGACCTCCGAGAGGTTGTGCGGCGGGATGTTCGTGGCCATGCCGACGGCGATGCCGGCCGACCCGTTGATGAGCAGGTTCGGGACCTTGGCGGGAAGCACGGCGGGTTCGGTGAGCGACTCGTCGTAATTGGGGATGAAATCCACCGTCTCCTTGTCGAGGTCCTCCAGCATTTCGTGCGCCAGACGCTGCATTCGAATCTCGGTGTAGCGCATGGCCGCGGGAGGATCGCCGTCGATCGAGCCGAAATTGCCCTGGCCGTCCACCAGGGGGTAACGCATGGAAAAGTCCTGAGCCAGGCGCACAATGGTGTCATACACCGCAGCATCTCCGTGGGGATGGTATTTTCCGATCACATCTCCGACGATTCGCGCCGACTTCTTGTAAGCTTTGTTCCAGTCGTTGTTGAGCTCTCCCATGGCATAGAGCACCCGCCGGTGGACGGGCTTGAGTCCGTCGCGCACATCCGGCAGCGCCCGCCCGATGATCACGCTCATGGCGTAATCCAGATAGGACTTTTTCATCTCCTTTTCGATGCTGACTTCAGGTGCTCGGTCCATCTGACGTTAAATCCTCTCCGCTCGAATCCTCATGGGCTAAGGGTTAAAGGGTTGGCGGTTCTCGATCATGCCGGCGGGAAGCGGGGTCTTCGCGCAGCGTCACGGGCTCAGGGCGGAATTCCGGAAAAGGCCGCTGAACCGTGTCGTTGCGGAGCGGCCGATAAAACACGCCACGGCGCCTGGGCTCCCGCATGGATCCCGGCCGCCGTGGCGGCGCAACGAGACAGATCAGGGAGTGGCAGGCTTACCTGCTGACGAACGCGCCGGCTCCCAGAAAAAGGATGACCTGATAAATGAAGACGGCCGTCAATGAATGAAACGCATAGTAGACGATACCGCCACCGACGATGGCGGGAACGGCACAGAACACCAAGATTCCCAGCTTCCGGGCGACATCCATGAGCCTACCCTCCTCTTTTGGTTTAATGGCTAACCCATTAGCAATAGTTATAATTCAAGTAAAGAAAAATGGTGCAACGGCAGCGGATTCCGCATCAACGCTCGATGATCATCGCCATGCCCATGCCCCCGCCGATGCACATGGTGATCAGCCCCGTGCGGTAGTTCTTGCGGCGCATGTGGTGAATGGCCGTCACCATCTGCCGCGCGCCGGTGGCGCCGATCGGGTGTCCCAACGAAATGCCGCTGCCCAGTTCGTTGGGCCGGTCGTTCGGCAGGCCCAGCTCCCGCATACAGCCGATCGCCTGCGCGGCAAAGGCCTCGTTCAGCTCGATCATGTCGATGTCGTTCAGGCTCATCCCGGCGGCCTTCAACGCTTTCTTCACGGCCGGAACCGGGCCAAGCCCCATGTAGGCCGGATCCAGCGCGCCGGCGGCAAAAGACTTGATTTTGGCGAAGGGCGCAAGCCCCAGGCGTTTGGCTTCCTCGGCGCTCATCATGAGGACGGCGGCCGCCCCGTCGTTGATGCCCGAAGCGTTGCCGGCGGTAACCGTCCCATCCGGCTTGAAGGCCGGCCGGAGCTTGGCCATTTTCTCCATGCTGGTGTCCATGGGCCGCTCGTCGACGTTGAACACGATGTCGCCCCTGCGGTCCTTGATGACGACGGGAACGATTTCCTCGGCGAAAAGGCCTCCGGTGATGGCGGCGCGTGCGCGCTGATGGCTCAGCACGCCCAGCTCATCCTGTTCGGTGCGGCTGATCTGGTATAGCGCGGCGATGTTCTCGGCCGTGACGCCCATATGGTAGCCGTAAAAGATCTCGTAAAGGCCGTCGAAGACCATCAGGTCCAGCACTTCCCCCTTGCCGGTGAGCTCCATGCGATAGCCCCAGCGCGCTTTGGTCATCGCCATGGGTGCCAGGCTCATGTTCTCCATGCCACCGGCTACCACGACCTCGGCTTGGCCGGTCATGATCGCGGCTGCCCCCATGGCGATAGCCTTCAATCCGGACCCGCACACCTTGTTGACGGTCGCAGCCGGAGTTTCCTTGGACAGGCCGGCGCGAACCACTGCCTGCCGCGCCGGATTCTGGCCCTGGGCGGCCTGCAGCACATTGCCCATGATGACCTCGTCCACGGCGACCGGCTGCGCGTCACCGTTCCAGGCGGCGGCTTTTTTTTCCAGTTCGATCAGCCCCTGTTCTTTGAGTGCGGCCGGAGCGGCGTCTTTCATGGCGGCGCTGGCTATGGGTCGAAGGTTGGCTCGCTGGAGCGCGTCTCTGATCACCAGGGCGGCCAGGTCAATCGCCGAAACGTCTTTGAGGGCGCCGCCGAATCCTCCGATCGCAGTTCTCGCACCACTGACAATCACAGCCTCTCTCATCGCTTTTCCTCCTTACCGGTGCACGTATGGTTTAGGTGGTCGGCGGTTGCTTCGGGCAATTCGCCAACGGTTCGAATTATCTATTTTCATTTGAAAAATACCGCGTTCGGCCGCTTAAGGCCTATACCATACCCGCATCGCCGGGGTCAATGCAGTTCGCTTGGGTTTAGGTCGAATCCCCGGCGTCCGCCTTGCGCCGCAGCCGGCGCCAGCGATCCAGGCGATCCTTGACGGTCTTCTCATAGCCGCGATCCGACGGATGGTAGAAGACCTGCCCCTGCAACTCCTCCGGCAGGTAGTCCTGCGGCGTATAGGCATCCTTGAAATCATGGGCATATTGATAGCCGCGTCCGTAGCCGAGGTCCCTCATCAGGACCGTAGGGGCATTGCGGATGTGCAACGGCACCGGCAGCGACCCGGCCGAGCCGACCGCGGCCTGAACATCTCCGTAAGCCCGGTAAATGCGGTTGCTCTTCGGAGCCGTCGCAAGGTAAACGGCGGCCTGAGCCAGGGCCAATTCGCCCTCGGGAGCGCCCAGAAACCGGTAAGCCTCCATGGCATCCATGGCCAGCCCCAGGGCCAGGGGATCGGCATTGCCGATGTCTTCGGAGGCGAACCGAACCATGCGCCGAGCGATGTAAAACGGATCCTCGCCGGCCGAGAGCATGCGGGCCAGCCAGTAGAGCGCGGCATCCGGGTCGCTGCCGCGCAGGCTTTTGTGCAGCGCCGAAATCAGATTGTAATGCGATTCGCCGGACTTGTCGTAAAGCAGGGCCTTTTTCTGCACGGCCTGCTGCACATGGCCCAGGGTGATGCGCCCGGCTGCGGCCGTTCCGGCCCCCGCCAAGGATGCGGCAGCCTCCAGACTGTTTAAAGCCGAGCGGGCGTCACCGTCGGCCAGGCGCACGATGGCGGAAAGGGCATCCTCCTCCAGGACCCAGCGCATCTGCCCGAGTCCGCGCTCTTCATCGGCCACCGCCTGATTCACGATCACCGCCAGGTCCTCGTCGGTCAGGCGGTTCAGGGTGATGACCCGGCAGCGCGACAGCAGGGGCGCAATCACCTCGAAGGAGGGATTTTCGGTGGTGGCGCCGATCAGGGTGATCAGGCCGCTTTCCACATGGTGGAGGAAAGCATCCTGCTGAGCCTTGTTGAAGCGATGAATCTCGTCGACGAAAAGCACCGTTCGCCGCCGATGCAGCCGCTGCTGCTCGCGCGCCGCCTCGATGACCGCGCGAATCTCCTTGACGCCGGAGAGCACGGCCGAAAAATGCACGAAGTGCGATCGGGTGTCGGCGGCGATGATCCGCGCCAGCGTGGTTTTACCGCAGCCCGGAGGCCCCCACAGGATCATGGAAAAGACGCGGTCCTGCTCCGCAGCCAGGCGGACCAGCGAACCGTCCCCGACGGCCTGTGCCTGGCCGATGAACTCGGCCAGCCGCCGGGGCCGCATGCGTTCGGCCAGGGGGCGCTGCCCGTCACGCTCCGCTTGGCTGTGATAGTCGAAAAGGTTCATGAGTCGAATCAGGTCCGAGGACGGAGTGCTGGGGGCTCAGATGGAATCAACGGCATGCCGCGCATCGCCGGCTCAGCCCTCAGCCCCCATGGCTCAACCTTTTGTTGCCCGCCGCTCGCGCTCGCGGAGAATCAAACGGATCGGAGTCTGGTCCAGTCCGGTCTGCTCGCGGATCTGGTTGAGCAGATAGCGCTTGTAGGAGAAATGCACTGCCTCCGGATGGTTCACAAAGCATAAAATCGTCGGCGGTTTGGCTGCGACCTGCGCGGCATAATAGAATTTAACCGGCCGGCCGCGCAGCAGGGGCGGAGCATTTTTCTGGGTCGCGGTTTCGAGAATTCGGTTCAACTGTCCGGTTCCGATGCGCTGTTCGAACTGCTGGTAGACCATGTTCACCGTGCTTAGAATTCGGTTCACCCGCCGGCCGGTGCGGGCGGATACGGTCAATACCGGGGCAAAATGGAGAAACTTGGCCTTGAACCGCAATTCCTCGACCATTTTTTTTTCGCGTCGGCCGTTGGTCTCGGCCAGATCCCACTTGTTGATCGCCCACACACAGCCGCAGCCCCGCTCGTAGGCATAGCCGGCGATGGCGATGTCCTGATCGGTGACGCCCTCCGCCGCATCCAAGACGACGACGGCGACATCGCAACGCTCCAGGCTGCGCAGGGCCTTGATCACCGAAAACTTCTCGATCTTTGCGGACACCCGCCCCTTGCGTCGGATGCCGGCGGTATCAATCAGCAGATAGGAACGGTCCTGGTACCGATACCGGGTGTCGATGGCATCGCGGGTGGTCCCGGGACGGGAGCTGACCACCAGCCTGTTTTCGCCGAGCAGGCGGTTGACCAGCGAGGATTTGCCGACGTTCGGCCGCCCGACGATAGCGACCCGGATGGCGGCCGGGTCCTCTTCCGACGTGGCCTCCGCCTCCGCCGGCGGCAGCGCCGCCACGAGCGCATCCAGGAAGTCGTTCAGCCCGTGGCGATGCTCCGCGGAAATGGGGTGGAGCGCCCCCAGTCCCAGCCGGAAAAAATCCGCCAGCAGGATCTCCTGCTCCGGACCGTCGATCTTGTTCACGGCATAGAGGACCGGCTTGCGGATGCCCCTCAGGATCTCGAGCAGATCTCGATCAAACGGCGAAAGCCCGGCTCGGCCGTCCAGGATGAACAGGATGGCATCGGCTTCGTCGATCGCCTGATCGATCTGGGCGCGGACCTCGGCCGAAAAATCATCTAAGTCGGCAAAGCCTCCGGTGTCGACCACCGTGAAGTCGACCCCGTTCCAGCGCGCACGACCGTAATGCCGGTCGCGGGTCACCCCCGGGAAGTCGTCGACCAGGGCGTCCTGGGTCCGGGTCAAGCGGTTGAAAAGAGTCGACTTGCCGACGTTGGGTCGGCCTATGATCGTTACGATGGGGTTCATGGGTTTGAGGGAATGCGCGGCGGCGATCAGCCCGGCGACTCCAACATGAACATGGACGGGGTGACCGGGATGTCGGCCCAGTATTTTTCAACCACCAGCTGAACCTGGGCCTTGGTCTGATGGTTGCTGATCACCAGCCGGCTGGGTACCCGATAGCCGTCGACCAGCTGCATTTCGAGGAAGTTGGCCTGGAAGACCATGCTTCCGGACATGTCGTATACCTCAACCTGCCGAACCTCGGCCTTGCGTTCATCGAGAAATATTTTCTGATGCGCGCCCCAGATTCGATCCAGCAGAAGCACATAGCCATCTCCGGACGCCACCGGCTGCAGCCGGGCCGCGCGGTGCTCCCGAATCGGTATGCGCCCGCGCAGCAGCGCGATGATGTCACTGGACTGAATCGGAATGGACAGCAGTCGATCGAAATCGGGGTCGCTGGATCGGATCTTCTTGACCGGCAGCCCCGGTTCCTGGCCGTCCTGGTAGTACAGCCATTCGCCGTCGCTCGCCATGCGTACCGCCGGAAAACCCGACGCAAAAAGGACCACGCTGAGCCGCAGCGGATCGGAACCGATCCAAGCCACACGCTCATCCATCTGGATCTTGCCGTCCTGCTTGATCGTCAACCGCCCGATGCCTTTGAAGTTCCGGAGCTTTTCGTTCGTGTGCCGCAGTCGATCCAGAACCGCCCGGGCCTCCGCGCTATCCATGGGGGCGGCAGGAGCCTCCGCCGGCGCGGGCAATGTCGCGCAGCCGATCGGCATCCACCCCGCGAGAATCAACACGCCAAACGCCATCCATCGCATCCTGACGCGGTCCAGCAATCGGTTTGCGCTCATCCTCACCTCGCCGCCGCCCTACTTGAGCAGTCGAATCTTTCTCTGCAGCTCTTGCTTCTCTTTGAGCTTTTCGGTGTCCGAGTCTTTTTCTTTCTCGCGCCGAACCAAGGACTTCTGATAATATTTCAGGGCGTTCGGCTTGTCGTTCAGTTTCAGGTAAGCATCCCCCACATGCTCCAGAATAACCGGGTCCTCCGGAACGATTTCAGAAGCCTTCTTCAGATAGGTCAGTGCTTTTTGATAGTCACCCTTCTTGTAGTAAACCCATCCGAGACTATCGGTGATGAATCCGTCGTCCGGCTTGTATTTGAGAGCTTCCAGAATCAACCGCTCGGCTTCATCCAGGTTCTGACCAAGATCGGCATAGGTGTATCCCAGGTAGTTCAGGGCGCTGGCATTCTGAGGTTCCAGGGCGATCACGCGACGCATGGCCTCGATCGAGGACTCCTTCTTCTTCTGTTTGTCGTAGACGACGCCGAGCCTGAAAAGATACCTCGAATTGTTCGGGTCTTTGTCGAGCGCCTGCAGGAGATAGCTCTCCGCCTCGTCGTAGCGCCCGGATTCTTCATAGATCGACGCGAGGTAGTAGCGGATTTCGGCGTTTTCCGGATTTTTCTGAGCCATCGCCTGAAGCTGCTCGATCGCCTCCTGGACCTTGCCCTGCTCCTGCAGAATGAAGGCGATGTGAACCACCGCGTCCTGGAAGAACCGCGATTCCGGCGTAACCTGACGGAATTCGGGCAGAGCCTCCGGGTTTTTCTTGAGGCCGAACAGGCTGAATCCCTTGAGATGATGCAGGTCCGCGCTGTCGGGCGCTGCCTTCAGCATGCCGTTGATGAGGTAGAGCGCCTCCTCGAAGCGCTTGGCGTCGACATATACCTGAATGACCTGCAGAATGACTTCGAATTCGCTGCGGCTGCGCTCTCCGAGGCGCTTGAGAATTTCATCGGATTCCGACTTCATCCCCGCCTGGCGGTAATAGAGCGCCAAATCCAGAAACGCACGGCTGTTGTCCGGGTCGCGGTTGAGGATCTCACGGTTGAGCTTTAAAATCTCTTCGCGGCGGCCGTGTTCGCGGGCCAGCCGAAGCAGCTCGAACAGCGGCTCCAGGCTCTCCGGGTCGACTTCCGCACTCCGTCGGAAGGCGGCTTCGGCCAGCGCCGGCTTGCCTTTGCCGGAATAGACCCGGCCCAGCAGGAAATAACCGGCATAGGATCTTGGAAATTTCTGCACCAGCCTCTCGAGCACCCGCTGCGCGTCATCCAGTTGGTTGCGCTCGAGGTAAAGTCCGCCGAGGAGCGAATAAATTTTCTCCTGAGAAGGATCGATATGGATTACTTTCTCGTAGATGCGGATGGCGTCGTCGTTTTGTTTTCGAACCTGTTGAATGCCGCCGTAGAGGATCAGTCCCTTGGTGTCGTCGGGGTGTCTGGCCAGCAGGTCGTCGAGAACCTCAATGGCCTTTTCCTCTTCCTTGTTCTGGAGAAAAAGGGTCGCCAGCTCGCGGCGCAGGTAAGACGAATCCGGGTCGATTTCAATCGCCTTCTTGAGCCATATGATCGCCTGATCGTTATGGCCGGACCGGCGCTCCCGCTGAGTCGCCAAAAAGTAGAAATATTCGTTTTCCGGTTTTTCAACCCGGAGCGGCGAGGTTTCTATGGTCCGCAGCTCTTCGCTCCCGCTCGGGACAGCTGTTCCGGTCGGATGGCTGCACGCGGCCAGCATCAATAAAAAGCAGATCATTACCGCGGCAACTGTTCGCTGATGGATCATCTGAAGTGTTCCTGATGGCTGGGCGAAGAGAGTCACGTGGACGGCGGTGTCACTCCATGCCGGTGTCTTCTGCATAGGACGCAAAGTCGGGGATTTCGCGCTTAAAAAAATCACGCATCTTCCGGATGATGTTTTTTTCAACCTGCCGGACCCGTTCGCGCGATATTCCGTAGCGGTCGCCGATTTCCTGCAGGGTGACTGGATTGTCTGAAAAAATCCGCAGCTCGAAGATCTCGATTTCCCGCGGCGTCATTTTTTTGCGGAACTCGGTGATCTTGTTGTGCAGCAACAGCTCGATTTCCTTCTTCGACACCTGCTCTTCCACCGATTCGCTATCCGTGCTGAGGAATTCGATCCGTTCGGTTTCGGAATCGTTCTTGAGCGGCGCATCCAATGAAACATCCCAGCTGTCCAAACGCTGATCCATGTCTACGATTTCGCGCTCGGAAACCCCGAGCCGTTCGGACAGAAGCTTGGGTTTCGGGTCGAATCCCTGGTCGATCAGGTGTTGCTTTTCTTTTTTCAGCTTGAAGAACAGTTTGCGTTGTCCCTGGGTGGTTCCAATCTTGACCAGGCGCCAGTTGTCCATGATGAATTTCAGGATATACGCCTTAATCCAAAAAGACGCGTAATAGGAAAATTTGACGTTCTTGTATGGGTCGAACTTCTTGACGGCCTGCATGAGCCCGATATTGCCTTCTTGAATCAAATCCAGCAAGTTTTGCATCCAAACTCTTTGAAATTCAAGGGCAATTTTAACTACCAGTCTAAGGTTGGCGGTAACGAGGGCATAGGCAGCGTCCTTGTCGCCCTGCTCTCTGACCCGCAATCCGTATTCACGCTCCTCCTCGCGGGTCAGCAGGCGGTATTTGCTGATTTCGGAGAGATAGCGCTGCAGCGGATCGAACTTGACCAGCGCTTTGTCGGAATCGTCCGATTGATCGTTCTTATCGACTTTCGGCGGTTTCTGCAGCTTTCCGTTAATGGCCTGGGAGGCATCATCTTCATCCGACCGGCGTTCGACCGCTTCGGCCTCGGCCGGCGCCGTCTCGGACTGTTCCGTGGAGGTTCGTGTCACCAAGGCCGGTTTCCCGGCCTTGGCAGCCTTCACATCCTTTTGAGTCTTAGCGCCTTTCTTGGAAAGATGCGGCTCTTCGCTCAAGCTGGCTTTTAGAGATTCGATCGATTCAATCCCCTTGCCGGATTTTTGGATGTTAGAGAGTGCCTTTTTCTGCAGCTGCTTGGTCTTGCCGGTGGCCGAAGGCTGCGTTGGGGCCGATTTTGAAGGACGTTTTTCTTTTAACGTCTTCTCAATCGATGCAAGTTTAGCAGCCGTCCCGCTCTTTTTTCGATTTCCAGTTTTCTTGGCTTTGTCGGATGCTTTCATTTCACGAACCAACTCGCAGATACCCTTCGAAAAGGTCTAAAAGGCAAGGATGCCGCCCGGTGGATCGCTATGGACAGGCCATTGCGCATGTGATAAGGAAGTAAATTCATGCGCCTGTAGCTCAGCTGGATAGAGCAACGGACTTCTAATCCGTAGGCCGGGGGTTCGAATCCCTCCAGGCGCGCCACTGGGGAAGCTTCCTGGATCGCAAGGCCCTCTCACGGTGTGCATGCCAATGTTTGACTATACACGAGCTGCCGGAAATATCAATCATAATTTAACCGCTCCCGACGGCCGCGGCACGCACCAACGGCCCGGGACTTCGGCAACAACCACTTGAACCGCCCGACGCGCAATGCCATCTCTATCCGAAATCATAAAATTGGTGGCGGTGCTCGCAGCAGCCACGCTTCTCGGGAACTGGTTTCTGGCGGAACTTAGGAAGGCCCGTCGACAAAATCTGCCATGGTACACGGCCTATCTATCGCCCCCTGGGCTGCTGATCCTGGCGGCCCTAACGGTGCCTCTCATATACTGGCTCGCCCGCCGGTGAACCGCCGTGTAGGCGTTCGTGCTTTTTTTTTCGATTCGAACGAATTTAAATCAAAGACGGCAACGGCCGGGCTTGATGCTCAGACCCACGGCTCTCCACGTTCACCTCGCGATGCCCGCATTCCTTCTCTGACACCGTTGCGGTGGCACATCCGCCCCTCCCGCAAAGGAGATGCAGCAGGAGCCGCGCTCGCTTTCCTCCAACCCCAGCCCACCCTTTCCGAAATAGCTTGACGCCCGGGTCAGGATCTCGTCCGGCGCCAGCCGGGATTCTTTTGAATCAAGGTGGTTTAAGTTCATCCTCTGAAACGCCGATAATCATTTGGCTGATAGAGGAATACGATTTTTAATTCGCGATTGCGCCATGGGAGGAATCATGCTCGCCAACAACGTCATCTTTTTGGAAAACCTCGAATGGTTCGACGAAACCGGGAAACATCTGGTCCACCGCCTGCCCCAGGAAGGCTCAGGGGAAATCAAATGGGGCGCGCAGCTGACCGTCCGGGAAAGCCAAGCGGCGGTTTTTTTTTACAAGGGCAAGGTCGCAGGTGTCTTCGGGCCGGGCCGACACACGTTAAAAACCGCGAATATCCCAATCCTCACCAAAATCGCCAGCATCCCCTGGGCGATGAACAGCCCGTTGCGCGCCGAGGTTTATTTCGTCAACCTCAAGGTGTTCACCAACCTCAAATGGGGCACGCGCGATCCGGTGGCCTTCAAGGATACCGAATTAGGCCTGGTCCGACTGCGCGCCTACGGCGTTTTCAACATGCAGGTGGTCCAGCCTGCGCTCTTCATCAACCGACTGGTCGGAACCCAGGGATTTTATACCACCGAAGACATCGAGGAGTATCTCAACCGCGTGATCGTCTCCCGCTTCAATGACTATATGGGCCAGACGATAGACACTCTCCTCAACCTTCCGGCAAAATACGATGCGCTGTCCCAGGGGCTGAATCAACGTCTGGAGGAAGATCTCGGCCATTTCGGAATTCGCCTGACTCATCTTTATATCAGCGCCATCACCCCGCCGCCGGATGTTCAAAAAGCAATCGACGACCGCAGCCGCATGGGCGTATTCCAGGACATGGAGAAGCTCATGCAAATGAAGGCGGCAATGGCCATGGAAAAAGCGACCGAAAACGACGGCGGGGGATCGTCGGGCATGGGCACCAGCCTGGGCCTGATGCTGCCGGCCATGTTCGCTCAATACTTCCAGCCCGCCAAAGCGGGCGGAGCGCCGGCCGTTGCCGTGGAGAGTCCGGTCTGCCCGGACTGCCGGAGCATCGTTTCGACGGACGCCAAGTTCTGCCCGCAATGCGGGCATCAGGTGGTGGTGTTCACGCAATGCGTCCGCTGCGGCAAGAACCTTGCCCCGAACTCGAAGTTCTGCCCGCGGTGCGGATTGGCGGTGCAAAGCCTGCCGCAGAAGAAACTGTGCAAAAACTGCGGAGCCGAAAACCTGCCGGAATCGATTTACTGCAACGACTGCGGCGAGAAGCTGTGACGACGTTTCGGATCGACCATCAATGCCCGCAATGCGGTGCGCCGGCGAATCTGGAAGAAACCGACCGGCTGTTCGCCTGTCCGTTCTGCCGCGTCCGCTCATTTCTGTTGACGCAGGATTACTTCCGTTATGTGCTGCCCGCCAAAAACCCGGCGGATAAAGATATTTTCTACTTCCCTTATTGGCGCTTCAAGGGCACCCTGCTGTTCAGCCTGCCTTCCGGAAACGAACACAAATTCCTGGATGTGAACCAGCGCGCCGCCGTCCTCCCCGGATTGCCGGCAACGCTCGGCCTGCGCGCTCAGGCCCTGAAGCTCAAATTTCTTTCCCAGGACCAGTTCGGCCGCTTTATCTCTCCGACGCATTCCTTCTCGGAAACCTTCACCGCATTTCAAATGCGCTTCAGCCAGACGCTGCCCAAACCGATTCTTTACAGCGCCCATTTGGGAGAATCCATGGGTTTGCTTTATTCTCCCTTTTACGCCAGAAGCCGGCTCTATGATGCCGTGCTGGATCGACCGATCGGCAATGGGATGGCTTTGGAGAGTTATTTCGAAACCGGATTCAAGGACGAAAAACCGGATTGGCGCGTTCGGTTTGTTCCGGCGCTTTGTCCGGACTGCGGTTGGGATCTGGAGGGCCAGCGCTCAACACTGGTGCTGCACTGCCGGAACTGCATGTCGTCATGGTATCCGTCGGGGGAAGCATTGACCCGGGTGCAATCCGATTGCATGCCCAACCCGAAAGCCGGTCATTTTTACCTGCCTTTTTGGCAGATCGCCTGCGAAATCTCGGATATTGCTCTGAAAAACTATGGCGATCTGGCGAAAGCCGCCAACCTTCCGAAAATGGTCGATGCGTCCGCTGCCGCGCGGGAGTTTCGTTTCTGGACGCCGGCCTTCAAGGTGCGCGCTCAGGCCTTCTTGCGGCTGGCCGAGAGTTTTACGCTGGTTCAGGCACAGGAGATGCTGTCCCCGGCTTTGCCGCCGGAACGCCATCATGCCGTCACGTTGCCGGTCGAGGAAGCCTGCGAAAGCTTGAAGGTGGTGCTGGCCGGTTTTTTAAGGCCCCGCCGACGGATCGCTGAAATGCTCACCCGCATCAGCATCCACCCTACCCATTTTCGGCTGGCCTACCTGCCCTTCCGTGAAGACCAGCACGACTATATCCAGGTTCAGACCGGGCAGGCGGTAAACAAAAACTTATTAGGCCTTTCGAGCAATCTATGAGCCGGCCTTTTCCCGGCCTCATCCAAAGATGGTCCGATCCAATCGTCAGATGCCGGCTTTTTGTTTGACCCTCAACAGCCCCGGGCTCTGGTGCATGTACATGAGCGGGGATGAGCAGCCCATGGCGATAAAGTACTTTTCAAGCATGTCGAATAAAACCGGCCGGTCCGGCCATGTGAAGTTCTTGCGCTGCCGTTCGAGTTCGAGCCATTCGGCCGCGGCCTCGGGCTGCTGGCGAAACACTCTGGCTTTGGCCGGCTCGCATAGAAACATCTGGCAGACAATCGGCTTGATCCTCCACCGGCAGCCGGCAGGGCTGAGATACACGCACTTGAATTCTTCGGATTCCCGCTGCAGGGCGCTCGTCAAGCCATCGATTTCGTTTTCATTGGAGAACAGCAAATTGATGACCACATCGGCGAAAAACGTAATGATGCCCTCCCGGGAGCAGCAGGCGCTGAGTCGGCTCTGATAGCAGCTTTGGTCGCAAACGCTTCCGAAGTGCGTCTCCAGAAAACGGTCCACCCGCCGGCGGAATTCGAGATAGTCCGCAGCCATCCGCCGCAGTTTGTCTTTTTCGCCGTTAGGCAGCGCTTTCAAATACATGCGCGAAAGAGACAATGTCTCCAACTGTTCGAACCGGTATTCGCTCATGCCGGGCTTCAATCTCCAGATAGGTCCTTCAAAAAGCACCAGAAGGATTATCGGCCTGATAACCGCTGACCTGAAGGCGGTCGAAACATTCCGGCGCAGATCAGAAACGGAGACTTCGGCTTCCGCCGGAGTGACGATTTTTTTTGCGAGTCCATCAACCATCCGCCTGAAATTTATTCTACGCGGCTCCTTCGGGTCATTGTCAGGACTGTACACTCGGATCCATCCAGGTTCAAGGATCCAGATGAAAACCTGTTGATGGCATGGCGAGGGCGGTCGGGCGTCGAGCTTTTTTTTCGAGTTTGAATTTCATACTTGTTGGCGTCAAGCATCTTGAAGGCCTTTGTTACCGTCCGGACATACCAAAACTGAAAGCCGACCCTGCATCCGCAACCGACATTCCGAAAAAGAATC